>JAHXHS010000074.1 GCA_025656455.1 Candidatus Thiodiazotropha sp. (ex Epidulcina cf. delphinae) | reverse complement strand
GTAATCTTATTCATGGTCTTCTCCCGCTTCTTTGATGGTTAGTAACAACTCCATCATGGCGCATTGACGCCGATTCGTGGAGTGGGAGGAGCCCATTTCATCGGCGACCAAATAGTGTACTTTCAGGGCTACAAGAATACCCTTGATCAAGGCGTGGCTCGCGGGCAATGGTGATTCCCTTGTCAAGAGTCACAACGAAGAGCAAGGGCATTCTTGTAGCCCCTAACAGATTGATATTTAATAGACAGGCCGCAGTGTGCCTGCCTGCAGGCTGCGTTATCAAAACTTGCTGTAGGGCGGCTACAACGGCGTTTTGATGCCTTGCTGCAGGCAGGCACACTGCGGCTGAAAGTACACTATTTGGTCGCCGGGTTAATAGTAGGTCACGTTGCGCAGCTACGTGACATCGCCATCAAGTCAGGTAGTCGCTCCGCGCCAACCTGACCTACTATTCTAATCCGTTTGTTGCCGGTACAGGGAATTTGATTATGGATGATTCTTATTTGTTATCAGTAAATTGTGCTGGTTTCATGCGGGGAACTTCCGGCTAGAGGCGTTGTAACGGATTTGCCACTCACGAAGTGCCTTTTCCCTATTGCCCTCTGCGCCTATTTGCTGCCAGAAATCGACGAAGTCGGTGGTGGCGTTTTCTAATCTAAAGGCCATCCGATGTGTTTTGTCTTTGAGGAACAGTGAAATATTCGACTCCACCGTATCCAGGTAATCGGATGCGATCTGTTGCGCTTGCTGCTGGCGTCCGTCAAGCAGAATACCCTCTCTGTATGCCTTCATGATGCCGAAGTGAGCTCGCTTGACGAAGCTGTCCACCGATGCTTGCCGATCCCGCGATAGGTGGACATAGAAGGCGTCGTCGCCGTAACGACGGTCGAGGCGGCCGAGCAACCAACACAAGCGGTTGTCCGCCTCGATATGGTTGGCGGGATAAGCGAGCCGCTCTGCACCGGTGTATTGTGTCCGGGATTCATGTGAGGCCGAGTAGTTGGTGATCTGTCGGCAAGCCTGAATAAAGGTTGTCGAGCCGCATCTGCCAGCATTGAGGATGAATACATTCATTAATTCGCGTTCATTAGCGGACAAATTCTGCTTGATATTACTTGATGTGTTTCATTTTGGTTAGGGTTTCCACCCAGTCGGTCCGGGTTTGCGAGAGGGCCAGAAGAGCTTCAAGGATCTCACGCCGCCTTTTTTCCCTGTGCTGCGCTGAGTCGATCATGCGATAGCCTGGCGACGCTTCGCCAAAGTTATAGTCCATGTTACGAATGAACCGCTGAACATTCGATAGCGCATGCTGACAGTCAGGACTCTGTCGCCACCAATTGCGCTGATCGTCGATCAGGCGTTTCAGCCTGACCAGTTTCGCCACGATTTGCAGATGCTTGTCGTCGTACTTTTGCAGCATCGAGGATTCGACCCTGCGCAGGGTTTGACGAACGCGCTTTTCAGATAGCGGCTGCTGTGGGTAGCCGAGTCCGGTCAGCGCTTCAACGGTAAACAGCATAACGTCACCGAAGAATTGGCGTTCGAACTCCCCCGACATATCGATTCGCTCGCTATCCCGGTCGATACCGGGTCTGAACTCCGACTGGCCAGTTTCAGCCAGGGTGCGTCTATGCAGCATCGGCAGGTTGGCGGAGACGAACCGGTGCCCCAACTCGGATTTCAGGATGCGTCCCAGCACCGGGCCGGCCATGCGCAGTTTCAAGGTCGCGAAAGGAATAAAGTACTCCAGAGCCTCGCCCCTGAGAACATAGTTGCCGGTGTAAACTGTCCTGGCCGGCTTGATACTGGATGCAAATGCCTGATGGGTGTAATAGGTTTGGCGGGTAGGGTGTTCGCCATCGAAAAAACGGTTCAGCTTTGCCGAGAAGTCAGTGAAACACCGAACATGGTCGTGATCGCCCTGGAGTGTGCAATGGTAATGAAAGGCTTCGGCTTTTGGCCGGAATCCAAAAAGGTCGGCCATGTCATGATAGGAGGCGTCATCCGTCTGTGCTGTCTCCCGGCTGTGAAACAGGCAACCCTGTCGTCGATCGAGTTTGGCCAGATCCGTCAGGAAACCGATTAGGTCTTCCAGGAAGTTGCCTGCCATCACGGCCGGTGAAACCGGTGGATCACCGACGACCTTGCCGGTCATTACCAGGGTGTCGGTGGTCGAGAAGAGGCGGTTAAGGCGATGAAAATAGTTGATCGCATAGACCCCCTCGGGACGGCTTTCCGGGTTGACCTGGAATGCCTGATCGCTGTCCATGAACCAGATCAGCGTGCGGTCGTCGTCTCCTGCCAGCCGGTTGAGTCTTAGGTAGCTGATATTGCGGGTGATCGAAGCGCCCTTGTGGTGGAAGGCGTTGGGTGAATTGTCGCCGATGACAGGTTTCAATGCGCTGCGCTCTGCCTGGTTCAGTCGCTCGAGTTGTCGTATCTGCTCGGGCTGGCCGAAATAGTCTGTTCTCACTCCCTGTTGTTCGAAGCGGCGAAGGATCTCTCTGTTGCGCGCCCTATTGGCGGAATCCTTACTGTCGTCTGCAACCAGTACGGTGATTTTGTGGTATTTCTGTTTCGAGATGCCTCCGTATCCGAATCGCCGGCACAGTTCGAGCAGGCTGCTGAGGCAGTTTTCCAAGTGTTGCGGCCTGTCAGCCACTGGAATAACGATGATGAACTTAAAACGACTATCCCTTTCGTCACAGGGAATATGCGACTCCATCTCAATAAACAGTTGCCGGTGGCGTTCGAGCAGGTCGTCCCGGTATCCGGCCCTCTGTATCTCATCTTCGAGAAACGAGGCCGCCTGGTGATAAATTTCGAGTAGCGGTTTGTCCGGTTTCCGGTTTGTCGGTTCGGCTTCTATATGACGCCAGTGTTCAGTGAGCGGATGGATATCCCGGCGATCTTCATATTCATTGAAGAATTCGGTGAGCGCTTCCGATCTGCGGGCAGTCATTTGTCGGATCAGCGCTTGGATGAGTAATTCGGGTAGGCATCCTTGTCGATAGCGATATCGATGAGGTTGATTGCCTGCTTTAGATCATACTCCTCAAACAGCTCATCCAGGTCGTCGAGGGTTGTCACTTGTTTATAGTTGATAGCGAAGGAGCGGGCGAGATGGCTGTAGTCGGGATTGTTGAAATCGCAGTTGATGAACCGCTGCTGATAGAGCTGGTGCTGGTTCTTGCGTATCAGGCCCATGGTTCCGTTGTTGAACAACACGATATTGATCGGTTTGTCGTAGTTGACCGCGGTCATGATCTCCATGCAACACATCTGGAAGCCGCCATCGCCGAGGATGGCGAAGGTTGGCATCTGTTGGTTGAACTGTGCGCCGATGGCCGCGGGAATGGCATGGCCCAGGGAGGAGATGCCGCTATTGGGGTAGTAGTGGTTGTTGCTGGATACCTGATAGAAGTTCTGGGCAAATATGATGTTGTCATCGAACACCCGCGTGTTTTCCGGGAAAAACAGGGCAAGTTTTTCGAACAAGGTCTCGGCGAGGGAGAAACCTGACTTGAACAACGCATAGTCACCGTTCGATGCTGACGGAAGGTGAGGGATTTTTCCGTTTCCTGCAGGTGTATGGTTCTCCTCGTCAAGACGATGTCGAATCCTCTCCAGTAGCGCAGAGATCACCTGTTTAATGTCGCCGCAGACTGCCAGTTCGGCCTCGAACACCTTCTCCAACTGATGAGGATCGCAATCGACTTGGATGATCTTTCTGCCTCCCAACAGGGACTGATCCCACAGATAGCTGGTGCGTTCGTTGAAACCGGCGCCGAGTATGATCAACAGGTCGGATCTCTCTACGATGTACTGATAAGCGATACCGTTTGAGGTGACACCGAGGCTGCCGAGCGACAACTCGGACTGTTCGCTGACAACCCCTTTGCCTTTGAGGCTGGAGGCTACGGGAATGTGCAACAGATTACTGAGTTCAGTCATGACCGATTGAGCGCCGGAACGAATGGCGCCGTATCCGGCTACGATTACCGGTTGCCCGGCATCGAAAATGAGCTCACAGAATCTATCCAACATCCCGATGTCATGGGGCGAAGGGATCGTTTGGGGTTTGATTGCGAGTCCGTCAAGCAGATTCTCATCGACCTGTTCCTTCTGGACATTGAACGGGATACTCAGCAATACCGGTCCTGGATTGGGATGGAGCAGCGCCTTGGCGGCTTGGATCAGTACTTGGGGCAGATAGTCGGTTCTCTCCACCATTTTGCTGTATCGGGTGATGTGCTTGAAGAGTCCGGCCTGGTCGAGACAGCCGCCCTCGCCGGAACTCTCCTGCAAGCCTCCTTTGCCGAAAAGATAGGTCGGCGCTTCGCCGGTAATGACCAACACCGGCAGTTTGTCGGCATAG
Organism: Candidatus Thiodiazotropha sp. (ex Epidulcina cf. delphinae); assembly: GCA_025656455.1. Taxonomy (GTDB): domain Bacteria; phylum Pseudomonadota; class Gammaproteobacteria; order Chromatiales; family Chromatiaceae; genus Thiodiazotropha. The sequence goes on along the minus strand of JAHXHS010000074.1, from coordinate 511 downwards.
GCATTGGCGATGCCGGTAATCAGGTTGGTGGCGCCGGGGCCAGCCGTGGCGATGCATGCCGAGATCTTTGCCGATGATTTGGCGTATCCCACGGCCATGAAGGCCGCCCCCTGTTCATGTTTGGCCAGAACGGCCTGGATGTCGGAGCCATATAAGGCGTCGTAAACAGGTAGGATGTGCGCGCCCGGTATGCCGAAAATGGTGTCGATACCCAGGCGTTGCAGATACCGGACGATTAATTCACTGACTTTTATCTTCATAGAAACTGTCGTATCCCTTGGGCTTTATGCCCCGAGCCATTAATTGACCGCGTATTCCTGGTAGCGCATCCGTTCGGTAGAAAAAATATAGCTAAAAGTGTGGGCTAAACCAAAGATCGCAGAGAATATTTATTATTTCAATAAGTTTGCATTTCTATGGGGAGTACTAGTGTGGTGTAACGTATAAACTGTACCAATCAGCGAGACGCTAAGCCGTTAGCTGCTAGGCGCGTTGCGCCGGGAATGGCGCG
>JAHXHS010000073.1 GCA_025656455.1 Candidatus Thiodiazotropha sp. (ex Epidulcina cf. delphinae) | reverse complement strand
ATCACTATACAATCGCTTTCTCCCGAGCCTGATGGGCTCGGTTACTGATCGAGGAGCGGTATACCTGGCCGGTACGTACCGTTCTGTAGGGGGGTAGCCTTCGGGCTACCTCCTACCAGATTTAAGTTTCAGAGTTCATCTTGTTCCCATGTTCTACGAGCTTCGTAGGGTGCGGCCCAGCCGCACCGTAACTTGAAGCCCTGGAACCCAAGGTATTGGGTCAGGGGGGTGCTAAGTGAAGAAATTCGTCATAGCAAACAGGAGTGCAACCCAGCATGGTGCGGCAGGGCCGCACCCTACGCCCTTGACAAATATTCTAACTATTACATTTTAAACCAAAAGATTGGTCCTTTTCCTGATCGAGTGGTCGGAATACACAAATCGCCACGATTTCATTGAATACGCAAATCATTAATTGGCCGCCAATGAACGCTAATCACCGCAAATAGCTTTACGAGGTATGATGCCACCACCTAAGCTATTGGCAATCGATCAGCCTGCATGAAATGGTGAACCATGGAAAAACATACCCTATTCCGCTAACAGGCAAGTATTTCTGCATCAACCCGAATGGCGAGGAAATTCGCGTTCATTTGCGGTGATTGGCGTTCATTCGCGGCCTATTCATGTTCTTTCTAATACCCACTCAAGTAGGGGGCGAACCAAAAAATTAATTCACATTATCAGCGGCCGGGTGAAATATCCGGTTTAATTGTTTTGTTCATTTCATTATTTAGCGCTGCATAGGTTGATTTCAATTCGTTCATCAATTTTGCTGCGGCATCGAGATCCTCTTTCCCTCCGTGAGCTTTGAGTGCATTGCAAAGGCTTGTCATTTCGTCTGCACCGATTGCGGCGCTGCTCGAGGCCAAACCGTGCGCTGCGCGCTTCAACATTTCGGGGTCGGTGTTCTCGATGGCCTCGCTGATGACGTTGATCAGAGCCGGGGAGGTTTCACGATAGATAGCGATCATGCGTGTCAGAATGTCAGGTTTCCCCGGTCGTTTGAGCGTCCGGATGGCTTCAATGACTTCTCTGTTGAGTGAAGCAGGTCGCTCGGCGGCTGTCACCGCCGAGGCTCTCGTTGTGTCGTCAGAGGCGAGTGACGCAGGCTGTAATTCCAGCGCCTCTTCCGAAAGCCATTTGCGCAGAATCTTCTCCAGTTTTTCTTGGGTGACCGGTTTACCCAGATAGTCATCCATCCCGGCATCAAGGCACTTTTGCTGATCGCCTTCGAGCACGTTGGCTGTCAGGGCGATGATGGGAATGTGCTCCGGCGCTTGCTCATTGTCACGAATGATGCGTGTGGCCTGATAGCCGTCCACCCCGGGCATCTGGATGTCCATCATCACCAGATCGAATCCATCTCTTTGCAGTAGTTCTATCGCCTCCTGCCCGTTTGCCGCCAGGGTAACCGTGCAGTTGAGGAGCCTGAGCATCTCCTCGATGACTGCCTGATTGACCAGATTGTCTTCCGCCACCAATACCCGATGCTTTCTTGCCGCATTGTGATTTTTACTCATAGCCAGTGGCGGTTCGGTCGATGCTATCGTCATTGCATCGCTACCATGCTGCGGAAGGTGACCGGCCAGGCGTTGGATGGTCATCTCGAGTTCGCTCATGCGTACCGGTTTCACGAGGCAGGCGTCAAATCTATTGTCACCTATCGAACCGGCACAGGGAACCGTGATTTGTGCAGTCAGCATGATTAAAGCGGGTGACGGCAATGAATAGGCGTGATGGATCTTCTTTCCCAGAGCGAGGCCATCCATATCCGTGAGGAACCTCTCTGTAATAACGATATCGAAATAGGCCTCAGCCGCTGCGGCCGTATTGAGTTTCTGCAAGGCTTCTTCGCCGTTTGACGCCTCGACCACCTGGTGACCGAGATCCTTTAGGGATTCGCTGAGCACTTCGCCGATGCGCCGGTTGTCTTCAACCAGGAGTATACGTTGTTGCGAAGAGGGGCGGTGATCTTCCCGCCGATTCCCGGGCTCGTTATCGGGCATGCCGAGATGGGCGGTAAACCAGAACAGGGAGCCCTTATCGGGTTCTGATTCGAGGCCGATTTCCCCCTGCATCAGGGTGGCCAACTGTTTTGAGATGGCGAGACCCAAACCGGTGCCGCCGAATCGGCGGCTGGTTGAACTGTCCGCCTGGGAGAAGACATCGAAGATGTAGTTCCTCATGGTCTCCGAGATACCTATGCCGCTGTCCTCCACTTCGAATTTGAGGGCTACCCCTGATGGAAGCTTCATCCCAGGCAGGACACGAACAATCACCTCGCCTGCATGGGTGAACTTGATGGCGTTCCCGATCAGATTGACCAGGATCTGGCGGATACGTTGCTCATCGCCGATCAAGTGGAGCGGAATGCCGGGCGGACAGTGGCTGATAAGCTCCAGCCCCTTGTCCCGCGCCTGTCCGCCGAGGAGTTGCACCACATCCTCCAGCAGGCCGGGCAGGTTAAAGGGTTTGTTCACCAGTTCCACCTTGCCGGCCTCGATCTTGGAGAAGTCGAGGATATCATTGATGATGGTCAGCAGCGAGCGGCCTGCACTGTGGGCCGTTGATGCAAAATGCATTTGCCGTTCGTTCAAGTCGGAATTAAGCAGCAGCTCTGTCATCCCGAGCACGCCGTTCATGGGCGTGCGGATCTCATGGCTCATGGTGGCGAGAAACTGGGATTTAGCGCTGTTTGCGGCTTCTGCTTCATCTTTTGCTAGCTGCAGTTCGCTGAGGGTGTCGGCCAAGGCGTGATCACGGTTTTGGATCTGTTCCAGCATGGTGTTGAAGCCGCGGGTCAGCGCCCCCAGTTCGTCGCTGCTCACAGTTTTGGCCCGCAGGCCGTAGTCCCCGCTTTCCGAGACTGCGCGCATGGTTGAGGTCAGTACATTGATCGGCGTGGTGATCAGGCGTTGCAGCTGGGCGGCCATCAGATAGGCGAGAAAGAAAGCGAGGATCAATACAACGCCGGCGATGACGATCTGCCGCTGGATACCGGCGTGCAACACCGTTAGATCCTGTTCAATGGTGATAGAGCCGAGATGCTTATCGTTAGACCTGATTTCATGGTGGAGATCCATGTGGTCGTCGTGGAACCGGTAATGGGTTCGTTCATCGTAGACCTTATCGATACTCAGCCAGTGGTTTTTTTGCGTTTCATTTCGGCTCAACAGTCGTGCATGGTTTGGATTCTTGCTTTTGTAGCTGGCGAAGGTTGAAGATTCCGCGTCGAGGATACGCGCAAAAACCACGGTTTTCTCCTCGCTCAAGGCGGAAAGAATCTCTTCCGCCGTGGCTGGGTCACGAAATATCAGGGTGGCGGACACATCGACCCCGAGCACGCGGGCCAGGGTAGTGGCCGATTCCACCATCGCCACCCGTTTGGCGACCAGCTCTGAGATGACAAAGGCGATCGATGCCAGGCAGAGCACGGCAATACTGCTGGCCAGTGCGATGGTGATGACTTTTTTGCGGATCGGCCACTGATGCAGATTAATGCCTTTCATGGTTCGGGAGTCTCCCTGGAAAGTCTGACTCGCTTCGCCAGGCGGAGCAGTTTGGAGCTGACTTTCAACTGGCCCAGTTCAATTGCCTCCATGTTGATGAGCAGATCTATCCTGCGCTCTTTTTTCAATAGTCCGATCGTCCCTCCGGAGGGGATGAAGGCCTCGCCATCACCGACCGTCAGAACCGACTCGGCGGCCAGTTGCCGCATCAGCCCGGAGGGATAACCGTCCTGTCGCTGATGTACGAAGAGGATATGGCAGTCAGAGAGCTGTTCCGTGTCATCCAACTCCAGAACACGCAGGGCTCTGCCTTTGATCGTCTCATTGGCCGCCACTGTTTTGAGGCTGGCGTTGATCCGGCTCTCCCCGAGCAGGCAGTAGTTGAAGGGGCTTTGTCGTTTCTTAAATGCACTCTCCGGCCAGGCGATGTAGTTGGCGAAGTTGTAGAGAAAAATGGCCTTCAGCTCATGCTCCGCCACTGTTTCAGCCTGGTTGTGGCCCGATGGTATTCCACACAGCATTGCGAGCAGGGCAAGCGGTCTGACAAAGGACCTCATGCTTGTTGCTCTGATTGTCTGCGTGGCGCTCATCGATGGCGTCTCAGAAGTTCCACTTCAGTTGCAACAGCAAGCTTTGTTCCGCTTGAGTGGACTTCAACCCGATGGGGCCGGAAAAACCGGAAAATTCGACAAATTCGCGATGTTCGTCTTGCAACAGATTTTGCAGTACGAGACTGAGTTGTAGATCCTTGTCCGGTCTCCAGCCGAGTCTCATGTCGAGGCGGGTGTAACCATCGATCTCTGAATGGGGAATCTTGTCCAGATAGTGGATTGAAGCATCGAACTCCAAGTTGTATGGCAGATCGAGCTGGGAGCGTAATTGGCTCTGGTGCTCGGGGGTGATGTCCGCCGTTCGGGGCGATGTGGTGTCAGTGCTTACACCATCGGTCTCCAGGCTGACTTTGAACCAGGCATGGGATGCCTTCAATCGCCAGTTGTCGCTAATGTCCCAATTGACGGCCAGCTCCATGCCGTAACTTTCGCCGTTCATCCGGTTTTCGAGCATGATCCGGGTGTCGGTGGGGGAGGGCGGCCCTGCCAGTTCAAAGGTGGAGAGATCGTCGTATTCGTTGTAGAAAGCGGCCATATCGAGGGAGAGCCTGTCAGTGGCCTGAGTGCGATAGCCGAATTCGTAGGCCAGGAGTTTTTCGGTGTCGAAATCGTCATTCCCCGACACTGAGATGGGGCCGACGCGGATGTTGACGTCCGTCTCGATGCGGGAGGGCGTGCGCACGGCGCGGGAGACAGCGCCCCAGAAAGAGTTTTTATTATCAGGCGTCCAGGTCATCCGCACACTGGGCTGAAACTCGTTGCCGGTATAGTCGTTATGCTCGTATTTCGTTCCCAGGATCAGGCGCCAACGATCGGCTGCTAGGGTGATGTCATCCTGCAGAAAAGCGCTGGCGACTTTATTCCGGTTTTGCGGATGGTTGAACCTGAGGGCTGAGGTTTCGGGAGAGACGATATCGTCCTGAGAAATCCGGTAGCCCGCTCCCCAGACGATGGCGTGCCGTTCACCGAGCAGGAAGTCGTGTTGAAAATCAAGGTCGTAGCTGTCTCGGTGCTCGGTCAGGGTGGCGTTTTTCCGATGGGTTCTATCGTAATAAAACTGCAAACTCAGGTTGCTCTCCGAAGCAAGGCGATGGGACCAGCGCGCCAGCAGGTTGCCGCCAGAGGTGTCGGCCTGGTCTTCATTGATCGTGCCCGAAGGTGGCGGGAAGGGGAGAAAATTGTTCTGACCTGCCGTGCCGCTATACAGATCGCCCTGCAGCGTAAGGCTGTCGGTATCGGTGAGCTTGCTGTCCATTCTGAAACCCAGGCGTTCCCCATTCCAGTCATCTCCCGCTTCTTCCCCATCGAAGAAGACCCCGCCATCCCTTTGGAAGCCTTTGGCGTAGATCCTGTAGGCGATGTCAGTGGTGGTTTTTCCACTGTAACGCAGGGTCCCTGATGCTTCCTCTTCATTGCCGGCAGCCAATGAGATCAGTCCACCTTCGGTATCATGCGCTGATTTCGTGATGATATTGATAATGCCGTTGACCGCGTTGGCGCCCCATAGGGTGGCCCCCGGGCCGCGGATTACCTCGATACGCTCGATATCTTCCAGCACGGTGTCCTGTACATCCCAGTAGACCCCGGAATAGAGTGGCGTGTAGAGACTCCGGCCATCCATCAACACCAGCAGTTTATTGGCGTAGCGGCCGTTGAATCCTCGTGCGCTGACGGCCCATTTATTGGCATCGATTCGTGCGACATGGACCCCGGGCGCCATCCGTAGCAGTTCAGGGATACGGGTCATACCGGAGCGGCGGATATCTTCCCGGGTGATGACGTAGACGGCGCTGGCGGCATCGGAAAGCGTCTGTTTCTTGCGTGACACCGAGGTAACCGTTACCTCCAGCAGATCATCCAGACTGAGATGTTTGAGTCTCTGCAACTCTTCGTTGTTTTCGACCCCGGCAGCGGAGGCCTTCAGGCAGAAGAAGATGAGCGCAAACAGCAGGCTGAGGAGCGGGCGTGGGTATGTGCCAGTGCTATTTTCGGTATATGGATTTGCGCTTTTGGGTGAAATGAGTCGAGAAAGGCAGACCGGGTTTACGTGGTTCGGTTTTTTCATGAGACTGGTTTTCATCATCTATCTTTAAGCATCGAAACATTCTGTCTGTTCCCTTAGTCTTGATGATCCTTTGGCGCCGACCTCCGACGTCGATACGTCCCATCGGACGGGTAACCGGGCTCGCCCTCGAGCAGAAGCCGGAAGTCGGTGGCAATCAGGGGAGGGCTGATCAGGAAGCCCTGAAAGAAGTCGCAGC
>JAHXHS010000072.1 GCA_025656455.1 Candidatus Thiodiazotropha sp. (ex Epidulcina cf. delphinae) | reverse complement strand
GGTGGACACCCCGTTGCTTGTTGGTTGAACACACTTCACTTCAAGCTTGGCACATACGATGCCGGATGGCGGGGTGTCCATCTCAGCACCCGCTCATAATGCTCATGGCAGATCACATTTTGAGCGGGTGTCCATGCAGTCCCGATTTTACTTCTTCACAACGTCTCTATAGGCGTGCCAGGAGGCGTGTGCCAGCAGCGGAAATCCCACGGCAAGTCCCACATACAGCGTGATGAAGCCGCCGAGAATCACCAGCACGATCAATCCGGCCCACAGCAGCATCGGCATCAGGTTGAAACGGAAGGCCTTGAAACTGATGCGCATGGCGCTGAGGACATCCACGTCATCACGATCCAGCAGCATGGGAACGGAGATCACGCTGATGGAGAAAACGGCCAGTGCGAACAGGGCGCCAACCAGCGTCCCGACGATAAGCATCGGCGTATTTTCCAATGAGAACAGGTAGGGAATCGCGTTTTCGAGTGACGGTGAAACGCCGCTGCTTGTGAGGGTGAATATCAGGTTCGCCACAAGGAACCAGGCGAGGTAGACCACCACCAGTGCCGCACCCATGGTGCTGACTTGAAAGCTGTGCCTGCCGATGGCGCGTATCGCGTGGAGGAAATTGGCCGTTTCCCCGTTCTCGAGACGGCGGCTGACCTCGTAGAGACCCAGGCCGAGTGCCGGAGCCACCAGGAAGAATCCTCCGAGTAGAGCCGGAATCAGATAGAACATCCCCGACATCACAGTGCTCAGGGTAATCAGGTAGCTGGCGATGACCAAAAGTGTGCCGTAGCCGATGCTGGTTGCCGGTGCGCGTCGGATATCTTGCCACCCAGCGGCCAACCAGTCCCGAGGTTGCTCGGTGGTGATGTCCTCAATTTGAGCAAGCACCCGCTGGTCAGAATAGCTACTCAAAATAGTATGGCTCATGATTCACCTCCCGTTTGTCAAACGTACAGGGAATGAGGGTTTTCTATATATCTGAGTATAGCAGTCGGATTTATAAAAGCTCGGTGAGATTTGATTCTATTCCCTTGATTCTGTGGTTTTATTTCTTTTCCATTTTCTGTTTCCACAATTGCCGCCTATGCATTGAGGGGTAGTCCAGTGTCTGGAGATAAATTAATAGGCTCTTCCCCTGATCGGGTGGGTAGATCCTACCAATCGCAACAATTCAGTTCGCCGACTCAGGATTGATTGTCCGCGAATAAACGCAAATCAACGCGAATGCGAATTTCCCATCCTGCACGACGCCTTGATGGTTTTCAATCACTGGCCAGGCATGCACTATTTCTCTCACCAAGCTCGCTAAGTACGCCAAGAAGGCATTGTCTGGGAATCCTTTGCGGGCTTTGCGATCTTTGCGAGAGTCTCTTTTCGTCGTAGGGTCTCAGCGAGGTATCAGTATCGAGCTCCCCGCCTGGACCGGCCACCCGGCTGTACGCCGGCACGCCGCCAAAGGCGGTGATTGACGGGTTCAGCGCCACTCAGTAGAGCGTCCCTCTCATCACCCATTCAAATCCCAGGTAATTTTGAGTGGATGTCTGTTTAGAGTTTAGAAACCCGTAGGTCACGTTGCGCAGCTACGTGACACCCCCCCTTGAGTCAGGTAGCCGCTCCGCGTCAACCTGACCTACGATTTTTTTCACCCACTCGAATTGGGGAAGAGCCAATTAATAAAGCTGTTTAAAACTAATGAAATAATAGGGAATAGTGATTAAAAAAAACCTGCGGTATTGAAGTATAGTCAATGACGGAAAAGGCAGAGATAGACGATAAACAGGGATGTTTACTCGGATACCCATTCAAATTTCTGGTGATTTTGGGTGGGTGTCCCGATTATTCCCCACAAACAGCTCAAGCAACTGGCCAAGATCCAGCTACTGGTCATTGATGACTGAGGGCTGGAATCGTTGAAGCCTGCCCATCGCAACGACCTGATGGAGATCATGGATGATCGCCATGGGTAAACATCCACGCTGATGATCAGTCAGCTACCCACGGACCAGTGGTATGCCAGCATCGGTGACAACATCCTGGCTGACGCCATTCTCGACCGTCTGATGCACAACGCCCACCGCCTTCAGCTCAAGGGAGAGTCGATGCAAAAGCTGATCGGGCAATTGACTGATGATGAACACCTGGGTTAAAAAACCAACCACGTCATGCGTTGAGAAATCAGGTGTTCATCTTCGCCGGAATGCGCAAGGTGTGAATATTACCCTTGAGTTAAAGGGATTTCTGTGAAATCTTAAAAGAGTTCACGGACTATGGCTCGTTAAGATAAAGGCCAATTGCGCTCCAAGCAAAAGGATACTTGCATGGCTATTAACCACCCTACCGGCAGCAGTTGGAAAATCCTATTAGCGCTCTTTTGGCTTTGTGTAGGATATAGCCAAATGCTTGCAGCGCGCGAGTGCGCAGAGAGTGTGGCCTGGGCAGCCTCCATTCAAGGGCGTGTTGAATTGAAAAGCCTCAGCGAGCCGCATTGGAGAGCTGTGCGACAAGGCGACCGCTTCTGTCCCGGAGACCGTTTACGGGTGAGCCCCAACGGCCGCGCCGGTCTGATCCTCCATAATGAGAGCCTATTGCGTCTGGCTGAGAATAGCAACGTGCGCTTCAGTGCCCCCAGTGAAGAAGGCACTACTTTTTTTCTCGATCTGCGCAATGGAATCGCCCACATCATCAGCCGAATTCGCCATTCATTGCAAGTCAATACCCCTTATGTCAACGCCCACACAGAGGGTACGGAGTTCACTGTCGAGTCTGGTTCAGATGGTGCCCTGGTGACAGTTTTGGAGGGTCAAGCGATTGCCCGTAATGAGCAGGGTGAGGTGAGGGTGAACAGTGGTCAGCGGGCCACTTCCCGACCGGGCGAAGCACCCCGGGGCGAAGCCGTGGTGAATCCACGGGATGCGGTTCAGTGGGCTCTCTACTACCCGCCGGTGGTCGAACCGCCGGTGGAACATGTCTCGGAGGCTGTCAGGCAATCCCTGGCGGCCTATCGCCGGGGCGACTTGAGCAGTGCCTTTCGCGCACTGGCTGAGGAGCCTGGCGTCGAGGAGGATGCCGGCCTGCTGGTCTATCGCGCCTCGCTCCATCTCCAGGTAGGGGGTATGGAGCCCGCCCGGCGGGACCTGGCGGCAGTGCTGAATCTGCGGGCGGAGCAGGCCGACGCCCTGGCCTTGCTGTCCCTTATCGCCACTACGAACAATGAGTACCGGCAGGCTATGGAGATGGCTCGCCAGGCGGTACGCGCCGATGGCCAGTCAGCCTCCGCCTATCTTGCTCTCTCCTATGCTCATCAGGCGCGGTTTCAACTATCCGAAGCCCGGGAGGCAGCCGCTCAGGCCACCCTTGCGGCCCCGGAAAACGCTCTGGCCTGGGCAAGGCTGGCCCGGCTCGAACTCATGTTTCGCAACCTGGAGGCTTCCACCGAGGCGGCCAGCCGTGCCGTGGAGATCGCCCCCGCTCGCGCCCAGAGCCAGACCACGCTTGGTTTTGCCCGTCTCATCCAGTTCGATCTTGAAGGCGCTCGTGAAGCCTTCGAGCGGGCCGCCTTTCTGGACCAGGCCGCGCCGCTGCCCCGCCTCGGCCTCGGTCTGGTGCGGATCCGCAAAGGCGATGTGGCTGAAGGGCGCCGACAACTGGAGATCGCCGCCAATCTCGACCCCGGCAACGCCCTGATTCGAAGCTACCTGGGCAAGGCCTATTACGAAGAGAAGCGCGATAGCCTGGCGGCTACTCAGTTCACCCTGGCCAAGCAGTTCGACGACCTCGATCCCACGGCCTGGTTCTACGACGCCATCCGCAAGCAGGCCGATAACAGGCCGATCGAAGCGCTGAAGGATATCCAGACCTCTATCGATCTGAACGATAACCGGGCGGTCTATCGGTCACGGCTCCTGCTCGACCAGGATGAGGCCGCGCGCGGTGCCAGCCAAGCACGCATATACCAGGATTTGGGCTTCGATCAACTGGCCCGGAACGAAGCCTACAAATCGCTGCAAACCAGTGCCATCAACCACTCCGCTCATCGCCTGCTTGCCGACAGCTACTCCGGCCAACCCCGGTACGAAAAGGCGCGCATGAGCGAACGGCTGCAATTCCAGCTGCTGCAACCCTTGAACACCACGCCGATACAACCGCAACTGGCGGTAAGCAACCCGGGCATTCTCGACGGGGCGGGACCCTCCGCTGGCGCTTTTTCCGAGTACACGCCCCTGTTCATCCGCGAAGGCCTCAATCTGCAACTCAACGCTATCGGTGGCAACAACAGTACCGCGGGAGACGACCTGATCTTGTCCGGACTGAAAGACAAAATGTCCTTCAGCCTGGGCCAGTTCCACTATCAAACAGACGGCTGGCGAGAGAACAGTGATCTCAGGCAGGATATCTATAACGCCTTCCTGCAGTACTCCCATACACCGTCAACCAGTGTTCAGTTCGAGTATCGATACCAAGATGCGGAGAGCGGTGATCTGGGTATGACATTCGATCCAGAGGATGTGACTGCTGCGAGAAATGATTTGGATCAACGGTCTGGCCGGATTGGTATTCACCATCAAATGAGTCCGGGCAGACATATAATCGCCTCAGCTATCTATCGAGACATGCTGAAAAAGCATAGGCTGTCCGAATCTCGATTCTTTCCCGTCTACCCCACACCCCATGGTCTTTTGCCGGCCACTGTGGAATTGACATTTTCATCCATAGCAGATAGCACGGCGAGTAGTCTGGAATTACAATACATTCACGAAATTGGCGACAATGTGGTTACGCTTGGTGGTGGATACTACAATGAAAACGATCTGAACACCTTCGCTTTGTCACAAAAAACAAGCTATCTACAACCTGGAACATCCGATGTCTGGGTGGAGATTATAGAACCTCCAGGCCTCGAATATATTGAAGAGGATCCACGCTTTAAAAACCTATATATCTACTCATTCTTCACGCTACCTGCACGAATGAGTATGACCCTCGGCGCCGCCTTTGAAGATTTTGAGAGCAAGCACAATAAAAACCAACAGCTAGGACCAAAGTTTGGCTTGTCTTGGGATCCTTGGAAAAATTTAACCATCCGTGGAGCCTATCTTAAAAGCCTCGCGCGTCCCCGCCAGTTTATGCAGACAGTTGAACAGACGCAGGTGATGGGCTTCAACCAGCAGTTTGATGATGTACAAGGTTCCGAAATCGAGCAGTATGGTGTTGGCGTTGATGTCAGGCTATGGCAAGGGCTCAACATTGGGCTCGAATTCAATCGAAGAGACCTTGAGGTGCCGGTTATCAATGATGTTCTTCCCTATTTAAGCGTTGATGAAAAACGAGTTCACGGCTATCTCTACTGGACGGCTACCGACAGGTTGGGTGTGCGTATCGGTCATGAGCATGAGAAATTTGAGCGACCACAACATGCTTCAATGCAAGAACTGACTACTCAACGCACACCTGTCGGCATCAGTTATCACTGGCCTTCAGGATGGTTCCTGGATGTGGAAGGGACCCGCATAAACCAGGAAATCACTCAGATTGGGGTTAGTGACCGGGATGACTTCTGGAATGTCGATACAGTACTCGGTTATCGCTTGGCAAAGCGCCGTGGAAAGTTTGAAGTTATAGCGAAAAACATGCTGGATGAGGATTTTAAATATTATGATTTGAGTTTTCATACAGGTGACAACCTGATGCCTCAGTTTCAGCCTAAGCGACAGGTTTTTATCAGGTTTGCGTTGGACTTCTAGCCTGCATTTCTCACCCCCTCCTACTGCGGCGGCCCAATGGCACGCCCTGTCTGGCGTTCTCTCGGTCAGGGTGCTCGACATAGTGGCGGCTATGCCTACGCGCCCTTCGGTCGCGAAAGCCAGCCATGGCGCACCCTTTGAACCGCCTCGCTACGATCGGGTGTGAGAAATGCGAGACTAGGTAATATTACACTGAAAATATGTTAATAATGTCACTTCAAGAATTTCTTATACGGTCAATAGTATACTTGCTGGACAAGCAAATATTGGCGCAGTTGTGGTAGGGAACTGGATCTTATAACGGAACCCATCTCTTCATTATCTTTTTAAATGACGATTTTGCTTGAACTTGAGCGGAAACCGGTAGATGGGCACATTCCGGTAAGATGGGTGTTAGATTCTTCTTGGTATTCAGCAACTGGGTTGAAGAATCGATCCGGTGTCGCGAAAGTCACTGTACGATATTTTTCGACATACACAGAGAGCAATAATCGGTAAGTATACGGTGCCACTCCCTATCGGCCATATACTTATAACATTGTCAAGTACACTATGGAGAAAACTATGGAAAGTAGGATATCTTCTCGAAGAAGGAATTTCATGTATCTGACTATCGGGGTATTCGCCACCACAGGAGTGATGATCACCTCTTATCAGTTCGGTGGGGATAGGGACCTGCTTCAACAAGCAGTAACACCCGAAGACCAAGAAGTTGTCACTATGGCCAATAGTCAGTCATCTATTGTTTGCTGGGAGGAATATGAGAGGACAAGTACGATTGTCTGCGTGACAGACACAGCTTTCTGTTTTAAAGGGTGGCATCAGGGGTCCCCTTATCCACGTCAATGTACAATTACCTTGCCTTAGGCTCTAAACACACCGGCTCTTGTGCTGGTGTGTTTAAGAAAATGGGGGACTGTAAATTAGATTGTGTATCTGCTTATCATTAGTTCTTCAATGGGAGATAAGCAAGATGAACAAAAAAGAGTTAGAAGCCATTG
>JAHXHS010000071.1 GCA_025656455.1 Candidatus Thiodiazotropha sp. (ex Epidulcina cf. delphinae) | reverse complement strand
CGCCTAGCACCCCAAGGGCACTTCCTTCGGGGCGCAGCTAACGGCTTAGCGTCTCGCTGATTGGTGCAGTTTATACGTTACACCACACTAGTGGGTGCAGAGGCGGTAGGGGATCTTAAATCTCATCAGGGCTCGGGACATGAAACGTACCATAAAGAAGCCGGATAGTTGTCAAAGACCGTTTTTCTCTAAGCTGTGAACGTTTGGGCAACAAGGTGAGTGATATGAAAATCTTATATTGACTTTTTTGGGGTGTCCATATATGTCCGTTTAAACTCTGATAAGTTCAAGATCCGGGGGGCGCCAGGAAGAGTCATTCGCCAAATACTGGTGAATAACAGGTTGAGACTGAAAGCTGTTATTTAGACGCAGCAAGCAACGATAGACTACGAGCACGGGTTAGTAGCCTGAGAACTCGCGAGTATGCGCTCTGCTCTCAGATGACCTATGAGGCTGAAATTTCGGTTCCTTCTGATTCTAAGAAGGCAGCTGTCAATTCTGCCATTTCCGTGTAAAAGACACTATTTGCAGTACTCTTCACGCGCGAGCAGAAGTCCCCAATCCATCTTCCGGCATGTTGCTTGAGAAAATCCAGTTGGAACTCACGACAATTCCTTGCCTCCGCTACGTTATCCCGTTGCCACGCCTCGGCCTCCAGGTGGGAAAGGTGCCCAAGAAATTCCAGTTCCACGCTCACGTGGTCTGGCATTTCGTGGAAATTCCCACTGTAGTCGAAACCAGCCGCCTCAATATAGCTTCGGACCGCCTCTGTTTCCGGGCCTTGTAATATCCCTGACCCGCCTTTCAATTGAACGGATTCAAAGGGGGCGATGTGGCCACCAGGACCGAGAAATAGCCATGTATATTCCACCGCCAAATCTTCGGTAAGTTGCTCAAGAGGCGTTTCAAGAAAACCGGTGTCCAGGTGAACACCGTTCTCGGCAAGAACGGCCATTATCTCCGCGGAGCGGATCTTCCGGAGTAGTTCAGCGGGCGGCTCTTTGCGAAAAATCTCGGCCAGGAAGCTGTATAGCTGAGAGCGCTGTATAGCTGTGCTGGCCATGTGTTCCGGAGAGATAGCGGGCTTACGCCCGCTATCTTCTGTGTTTCCCATAGAGCTATACTTTGCTGATTTGCACGACAGTATCCATCCAGCGCTGCTGGCCATTAATGGGATCCGGTGCGTTGGCGATAATCCAGTTCGGATGTACGCCTTTACCATCTCTACCTTCTTCCTGCCACCAGATGCGCTTGGTATCGGGATCGGTATCCACCCCCGAGGGAGATTTATTGCCCGAGGCATAACGGCCGTATTGCCAATGCCCGCAATGGTGGGAGATGGCGATGACCCCGGGTCTGATGGCCTCTGTCAGCCGCGCTTTGGTTTCGACCTCACCAATCGGGGATTTTACCCGTATGGCGTCGCCATCACTGATGCCACGTTTGTCCGCATCCTTCGGATTGATCCAGGCTGGATTATCGTGATAGATCTCCGTCAGATATTTACAGTTCGCGGAGCGGGAATGGATTTGAACCCCCACCTTGTAGGTGGTCATATAGAGGTCATTCGGTCCCATCTTCTCGTGCTCAGGGATAGCCATCCAGGTAGGCCTGGGCTTGTGCCCCTTTTCCTCTAGGATATTCGAGTAGAGTTCGAAGTAGCCCGACTTGTTGAGCGCGTCCGGTTTGAACCCCTGGTAGACCTTGTCTCCAATACGCTGGCCCACATAGGCCTTGAAAGCTTTCTTGGTATGAGCATATCCCTTTGCCCGTGCCTCAGACTCCGAGTGGTGATGAGCCTTTTTCCAGTTCCAGTAGACCCCGGTATCCTCATCGTAGATCACACCGTCAGCCACATATTTGCCAGCCGGGATCTCTTTCGTATAGCTATAGTAAAGTGGCTTGGAGCCCGGAACATGGTACACCCCGTTCTTCTTCATGTATTCAAAGCCGCCCACCGCCTTTACATCAGGGGTCATTTCGCAGGAGAGGCGCACGAATTCTTCCTTAGACTTGAAGCCGAGCGGCATACCCATGCGTTCAGCAAGATCGCAAACCACATCGCCGAAATCCCGGGTCTCACCCAACGGTTTTACCGCAGGCTGGCGAATATAGTATTCAGGGATCTGCACCGGTGAGACCATATCCTCCCAATCCCAACGCTCGAGGAATGTCGGTTCGGGGAGAATAAGGTCCGCCAGCGCTGCCGATTCGTCGTAGAACGGATTGATATTGACATAGAAAGGGATCAGGGACTCATCCTTTAGGATTTCGACATTCTCTGCAACTTCGCCATTGGCGTAGATAGGTGTGTACTTGTAGGTCATATAGACATCGGGACGGCCCCAAGAGCCATCCTTGATCATCTTCATGACGTAGTGACTCATGTGGTGCGTGGGTACGGCCGCAAGGCCTGGAGGACCATCTATAATTTTGAGCTTGCGTGACTTGGGTTTGTTTTTTGGACCGTGCGGATAGCTCCAACCGGCGCCCACAGCCTTGCAGCGTCCGCCTGGGTTGTCGATATTGCCGGTAATGGCCGCAAGGGTCTGTGCCGCACGCTCAGCCTCGTTGCCGTTGTAATGGGCCACCGCCCCGCGGTAAGTCATGAGGCAGGCCGGATGCGTGGTGGCAAACTCACGCGCGATGCGTTGGATAGTCACGGCAGGCACGCCGCTCTGCTGCTCAGCCCATTCAGGCGTATATTCGGCGAAATGCTCCTTCAGGGCCACAATCTTCTCTTCGAGGGTTGCATCATGGCGCCGGGTGACCTTGACGAACTTCAGGAACGCCTCGCCCGGTCCCTCGTAGAGATCCTCTCTCATGACCACATTGCACATAGCGAGAATTACGGCCAGATCGGTGCCCGGTTTAACCGGAACCCACTCATCGGATTTGGCTGCCGTGTTGGAGAGGCGTACATCAAAGGTTACCAACTTAACCCCGCGTTCTGCCATAGCGCGAACCAGGCGAGGGGAGGTTGGAATATGATTGGTGTGTGCTTCGAAAACATTTGATCCAAAGTTCAGCACATAGCGGGTGTTATCAAAATCCCAGTTATCGTAGTGTCCGCCCCAGGTGAGTTCATGGGCCGTCCACTTGCCACCTTCGCAGATGCTGGTGTGGTTGCCAATGGTTCCTGTTCCATAGGTGCCCAAAAATACACTCTTGACCAGCTTACTGGTGCTGGCTTTCATGCGTCCGTATTGAAACATGAACTTCTCAGGGGTGCCGGCGTCCCGTAGCGTCTTCAGCCGTCCAGCCAGTTCATCCAAGGCCTCATCCCAGCTCACTCGCTTCCACTTGCCTTCGCCCCGCTTACCAACGCGACGCATCGGATAGAGCACGCGATCGGGATCATTTACCTGATTGACCGCACCCTGACCCTTGGCGCACATAACGCCTTCGGTGCGGATAGAGTTAGGCTGCCCCTCTACTTTAACGACACGGTCATTCTCCGTGTAGATAATATTGGGACATCGTGTGACGCACTGGTAGCAGGTGCTCGGCACCGAGCGCCTGCGCTGGCCGGTTGTTGGTGAGAAGCCCCTGCCACCCTGGTGAGGCAGCTCCCTGGCTTGGGAAAGTATGGAACCGGTAACAAGGCCTGTGGCTGCAGAAATAGCGCCTAATTTTAGAAATGCACGCCGATTAATCATGATCATCTCCTCATCAAATACCCACAGGGCCAGTAATCTGCCCTGCAACCACCACGACATAGCGGAGCATTAAGCCACCTAGCAGAATAAAGGTGGCCAAGGAGAGTTCCAGGTTCCGCGGCATGATGAAAGCGCGTCCATGCAGTAACGTGGGAACGGTATATTTCAACTCGATAACAGAGGGGACAAGCACTCCGAGCACGATAACACCCCACCAGAAAAGCGAAAACAGGCTGCCGCCAGGCATGATTACCGCTATGGCATCGACCCGGTCACCGTACATCATGTAGGCGAACAGGATAAGCAGAAATATACCCAGGACCTCCAGACCCAGAAGCAGAAGGTCCGAGACATTCAGCAGATAGTCACTGAGATCCCTTTCCCCTGCCGACTTGGCGGTCTGCATAGCGGCATTCTTCTCCTCTACATCTCCAGAAGAAAAAACGGCCTTCAGTATTGTGATCCCGGCCGCACCCGTGGAGAGGGAGGAGACGAGAAATAGAAAAGGCAAGATAGAGGTATTCCAAAATGGCCGGGAGGGCATTGCCCCGAGAAGGACGCCCGTATAGACTCCGATTGCAATACCCAAAGGCACGCCTACCCACGCCAGAGCCCGACGCAGGGAAGACATTTCATCACCCGGAGCGGCTTCCTTTTTCAGGAAGGTATAGGCGTAGACAACAGAGGCAATAATGCCCAGACCGAGAATCCATGCACCCCAACTCATGGGTGATAATACTTCAAAGGTTGTGAATAGATTGAGCCAGCGGAAGTACATGGAGGCCTCTGTTGCATACATGAATGTTCCCAGCTCAAGTATGAGAAAGGCTGTTCCGATGATTATGGGAATCGGCGCCAACAGAGCGCCATAGCGGGCAAGCTGGAAATGCTTACGGCCGAACCCCCCTCCGCCGCGCAATAAAACCGAGGCGCTGACAGTGTAGGCGCCAGCGCCCATGCCGGCGAGAAACAGATAGATAATAATAGGCCAACCCCAAGTTAGTTCTTGCATGGCTATACTCTCCTTTTCTGACGGCGATGGGTGTCTATACGGACGTAGGTGTTATAGCGTTCGGCATCACGCTCATCCGTATGGTCCGCATCGATATAGAACACGTTCGGCTTGGTACCCATCTCAGGCCGAAGTACGGAGACGGCATTTGTAGCGAGGACCCGGGAAATCTCGCTGTCCGGATCATTGATGTCACCAAAGATGCGCGCCCGGCCCTGGCAGGTGTTGACGCAGGAGGGCACCAATCCTTCGCTGACCCGATGCAGGCAAAAATTGCACTTATCCGCGGTGCCGGTCTCCGGATTCAGGAAACGTGCTCCGTAGGGGCAGGCCTGTATACAGTAACCACAGCCAATACAAATATCCTTGGTGATATCGACAATGCCATTTGAGGCAATTTTGTAAGTGGCGCCTGTAGGACAGACATCAACGCAGTCCGGCTCATCGCAGTGATTGCAGAGCCGTGGTAGAAAACTACGACGAACATTGGGAAATATTCCCTTTTCGACATACTCAACCCAGGATCGGCTCTCCCCAAGCGGAACTTCGAATTCGGTTTTACAGGCCACGCTGCAAGCGTGACAGCCGATACAGCGACGTGTGTCGATGACCATGGCATAGTGGATGGATTGTTTTGTAGTTGCTGAGGCTACGGTAGCCGGTAACGTGGCAGCGGTAGTAGCGGCCGCCGCACCGACCTTGAGAAATTGCCGCCGTGAAAGCGTCTTCTTGGATGAGTCAGAAGCCATATGCACACTCCTGTTACTACCAGCCGAAGAACTCTGACGACTGCGTCAGGGTATAATCTCACTGTCGCAACCTTTGAATGCAGAAGGGATGGCTGGAGCGCCCCATTTTGCATCCTACAGAACTGTAACTCACTTGTATGGACAGTGGGTTCTTAGCCATTGCCATAGGTGATCAAATGAATCCGATTCCTATCTATGATGCAAATCCTTACCTGACAGCTTTCCAAACCGCTTCGACTGTCTTGCTTTGGACAACGCTAATGGCAGTATAGATCACTATTACAAAAATGCATCTTGTATGTGATGAATCCACAGTTTTAAGCTCCCTACGGAGCGGAAGCAGACTGGAAAACAAGCCAGCTGCCAGGCTGATGGAATAGTTTTTTTATGAGCTATCCCCCCCCTTTTGCTACTGCCCATTGCGGTGAATAACGGGTATTAACTCCGCATAATATGCGGTGAAAGGGTTTGATCTTGCGGAGAATATAGGTCATAATCTCCGCATGAATAGCGGTAATTATATCTGGTAACTGTCTGACTGGCCTTGCTGGCACTATGACGCCAAGCGGCTTGCCCATTTACTGGCACAGGTCCACCATGCCCAGGGACATCTCCTTGGGCGCATGCAGGATATCGGCATGGGACAGCGTGACCAGGCTACGCTGCAAGTACTGACAGAGGATGTACTCAAAACTAGTGAAATTGAAGGCGAACGCCTGAATCCGGAAACGGTACGGTCTTCTGTTGCTCGCCGTCTGGGCGTTGATGTGGGTGCTTTGGCTCCTGCCGACCGGCATGTGGATGGTGTGGTGGAGATGGTGCTAGTGTGGTGTAACGAATAAACTATTCATTTGAGAGCGCAAGGTGTGCACGGTTAATTTTATCCATAATATTTTCTACTGATTTTGTCCACACAAAAGGCTTGGGGTTCTCATTATGCAGCTTGATAAAATGCATGATCTTTTTTTCCAAGTCGGCCACAGAACTGAACACACCTCGGCGGATCTGTTTTTCCGTGATTAATCCAAAGAATCTCTCTACCAGATTTAACCAGGAAGAGCTTGTCGGGATGAAATGCAGCTTCACGCGCTTATTCCGTTTGAGCCAGTTATTTACTTTCTCATGTTTATGCGTAGCGTAATTATCCACGATAACGTGAAGCTCTTTTCCTTTTGGTGTTTGTTTGTCCACCTGCTTTAAGAATCCAAGAAACTCCTGATGCCTGTGTCGTTGTTTGCACTCGCCAATAACTTCACCTGTCAATACATCCAGTGCCGCAAATAATGTGCTTGTGCCGTGGCGCTTATAATCATGCGTCATTGTCTCTGCTCGCCCTTTCTTTAATGGCAAACCGGGTTGGGTTCGATCCAATGCCTGGATCGAGCTTTTCTCATCAACACTGAACACGGCGGCATTCTCCGGCGGGTTAAGGTAGAGGCCAACGACATCTTCCAACTTCTCAGCAAAGAGTGGATCATTGCTTATCTTGAACTGACTGATTAAATGTGGTTTAAAACCACATTCACGCCAGACTTTTGCAACAAAGTTATGACTGGTTCCCAGTGCCTCTGCCAGCAACCTCGTGCTCCAATGGGTAGCATGGGGTGGTTTCTCAGTTGTTGTCTTGGCAATGATCTGCTTTCGAAGTCGGGCCTGTGCTTTGCTGCGTTTCCCACCGTGATTATTCCCTCTCGGCAAGTTTTTTTCTATGCCCGGTAATCCATGTTCAGCAAAGCGCTTGCGCCATCGCCCGGCCATATGCGCACTGACTGGCAACAACTCTGCAATTTCACCGTTATTCAAACCATCCGCAGCCAGAAGTACAATCGAGAGTCGCTCTTTTAGGCGTACCGAAGTCTTACCGCTACGGCATAGTCGCTCATATTTTCGCCGTTCTTCTTGTTGCAAAACAATTGATACAGGTGCACCCATAGCAAACTCTTTCCACTTGGTTGGTTTGCCGATATTATACCCTATTCGAAGTATTTATTCGTTACGCCACACTAGATATCCACTCTAAATTTTGAGTGGGTGCTGAGATGGACACCCCGCCATCCGGCATCGTATGTGCCAAGCTTGAAGTGAAGTGTGTTCAACCAACAAGCAACGGGGT
>JAHXHS010000070.1 GCA_025656455.1 Candidatus Thiodiazotropha sp. (ex Epidulcina cf. delphinae) | reverse complement strand
TGGCATGATATCGCTCCTTAATATCGGGTGATGAGGATGACTGGCAGGTTGCCATAATCGTGATAAGATGGCAATGGTTTGGGTGGGTGTCCACGTTTACGGCGTTGGTGCTTCCAGCCACCGCCGTATATACAGTAACATCCACCGGCAATGAGTGTGTTTGGTTAATGCTGACATCAGTAGTGTATGATCGAGATTATCGAACGCTCCTTTGATATCAAACTCAACCACCCAATCGTATAGCCAACAGCGCTCTTCTGTTACCTTTACCGCGTTCAATGCTGACTTCCCAGGTCTATAACCATAGGAATCAACATCAAAGATCGGATCAAGCAACGGTTCCAGACTCTGTTTGACTACCGTTTGAGCTATCCGGTCTGCCACTGTAGGTACACCTAGCAGTCGCTTACCACCACTGCGTTTTGGTATTTCTACTGCTTTGACCGGCGGCGGAAAATAGCTTCCTGAGGCCATTCGATTCCACAGCTTATAGAGATTTCCTGAGAGGTTTGCTTCAAAGTCAGCTAGACTCTCTCCATCAATCCCCGCTGCTCCTCGATTTGCCTTAACACATTTCCATGCCTCATAGACTTGGCGTTTTGTTATCGCAAATGATTTTGTGGTCATTTCCAATTCATCCCTCATAGGAGGTTGGTCTTCGTTGACTACAATCGATGGCGCTGATCCTTCGCTCCACCCCCATTACAGAGGTTTCAACACTACTACAATCAGCTCCGCCCCTGTGCAACTCTCGGTTACGACAGGTTCTCACGTTCCGTATTGAAGCCTGTAACAAAGTCATGCCGCCTATATACCGGTTGCCGCTTGTCCCGTAATCAGGTGCCGTACAAGCTTATCCCAGAGCTTCTGGGCGTCTCTGGTTTTGACAACAATTTGGGCGTTTCGATATGTCATCGACGGTTCGCTTCCGCTCATCTCTTTGTTACTCACCTGACACTTATGTAGTGCCTTTTCCCAACTCGCTCACTACCTCGTCTCTTAAACGAAGCAGCAGTGGGTGGTTTGAAGCCTCTGCCTGAACAGCGGCTCCGAGGGGCCATCCCTCATCTTCAATACAGCATCACTCACCTTACGGGTGAGTGTTCGTGACACACCCCAGAATCGACCTGTACAGCCGTCCTCACGATTGGCTTCACGGGCAATCGACTCATTGAGACAGCGCATGAACCAGCTGATATTCATTAAATTTATTGGAGTAAAATCACTCTGACGCCGTCTTGTCCTGTTCTATATGTTCTTTTCATAAAACCCGTCGTTCGGCATTTTGCGTTTCGTTCAACTATCCCGCGTCGGATTTACCCGCCTTCACCCTGCAGCTCGTGGGACAGGTAAAGTTCTCTCATCGCTCGCCGCCGGAGCTTGCCACTAGTCGTTCTGGAAATAACGCCGCGACCGACGACGACTACTTCGGCCACGTTGAGTCCGAGACGTTCGCGGATGCGTGCTCGAAGTCTGCGTCGCAGCCCGGCCGCATCATCCGATGATTTTGTTTCGACGACTAAGACAAGTTGCTCACTACCGGCTCCAGGACGTCCGAAGGCCACTGCGTTGCCTCTTTTCACGCCATCTATATCCTGGACACATTCTTCAATGTCGTGGGGGTAGTATTTACACCCGTTGAGGGAAACTACCTCTTTGATTCTGCCGCTGACGTGGAGTTCACCTTCGATCAGTGCGCCCATATCGCCGGTCTTGAGCCAACCATCCGCACAGCATGCTCTGTCGAAACCGTTATCGTTCCAAAAACCCGTTGCGACACCCGGTCCTCGGACCTGGATTTCCCCCTCCATTCCGACCGGCAACGGATTCCCAAAGGGCGAAACAATGCGGATCTCGGTGCCGGTTATGAGCCGCCCGGAAGAAACCAGTGGCCTGTCACTTTGGCCATCACCACTGAGACTGTGGGTGACGATTCCTCGCCGCAATGGTGCCATGGTTACAGCAAGCGTGGCTTCGGCCAATCCATAACTGGGTACGAATGATGTCCGACTGAAACCCGCGGGCCGCAGCAGATCGGCAAAACGATCGAGCACACCAGCCAATACGGGTTCTCCACCGCAGCCGGCTACGCGCCAGTCAGAGAGGTCCCACTTCTCCACATCCGCTTCCCGGATACGTCTTGCGGTCAGATCATAGCCAAAGTTCGGGGCATAGGAGATGGTACCTCTTGTCCGGTCAAGGAGATCCAACCAGCGGTGAGGCCGGCGGGCGAACTCAAGTGGCGACAGGAACCAATTGGAGGTCTGGGTCAGTATGGGTGTGACGAGAAAGCCGATGAGACCCATGTCGTGATGCAGGGGAAGCCAGCTCACCCCTCGATCCCGTTCCGGATCAAGCGCCAGAGCCTGTTTTATGGCGACAGCGTTTGAGATCAGGTTGCGATGGGCCAATACGACTCCGCGGGGTGCAGCGGTGCTGCCGGAAGTGAACTGGATCAGTGCCGTATCCGAACTGCATATCCGCGGCAATTCGCCCCGTTCACAACCGGCGTCGATCTCGGACAAGGCGACCAGCCAGGCATCCGGCAGGAACGGCTGCAATGGGTTCACCAGAGTGTTACTTGTCAGAATTAACCGTGCGCCGGTGATGTGGCGGATACGCTCGACACGGGAGGCGTACTCCTCCAGGTTACCGGTCAGATACGGTGGATATACCGGTACGGCCGTCAATCCGGCACGGATCGCCGCTAGAAAGCCCAGCACGAACTCCTGCTGATCCGCAAATATCAGGATCGTCGGTTCTCCCCGATTGCCACAGACGGCGGAAAGTTTTCGGGCTAGGCTCTGAACCCGCTCGCGAAGCTGTCGAAAATCTATAAAAGAAGTAGCGGTGTCGCCTGAGGTAAAGTGAAGTCCACGACCAGGCAAACTCAATGTATCGATGGCATCTGCCAAGGTCTCACACATCTATACGCCTCCTTGTGTAATTAACCAGGCATACTTGGTCGCCAGGTTAATAGAACCTATCTTATGATCTTGCGTAGGCTGTGTTGCAGCTCGCTCATTGATTGCATCCCAACCACGCTAACCGTACTAGTGTCGAAGCTGCAAGCGACCGGCACAGCTTCCGCGGGATTATGAGATTGATTCTTATCAAGGTCAGCCGGGAGATCCTAATCCGGCGATCCTGTCAAGCAGCTTGTGTCCTTGCTCTTCCCAGCGCTTGCGCGTCAGCGCATAGTAGATGTAATCCCAGTAGCGCCCTTGAAAGTACTGGTGGTCTCGAAAGCGGCCCTCTTCCTCAAACAACGTCTTCACGCCGGAGGAGAAGTGCGCCGCACTAAATTCAGTAGTTTCTGCGTATACTTTTCTGAATGTCCAGTTCTGGAACAGGTAGTCGATGAACAGCATGACGCCTTCCAGTGGCCACACTTTTCGATGATGAGCGTTGTCAATCAGGACACCCAGGTACACGGTTCCGTTAGCAAGATCGGCATTGTATGCCACCAATAGACCTGCCCGCTTTCTAGGTTCCGGGGTCTCAACCATGAACTGCGCCAGAACACCGCTCCAGAGGTCGGCAACAAAACGCTCAGGACTCGGGGTGGCTCCTCGGTAACGCCAGCGAGCGTTATTTTTCGCCGAGAGACTGAGATCATAGAGGTAACCGTAGTCATTCTGACCCAGGGGCCGGAGACGGGCAAATTCTCCTTCTAAAATCACTGCCTGCGGACCGACGTCGAGTTGCGCTGCGGACCTAGCCATGCCCTCGTTGCTGGAGGAGTCTCCGTTCTCGGCTGCAAATCGATGCTGAATCTGTTCTTCCATGGGTGATTACCTTATGCGGCGCGAAGCGCCATTTATGAAACGGCGCGTGCGACGGTTTTCCTGATCCACGCTTTGTAGGCAACATCGATATCCAGTAGATCGGTATCAAAGGCTGCCAAATCGATTTTCAGTCCCAGTTCCTGCAGTATCAAGACATAGTAAAGGACAACCAGTGAGTCCGCCCCGGCGTCATCGACAAGATGAACGCCAGGGCGGATCTCAACGTCGAATCCGTCTTGGGACAGTCTTTCCGTTACTCTCCGGCTGAATGTTTCCGGCGACTCAATTGAGCTTGTACCATCTTTCGGTATCACGGTTTCAGTCCTTAAAAGTGGACAATATCAACATTTAACGCGTCTTCAACTCTATTTGCGTCGTTGAATTTCTCAGACCCAGTCGGTCCACCAGTATGGTGACCCACGGCAATAGCCTCCCAAGTAGAACCGTCATACTCAATACGCCAGATCGGAGCGCCACTGTCACCCGAAATGGCGATGTAATCGGCAACGTTTGCATTCTGCAGCGTAAAGGTGTCTACACAACCGTTACATCTGCTGAAGAGCTGGGCAACATTAACCTGACTCACCGTGCCACAATTCTTAAAGTTGCCGCCCACGGTCTGGCCGGGACTGAACTGACCCGCGCTACAAACACTCGTTCCCACGACAACAGCGCCTACTGCGCCACCCACCGGTGCCTCTTCCCCATTGGTGAAGACACCCGAGTTGTTGTCATCGTAGGCATACAGCCACGGCAGTGAGCTGATACCGCTTAAGAACGGGACCCTCATGGCGTCCACCGGTGCTGCACCGGAGCGTGAACCGTCAAAATTGACCGTTGGAAATGTCCAGGTGGTCTGGTCGGAAATTCCCACCTTGCGTGGCGTTAGATCGCTGTTTACGCCTTGGTAGACCGATGTTCCGGGACCTCCAAGCGTGCCGTCTACGTCTACTCCGCAGTGTCCTGCAGTTATCATGACCAACTTTCCGTCGTCTCGATCACGCGCTTTCCAGTTTGAAGTGCACGATCCTCCAGACTGGTTGGTGATGCGCATCCCGGCGCGCATGGGACTAGCTGTCCCCGAGCGTAGAAGGTCGAGCTCTTCAATCTCGCCTTCAAAGATGTCCACCGCCCCGAATCTGGACATAATGGCTTCGCGTTTGGCGGCATCCAGTTGGACAACACCCACCCTGACTTTGTTGGTCTTGATGTCTATGGCAACCTGGGAGACCTGAATACCATCGATCCTTAGTTTTGGTGCGACATCAAGGATGCGTTGCTTTTGCGCCTCGAGCTCAGTTACCGAACGAGTGGCTTTGAATGTACGTATCCGTTGTGGATGCCTCGCGCTTTTCTGAAAGCCTTGGACTTTCTCTTTGGCGCTTTTGGTAAAGCCGATGTGCAGGACTCCATCCAGATCAACATAGAGTCCGGCAAAGTCGCGATCAGCACGCGCGCCACGCATGATACGTAGTGCGTCGTCTTGAACCTGAAGCCTAATTTCAAGCTCCTTGACCTCCTCCGGAGTTGCATAGTAGCCGCCCGTCAGCGAGCCGAATACTGCGCCAAAGCTTGCGGGTCGTGTCAGTAGATCTCGCACGTATTCCTGATCATGTCTAAATCCGAACTTCTTACGCGCTGCCACAACCTCTTCAATTATCTCCTTCGTCGGCTTTAACGGTGGAGCGGGCTGGAGTGTCTTCCCCGGCTCAGCCGCCATTGCTCCTGAAATTGCCGCAACAAGGGTTCCACTTGCCATGACACTGGTGGCCAGAGCAGATAAGTACTTTGATGTCTTTTTCATCACCTTCTTCCTTGTCTTAAAGACAGACGGTAAAGATCGTAAATATAAAGTTTGGTTAAAATGGCAGACTAAATTTTATAGTGCCTACGCCTTGCTGAAATAACCAAACCGCCTTCAGGTGCAAGGATTTCCATATAAGGAAATCAATCTTTCGATTTCGTTATTATTTGCATTATCAAAAAGCTTTAGTGTGCGTAAAAGCCGAAATGCGAAAATCTACGAATCGTTGTTAAAGTTTATAGATTCGTACGTCGACTGTTGGTAATTAATTCACATCAAATTTGTGACTTATTACCTATGTTACCGCGAAGGATATAAATTCATTTTTATATCAATCACTTAAGCAAAAACATATTTCCTTTGCGGAAGTGCAAAGAGATAAAAGCAACTGAAGCAACTGAGACATCCACCCAAATTGACGAACAATCGACCAGCTCAAGATAATCGATGAGGCGGAACGGTAACCCCTTGGGCATCTCCGCACGGGGATTGCCGACAAACGGGAGAAGATGTGCGGGTTGTGCTGCCTGGCCTTTTGATCTGGCGGCACGTTTCATCTGTTCTGACCGCTCTGCGATGGCGGTGTACTCGGATTGCTCCGGCGTTTTCGCCAGCCCGGCCCTGACCGGATTGAGATCGACATAGGCCATGCAAGCCGCCAATGCCTTCTCATCCAATAAAGCCTGGGACTTGAACCGCCCCTCCCAGAATCGACCTGTACAACCATCTTCCCGATTGGCTTCACGCGCAATCGACTCATTGAGACAGCGCATGAACCAGCTGATATTCATCAAACGGGATCGCCAGCGCGCGGCTAGTTCGTCCAGGACTTGCTGCTCTGCCGGTGACAGTGCAGTTAAACGTAAACGAATAAACGGGTCAAGTCTGAATAAACGAATAAAGGGTAGGTAAACGAGTAAACGGGTCAAGTCTGTACTTTTAGTATTTTATCTCGACCCTATGGGATCCGGCCCATCGCACCCAAGTCCAAGAACCGCAGGGCCACCCACTTGATCAGGGTCACGCTAACCGGATACTCACACAAAACCTTATCAATCCTATGTCGAGTATCGTGGGTCAATCTAAATTATGGGCGCCCTGGCCAGCGATGGTGCGGCAGGGCTGCACCCTACGCGCAAATAGCTATTTGGGTAAAAAACACTGACGATTGGCTTGCTTACTGTTTGTAACGATCAAGCCCCAGTTCTTGCCAAATCCAGGTAAAGTCATATTCGTTTGAAGGCGCGTTTACCGACTGATTTTCAAGATATTTAAGCCATTCCACCACGATACTATGCAAGTTAGGATCAGCCGCGCATTCACGGGGTGTCTGATCATTGAGCATAGGGACAGATTCGTCGAGCGTTTGCCGGTAATGCTTGTCTAATTGCGCTTTAATGATTGCTTGACCTTCCTCGGTGGCGCTCAGATCCATGCCGCCATCTAACGACGACGCACTCTCCAAGCAGTCGGCTGGGTTTTCATGAATCGTAAGCGGTGGGCCGATAAGGCCTCCGAGTTGAGTGGCCAGCCATTGGCTGCCGCGCTGCGCCCGTTCGGTGGAATTGACCTCCAGTTCAAGCGCGGAATCACGTAACAACAGATGCCCCAGCACACGGGTTGGTTCACCCTCTTTGATCTCATCCGCGTGACAGGGAAACCAGGCCCACACTGCGTCTTCTGTTCTGTCCAGTTCCGGCAAGGCATCCAGTGCTTTACAAAGGGTATCCGCTGGCGATTTGATAGTAAACCTGACCTTGGCCGGCTGAAAATCCTCGCCATCCATATTTTGC
Organism: Candidatus Thiodiazotropha sp. (ex Epidulcina cf. delphinae); assembly: GCA_025656455.1. GTDB lineage: Bacteria > Pseudomonadota > Gammaproteobacteria > Chromatiales > Chromatiaceae > Thiodiazotropha. The sequence continues at coordinate 1,922 of JAHXHS010000070.1, read as the reverse complement.
ATTGCCGGCATGGCGTGATGGGTAGCCTGATAAACATAGACGGCCCAGATTCTGAACAATATATCCGGCAGATGTGTGTGAGCCTCATCTTCGGCCATCTGTTCAAGATCGGCGGGCATTTCTTCTAATTCTCCCGTTTTCTGCATCTCTTTGAAAAGCTTGATGGTCTCTTTCTTAGTGCGATCCAGCACACGTTGCACACGGGCAGCCTCGGAAGGCGGCAGAGATAATAGCGCACCGCTGAAAAGGGGGGTATCGTCTAGCCGTATCACCCGTCCGGCAAGACAATCCCATTGACGCAATGATTGGGTGGCTGACGCCTCCTTCACCCTGACGGGCTTGTCACGGCTGCCGTAAAGCCGGACATCCGCATGGTGACCGGGATTGACCGCCGTGATTTCCCAAAGCTGCACCTCCGAGTCATCAATCGCCTGCCAATAACGGCGGCCACGCGCCGCTTCCCGCCAGCCGCGCCGTTTCAGATATTCAGCAATAAAACTATGCGCTTCGTCGTCCCATATTGCGGCCGCAAATTCTTCGAATACATAACCAAACACCATATGCCAAAGGCCACCCTCCTGAAGCTCGACGATAAGGTCATCTTCCGCAATCTGTAGACTATTGGCCACAGGCGACAGCATGCCGCTGAACATCTCATCAAGCCGCTCCCTCCACGGGCTCTGTTGTTCGGCGAAATTGATCAGATTACGAACGGCTTTGTCGATATCCTTACGCTGTTTTCGGTTACTCATTGGTTTTCCGTCATTTATCAATGTCACTATGCCCTAGTGTACTGTCTCATACTAATGCGCTAATGCGTGATATCAGCGTGACGCCCGGAGGGAGACACGGCAAATAGCATAATACACTAGTAGTCTTTCCAGCTGATATTGTCTGATGTTAAAGTATTTATTCATGATTGACCACTATCTTATTGAGGGCGTTCATGAAAAAGAAATACATCATTCGGCTGTCAGAAGAAGAACGACGGCATTTAACGGGCTTGGTTCGCAAAGGCAAAGTTGCCGCCTATAGGCGAACCCATGCACAGATTCTTCTGTTGGCAGATGAGGGAGAGCTAGTGTGGTGTAACGTATAAACTGTACCCATCAGCGAGACGCTAAGCCGTTAGCTGCGCCCCGAAGGAAGTGCCCTTGGGGTGCTAGGCGCGTTGCGCCGGGAATGGCGCGCCCTTTCCAAGCAACGCAACAACGCAGATGACGGCTTAGCGTCTCGCCCGAAGGGAGGCCCGTCAATGCCTCAATCCTGCGTTGCAGCGCTTGACAAGGGCGCTGCCATTGCCTGCGCGCTGCGTCTGGTCTTGAGGCATTGAGGGGCCTCTGATGGGTACAGTTTATACGTTACACCACACTAGTGGGTACAGAGGCGGTAGGGGATCTTAAATCTCATCAGGGCTCGGTACATGAAACGTACCATCAAGAAGCCGGATAGTTGTCAAAGACCGTTTTTCTCTAAGCTGTGAACGTTTGGGCAACAAGGTGAATGATATGAAAATCTTATATTGACTTTTTTGGGGTGTCCATATATGTCTGGGTAAGACTTCGACCCGCAGGTAGCCGGGTTGGCCCTGTGGGTTGGGTTTGCGCCTTTCTCCGATCTGCGCGTGTGTGGGGCGCGTCTTGTCGAAGTGGCGCCGTTGGCGCTGGTAGCCGCTGGAATGGCGCAGGTTGTAGAGTTGGGAGACCGAGATATGGGAGAGCGCCTCGAAACGCGCATCCCCATGGACCTGGTACATCCGCTCATACAGCTTTTTGGCGGCCGCCCCGCAAGGGGCGCCATGCAGCTCATCCAACTCCGCCAGCAGCCGGGTATCCTGTGGCGTGTAGTAACGTTGGAATCCGGCTACCGTGCGCTGGCGCCGCTGTATCTTCCCGTTCTTACGGTACTGCGCCACCAACCGG
>JAHXHS010000069.1 GCA_025656455.1 Candidatus Thiodiazotropha sp. (ex Epidulcina cf. delphinae) | reverse complement strand
ATGCATTAGTAGTGCAAGTCCGGATCTGTGCCGGGGGCCTGTCGTGCTGACCATCGGTCATGCACGGCGGGGCTCTACGGCGACCCCAAATTCACATAATTTAGAGTGGGTGTCCACACAGTACCCAGTACCCCAAGTACCCCAAGCGCATCGGCTCGGCGTATCCTCTCTCCCCAACCGATAAACAAAGCCACAGCGCGAGCCTGCCAACAATCCAGCTATCTATACGGGTTATCTCTAACTTTAAATGGCTTGCCAGGGCATATAGCATGTCGGCAATTACCTGGTCACTCATTCACATTTCGAGTTATTTTGGGCGGGTGTCCGGCTAAACAATTAAGGGAAATAAGGATATGAGTATCGATTTTGATAGTAGCCATATATTACAGTTTTCGTTGAGAGCAAAAACAATCTGCCAGCCAGGAAATATACTTATCCTGTTGGTAACTATTCTAATGTTCTTTACCATACCGTCAGTTAGAGCTGAGATACCAAAGGAGTGTTACGATGCCTATGTTGAGACGGGTGCAAGGCCTCTTGAAGAGGGCGCGCGACCGTTAGATATATTAGTGCAATGTAAAATTGTTGCTGCTACAGCGAGAACTGGCCTCAGTGCGTACTATTGTACTGGCAGCAGTGGTACCGCATATATCGATGAATATTGTGGAGCGGCTTGTCCTCCCGATAGGCTAGTCGATGATTGCTTTTGTTTCTTCGGTCGTGATTCCAATGAAAAAGCTTATCGTGGTGATATGCCGCCATGTGTATTTCCACCTCCAAATGAAGACGAGGAAAAGGAAAAAGGCGGTAACTGTGATGATGAAGGAAATCCGTGCAGTCCCAGTTCGGGCAATAAATACCAGAGGGAGACTGACTACCGCTCGGCGAATGGATACCTGGAAGTCGTACGTCACTATAACAGCCTCTCGCCCCAAGACAGGGGATTCGGATTTGGCTGGACAAACGCCTTTATCAGAAAGCTCACGCTTGAAGGTGTGACACAGGATAGCCTGACTGTTCTGCAGGCAAACGGGCGTGGCGAGACCTGGAAAAGCCTTAATGGCGTCTGGCAGGGCGATCCGGATACGCAGTTGACGCTGGAGGCAAATGGCGCAGGATTCAAGCTGACCAATCCGGATGCGTCGATTGAGTACTATGACCCTTCAGGCAGGTTATTGCGTGATACCGACAGTCAAGGCTTGGTCACCCATTATGCGTATGACGCTAATGGAAGACTAACGGATGTTACCGGTCCGTTCGGCCGTAAACTCAACGTATCCTACAACGTCAACGGACAAATAGGCACAATCTCCACACCGGATGGTGATTTGCAATACGGTTATGATACCCGGACCAACTTGACATCAGTCACCTACCCTGATGGCGGCAGCAAAATATACCACTATGAAGATCCGAACTTTCCACATCGACTCACCGGCATCAGTGATGAAAATAACATACGTTATGCCACCTGGGCTTATGATGCCAGCGGCAAGGTGATTTCCTCAGCGCATGCAGGAGGGGTGGATAAGGTGGAATTGGTCTACCATACTGATGGCAGCACCACGGTTACCGATGCACTCAATGCCCAGCGTACTTATACCTTTGAAACCTTACATGGTGTGAGAAAAGTAACCACTGTCAGTGGTGACCGATGCGTTACCTGCGGTAGTGGCCACATGCAAAGCAGAGCCTACGATGCCAATGGATTCCTTAGCGGCTACACTGACTGGGCGGGAAATGAAACCAGCCTTGTCAATGACAGCCGTGGACGCGTGCAAACCCGGATTGAGGCAGTGGGCCAGCAACAAGCGCGTACCATTACCACAGATTGGCATCCCGACTTCAATCTGCCGATACGCACCACAGAACCTGGCCGCCAAACAGATTTCACCTATAACGACACCGGTCAGTTACTCAGTCGCTCAGTGACTGATACAGCGACGGGCAGAATACGCACCGTCACCTACACCTATCATCCACAAGGCAGCAACGGTGCTGGATTGGTCGCAACGGTTGATGGTCCACTCAGCAGTGCGGATGACGTCACCCGCTTCAGCTATGATTCTCAGGGTAATCTCAATACCATTACCAATGCCCTGGGCCACGTAACCCGAATCACACGGCATGATCCCTCAGGTCGCCCGTTAACCCTCGTTGATCCCAACGGCTTGACCACCACCCTGAGCTATGATGCTCGGGGCCGCCTCAGCCAGCAAACCCTCAGCGATGGGACCACCAGTCGCACCACGCTGTATGCCTATGACGCCGTCGGCAACCTCATCCAGGTCACCCAGCCCGACGGCGGCTTTCTCAGCTACGCCTACGACGAGGCCCACCGCCTCATCGCCATCCAAGACAACCAAGGCAACCGCATTGACTACACCCTCGACGCCATGGGCAACCGTCTGAGCGAACAGGTCAGCGATCCCCAAGGCGCCCTGACGCGCCGCCAAAGCCTGGTCCACGACCAGTTGGGTCAACTCCACCAATTGACCGACAGCCAAAACCACGCCACCGGCTATGGCTACGACGCCAACGGCAACCTCACCCAGACCACCGACGCCAACCAAAACACCACGGCCCAGGCCTACGACCCCCACGACCGCTTGCGCCAGGTCACCGACCCCCTCAATGGGGCGACCCACTACACCTATGACGCCCAGCACAACCTCACTCAGGTCACCGATCCCAACGGCCTGACCACCACTTATGAGTACGACGGCCTGGGCAATCTCGTCAGCCAGACCAGTCCCGACACCGGGACTACCACCTACACCGTCGACGAGGCCGGCAACCGGCTCACCCAGACCGACGCCCGGGGCGTCACCGTCAGCTACAGCTACGACGCCCTCAACCGGCTCATCGCCATTCACTACCTCGATCGCAAGCTCAAGTTCGGTTACCGCTATGACCAAGGTATGAACGGCATCGGTCGCCTTACCCGCCTGAGCGACCCTCATAGGGGCGCCGACTACGCCTATAATGCCTACGGCGAGCTGATCAGCCAGACCCGCGCCAGCCGCAACGGTTTCGTCACCACCTTCGGTTACGCCTACGATAACCACGGCCGCCTGGCCACCCTGAGCTACCCCTCCGGCAAACAGCTCCACTACGGCTACGCAACAGACGCTCAGCTCACCACCCTGACCCTGGAGCAGACCAACGGCGCCACCCAGCCCCTGGCAAGCAACCTCCAGCGTCTCCCCTTTGGTCCTATCCAGGCCCTCGATTACGGCAACGGCCTGCGCCTGACCCGCACCTTCGATCAGGACTACCGCCTGATCGCCCAATCCCTCCCCGGCGTGCTCGACAGCAGCTACGCTTACGACCCCGTGGGCAACCTCAGTGAGTGGCTCGAACCCGCCCGTGACCAGACGTTTGACTATGACGCTATCGACCGCCTGATCAGCGCCAGCGGCGCTTACGGCGATCTGGGTTTTACCTACGACGCCACCGGCAACCGCCTCACCCAGACCGAAGGCACAGACACCGAGACCTACCGCTACGCCCCCGACAGCCACCGGCTGCTGCAGATCCTCGGCGCCGCCAGCGACACCCGCAGTTACGACGCAGTGGGCAATACCCTGCAAAACCGGCAGGGCAGCTATACCTACAACGAAGCCAACCGGATGGTCAGTTTCAGCCAAGGGACCACCCAGGCGAGTTACGCCTACAACGGCAAAGGCGAGCGGATCCAAAAGCGCGTCAACGGCGTCACCACCTACTTTCGTTATAGTCCCGAGGGCCAACTGCTGGGCGAGTATGACAACGACGGCAACCCCCTGCGCGAATACGTCTATCTCGATGGCCAGCCCATCGCCCTGCTGCACACTCAGCACGGGACCCAGGCCCTTGATCTCAGCCAGACCCCCATCCTCAGCTATGGGGGCGCCGGTCAGGACGTCTCGGCCACCGCCACGGTCGATACCGAGGGTGCGGCCCTCACCCTCACCGGCAACGGCTGGAAGAAGATCGCCTATCCCTACACCGTCACCCCGAACACAGTGCTGGCGTTTGATTTTCAAAGCCGCGCCGAAGGCGAGATCCATGGCATCGGTTTCGATACTGACAACGGCATCAGCGGTAACCGGAGCTTCATCCTCCACGGCACCCAAACCTGGGGCATCCAAGATTACGCTACCTATGCAGGGCAAGGGACACAGCACTTCCATATTCCGGTCGGTCAATACTTCACCGGCGCGATGCAGTGGCTGACCTTCATCAACGACCATGACGTGAGCAACCCCAGCGCCGAGAGCCGGTTCAGCAACCTGCGGGTGTATGAAGCGGACGAGAGCGCCGGTGCAACCCGGGAGCGTGTGGCCTATCTGCACACCGATCATCTCGGCGCGGTGGTCAAGGCGACGGATGAGAATCAGGCTATAATCTGGGATGCGCAGCGACGGCCGTTTGGGGAACGGAACGTGACCACGGCATGGCTTGAGATGCCGCTGGGGTTTCCCGGCCAATACCTTGATCAGGAGACGGGGAACTACTACAACTACTTCCGGGACTACGATCCGACCACTGGTAGATACCTTCAATCTGATCCGATTGGACTAGGCGGTGGGCTTAATACCTATGCTTACGTCGGTGGAAATCCACTTCGGTACTTTGATCCTCTGGGTCTTTACACAGAAGTAATCATTTGGCGGCCAGTTGGATGGGGCAGTTCTTCGTTTGGTCATGTTTCTTCAAACGTTAATGGATCGAATTATTCATGGGGCCCTGGTGGGTGGGATACCCGTTATCCCAATGCATCGGATTATGCAGATAGACAACAGACATTCAGACCAGGTGTAGGAACAATTCTTGACTTGACACCTGAACAAGAACGGCGTTTAGAAGAGTGCTATGCACGTAGTCGAGGAGAGTACAGTTCTACAAGCAATAACTGTGCTGATCCTCATCAAGATTGTTTATCGGAAGTTCTTGGTTCACCAATATCGGATACATTCTTTCCTGTGAATTTTGGAAATGATTTGTTGGATTCTCCTTACTATGATGGATCGACATTCTATCCTGGACCAGATCGTAGCTTTGGAGACGATGCTCCATGGGCTCGATAATAAAAAGACCTTGGTTGATGATAATGGGACTGATGCTTGCGCTGGTCGTAGCGGCATTGATGTTCCATTTTTCTGATCCAAAACTCATGCTAGTCGCGGAAAGTGCTGTGCCTATATATGCAGGTGTTGATGAAGCATTAGCGTCTCCGCCAGTGGGAATAATTGCAGAATTGCAGCCTCGGCAACAAGTGAAAGTAATACGTTGTGTGGATGTAAAGCACTATCTTATCTACAAAGTTCGTTTATCTGATGGGCAGATTGGTTTTGTAAATGATGGTAAATACACATTGCTTCGGGATGGTAAACCATCTTTCTGTTGATTCCGTCTTTCGAAGACTAGGCAGAGATAAATGGGGACACTCATGAATGGCACTGACTTAAGCACGGGCATTTTTACTTCTGTTTTTTTGGATGCCCATTTTTTAGTACCTTCTCCCTTGCATTATGTCTCGACTGAGTCAGCAATGGAAACTGTTTTTGACGTCGTTTTAATGCGCGGTGGTAAACGGGGACACTCATCATTTTCACACTCTCAAAAAAGCCCCGCCCACTTCTGAGCGGGACTTTTTGCCTCAGTTGTTGCGTACCACACTCCCATCGTAAATTTTGCCAAATTGTCTATCGTAATATTTCGGTGATGCTACGCTGCTACGCGGACACCCACCCAAATCCACATAATTTTGAGTTTGAGTGGGTGTCCACACAGTGGGTGATACAGTGCACCTGGACACTCATTCACATTTCGAATTATTTTGGGTGGTCCGGCTAAGGCCGCCGGGCCAAGGTGCAGGCTGAGCTGAAGGCTAAGAAGGCGAAACGCCAAAGAAAAGGCAAGGGACAGGGTCGCTGGTGCTGTGTGAATGATTGCATTATGCTATAATGATATCAATCCAAGCAGATCGAGGTAATGAAGCAATGCGATCCATCACTGTTCGTAACGTGCCTGATGAGGTGCATCGTGCCTTGAGGGTGCGGGCTGCGCAGCACGGGCGCAGCGCTGAGGCTGAAATCCGCGACATCCTGGAAAACGCCGTGAAGCCGGAGAGCCGGGTGAAGCTGGGTTCGCTGCTGGCCGATATTGGTCGCCGGGCCAAGCTGACCGATGAGGAGTTCGCGGTGTTTGAGCAGGTGCGTGACAAGACACCGGCTGAACCGGTGAGCTTTGAATGATCCTGCTGGATACGAACGTGGTTTCAGAACCGCTGCGCCACACTCCCGAGGCTCGTGTCATTGAGTGGATCGACGCTCAACCGCTGGAAACGTTGTACCTATCCGCCATCACGGTCGCCGAGCTTCGCGCCGACGTGGCGAGACTGCCGGCAGGACGGCGGCGGAAGGGACTGCATGAGAACTTGGAGAAGCAGGTTATCCCCTTGTTTGCCGGGCGTGTGCGGCCGTTCGACCTGGGATGCACGCAGGTCTATTCCGAGCTGATGGCAAAGGCTCAGGGAGCTGGTTTGGCGATTGCCACGGCCGACGGATATATTGCGGCGATTGCTGCGGCCAATAGATTTATCGTAGCTACGCGCGACACTAGCCCATTCAAGGCGGCCGGCGTGGACGTCATCAATCCCTGGGAGGCGTAAGAAGCACAGGAACAATCTTTGACACCGTAATTCAATTGCTACTGCTACACGGACACCCACCCAAATCCACATAATTTTGAGTGGGTGTCCACACAGTACCGGGCCAACGTTCTTGGATGCGCTACTCGTGGATCACTTCTTCAACCGATCCATCATAATCTTGACGCTGGTTTTCAGACGATCGACTGCTTGGGCGAGGGTGCCGATTTCGTCCTTGCGGCGGGATTCAGCGATCTTTTTGTCCAGGTCTTTGCCCAGACTGATGTTTTCGGCGATACGGGTAAGATGCGCGATGGGATTGGCCAGGGTGTTGGCGAATGCGAAGGAGATTGCCACTGATATCGCAATGACGATGAGTGCGATCATAGAGATCTTCTTTATCAATGCGTTGATCTCGCTATCTAACTGCGCCTTTTTCCGGGCCACGGTCTCTTCAACCGAATCGATATAGACCCCGGTACCGATAATCCAGCCCAGTGGCTTGTGCAGTTTGACAAACGAAAGCTTAGGCTGCTTACGGGTCAAGCCGTCCGGGGTGGGTTTCGGCCACAGATAGTCGATGTAACCCTCCCGGTCGGCTTCCGTGACATCCAGGAATGCCTCGAAAAGATTTTGTTCCCTGCCCATGGCGTTGTTGTACCTGGTGTCGTCAAGGACGCGCCCGTCCAGGTTGGGGATGGTAGGATGCATTACCATCTTCGGATAGGGGCGAATATTGTCGTTGATCCAGAAATAGCCCGTGCCGTCCGCATAGCGCATGGCCTTTATATCGGTGGTGATCTTATTCAGAATATCTCTTCTTGCGTCATCAATGTAGATACCGGTCCCGATGATCCAGTCCCAAGGTCTGAAGTGGCGCACGTAGGAGAGTTTTGGAACGTCCGGCATCAGACCCTGGGGACTGGGTTTGGGCCAGAGATAATCGACAAACCCTTCCCCCTGCCTCTCACACACTTCCAGGAAGGCCTGAAAAAGATTCCTGTTGGTGCCCATGGCCGTATTGTATTTGGGATCATCCAGCACTTGTCCGTTGAGGGCGGGGAGGGTGGGATGCATCAACATCTTGGGAAACGGCCTAGAGGTGTCGTTTACCCAAATGTAGCCGATAACCCCGTCATAGCGGATCTGCTCGATTATGGATAGTGATTGCTTCTGCGCTTCAGCCTCGGTCATCTTGCCCGCTTTTGCCAGCTCGTGATAGTACTTGAGGATGGATTCCACGGCATCGATGGTGGTGCGCAGGCGATTACCGTAGTATTTTTCTAAAAATTTCTTGTCCTGGAGATTTGAATAGTTTTGATCTATGGTCTTGTAGGCCACGTCCACCAGGTCCTTCAAATTCTGTTTTACCTCTGCGATGGTTGCATTGCGAAAGGCTTGGCGCTCGATCTCTCCCCGATCATAAAGATCGATGATGACAAAATAGGCCACCGAGAAGACCATGGTGGCCAGAAAGATCGAGCTGAAAAGCGCTATTTTGACACTGATTTTCATTTTGATATCTCCCTATCAATTCCATCATGTGCCTATATGATTGGCTATCAGGTGCATTGCTTCCTTCGAGAATTGTGCTTTTTTCTCGTTGTCCGGCAGTTGGACAGCGAGCATATCGATGTAGTAGGGGATCTCCAGGGGGCTGGGCCTATGGGTCGCTTTCCATTGGTTGAAACTTTCTTCGCATAGGAGGCTTCCCACCGGCCCGACATAGGTCAAGAACAGCTTGTCGATGCTGTGACAGATCCTGATGACAATGGGAAGAATGTGTTTATCAGACATGACGATCAGCTTCCTTCTGATTCGATGATCATTGAATCTTATCCGCTCAAGACGCCGAGTTTTTGCAGAGCGCACTTATTCAGAATATCGGTATTTGTTTCTTAAACTTTAAGAGAAGAAGAAGAAAAATGTACAGCCGTTTCATGTTGCAGGCTTCGATGGAACAGGCGTGTGCGTATTACGCTAACTTACTGTTTCTAACGTTCTTTTGGTTTCGGTTAACTACGCCTGCTTTTTCTTGAATAACAGTAACTTATTGTTTTATATTGAAATTTGTAACACCTTGATCATGGGGAGAATTCTGTAATATCCTGAAAAATATGGAAAAAATATCCGAAGACGAAATGGATATTGCAACGAGCATTTACCCTTTCCTGGATAGTTTTTTGGGTGGGTGTCCAGCTAATAAGCTAATAAGACACAGCTAAGACAAGCTAAGACACGACCTACGCCATGAAGCGGTCTCCAGATTGGTGGAAAAGGGACTGAGTGACCAGGAAGTGGCGGCCATCAGCGGCCACAAGTCTATGCAGATATTGCGCAGTGCTTGCTATTTGTATCCTGTAGGATACAATTTATGGTATGGGAATGATCTACACCGTTAACGAATATCTCGATGAGAACGGACGCTCACCTTATGATGAGTGGTTAAGTTCGTTACGGGATGCCAGGGCAAAGGCCAAGGTGATCTCTGGCGTAGACCGAATGGAGCTGGGAAACCTCGGCGACTCGGAGCCTGTCGGCGAAGGTGTGAGCGAGCTTCGTATCCATTACGGACCGGGGTATCGCGTCTACTACGCCAAGGATGGAAAAGAGATTTTTCTTTTGCTCTGTGGTGGCGATAAGCGCACACAGAAGAAAGATATTAAACAAGCAAAGAAACTGTGGGCAGATCACAAGATGAGGAAATGACCATGGCGAGTCGAAACGTTCGAGCAACGCACAACAAGTATCTTCGCGATCTCGAAGTGGCTACCGAATACCTCAACGAAGCCATTGAGAGTGGTGATAAATCCGTTGTGCTAATGGCGATCCGCAATATTGCTGAAGCACAACCCGATGGCATTGCCGGGCTGGCTACTCGTGCCGGTCTCGGGCGTGAGAGCATGTATAAAATGCTGTCTAACGCAGGAAATCCCAAGCTCGATTCTTTTATTCGCCTCATGCATGGCCTGGGGCTTCGCATCAGGATTGAACCGGAGCATCAAGACGACGACCACAATAAACACGTCGGCGTAGCTTAATCGTAGAAGTAAGCTCAACATGAACGAGATCGAATTTGCTAGAGCCTGTAAATAATTCTGTGTAACTGCCATTGTTTAAACGAAGTCCTCCAGGCGGTCTTCGAACTCAATCATAAAACGGTTCAAGGCGG
>JAHXHS010000068.1 GCA_025656455.1 Candidatus Thiodiazotropha sp. (ex Epidulcina cf. delphinae) | reverse complement strand
TAAGATCTTGATTCAAGTTGGATCTGCAGTTTAACTTAAATGCTTAACTAATTGAAATATTTATGAAAGTTGTGGGTAATGGAGAGGGATGCCGGTTAGGCAAGCACGTAACGATACAACCGCAGGAATGCCCCGGTCACACACAGCCATTTCCTACCCAGGGCTTGACTGTATTGCTTGATCGCCTCCCTAGTGCCAACGACCCGGTAGTGGCGTCCGCCATAATCACGCACCGTATCCAGCCAGGCGTCCGGGTCGATGTTCAGCCGTTCCAGGATCGGCGCTAGGTGGCCGGGTATGGCGCCTGACTTGTCATGGCGTATGGCCCTGCCTGCCCAGTTGGAGATAATCTGTAAAGATGTCGGTTAGCTCAAACAGTCTCTCCTGAATCCATTCACTACAGCTAAAGATATATCCACTACTGACGTTAACCTTGATACTTTCTGTACTATATCATCCTGATTTGGATCTAGTCTCATGGAGCCCTACAATGGAAACTACCAGCCCCTACGCCACCCCGCAAACCGAGCTTCTGAATGACCAGGAAACATATGGTCCTATCAAGATATTATCCGTCAATGGGCGTATAGGACGTCTCCGTTATATCGCCTACACCATTGGTATCACTTTAATCTGTTATCTGATTATGGGAGCGCTTTCAGGGCTTGCCGTGGCGATTATGAGCCAGGAAACTATCGGTCTATTGATGATTCCGATTATCGCGCTCGGAGTGGGGACCATGCTCTTCATCAATATTGCGCTGACGATTCAACGATGCCATGACTTTAACGTGTCGGGATGGTTGAGTTTGGGTCTGTTGATTCCACTCGTCCCTTTCATATTCTGGTTTGTGCCTGGTAGCGTGGGCGCCAACAGATTTGGACCCCAGCCACCACCGAATAGAGGTGGGGCTGTCATCATTGCGGTTATTCTCATTCTGGTCGTGCTCTTGGGGATTTTGGCAGCGATTGCGATCCCTGCCTATCAGGATTACCTGGCGCGAGCCACAGCGGCGGGGATGTGATTTTTTACTTTATGGGACAATAATTGAGACATCCACCCAAATTGATAAACGCCAATCACCGCAAATTCTGCGCAAATGGCTTTATGATGCATGAGCCCGTAGGTCACGTTGCGTAGCTACGTGACATCACCGTTATGTCAGGTAGTCGCTCCGCGCCAACCTGACCTACGACTAACAGATTGATTTAATAAAGACAGGCCGCTGTGTGCCAGCCTGCAGACTGCGTTATCAAAACTTGCTGTAGGGGTGCTACAGCGGCGTTTTGATGCGCAAGCTGTAGGCTGGCACACAGCGGCTGAACACAACCTATTAGGGTGCCGGGTTAATAAGAAGCTTCCTCAACGCCTTTCCTGTCTCAGATCGCTTCCATGCCTTGAGCAGCTGATTGGGTGTCCCCTCTACCACCACCTCACCCCCGGCATCGCCGCCCTGCGGGCCCATGTCGATGCACCAGTCGGCCTCGGCGATGATGTCGAGGTTGTGTTCAATGACTACGGCGGAGTGGCCGGCGTCCACCAGGCGATGCAGCACGCGGATCAGCTTCTCCACATCGGCCATGTGCAGACCGACGGTGGGTTCGTCGAGTACATATAAGGTTGGCGTAAAGGTGCGGGCGTTGGGTTTGGCCTTGGCCAGTTCGGTGACCAGCTTGATGCGTTGCGCCTCGCCGCCGGAGAGGGTGGGGCTCTGCTGGCCGAGGGTGAGGTAGCCGAGGCCCACGTCCTGCAGCAGTTGCAGGGCGTGATGGATGTTGGCGTGGTGTTCGAAGAACGCTACCGCCTCATCGACGCTCATGGCGAGCAGGTCGCCGATCGATTTGCCGCGGTATTTCACCGCCAGGGTTTCCGGGTTGAAGCGGGCGCCGCCGCAGGATTCGCACAGGGTCTTCACGTCGGGTAGAAAGCTCATCTCCACCCGGGTCATGCCCTGGCCCTGGCAGGTCTCGCAGCGGCCCTCCTTGGTGTTGAAGGAGAAGCGTCCGGCGTCCCAGCCATGGATGCGCGCATCCTCGGTCTGAGCGTAGAGCTTGCGGATGTCGTTCCAGAAGCCGACGTAGGTGGCGGGACAGGAGCGCGGGGTTTTACCGATCGGTGTCTGGTCCACCTCCAGTACGCGTTGGATCGCCTGCCAGCCGTCGAGCCTGTCGCAACCGTGGTAGTGGCCGTTAGCCACGCGGCCCTTTTTCCTGCCGCGGACGAACAGGCTCTTCAGGCTCTTGACCACCACCTCGCGCACCAGGGTCGACTTGCCGGAGCCGGAGACGCCGCTGACGCAGACCAGCCGCTGCAGCGGGATGGTGATCGCCACCTGCTTGAGATTGTTGAGCGCGGCGCCTTTGATCGCTAGCGCGTTCTCCTTTTGCCTCGGGCGCGGCTCGAACAGCGGGTGCTGGAGTGGATTGGCAAGGAAGCGGCCGGTGAGCGACGCCCTGTTCTTCATCAGTTGCCCCACGCTGCCGGTGTGGATCACGTGGCCGCCGTGCACCCCGGCGCCGGGACCGATGTCGATCACGTGTTCGGCGCTGCGGATGGTCTCCTCGTCGTGCTCCACCACCACGATGGTGTTGCCCTTGCCCTTGAGCTTTTTCAGCGTGTTGAGCAGCAGGGTGTTGTCGCGCGGGTGCAGGCCGATGGTCGGTTCGTCGAGGATGTAGCAGACGCCGCGCAGGTTGGAGCCGAGCTGGGCGGCCAGTCTGATTCTTTGCGCCTCGCCGCCGGAGAGGGTGGGGGCGGCGCGATCCAGGGTGAGGTAGCCGAGGCCGACCTCCTTGAGGAAAGCCAGGCGTGAGACGATCTCGCTGACCACGTCGCGGCCGATGGCCTGTTCGCGGGCGCTGAGCGCCAGCGCCTTGAAAATGGGGATGGCCTCGTCCACCGGTACGGCGGCATAGTCGGCGATGTTCCAGTCGTGGAAGTAGACCGCCAACGCCTCGTCGTTGAGGCGCGCACCCTCGCAGCTCGGGCAGGTTTCCGGCTCGGCCTCATCGGCATTCGGCGCATCGAGCCATTCGCCCTCCTCGCCGCTCTGCGCCTCATCGAAGCCGGGCAGCACAGTGCCCGTGCCATAGCAGCTCGGGCACCAGCCGTGCCTGGAGTTGTAGGAGAAGAGGCGCGGGTCCGGCTCATCGAAGCCACGGCCGCAGTCGGGGCAGGTGCGGTGGGTGGAGAAGTGCTGCTCCTCGCCCCAGTCGCCGCCGCGCTTGATCAGCGCCACGCGCACGCTGCCCTTGCCCTGGTCCAGCGCCTCGTCGAGCAGCCGGCGCAACTCGGTTTCGTGCTCTGGTTTGACGATGAGTTCGCCCAGTGGCAGGTCGATGTTGTGTTCGCGGTAGCGGTCCAGTTGCGGCCAGTGGTCGGTGGGCAGGGGCTCGCCGTCGACGCGCAGGATGGGATAGCCCTTGCGGCCGGCCCACTGCGCCAGCTCCTTGTAGATGCCCTTGCGGTTGACGATGAGCGGTGCCATTAGCACGACCTTCCTGCCGCGGTAGTCATGCAGCAGCTGGGCGAGGATTGCATCGCGCGATTGTGGTTCGATGGGCACCTGGCACTCAGGGCAGTACTGGATGCCGAGCTTAACGAAGAGCAGGCGCAGGAAGTGGTGGATCTCGGTGAGGGTGCCGACGGTGCTCTTGTGGCCGCCGCGGCTGGTGCGCTGCTCGATGGCGACGGTGGGCGGGATGCCGAACACCGCATCCACGTCGGGGCGCGAGGCGGGCTGCACGAACTGGCGTGCGTAGGCATTGAGCGATTCGAGGTAGCGGCGCTGGCCCTCGTTGAAGAGGATGTCGAAGGCGATGGTCGATTTGCCTGAGCCGGAGACGCCGCTGATTACGGTGAACTTCCCGCGCGGGATCGCCAGCGAGGTGTTCTTCAGATTGTGTTCACGGGCGTGGACGATCTCGATGGCGCCGGTTTTGGCCGCGCCGGTTTTGGTTTTGGCCGGTTCGCTTACGCGGCCGAGTCTGTCCAGCGCCACCTGGTAGTCGCGCAGGGCCTTGCCGGTGTGACTGGTTTTATGGGCGCTCACCGTCTCCGGCGTGCCCTCGCACACCAGTTTGCCGCCGCCGTCGCCCCCTTCGGGACCGAGGTCGATGAGCCAGTCGCTGGCGGCGATGACGTCGAGGTTGTGCTCGATCACCAGCAGCGAGTGACCTTCTCGCAGCAGTCGGCGCAGCGCCTTGAGCAGCACCGCGATGTCGGCGAAGTGCAGCCCGGTGGTCGGCTCGTCGAGCAGGAACAGCAGTTTGTCGCCGGCCTTTTTCTGCTTGCCCGTTTTGGCCAGATAACCGGCCAGTTTGAGGCGCTGCGCCTCGCCGCCGGAGAGGGTCGGCACTGGCTGGCCCAGGCGCAGGTAGGCGAGGCCCACCGCCTGCAGCGGTTCCAGCGCCTTGTGGATGTCGCGCTCCTCCTTGAAGAACGCCAACGCCTCGGTGACGGTGAGCTCCAGGATGTCTGCCACCGATTTGCCGCGCACCTTCACCTCCAGCACTTGGTTGCGGTAGCGCTTGCCGTTGCAGTCGGGGCAGCGCAGATAGACGTCCGAGAGAAACTGCATCTCCACGTGCTCGAAGCCGGAGCCGTTGCAGACGGGGCAGCGGCCGTTGCCGGCGTTGAAGCTGAAGGTGCCCGGTGTGTAGCGGCGCTGTTTGGCCAGTTGGGTGCCGGCGAACTGCTTGCGGATCCCATCCCAGGCGCCGACGTAGCTCACCGGGTTGGAGCGGGAGGATTTTCCAATCGGCGCCTGGTCGAGCATTACCACGCCGTCGATCTTTTCGTGGCCTCTGATTTCTCTATGCGCGCCTGGGATCTCCTCCGGGTTGCCCTTCAGTTTGGTCAGGGCGTTGAAGAGGATCTCCTGCACCAGGGTCGATTTGCCGGAGCCGGAGACGCCTGTGAGGGTAACCAGGCGGTTGAGCGGGATGCGCACATCGATCTGTTTCAGGTTGTGTTCGGCGGCCCCGAGAATTTCGATGTGGTCGCTTTCACCTCGGCCCTCGCCCCGGTCATCTCTCCCGAGGGGAGAGGGGTGCGTTGGTTTTTCCGCTACGCTGAGTTCGCCCTTGAGGTATTTCGCCGTCAGCGAAGTTTTGTTGCGCAGCAGCTGTTTCGGTGAGCCGTAGAAGACCACCTCGCCGCCGCGCTCGCCGGGGCCGGGACCGATGTCGAGGATGCGGTTGGCGGCGAGCATGATCTGCGGATCGTGCTCCACCACCAGCAGTGAGTTGCCGGCATCGCGCAGGCGCGCCAGCACGCCGTTGATGCGGTCGATGTCGCGCGGGTGCAGGCCGATGCTCGGCTCGTCCAGCACGAACAGGGTGTTCACCAGCGAGGTGCCGAGGGCGGTGGTGAGGTTGATACGCTGCACCTCGCCGCCGGAGAGGGTTCGCGACTGGCGGTCCAGGGTGAGGTAGCCGAGGCCGACGTCGAGCAGGTAGCTGAGGCGCGAGCGGATCTCCTCCAGCAGCAGGTCGAATTCCGAAAACGCTGACTGAGATGAATGGTGTTGACCCTCATCGTCATCCCGGCGAAGGCCGGGATCCAGGAGCTTCCGAGATGGATTCCGGCCTTCGTCGGAATGACGACCTCGTTTGTCGTTAAACAGATTCTCAAAGAAATGGCGCACCCGCTCCAGGGGCAGTTGCATCAGGTCGTGAATGTTGAGGCCGGGGAGTTTGCGGAAGCGCTCGTCAGGCATGCCGATGCCGTCGTGGCGGAAGCGCAGCGCCGGGTCGAGCGCGGCATCGGCTTCCTGTTTGCCGCCGAGGCGGAAGTCGAGGGCCTCGTCCTTCAGCCGTGCGCCGCGGCAGGTGGGACAGACATCGTAGCTACGGTACTTGGAGAGCATGACGCGGATGTGCATCTTGTAGGCCTTGCTCTCGAGAAAATCGAAATACGCCTGCGCCCCGTACCAGGTGCGTCCGTCCCAGGGGCCATCACCGTCGATGACCCAGCGTTTGCTCTTTTCGTCCAGCGCCTTCCACGGTGTGTCGAGATCGATGCCGCGCTTGCGCCCGTAGCGCACCAGGTCCTCCTGGCACTCCATGGAGTAGCCGCTGCGGAATGGCTTGATCGCGCCGTCGCGCAGGGAGAGCGCGTCGTCGGGGATCACCAGGTTCCAGTCGATGCCGATGGTGCGGCCAAAACCCCGGCAGGTGTCGCAGGCGCCGAGCGCCGAGTTGAAGGAGAAGAGGTTGGGCTGGGGTTCCCTATAGTGGATGTCACAGTGGGCGCAGTGAAGGCCACTTGAGAATTTCCACGGCTGCCCCGGCTCCCGGTTTTCGTCCAGCGGGTAGACGGCGCACTTGCCGTGGCCCTTCTCCAGGGCGATCTCCAGCGCCTCCACCAGGCGGCCACGGTGCGCTTTGTTGAGGCGGACTCGGTCCTGCACCACCTCGATGTGGTTGTCATGCTCGCTGTGGACGCGGGTGTAGCCCTGCTGCGCCAATACCTTCTTGATTTCGTCATTGGTGAAATTGTGCGGCACCTCGATGGCGAAGGTGACGACCAGGCGTGGCGCCTCTTCGCCGACGGCCTGCATCAGCTGTCTGAGAATTCCGTGCAGCGTATCGCTCTCCACCGGACGGCCGCAGCCGTGGCAATAGAGTTTTGCGGCGCGGGCGAAGAGCAGCTTCAGATGATCGTTCAACTCGGTCATGGTGCCCACGGTGGAGCGCGAGGTGCGCACCGGGTTGGTCTGATCGATGGCGATGCTCGGCGGGATGCCGTCGATTCGCTCCACCTGCGGCCGGTCCATGCGGTCGAGGAACTGGCGGGCGTAGGGCGAGAAGGTCTCCACGTAGCGGCGCTGGCCTTCGGCGTAGACCGTGTCGAAGGCGAGAGATGACTTGCCGGAGCCGGAGACACCGGTAATCACAATCAATTCACCGAGCGGCAGCGCCAGGTCGAGATTCTTCAGATTATTTTGCTGCGCACCCTGGATGCGGATCGAGTTGTCGGCCATTGCGGTTCATTATCGTCGGTGAAAGCAGGACATTGTCGGGTTTCAACTCGTTGGCATCAAGGGGACCTAAACACCCCGCCTACCGCAGCGGCCCAATGGCACGCCCTGAGTGGCTTTCGTTCGGTCGGGGTGCTCGGCAGAGTGCCGGTTATGCCTGCGCGCGCCTCGGTCGGGAAAGCCAGTCATGCCTTACCCTTGAGTCGCCTCGCGACGAATGGGTGTGAGCAATGCGGGTTGATCCGGGTAAACAGAATTGATGCGTATCCTCTGTTCGACGACTGTAGTGGCGAATACGGATCTGATTCACAATCTCTTGAAGAAAAGGGGATTTTTTGACACTTTCATCCATGATATGTTCTCCATAAGTTCTCTTTTTTGGCTAAAATATTCAAATTTTTCCAGAAAGTCAATCACCAAGCAGTGTGGAATAGCAGGCGAATTGCACGGATTGACATATGATCGAGAACTTGAACATTTACCTGGGAGTCTATATGGAACTGGTAAGATTCTGAAAATTAGGTAAAAATAAACAAACAGTGAGGCCGAGGTCAGGCGAGTCCTCTTTTCCCGTAGTGTAGATAGCAGGCAATCTGCACGATTTAATTCGGGCAACTTGCCTTTGATCCAACGGAATATGACGAAATAGAAGGCAATTTGCACGCTGAATCCCAGGGATAGTCGTATTTTAAGGCAAATTGCACGCTACTCAATGTTAGGCTATTAAAAAACATGCTCAATTTATACAAAGTAATTTTTCTTTTACTAATGATGCTATCGGCATCATACACTTATGCGTCTAGCTCACCTGATGAAACAGCAAAATTACTAATTCAGGCAATTGAAGAAAACAATTTAAAAAAATATGAGAGCTTAATATACCCAGCATCTCTTAAGTTTTATAAAGAGCGTGATGCCAAGAATTATAAAAGGCAAATGGAGCTTAGATTTAAAAGAAAAAAACCTTCTCAATATAACTCTTATGAAATCAGTATCACTGATATTATCAATGACAAAGATTCTAATAAAGAAGAAAAAAGGTTACGCTTTTATAAAAACAAATGGATGAAATTTCCTATTGAGCCAGAGAAAAGATTAAATATTGTTGTCAAAGAAGGTAACGTAAAAGCCAAAGGCGAATGGACTGTCCCGTATATGTTGCAAGTATTATCAAAGCATAATGGCAAATGGTATGTGGTTCTGCCAACTGAGTTCATTGACTTTGAATAAGCCTAACAAGAAAATCAAGTCATTCGCTTCGCTCATTGGGACGCGCCAAAAGCGGCGCGCCCCTTATTAAAAACGTTAGCTCTGTATACCGAGAAAGAATGTGCAGTCAGGAAAAAGACCAGCAATTAACTACATCCTCTCATATGGATTTCTTGTTATACAGATTGCTATATTGGGATGTACCACTATAAATGCGTCTGATTTTAATCGACAGCAACGCATAGAAGAAAGCCCGCAATGGAATGGTAAAACATTCCAAAATCCTGAACGGGTTCCAGAAGTAGAATGGGGGCCAAGTCTGAAGATGTTCTGGAATTACTTCTTCGATAAATCAGAAGGATTTATACCTGATTCACCACTGCCCACGGTGCCATTTGACATTTCCCAGTGGAACGAACAGCGCGGCTTGCAATTCGCCTGGCTTGGCCACACAACCTTCCTTATTAAGATTGATGATAAAGTGATCCTGACCGATCCCATGTTCTCACAACGAGCAGGCTCCTTTGGATGGGTGAGTCCTAAGCGATATTCAAAAACACTGGCTTCGACAGACAGCCTTCCTTTAGTCGATGTGGTATTGATTACCCATAATCATCCTGACCATCTGGACGAGGATTCAATTAAGGCACTAATTCCCAAAACCAGCAACTTCATCGCGCCTCTGGCAGTGGGGGAATTGCTGGAAAAGTGGGGAGTACCCCATAAGAGGATTTTCGAACTCGACTGGTGGCAGCTAAAATCGATTGATGGTTTAACGATTACCGCAGCACCGTCCAAGCACACTTCCGAGCGGGGTATTTTTGATAAAAACTTGACGCTTTGGGCCTCCTATGGAATTCGAGGAAAAAACCAGAATCTATACCTTAGCGGGGATTCTGGCTGGTTTAATGGTCTCTTCGAAATCGGCGAACGACTGGGACCGTTCGATGTGACCTTCTTTGAGATTGGCGCTTACAGTAATTTGAAGGGCCAGATGGAGGTTCATTACACCCCAGAACAGGCTGTTAAGGCACATCAAGCCGTAAAGGGAAAACTGATAGTACCTAGTGGTTGGGGCACCTTTGATCTAGGGCTTTTCCCCTGGCATGAACCAATCGAGCGGTTTTTGATTGCAGCTAGCCAATCTGGCATCGAATATCAAACACCTGAAATTGGGGAGATTGTTAATCTTGGGCAGGTGGGTGACAGCGAGGCATGGTGGGAACCATTTATCAATAAATAAACAGCAAACTAGTAATAATAAATGATTGAACAACCTAAAAGAGCGCTAACAAGCGCATGCAGCCGGACTTGCAAACCGCTACGCGCTTTGCAAGCCGCTGATGCGAGGCGTTAAGGCTCAAAAGAAGTCTGGATATGAAAGCGAAATTGATCACAAGCAGTCTTTTAGGTTTTATGTTGCCATGGACATATTTCTTAGTGGTTAATGTCGGTCCAATTCGCATCTATGATCAGTTCGGCAAGGAATCTGTAGGTTCAAGTGGGGTGCTAGGATTTATAGAATTTAATGGTTTACTTGACGCACTCATAATTTATGCAAAAGCAGCTTTGGCTTGTGCGTTAGTGGTCTTCATCGTTTGTGTGGTTTATGACGTAATAGCCGGTAAATATGCCACAAAGCCTTAACAATATGTTCTTGTCGCCCCTTCGGGGCTGGGACCTCGGCTTCGCCTCGGCCCCAAAACTTTAGCGTTAGACAAAAAAAGGAAAAACAAATGGAAAAACAAATAAACCTGACGAAACAAATCCTCTTGGCTGCTGGAATCATTGAGGTTGCTGTGGGTTTACTGCATTTTGCAATGCCTTCTTTTGCTTATCAAGCAAAGGGTTTTTCACTACTACAACCAGATGAAATCAGTTTTGTAACATTGGTTATTTTTGCTGTAGGAATTCTATTGGTGGCGTTCGGTAGCCTTACAATAATATTCTCTAGAAAGGTGGAGTCAATTATAGAGGTACTATATTACTACGTTGTGATTAAGACCATTCTATGGGTAGGAAGGGTTGTTCTCGAACTTTTGTACCCTGTTAATTTAAGCATGTTCTATGTTGAACGATTCACCTTGGTTGTACTGCCAGGATTGGTTATTGAACTATTATTATTTATTGTATCTGTTGTCTTGGTTAAAAAGATAATGGATGCAAAAAATGTCTAACAAAGCAAATGCACACGGACGGCAAAAAGCGCCGCTCGTACCTCGCTCTGCTTTTTGCCGCCGGTGATTTGCGGCGTTAGAGCGCCAAGCGAAGCTTGGTGCATCTTGCAGGGTGAAAGTCCCTGTCGGGAAAGGGTTAACCACCCACCCGTATTGAGTGTTG
>JAHXHS010000067.1 GCA_025656455.1 Candidatus Thiodiazotropha sp. (ex Epidulcina cf. delphinae) | reverse complement strand
AATATCTGGCGTGGTTATCGAGCATTACAGAATTATATTGATGCACTTGAAATGGCCAATGTTCATTTTTGAGTTGTGGGTAATGGAGAGACGTGTTCCTTGTGTGCGGGAGATGCCTTCCGTTTGCGAAATCGTCGGCATCAATTCGAGTGGGTTCCTTGCCAGTATGGAAATGAGCCATCTGTCGGTTAATTTTACACTCGATCCCCTGCTGTTGTGGGAATAAATCTATTTTCTCTCCCGCACTTCCACTAGGGGCAATCCCCTCTTCCCGTGGGCTTGGGAAAAGATCTTTGATCCGCTTTTCTCGCTATGTTGGATCACGGGACCCTTTCCTATGGGGATCTCTATCACCATTGGGATAGCGTCAGGCGCTCAAGCTACTATTTTGTGACGAGCTATCGGCGGGTTCGTTGGGCGGAATGGCTGATGAGGGCCGATTGGCAAAAGGATTTTATCTCTCTGAATGGGAGAAGAGGCCGTGGTTGGGGATGAATGAAATTCCCAGCGAACCGATAGTTGTGACGCCTTTCCCAAACTCTCTGAATATGGGTTGTCGATAAATTTTACACCAGGATGAACAGGAATCTGCTTCGGCCTGTGCGTTTTGCGTTCGAACAGCTATTTCTCACGATAAAACAGTCAGTTGATAAATGCCCTGATGAGAATGACGAAATGGTGGCATGTGGATTGCGTCTAATCTTTTACACCAATAACCATTACCGGAGTCGATGAAGATGAAGCATCTTTTTAAATACAGTCCGATGTTACTTCTTCTCAGTTTGGCGTCGCCAGCTTGTCTCGCCGTTGCCATCGATGAGGCCGGCCCCTATTTCGGCACGGATGTCGGCGATCCTGACATCTTTCTCTTCGAGGCCGATAAGCAGGGGAACCCCACCAACGAGGTGGCCTGGGTGAATTCGATGCTTGGCTCACCGATTGTTTCCTATACCGTGAAGACAGAGAATGTGAGTTATCTCTCGACGGATACGGCAAATGTCTTCGCCTTTCTGCTGCAGTCGACGGAGCCCGATTATTACCTGATCAAAAACGCCCAACGCGTTGCGCTGTTTCAGAACGTCGCTTCGTTGGATTGGGGGGTGTTCGATACGACTCTCCTGTCCGGCGCGATGAACCTGCCGTCCGATGGCTTTCAGATCAGCCATGTTACGGAATTGTCGGGGGGAGCCTCAATTCCTGAACCTTCGACCCTGGCGTTGATGGGGATAAGTCTGATCGGGCTAGGTTTTCGCGGGCGGAAGAAACTGCGTAGCTGATCATCGTCTGTTGAGTTGATGTGTGACGAGTTGAACCGGCGCTTGCGCCGGTTTTTTTCTTCGGGTGAGCTTGTCAGCGCGCATGGCAAGGCACGCCCCTTGGCAATGGCCCATCCCTTGCCAAGGGGCGTAACGCTGTCCATGGGCGCTGATAAGCTCACTGAATCCTAAATTATTCTAGACATAATGTTTTGGCTCTTTTCCAGTTTGGGTAGGTGAAAAAGTCAGGCGCATCAAGGCATATCAACCGATGAGACCTTGGGGATCGATTTTAGGCGTTGATAGCATTAAACAGTGTCCCGGTAGTCGTTGTTCCGTTAGTCTGGTAGTCTCCGGGAACTACAACGAGATTCAGCTGCCGTTGGCGGTGGGGTATCTCCCATTGCCATTTGCTCTCTATCGTATCGAACAGGAATAAGCCCATGAACTGGCATGAATATATCCATACTGATCCTGACGTTCTGGCGGGTAAGCCCATCGTAAAGGGAATCCGGCTTTCCGTGGATTTTCTGTTGGGCCTAATGGCGGAAGGCTGGACGGAACAGCGTATTCTTGAAGATTATCCACAGTTGTCCAATGAGGCGTTTCAGGCCGTGTTTGCCTTTTCCGCCGAGGTCATACGGGAGGAGGCAATCTACCCGCTCAAGAGCGGCGTCGCCTGATGCGTCTGTTGGCACGAGAATATTCCTTTGAGCAGCGTGGTGGTCTTGCGCGAGGCCGGACATGATGTGGTCTCGATAACGGAACGGTCGCCGGGGATTTCCGACGATGCGGTAATGCGGCTTGCTCATGCCGAAGGTCGCATCATAGTTACTTTCGATCGGGATTATGGCGAGCTGGTTTTTCGTCATCGTCTGCCTGCTCCCCAAGGTGTCTTGTATCTACGCTTTCTCCCCGTCTCTCCCCTGGAGCCCGCCGAGTATATTGCCCGATTGATTGCCAGCGGTATTGAATTGCAAGGCCGGTTCACGACGGCGTACAGGGAACAGGTTCGCCAGCGGCCTCTCGGCGTAGAAGGGGATGCATGAGTGAGCCTAAGTACTCTTTCAATATGATAATGCCGGGTTCAGTTGGCCTGTCCCGCAGCGGCGTTGCAGTGCTTGACAAGGACTAAGGCCATTCCATCCTTCGGTCCGTAAACGGCACATCCATGTGCCACTCCTGCCTACGCACTGCGCCTTGCCTTGGATGATGTGGGGCACACTGCATCCTAAGTTATCAGGTTGACGGAGTACTAGTCCCGTCTGGAAAGAAAAACTCTCGCAAAGACGCAAAGATCGCCAAGGAAAAGCAAACATGGCAAAAGCAATAAGTTATAACTTTGCGATCTTGGCGTCTTTGCGAGAAAAATTGTCTTGTTTCAGGACGGGTGCTGGGATAGTTCATTGCATGGCGTTTAACGCCTCGCCTCGATGGCGACCCCTTCGGCGATCTTGTCGCTGGGATGGACCAGGATGCGCTCTCCGGCGGTGACGCCGCTGAGGATCTCTGCTTCCAGGCCGGTGCGTCTGCCGATCCTTATCTGGCGTTGCCGGGCCTTGCCCTGCTGTTCCACGAACACGGCCCAATCCTCCCCATTGCGGAACAGGGCGGTGAGGGGCAGCTTGAGCACCTCATCCCCTTGCCAGAGGACGATCCGCGCATCGACCTGGTAGCCGTGAGCAATGCGCGACCACTGCGCCTTGGGGCTGGTGAAGTCGATAATCACATTCACCCGCTGCTCTTCGATGCCCAACGCCGAGACCTTGGTGAAACCGAAGGGCTCCACCCGGCGCACGCTGCCCGACAGGGCTGCCTGGCCGCCCCAGTTTTCGATGATCACGCTTTGGCCCGGCTCCACCTTGACCGCATCGGAGGAGAGCAGGTCGGCGACGATCTCCAGCTCGCCAGGGTCGCCGATCTCCACCAGCGGCTCGCCGGCATTCACCACCCCTTCGCTCTTGTGCAGGATCTTCAGGATGCGCCCATCCACCGGCGAGTGGATCGGCACGCATTGGCAGTCGTCCGACTTTTGCCGCGATTCGGCGGGCGAGATCAGTTCGGCCCGCGCCCGCTCCAGTTCGGCCTGGCGCGCCTGGCGGGTGGCCAGCGCGGTCTCCAGGGCGGCCTGACGGGTCTGGTGGGTGCGTTCGGCCGACTCCAGCTCCCGTTCGGAGATCACCGCCTCCTTGCGCAGGCTTCGGGCGCGCTTCAGTTCGCTGAGGGCGAAGTCCAGCTCGACCCTGGCCTCTTTGACGGCTGCCTCGGCCAGGATACGGTTGGCCTCGGCGGCGCGGATGTCGGCCCGGGCCTGGGCCTCGCTGCGGGGGTCGAGCAGGGTCGGGTCGATGGGTTCGATCTCTGCCAGCAGGGTCTCGTCGGCGACCACCGCATCCCCCACCTCGGCATCGATGCGCATCGCCCGGCCGCTGATCGGCGCCGACAACACGAACACATCCCGCACCCGGGTCTCTCCCTCCTCATCGACGGTCACCACCAGCTCGCCCGGCGCCAGGGTCAACAGATCCACCGCGATCGGCTTGGGGATGAAGGCCCAGACCAGGGTGCCCAGCAGGATCAGGCCCAACAGGCTCCAGAGCAGGATGCGTTTCCAGTGTGCAGTCATGGCGTTCACTCGCGTGTCTTCAGTACGGCAATCAGGTCGAGGCGGTCCAGCCGTCGCCTGACGACAGCGGCCGAGAAGGCGGTGGCCACGAGGGTGACCAGCACCGCGGTGGCGTCGGTGGCGGCCTTGATCACCAGCGGGATGCGGTAGAGCTCAGAGTCCATGGCGCTGGTCATCAGCCAGCCCAGGCCGTGGCCGACGAAACAGCCCAACGGCAGGCCGAACAGGATCAGCAGGGCCGCCTCGCCCAACAGGATGTAGGATATCTCGCCGCGATGGAAGCCCAGCACTCTTAATGTGGCAAGTTCGCGTCCGCGCTCCGAGAGGGCGATGCGGGTGCTATTGTAGACTACGCCGAAGCCCAGGGCGCAGGCGAAAGCGGCGAAGAAGCTGACATAGATCATCAGCGTCTCTCCCATGGTGTCGTTGAACTCCTGCACCGCGGCGTCCTTGAGCGTCACCGCGGAGACCTTGGGCGCCGATTTCAGGCGCTGATAGAGGGCTGGGAGCTGGCTCTCGTCGACCAGCAGGCTGACCGCTTCCAGGCTGCCGCCCTGTCCCATCATGCGGTTGAAGGCGTTGATATTCAGATACGCCGGCATGCCCATATAGGTCTCGAACAGCGCCACCACCGGCAGCTCGCGCACCGGCCGCCGATGCTCCAGTACCTCGACCCGCACGGTATCGCCCAGCGCTACTCCCAGCTTATCCGCCAGCTTGGTGGCGAGCAGCAACCCGTCCGGCGGGACATCGACCACCCGCCCGCCGGCATCGTAGACCCGTTGCAGTTCGGGGTTGGGGCGGATGCCCTCGATCGAACCCCGGTGGCTGCGGTTGCCGGCGCGCAGGTCGGCGCTGACGAAACGCATCGGTTCCGCGGCGAGTACCCCCGGCATGCGGCGGAACGCCTGCAGGACCGTATCGGATTGGGTCTCCACCAGCCCCACCATCATGTCCTGGCGTTGGGCGTCGTGAAAATAGACCTGCACGATCTCCTCAATGGAGTCGATCCATTGCAGGGCCATGATCATCACCGCCACCGACAGGGCGATGCCGATGCTGGTGAACAGGGCGCGCAGGGGGGAACGGAATATCTGTCGCAGGATGATGCGGGTCGGCTGGTCGAGCCAGTGGGCGGCGCGGCCTCGGGAGAGTCCGGTCCTGCGAAACAGCGGCGGGGCCGGGGGCATCATCGCCTCGGCCGGGGGCAGGGTGGCGGCGTGGCGCACCGCCCCCAGGCTGCCGGCCAGGGCGGCGATCAGGCTGACGATGGCGCCGACGGCGAAGACCCCGGCATCGGGACGGAAGATCAGCAACGGAAAACGAAAGAACTCGGCATAGAGTTCGGTATTGACCCGTCCCAGCCAGGCCCCGAGCGCCCAACCCAGGAGGATGCCCACCCCGGCCATCGCCATCGCCAGCTTGGTGTAGTGCCAGCCGACCTGGAGGTTGCTGTAGCCGAAGGCCTTCATCAGTCCGATTTCGCTGCGGTCGGTGGCGATCAGCCGGCTCAGCACCATATTGCTGAGAAAGGCGGCCACCGAGAGGAAGATGATCGGCAGGATGGTCGACATGGTCTTTAGCTGCTCGATCTCGTTCATCAGGAACCAGTTGGAGATCTGGTCCTTGCGCGGGATCGCGCCGCGGCTGCCGTAGCGCTCCAGCAGGCGGTCGAGACGTTCGATCACCGGTTCAGGTTCGACGCCGTGCAGCAGGCCGAGGCTCAGGTCGTTGAAGGCGCCTTCCAGGTCGTAGGCCGCCGCCAACGCCTCGCTGCCCATCCACATCACTCCATAGCGCAGGTTGTCCGGCATCAACGCCCCCGGCCCGATGGTGTAGATGAACTCGGGGGAGAGGGCGATGCCGACCACTGTCAGGGTGCGCTGATTGCCGTTCATCAGCGCCTTCAGGCGATCGCCTGGTTGCAGCCCATGGGCCTCGGCAAAGGGTTCGCTCAATACCACTTCGTCGGGATGGCCGAGCGCCACCCGGCGTCCGCTGCGCAACACCAGGCGGTTGAGGCGGGGTTCGCCCTGTTCGGGGATCGACACCAGTTCGCCGATCACCGGTTCGGCAAAGCCGTCGATGGAGAGGGTGGCCACCTGTCTGATGCGCGCCTCCACCGAACGCACCCCTGGGATGGCGCTGATGCGTTCGATGAGCCGGCGGGGGGCACGTTTCACATTGCTGAAGACATCGGCGAAACGTTGTCGTTCGTAGTAGGCGGCGGCGGTATCCTGCAGCGCCTGGAGCGCCGACAGGGACATCACCAGCACCGCGACGCCGGAGGCGATCACCACCGCGATCGCCAATACCTGGCCCCTCAGTTTCCACAAGTTGCGCAGCAGTTTCAGGTTCAGGGCACGCATCGTCGCTTACCAGCTCAGTTCGTGCGCCGGTTGACGGCTCGCGTTGTGCTCGCTGTCGATCACCCGGCCGTCGCCGAAGTGGAGCACCCGGTCGGCCATGTTGCCGATTACCGTGTTGTGAGTGATCACCGCCGTGGTGGTGCCCAGTTCCCGGTTGACCCGTTCGATGGCCTCCAGCACCAGGATGCCGGTATGGCTATCCAGGGCGCCGGTGGGTTCGTCGCAAAGCAGCACGTCCGGGCGTTTGGCAATGGCCCGGGCGATGGCGACCCGTTGCTGCTCGCCGCCGGAGAGCTGGGCGGGGAAGTGGTCGATGCGCTCAGCCAGCCCGACCAGCGACAGCGCCTCCGCCGGGTCCATCGGATCCTGGGCGATCTCGGTGACCAGGGCCACATTCTCCCGCGCGGTCAGGCTGGGGATCAGGTTGTAGAACTGGAACACGAAACCCACATGGTCGCGCCGGTAGCGGGTCAGGGTCGATTCGTCGCCCGCGGTGATCTCCATCTCCCGGAAGCGCACCCATCCGGCGGTCGGCGTGTCGAGGCCGCCGAGGATATTCAACAGGGTCGATTTACCGCTGCCGGAGGGGCCGAGCAGGACCACCAGTTCAGCTTCGAAGAGTTGCAGGTCCACCCCGCGCAGGGCCTCTACCTCGACGGCGCCGGTGTGGTAGATCTTGGTCAGCGCTTTTCCCTCCAGGGTGATATCGCGCTGTGCTGTCGGCGGTGATTCGGACATAGCTTACTCCCGACACTTACTTGAAACACAATGCCTTACGTCAGCCGACTGGCAACCCAGTGTGACGGGGCACGAAAAGCGGCGAGTTGACGGGTCGGCTGTATGTGATTGTACTCGTCCAGCATGTGGGGTGGTTTTTTTGTTTTATCTCCTTCTACTGAATTTATCGCCTATCTACTGGCAATAGCACATGGAACGTATAGATAGTGTTCCATCAACTTTGCATTCCCAGCCCAGCCTATTGGGGCAATCGTCAATCTCAACAGTGACGTATTTGACACTGATGGTATCCAGATCAAGATCATCGCCTGTCCCATCATCTTTGGTTAGCTTTGTACGGCAATCTCCGCCGCGACTGCATGGGTGTTGAGAGCATTTTTCACCGGCCTGTGAACGGCTTTCCAGAATGGTGACCCAAATATTGCTTTTTAGATCGTCAAGGGCGGCTTGTTTTGTACATCCCATGCCTTTATGCGATTCAAGACCGTTGTGCGTAGTGCTGTGCCCTGCGTCACAGTCAAGCGGTGTTCTTTTTTCTGTCATATGATCTCTCCTATTTACTTGGACGTGGGATAAAATAATCCCGTTAGCGTCAGTTTTAATGCCTTGTTTTATCTTATTCAATTTCAGACACGGCAATTACATGATTTTTACCGTAAAATTTAGCGCACTTCGGACAGGTGGTGTAGAAAAAATATGTTTTCTTCACGTGCTTTCCTTTGTTTTTCACAAATGTGTTCATTGCTTTTTCCCATTTAGGTACGTTTTTATATGGCCCCTCGAAAATTTTCGTCAAATAATCTCCCGTCATATGTATCATTTCCTGACCGGGAATGTCCTTGTTTACCGAGAAATAGTGTTCTCCGGTCCATGCGGAAGGGTCATATGATAAGACAATAAAATTATTGTCATCTGTTGCATGTGCATTTTCTATGGCGCTAAATGTTTTCGGGAAGACAGATCCCATATTGATAGGAATATGAAAAATACTTTTTGTCTTTGCCTTGACAAACAGCTTGTCTTTAAAGTGGAGTTCTTGTTCGTCCCAACCTTCTGAATTAAATCTGGGGCAACAGTTTGTAGGATTGTCACTCATATCGTATTTAGGTAAAGCATTAATTTCCATTTTTACTCTCCTGTTCGTTATTCGTTAAGCAGCAGCCTCTCATTCTCACGCGGCTTTTCGCCACAGCGTGGTGGCGCGTTCGCTAATCTCCTGGGTGAGCGTGCTAGGTGCGAGCTCAGTCTCCAGACGATACAGCCACGAGTACTCACAGCGTTTGATCGCGGCCTCCCTCGCGGATTCGCGGGTGTGCAGAATTTCGGCCACTGCCAGCGCGCCTCCGGCGATTCCTGCCAACACCGGGTTGAAGGCGAGCCCGAGCGCGGTGAGCGCGCCCGGTGCCGCCAGGGTGACCCCCATCGAGCTGAATAGGGTCTTGATGCCGATGCCTTTGAACGCTTTCTGGAGATCAGTCAGCGTCGGCTGCACGTCCTGTTCATACTTGGCGGCCATGGCCAGAATCATCCGGTCGCGGTTCTTGATGTCATCGAGGTGCTTGTGTTCGGTCACGAATGCGGCCACGGCTTTTTGGAAGCGCCCCAGCTCGCTGGCGAAGCGTTCCCGTAGCGCCCAGATCTCGTGGATGTCGAGCGTTGCGATATTCACCGGTAGCACTTGCTGAAAGGCGAATGCCACAAACGCATCGCGGCTGGCGTCGACATCCGTGATTCCTTCACCATATGGCAGCAGCGCGCGTGTCAGGCCGGCTTTGGAATCGATGTGCACATCCACGGCGTTGGAACCGAAATCGGCCACCGGCTGTAGGTGTGGTTCATCGGCCAGGATGCCGTTCATCAGCAGCGTCATGAACGTGTTGGCGAGCCGCGGGTGCATGCCGATCCAGTTGATCTCCTCGCCGCGGCCATGCACCACGAGGCCGGTGGCGATCATCGCCTCCAGATCAGCACCGTCAAGCTTTGAGGCTTCTACGTAGGCGCGGTTGGTGGCCGATTCCTCGCGGACGTGGGCGTCCTCCAGGTCGGACGACCAGTGCTGCTCGGTGTCGATCGCGTATTGCGTGCGCAGCGGTTCCTGGTTTTCAATTACGAAGTCCGAGAATACCCGCGCCGGTTGGTCGCCCGCTTCCCAGGGTGCGAAGCTGCGTACGAAATGCTCCTCGACCAGAAGGTCGAGGGTGCGCGATGGCCGCGTCGGGTAGCCATCCGGCACGATGCGCGACACCGAATCGGCATACAGCGCCATCTTCTTCAGCCAGGTTTCACTGCGGAAATTGATGTATGGATAGTATAGGTAGTCGTAGCTGCTCATCGAACGTCTCCCTGCTTACGGCTCATACGTAGCTCCCTATCCAATCTCTGAAAATGCAATCGCACGGGAGGTATGCTACGAGTATCGAATGGGACTATCTTACATCACGGTCCACTAGCTTGCCACGAAGCGCTTCGCTTCGGGTTGTCCGGCCAGGAAAAGCATTTGCATCTGGGATAATTCGTGTTGTGGATGAAGGGCTTACCGGCATTGGGACCGGTGCGGTGCGCCCGTTGCAGCAGTTTCCCCATTTACCCGGACACCGATTCAAATTTCGAGTGATTTCGGGTGGGCCTCCCTTCGGGCGAGACGCTAAGCCGTCATCTGCGTTGTTGCGTTGCTTGGAAAGGGCGCGCCATTCCATCCTTCGGTCTGTAAACGGCACATCCATGTGCCACTTCTCCCGGCGCAACGCGCCTAGCACCCCAAGGGCACTTCCTTCGGGGCGCAGCTAACAGCTTAGCGTCTCGCTGATGGGTACAGTTTATACGTTACACCACACTAGTACTCCGTCAACCTAATAACTTAGGATGCAGCCAGTCAGGAAGCGGCTAGCTGCTAGGCGTGCGAGCGCAGGACTAGCCGTTGCTAATTCAAGGGAGCGCAACAACGCAGATGGCCGCTTCCTGACTGGCCCAAAGGGTGCGCCCCACATCATCCAATGCGGCGTTGCAGTCCTTGAAAAGGGCATGCCATTCCATCCTTCGGTCCGTAAACGGCACATCCATGTGCCACTTCTCCCTGCGGACTGCGCCTTGCCTTGGATGATGTGGGGCACACTGCATCCTAAGTTATTAGGTTGACGGAGTACTAGGGTTAATAGTAGGGAGAGTGTGTGTGAATGGCGTGCGGATGGTCATGCATTGTCCCAGGCCTATCACAAAGATATAAATGAATGCGATATAAGGCTTGAATATCTTGCGCAGGCAGTGGTGGCCAGTATTTTCTTAAATCTTAATTAATCCTTAAGTAACGATTCACAGTTTAAAAATCTATAGTTTTGGTTTAAGACGCAGTTAAGGTTTGGCCACTAAATTTCAACTCAATTTAATCAATTTGCGATTTTGTGAGGCCAAGATAGTCACGCCAAACTATCAGTTGAATATACGGCCAGGCATCAGGTGTGAGGATTGGTAGGCAAAAAAATGGGAAGAAATCCCCGTATTCTGCAAGAAGGCTCAGTTAGAATTTACGGGAAATGGTGGTCTCGGTTTTCTGGGATTGATTTTGATTATTACGGATTTTCTGACCCCGTCTGGATTCTGGAGACGAATATGAAGATATACATACAGTTTGTTCGTTCATCTTTTCTGGCAGTCTCATTACTGTTTCTGCCCATTTGCGTGACAGCCAGCGAAGCACCTGATTCCAAGAAAGCTGAAAGTTTATCGTCTGGCCGGCTGTCTGACACCTTGGTTATTGTTGAGAAGATCGTGGGTATTGATGAGCAGGGAAATTTACATACGCTCTATAACGAGGAGGATGGCCGCGTCTACCGCCTGGATAATATTGATCAGGTGGTGCTCGATATGAATGCGCGCGGGATTAAATCGAAAGGGACATTCCGCTCATTGCAGGTTGTTTTGGGTAAGATTGTCTATCTGATGGGGGTCAATGATAATCCCCAACCTGTATTGCGGGTCGCCACTGAGATACCGGAGCGCTTGCCCCTTGCGGTAGATAATCTGAGGATCACCAAAGATCAGATTATTGCTATCTACACTACGAATTGTGAGAATGCGCCGATCTAAGCGCCTGACCCTCTCTGACAGGTTTGCCGATAGGCGAGCCTGTCAGTGTTGAGGGGCATCTGAGCCTAACTTGAATTGAAAACCAGGCTTACGATTGGCCATTTACCCGGACATATATGGACACCCCAGATAAGTCAAGGATTAGCTCATCATAGTTCTTTACCTCTTACCCAACGGATGACAGCCTGGAGAA
>JAHXHS010000066.1 GCA_025656455.1 Candidatus Thiodiazotropha sp. (ex Epidulcina cf. delphinae) | reverse complement strand
GCGAGTACAACCGAGGAGCCCCGTGAGGGAAAACTTCATGCGGGGATCTGTGCAGGGGGCGCCGGGCAACCGGTGTCCCTACTGTGACTGCGCTAGATACAAATCCATGAATATAAGAAGCGCAATCAGAGACGATATAGAGCATTGGGCAAAACTGCGAAATTCTCTCTGGCCCGACTCTTATGCAGTACATACAACAGAAATCGAAAACTACTTTTCGAATGCCTCAAATAATATTCGGGAATGTTTCTTAATAGAGGTAAATGACAGTCCTGTAGGCTTTATTGAACTAAATGTTCGAAGCTATGCTGAGGGGAGTAATTATCCAGAAGTACCATATGTTGAAGGTTGGTATGTAGAAAATGACTTTCGAGGTAAGGGTCTAGGAAAAATGCTCATGGCTCAAGCCGAAACCTGGGCAAAACTAAACGGATATTCGGAACTTGCCAGTGATGCGGAGATAGATAATAAAGTAAGTATCAAAGCTCATAAGAATCTCGGCTTCAAGGAAACGGACAGAATCGTATGTTTTCTAAAAAAACTAAAATAACCTAGACCCCCATCCAAATTGCCCAAACTGACGAATCATAAAACATTCTCATGCGGATCTCTTAACTGGGTATAGGAAGTGTGATTTTGAGTGGGAATTTAAGAGAACATGGGAAGAAATGATGAGTTTTTCGAGAAATCGGTAATTGTGGGCATACTTACCCCTCAGCCTACGCTGATCGGTGCCCTCTGGTTATTCTAAGGATATTTTGCTACGTGAGCAGTCGCTGACAAACGGAAAGATTAGGCGTCCGCCGGTAGCCCAATATCTGACAAGCTGCTTTGAGGGTGTAGGCCGTACCCACCAGTCCTTTGAACTTACTCTCGAAATGTTGCGTCATGTAGAGCCAATGCTTGGGATCGATCTGTAGCCGCTCAAGAACGGGGGGTTGGTCTTTGGGGATATGACCGCGCTTGTTCGCCAAGATGGCCCGCCCTGTCCAATTTAATCCGAACTCAGTAGCGGTTCGGCTTTGCCAGCCGTTGCTTCAGTATCCATGTTTGCGACAGGCTCAGCGTTGTGCTCCTTTGCCAGCAGGACATAGATCGACGGCAACACGAAGAGGGTGAAGAGGGTGCCGATAGCCATGCCGCCCACCAGCACCAGGCCGATGGAGTTTCGTGCTGCCGCACCGGCGCCCGTGACCAGGGTGAGCGGAAAGTGGCCGGCAACCGTCGCAACAGTGGTCATCAACACAGGACGCAGGCGGGTCATGGCCGCCTCGCGCACGGCGTCGACCTTCGGCAACCCCTGCTCTTGGAGTTTGTTGGCGAACTCAACCACGAGAATGCCATTCTTTGCGATTAGACCGACGAGGGTGACCAACCCAACCTGGGCGTAGATGTTGAGCGTGGTGGTCCAGCCGCTGGTCCAGAAGGGCATGTTGGGATTGGGCATCTTCAGGAAGGTGAAGAGCAGGGCGCCGAACATGGCCAGGGGAACCGAACCGAAAAGGATGATCAGGGGATCGCGGAATGAATTGAACTGTACCGCCAGCGCCATGAAGATCATGACAATGGCGAGCATGAACGCCGGCAGGAACTTGTTGCCCTCGTGGCGCAATTGGCGCGACTCGCCTGTATAGTCGATCGAATAGCCGGGGGGTAGGATCTCCCGGGCCGCCTCTTCAAGCACGGTGAGCGCCTCGTCGAGGGTGCGGTTTGTCATGCCCGACAGCTTCACCGAGTTGAGCTGTTGGAAGCGGTTGAGGGAGCGGGGTACCGTTTTGTTCTCGATGTGGGCCACGCTGCTCAACGGTATCAACTCCCCTTCGGGGCCGTTGATGTAGATGTTGGTGAGCTGATCAGGATTGAGCCGCTGGGAACGCTCGATCTGCGGAATCACCTTGTAGCTGCGTCCGGCGATATTGAAGCGGTTGACGAAATCACCGCCCAGGGCCGCGGCCATGTCGCTGCCGACCTGGTTGAGGTTGAGGCCGAGCACGCCGATCTTGTCTCTATCCAGTACCACCTGGGCCTGGGGCTGGTCATATCTCAGGTCGATCTGGGGTGGAAAGTGGAACATGCCGCTGGCGGTCGCCTTGGCCTGTATCTGCTGGGCGAATTCGAGCAGCCGCTCCGCATCCGCGGTGGAGGCGATGATGAACTCGATGGGGAAGTTGCTGCCGCCAGGCAGGGCAGGCGGCGTTGTGGCGAAGACCTGGAATCCGGGAACCTGTGAGAGTTTACCCTGGATCTCCGGCAGTATCTCGAATACCGTACGCTCCCGCGGCGCCTGCCAGGGTTTGACCACCATGCCGGAGAAACCGTCGGTATCGTAGAGCGCTCCAACGGAGGGGGCGAGCAGGATCTGGAAGGTGAGATCGACCTCTGAGGTACTGAGGAAAGCATCCTCGACGGCCTTGCCGAAGAAGGCCTTTTGATTGGCGGTGGCGTTGGCCGGTGCGTTGATGATACCGAAGATCACGCTCTGATCCTCACCTGGTGCGAGCTCCTTGGGCGACATGTTGTAGAGCGGAATGGCCGCCAGGGATACGGCGAACCAGATCGCGTAGACGAAGGGACGCGCCTGCAGTGTGTTGTCAATCAGGCGGCCGTAGGCCTGTCGCAGGCGGTCGAAGTGGTGGTTGACCCAACCCGTGAAGCCGCGCTCCTCGTCGGCGGCGCTGCGTAGCATATGGGATGACATCATTGGCGAAAGGGTCAGAGCGACGATACCGGAA
The DNA here is from genome assembly GCA_025656455.1 of Candidatus Thiodiazotropha sp. (ex Epidulcina cf. delphinae). Lineage (GTDB taxonomy): Bacteria > Pseudomonadota > Gammaproteobacteria > Chromatiales > Chromatiaceae > Thiodiazotropha. Next base: position 12,645 of record JAHXHS010000066.1, on the reverse strand, counting down.
ATGGTGACCGTGCCGGCCAGGGTTAGGGCGAACTCGCGGAAGAGGGTGCCGGTCAGCCCTCCCTGCAGGGCGATCGGCATATAGACCGCCGCAAGGGTGATGGTCATGGCGATCACCGGCCCCACCAGTTCACGCGCCCCCAGCAGGGCTGCCTCCCGCTTGCTGCGGCCCTCCCGCAGATGGCGCTCGATATTCTCCACCACCACGATGGCGTCATCCACCACCAGTCCGACGGAGAGCACGATCGCCAGCAGGGTGAGCAGGTTGAGGGTGAAGCCGAAAACCTGCATCAGAAAGATACTGCCGATCAGGGAGACCGGTATCGCGAACATCGGCACCAGGGCCGAGCGGAGCGATCCGAGGAAGAGGTAGATGACGACGATGACGATCATCAGGGTGTCGCCCAGGGTCTTGGTGACCTCTGTGATCGCATTGGCGATGTATTCCGATGCGTCATAGCCGATGTTGACTTCGAGGCCGGTGGGCAGGTCTTTCGCGATGGCGTCTATCTCGGTGGTCACGCGCTGGATGACGTCGATGGTGTTGGCGTTGGGCAGGGGAAAGATGCCCATGAAGACCGCCGTCTGACCCAGATAACGTACCGAGGTGTCGTAGTCTTCGGCGCCGAGGGTGACATCGGCCACATCCTGCAGGCGTACGATGCTGTCCCCATCGTACCTGATCACCAGGCGTTCGAACTCCTCCACCGAGTGGAGATCGGTATTGGCGGTGAGGTTGACCTGCACCAGGGCGCCTTTGGTGGTGCCGACGGCGGCGAGGAAGTTGTTGGCCGCCAGCGCCTGGCGTACCTGGGCAGGGCTGATATGGAGGGCGGCCATCTTATCCGGCTTGAGCCAGATGCGCATGGCGAAGGTGCGGGCGCCGAGCACCTCCGCGCGCTGCACCCCGGCAACGGCAGCCAAGCGCGGCTGCACCACACGGATGAGATAATCGGTTATCTCCGCCTGGGAGAGGATATCGGAGGCGAAACTGATATAGGCAGAGGCGAACTGGGAGTCGGCCGACTGGATCGAGATTGCCGGCACCTGAGCCTCGGCGGGCAGGTCGTTGCGCACCTGGTTCACCTTGGCGGTGATCTCCGCCAGTGCCTTGGTGGGCTCATAATTGAGCTTGAGACGGGCGTTGATCATGGAGAAGCCCTGCAGGCTCTTCGACTCTATGTAATCGACACCGTCCGCCGAGGCAATGGCCTGCTCCAGCGGCGTGGTGATGAAGCCGCGCACAAGCTCCGCGCTGGCGCCCACATAGACGGTGGAGATATTGATGGTGGCGTTCTCGCTGCGCGGATATTGCCGGATGTTGAGACTGTTCCAGGCCTGGATGCCGGCGATGACGATCAGTAGATTGATCACGATGGCGACCACCGGTCGTTGGATAAACAGATCGGTAAAGGCTTTCATTCTGCCCATCTCAATATCCTTCGATCCGGGATATGGGTGGAGCGGTGTCGCAGTGGCAGATCTGATTACTCATTGGCGGGAGTGGGTTCCATCTGTGCATCGAGTGCTAGGGTGTTGTCGACGACGACCGCCATCTTCGGCCTCAGCTTGAACACGCCGCTGGTGACCACGCTTTCGCCCTCCTCAAGTCCTGTTACCACGGCGACGAAATCGCCGCGGGTGTCGCCCAAGCGGACGACCTGCTGGCGCAGCAACTGCTGCTTTTTGCCGCTCGCTTCATCCTCGACCTCATCGATCACGAACACAGTGTCACCATAGGGGGCATAGAGCACCGCCGTGGCCGGGATTGCGAGCACTTCCTCCTCGTCCGAGAGCATCACCTCCACATTGGCGAACATGCCGGGACGCAGTAGTTCATCGTTATTGGAGAGTGTGGCTCTGACACGAACACTGCGCGTCATCCGATCGATTTCAGGATTCACGGCGATGATCTTGCCAATGAAGACCTTGCCGGGCGCCGCATCGGTTGTGACGTGAACCTCGGTGCCGGGTGTCAGGATGGAGAACTGCTGCTGGGGCAGGGAGAAGTCCACATAGATCGGATCGATGGCCTGCAGGGTCACAGCGGGTGTGCCCTGCTCCACAATCTGACCCAGATTGACCTGCCGCAGTCCCAGCTGACCGGCAAAGGGGGCGCGCAGGGTCTTCTTCGCAATGGTGGCGCGCACATTGTCGACCTGTGCAGTGGCTTGCTTGAAGTTGGCCTCGGCGGTGTCTAGATCGGCTTGGGAGACGGTCTTGTTGGCGCGCAGGTCCCGGCTACGATCCAGGTTGATCCGCGCCAGTTTGGCCGCGGCTTCGGCCGAACGGAGCTGTGCCTCCTCGGCGGAGACGTCGATGCGGACGAGCAGATCGCCGGTTTTGGCCCGGTCACCCGACGCGAAGGCGATCTCCTCGATCTTTCCGCCCAGCTCCGCGGTGACGGTCACACCCTGTACGGCGACCAGCGAGCCGGTAGCGGTAACCGTGTTGGTCCAACGCACGCTGCGGACCTGATCGGAGGTCACTGTCTCGGGGGGCATCTGCATCTGTGCCGAACCCATGGTTTCGAATTGTTTCAGCTTGATGAGGGTTGGTACGCCGATCAGGACGGCAAGCCCCAGCAGTGTGAAGACCAGTCTCTTTAACATAGGGTTAACTACCGTGCTCAATTCAGGGGGCACCTAAGACCTTTGGTTGGGAATACATCTCTACAGCCCGCTCGGCGCGAAAAACGACCTGAGGTAGGTGTCTTATCGTAGCATTTACTGTCTTCTGGGCAAGCTCACGATAGATACGGTGAAAATGATATGGGGACATGACCGCAATGTCGGCCAGGACATTGACACTCAAGTTGCCGTTAAAATTATTATGAATGTAATCAATGACTTTAGTTATTCTATGCCAATAATTTAGCCTTGTCGTCTGTCTCATATCATGGCCTCCTGAAGCGATGATAACGAAGGTGTTTTGATAATGCTTGCTGAATAACTAGTACTCTACACTAGGCATCCACTCAAATCCCAAATTGATAAACCATCCCCCATGTGGCTCTTCCAGCCGGGTACAAGAAGCATGATTTTGAGTAGGCGTGAAGAAAATATGAGCTAAGCAATCGTTGACAAGCGGCAAGATTGGGCGTTCGCCGATAGCCCAGTGTCTGACTGGCCGCCTTGAGCGTATAGGCCGTACCCACCAGTCCCTTGAGTTTACTTTCGAAATGCTGGGTCATATAGAGCCAATGCTTGGGATCGATCTGTAGCCACTCAAGAACAGGGGGTTGATCTTTGGGGATATGACCGCACTTGTTCGCCAAGATGGCCCGCCCAGTCCAATCGATCAGTTGGCGGTAATCGATGAGGCGGAAGGGCAACCCCTTGGGCATCTCTGTACGCGGGTTGCCGACAAACGGGAGCAGGTGTACTGGCTGCGCCGCCTGATCGCTTGAACTGGCAGCGCGCTGCATCTGCGCTGTCTGCTCAGCAATGGCGGTATATTTAGATTGCTCTGGTGTCTGCGCCAGCCCGGCCCTGACCGCATAACTACAAACGTCGATGGCAAAGATCCCGGCCAGCTCATACAGCTTGTCTTGAATCCATTGGCGACGGTGTGTGAAGCTTTTCCCGGTCAGGGGATCCTCACCGCAAAGCCAGGCACGCCGGACGCAGCGGGAACAGTGGTAATAGGGAGTGGCTTCGAGGGAGATCAGGGCTTTCCGAGGCTTTGGCATGATATCGCTCCTTGATATCGGGTGATGAGGATGACAGTCAGATTGCCACAATCATGATAATGTGGCAATGGTTTGGGTGAGTGCATTTTTTACGCATTTTTCATGGCAGCATTTTTCAGCATTATTCCCTCTTTGTCCTCCCTCTCTATATATTACTGAAGTCCCGTCTTACGGGGACGACAGCTACCCTGACAGAGGGGGATCCTCTCTGAACTTTCAATTAAGAGGGCAACTGAATAGTGCGAAAATACTAAAACGAGCCTCTATTCACTAGCAATTCAATTTTATCACATACGAGCGTTTCCAGCGTATGGATGGAGTGATTGGCATTGATGTTGATAAAGGTATAGTTCCCATCCAGTGTAAGCGTATACTCACTTGTTGCTGATGCGAATGGCGGTACGGTCACCTCTGACATAGAGCCCCACTCGCCGACTTCTCCACTGTCGACTCTATCGGGGTCATCAAAGCTGATTTTAGGCATCAATGTTATAGCCGTATCCGAGTTGTTGTACCAAGTAACAACGACCCTGTCTCCGACGGAAAACTGCCTTGCGCCGACGCTACTGGTTACTCTTTGGTAGTCAAAAGCACCATTTGGCCCTGCTCTCTGTGTCGTTCCATGCGGCCCAATATCTCGGAAAACCGTATAAGTATCTAAAGATATCGTATCCCAACCCTGTAGGCCAAACGTAGAGCTCTCAGCAGAATACCCGAAGTCAACGAGTGGGGGTAATGAAAAAACAATCTGTTCATTACTGATAATCGATGACAGATTGTGTAAGCTGTCGATTACATTATTTACAGTTAACGTATAGTTCTGGTTGACAATTGGCGAGGTGTTAAGGGTGACGCTTTTACTGTCAGTGGAAAGCGTCGCCCCATAAATAGCTGATCCGTCTATAAAGTAATTATTTGTATCTTCAGCTGAAGCCCTATCCAACGGCTTGGAAAAAAGTACATTTACCTCTGTGGGCCTCTCTATATCAACAGAAACGGAGTTGATGGATAATGGAACGTTACCGGCAACCGTTACAGAGAGGTCTTGAGTCACACTCAGCTCCCCGTCACTTACAGTGACTGTGACACTGTGTATGCCGACATCGCCAGATGTCGTTATATAGCTATCACTCGTCATCCACCCAGCATAAGTAATAGTGATAGCGTCACCATCCGGGTCAGATGCCGCCACATTCAATTCGACAGCCTCACCTATATTTACCGTAATATCAGGGATATGTTCAAGCAGCGGTGGATGATTATCAAGTGGCTCTGTTGATGAAGTGGCAACTAATAGATAGATCTTGTCACATACAAGGGTTTCAATCGTGGTTATCGAGTGATTGGCATTAATATTGATGAATGAGTAGAGCCCATCCGCTGGAATCGTGTATTCACTCTCTGTAGAAGAGAAAGGCGGAACGGCCACTTCGGACATTGGCTCCCAGGTGCCGGTTTCACCGCTAACGGCCCTATCCGGGTCATCAAGGCTTATCTTGGGAGTAAATGTGATTGGCATAGCGGAATTGTTGTACCAATTGACTACGATCTTATCACCGGCAGAAAATTGCCGTTGTCCAATGCTATTAGCGATCCTTTGATAGTCATACCCACCATTTGGACCTGCTCTTTGGGTTGTGCCTTGTGGGCCTATATCCCTGAAAACGGTATATCTATCCAAGGAGATTTCATTCCACCCGCTCAGCCCGAATAGGGTATTTGTTACAGAGCTTCCAAAATCAACCAGGGCTGGCAGCGTAAATGCAGTACTCACATTGTTGATCGTCGACCATGGGTTCTGGGTTATATCGACGACATTGTTTACAATCAATTGATAGCCTGTATTCCTAATGGGAGTCGTTTCAAGTAAGACCTCCAGGTTATCTGAAGAGAGAGAGGCGCTATGAATGGCAGCCCCATTTATTCGGTAGTTGGCCGTATCCTCTGCGGTTATCCGGTCAACGGGGCGAGAGTAGCGAACCTTGACCGTCGTAGGCGTCTCTATCTCCGTTGAGACAGATGCGATGGAGACCGGGTCAACCCTCTCTATTGCAAGTAAATGAATTTTGTCACAGATCAGCGTCTCAATAGTGCTGATTTTATGATTCGCATTGATATTGACAAACGAGTAATGCCCGTCATCGGGAAGGGTGTAGCTGCTCTCAGCGGATGAGAATGGGGCTACAGAGACTGCGGACATCTGTGCCCATGTGCCGATTTCACCGCTTACAGGCCTGTCAGGATCATCAAAGCTAATTCGAGGCGTGAAGGTTATAGAGCTATCTGAGTTGTTATACCAGGTAACAACGATCTTATCGCCCTTCACAAATTGTCTTGCGCCGGTCATATTAGCAATGCGCTGGTAATCATATCCTCCATTGGGTCCTGCCCTCTGGGTAGTGCCCTGGGGGCCTATGTCTCTGTAAACGGTATATCTATCCCTAAATACAGTGTCCCAACCAGCAAGGCCATAGGTGGAGCGTGCATCAGACACTTCAAAATCAACCAGCGCAGGAAGCGTAAAATCAATTTCCGCATTTTTCACCATCGAGCCGATGTTCTGCGCTTGATCAATCACATTATTTACGATCAATCTATAGTTACGGTTAACGATTGGTGTTGTGGTTAGAGTAACGATCCGATTGCCTGCAGAAAGGGTGGCTCCCTTAATGACAGCGCCATCTATTGCATAATTGCCGATATCCTCTGCGGTGCCTCTGTCAACAGGTCTTGAGAAAGAGAGTTGCAGAGATGTGGGATTCTCGATATCGACCTGAACCGGTCCGATCGTTAACGGTACACTGCCGGTAGCTGTGGAAAAATACAATACACTAGAGGAATCCGTATTGCCTGCCGAATCCCGAGAGGTAATAAGATAGCTGTACGTCGTTCCAGGGATAAGTCCAATTAAAATCAGTGAGTGACTCTGCGATAGCGTCCTATCCGCCACCAGGTTTGATAAAACGGTACCATCTCCATACTGTACTTCCGAATCCGCTGCTTCGTTGGTTATCCAGCTTACGGTTACTGATGTGTCCGTAATATCAGTCACTTGGATGTTCGATATCACAAGCGAACTTTGATCCACGCTATTGACTGTAACCATAACCTCCTGACTATCACTCAGTATCCCGTCACTGACCGTTACGGTAACCGTATGTACACCCGCATCACCTTGTGATGTCACCTTTCGGCTATCATTCATCCAACCGCTGTAGCTGAAAGTCAATGTATCCTGATCAGGGTCGGTTGCTGTTGCATTAATGATAACGGTATCACCTTCATTAACGGTTATGTCGCTAATGAAGTCCAGAACAGGAGGATGATTTTCAGGAGGTGGTGCTGCTACGACTGTCAGTGTCGCATCATTTGAAACGGCTGTTCCACTGCTATTGGTTACTACAACGCTGTATACCCCAGCATCAGGGCCTGTTACAGTGGCAATCCTGTAGCTGTTAAAGACGGCGCCTGGAATATCAACCCCACCTTTTTTCCATTGATAACTAAGGCCACCCCCCGTGGCGTAAACAGAGAAGGAGGCACTGTTACCTTCAGCTATCTCCTGGGAAACGGGCTGCCGTTCTATCAGTGGCGTTGTTGGTATAACCGGCTCGGCTGTAATCTCCACCGTAGCCTCAAAAAAGTACTCATTCGAACGATTGATCGGCTCTGCAAAGACATAGCCAAGGCCATATCGATCTCTTCTAACCGGATCCGCGCTATACCCTTCCACATAGCCGGCTTTTCTATCGCCATGCCAATTACCTGTGGGCCCGATCAGTTCGCGCCCTTCTCCGCCACTCCAGTAGAGATTGACCGGTGATGACATAAGTGTAATGACCATATCCGATGTGATGATTTGATTCCCTTCAATAAGCGGCTCTTCTGCCAATCTCAATGCCCATGCGACACGTGCGTCCGGCGAGACTCTTATATGATCGGTAATTCTAACCGAGCTATTGTCAAGATCATGAACAAAGCTCCTCTCCGCCAGTTCGACGTCCTTATAGTGCAGCAGTTTTTCGTAGCGTGTCGTTGCTGTTACCAAACTGTTTTCGACGGTGAAGTTAGTCAGCGTCTTCGGTCGATGTGTTGTTGTATCAGGATCAAAGACCGGAACGGCGGAAGTGGCACGACGGCTGGGTGTATTCATCCTACCCCAATAGGTATCTCCCTGCCCTAAGGTGCTCTTTTCATTGTTTTCATCCCAGATCCACATGCCGCTGTTGGCGTGAAAGTCATAGGCCTTCTTTCCCTTTATTCCGCGCACCAGCAGTGGCTTGTTGCCTTTATAGATCGAAAGGACGCCTGAATCCGGCTCATAACGTGAGGTGTCCCAATGGCGGGCAAACATAAATAGGGAGGTATCATTATCAGCCCAGCCGGTTTTAGAGACGACAAGATCGGCGCCCGGCAGATAGGCGGCCTTCGGTAGTCCAAGCTGCTCCGGTGACATGGCGGTAACCCGGGGTAAGTCCCCTAGTATCAACCGCATCACCCGCGCATATCTTGCTCTTCCATAGCGCTCAAGCAACCATTTTGCCAGGGATGCCGATTCCTCAGAGCCAATCGCGGTGATGTGCTCGAGGGTCTGCTTGGCTTGCTCCCCTATATCATCGTCATGGAGGTAGGCATAGCTTATGTAATAGGGAAGCTTCTCAAAGAATGTGGTCTTCGAAAGGAGCTCTTCATTTGTTGCACTTTGCCAAGCGCCCAGGAATGGCCTGGCGCCAACAAGGAACATACCCTCATACCCGGTACCTGCAAGTTGCGAGATTCCGGCCTGATGTCCACCGCCAGACTCCAATGCCAGTGTATTCAGGACATCAATAGCCCCTCCACCATAGGGTGAAAACACCTCCAGGGGGCTGGTATAGGCCTTGTCAATAAAAGCATTTGCCCAGTCATCATCATCGGCCAGTGCCAGTGCGGCGATGGTTTCAAAGGCCGGGCCTCTGGCCCATTGATCATTCCAATAATATTGCATCCCTTCACTTCCCGGAGTCTGGGAAAATGTACTCTTTACCACACTTATAGCTTGAGTCCTCTCCAGCGGAGTCATAAGCGCATACAACCAATCATACATCAGTGAGGTTTGAAGGATCTTGACTCGACCTTCCATCCCTCCCCACAATGGGATATCTCCGGATAGCAGTGCTGCCTTCGCATTATTTCCAGCCTCTAGGTCACCCCATACCAAAAAACTGAACGCTTGATCCGTTGGATTGCTGCTTGAGCGGACTAGGTTTACGTCCTGCGCATAATCGGGGTGTGCGAGTTTGTTGCGTAATGCCGTTAGTGAAGTCTCTGTAATATAGAGCCTAGGGTGAGGCTGCAGGTCGGGACGAACTGATGGCGCTGGGGTGAGAGCAAAGTCATGTGTATCTGAGACGACCTCACATTTTGCACTGCAGCTTTGTCTATCTCCTATACCGGAGGTTACATCACATAATTCACCATTATTGACAATGCCATCCCCACAGTATCCCGTTGACTCGACGATATTTTCTGCAGAAAGCGGTGTGGCGGAATATTCTAATGTGTTAACAACGACGGAGGCTGCATTCGATTCATTTTGCGCTGTATCTATACTGGTTATTTTATAGGTATAGAGTGCCCCGGGGGACAGCCCGGAATCCGAATAGACTGTATTATGTGTAGCCTCAAGATAAGTATTATCGCGATAAACTCTATAACCGGTAATGGTCGGATCAGTAGAGTTGTCCCAGATTAGGGCAACGGAATCAACCGTAACCACAGATGCTGTGAGACTTGTGGGCATAGGTAATTGAGTAGCTGATTCATTCAGTATCTCGCCTTGAACAACGGCAGTTGATATAAAGTTGACAGCAAGCAGCAAAGTCGCCCATGATAGATTTTTCTTTATTTTTTTCATAAAAACCCCATATTGAAATCAATACAGGCACTCATCTAAAAACAGCCGCAATTGTTATAGCAACAGGCATGTTGATAGGTTATGCGCCCTTTATGTTCCCTTGAAGCAGAAGTAAATTCCTGCGTAATGTTGGTTAAAAGCTTCTTTATGTGGACCTAACTATATGACGGCGTGTTTAGGGCACGCTAGAGCCAATTATCATATATCTAAGTAATATACTCGGATTGTGATTTGACTACTTACCTGGATCCGTAGCACTTGCATTCAAACAAGTATAATAAGGCATGTTTGTAAAGCGATATAAGGGAAGCAATACGATAATTGAATTATCATGGCTATTAATCCGCATGTACGATAAAAACTTACTCTATGTCGTCACATAAAAATGTGAACTGATTCAGGTTTCGGCGATTTTATGACTATTATTAATCATGTGATCCGAATTATTTGTATTGCAATCATTGCTATCCCGCTAACGAGTAATTAAGGAAGCCTGATTCAATCGTCATTGATATAATGAGTTTATCGATAACTGGGACATCCAGTGCGCCAGGATAAGCTGTTGAAAGAATGGAGGAGAAAGTCCTCTGTTCGGTAAAGATCAGCAGCACCCGAAACCCCGAGTCATGGGCGGTTGTTCGTAAGGATAATGGTTAAGCGTTGACAAGGGAAGGTGCAAGCTCAGTCTGGCGCCGGCCAGATGGCGAGCAACCAGCGGGGTTGGTCGGTAGAGGGCGGTCCAGCGCGCGATCACTTCCTCATCGGTCCATGCCAGGGCCTGTGGCTTGTCAGCGCGCGCAACGGTATGGGTATGATTGTGCATCACCGCATAACTACAGACGTCGATGGCAAAGATTCCGGCCAGTTCAAATAGCTTGTCTTGAATCCATTGGCGAGACGGTGTTCGAAGCTTCTCCCGGTCAGAGGATCATCACCACAAAGCCAGGCACGCCGGACACAGCGGGAGACACAGTGATAATAGGGGATGGCGCCGAGGAAGATCAGGGCTTTCCGAGGCTTAGGCATGATATCGCTCCTTGATATCGGGTGATGAGGATGACTGGCAGATTGCCATAATCATGATAATATGGCAATGGTTTGGGTGGGTGTCCTTGTTGTTTCTTGTTGTTCTGCATAAAGCCAACAAGAAACCTAACCAGACACACCAGCCGATTCGCTGACGCTCACGGGTGTGTTTAAACGTTAGGTTTCGAATGCTGAAATGACGATAGATCTAGAAAAACTTAAACGTATGGATATGAGCTATCCTGGATTTTCCTTCGGGTACGAATCATGGGCCCTCGATACTTATTTAGGCGTCTTAGAGGAACATATCGGATTCGTGTCGGAACAATACAGCTTGAGGGCGAAAAGGGAGGTGGAGAAGGATGCGAGTATGTATCTGTAGCTTAGCCGGACACCCACCCAAAATCGCTCGAAATTTGAGTGGGTGTCCAGATTAAAGATTATTTGTCCGGAAAAGACTTGCCATATCAGGTAAACGTTGATACCGGATGATTATAGCTACTGGAAGGTTGCCATAATCATGATAATATGGCAATAGTTTGAGTGGGTGTCCATGTTGGTTCTTGTGGTTCTGTGGTTTTCCATGTAGTCCGCATACGGAAAATGCACGAAAGGTAAGCACTAAACTGTTATGCGTAAAAAGTATGGTTTTTATTAAGCGAGTAATAGAATGACTACACTTGTTATGGGTGCTAGTGGAGCAACCGGTCGGTTGCTTGTAGAGCAGCTACTTAATCGTGGTGAGTCGGTCAAGGCAATTGTCCGGGCAGAGAGTGATTTGCCTGAAAGAATCAACAATCATGATAATTTATACACAATTCACGCGAGTGTCCTTGAGCTAAGTGATGCTGAGATGGCTCGGCATGTCAAAGGATGTAAGGCAGTTGTTTCTTGTTTAGGTCACAACTTAAGTTTTAAGGGTATATACGGATATCCCCGCAGGCTTGTCACTGATGCTACTCGTTTATTGTGTAAAGCCATCAAAGCTAATAAGCCAGATAAAATAGTTAAGTATGTGCTAATGAATAGCGCCGGTAATAGTAACCATGATATCCCTGAATCTACTTCATTTCGACACAAGTGTGTCATCTGGTTGTTGAGATTATTACTACCGCCACACGTTGATAATGAAAAGGCAGCAGATTTTCTGCGTACTGAGATTGGTCAGGATGGTGGTGAAATAGAATGGGTGGCAGTACGCCCAGATAATTTAGTTGATGAGATTGAGGTGACAGAGTATGAGGAGCACCCATCGCCTATTCGTGATGCAATATTTGATGCTGGAAATACCAGCCGAATTAATGTAGCACATTTTATGGCTGAGTGTATTGAAGATCATGGCAAATGGAGTAAGTGGAAAGGGCAAATGCCAGTAATTTACAACAAGGGATAATATTTTTGTCTAGCCAGAAAACGCATAACAAAAGTGAAGGTGATTCGACATCACCGCATAACTACAAACGTCAATGGCAAAGATCCCGGCCAGTTCAAACATAATCATGATAATGTGGCAAGGTTTGGGTGGGTGTCCATGTTGGTTATGATGTTTGGTTATGTTGGTTCTGGCGGATGGACTCCGAGGGTCATATGGGAAGGCGGAAAACAGATTTGGAAGGAAAAGTTCGTAGCTTGAACTTGACTTGACAAAACCGCTTCCACGTAACCGGTAACTGTCAGATCGGATCGTGTCGGGTTTCTGAGACATCCACTCAAATTGACGAACAACAGGCCACTCTCATGTAAATCACCTAACCGGTTACAAGCAGCGTGATTTTGAGTAGGATTGAAGAAAATATGGGCAGAAATGATGCGTTTTTCAGGAAATCAGTCATCGCGAGCACACTCACCCCTCAGCCTATGCTGATCAATACCCCTCGATGATGTTGTGCTACGTGAGCAATCGCCGACAAGCGGCAAGATTGGGCGTTCGCCGATAGCCCAATGTCTGACAGGCTGCCTTGAGCGTATAGGCCGTACCCACCAGCCCCTTGAACTTGCTCTCGAAATGCTGGGTCATGTAGAGCCAATGCTTG
>JAHXHS010000065.1 GCA_025656455.1 Candidatus Thiodiazotropha sp. (ex Epidulcina cf. delphinae) | reverse complement strand
TCAAATCTTTAACAGCCTCTCGCGGACCCTCGATCACGGTGAGCTGACCGTTGGTGTAGGCGAGCCGGGTGGTCCGCTCGATAGGCGTGTAGCCGCCATCCGCTTCGGGGCGATAGCCCCGTTCAGTGATCTGGGTGGCCTGGCCCTGGGGGTTGTAACGATAGTCGATGCGGCGCTCGCCCTGGGGGTTGACGCTGGGGCGAATGACGGCGCTGGGTTTTAAGGCGGTGTCGTCGGCGTATTCGTAACGTGCTATCGGTTGGGGTTCGGTATCGAGGGTTTGTCGGGTGACGGCGGTGGTCCGGCCCTGCGCGTCGTAGCTGTAACGCTTGGTGATGCCGTCCCGGGTGGTGATTTCAGTCAGTTGCAGGCGCTCGTTGTAGCGGTAACTGACATCGCCCTTGCCACAGCTGGAACAACCGGGGCCGTGGATGGCGGTGACCCGGGCGACGCCGTCGCGGATCTCAGTGCTGTAGGTACTGAGTTTACCCTGGCTGTCGGTGACCCGGGTCTCGCCTGCTGTCGAGAAGTCGAGCTTGACCTGACCGACCTGGTCGGCATGGGTGCTGAGAATCGCCCGGTCCTGGGCGTCGTAGGCCCAGGCGGCATAGCGCACGCCCCGCTCATCGGTGATGCTGGTGAGGTTGTGTCTGTCATGGGGGTCGTCGTAGTGGTAGAGCCGCTGGCTGCCGTTGGGGCGGGTGACCTGCGCAAGGTTGCCCGCCTCGTCATAGCGGTAGCGGGTCACCTGACCGGCGGGGTCGTGGAGGGCCTTGATGCGGCCGTTGGGGTAGTGGTCGAGGCCGAGTGTCCGCCCTTGCGGGTCGCGCACCAGGAACAACGCGTCCTGGGGGTTGTAGTAGAGGCTCTGGGTCTGGCCGGCGGGGTGGACGATGTATCGCAGTTGGCCCTGGGGGTTGAACTGCAGTTGTTGGCCGTTACGCCAGTGCCAGGTCAGTTGTGCGTCGTTGACCCGCAGCCAGCCGTCGCTGAGCCGGGGGGCGGTGTAGTGGCCTGGCGTTTCGGTGGCCTGGAAGCGGATCACCCGGCCGTCGCTTTGGCGCAGGCGGTAGCCCTCGGCCTCGGCCTGGAGGTGAACATCGTAGCTGTGGCGCCAGCCATGGCCGAGGGGACCGGTATAGTCGCTGTGGCTGTTGTAGTGGCGGCTGAAGACCAGGCCGAGGGTCCCCGGCAGGGCGGTCAGGTCTGTCTCTTGCTGGTATTTGTTGCCGGTGACGACGTGGATGGGATTGCCGGTGTGGCTGCCGGCGATGCCGCTGCTCTGGGCGGTGGGGTTGGCTGGGTTTTCACAGACCGGTCCGCCCTGGTCGTCGCCGTCGCCAATGCTATCTATGATGGAGGGCAGGTCGTCATCATCGGTGGTAGTGTCGTCGTCTACGTCATTTTCGTCGTCAGGCGTCGCTTCGTCATCATCTCCTGCGTCGTCATCACCGCCTTGACCTGCTTCGTCATCCGGCACGCTGCCTTCTTCTCCGGTCTCCTCTTCCCCTGCCGGCGGGGTGGCGCCGCCCCCATGCCCTTCGGCATGGATGTTGCCCTCGTCCCGCCAGGCGGCCGATTGCATGCGCACCGTGGCAACCGAGGTGATCGGGATGCGGCCGACGGTGTAAAAGATGAAGTTTTGCGGATCGATCCGGCTCATCAGGGCGGGGATGAGCCGGTCCATCAGCGGCACCCTGAGCTTATAGCCGTAGGTGACCTTGATCTTGAGCAGGTTGGCGTCCTGGATGTTGACCCCGCTGCTGCCGATACTACGGCTGCGCCAGCGCAGGTGGCCGTTGGGGATACCGAAACGGACCTCGTCGGTCCGGGGATCGTAGAGGTCGCGGCCGAACTCGTCGAAGGCTTCGATGGTGGGGTTGATGATCTCGATTTGGGTGAAGCCCTTGTCCCGCACGTCGAGACTGGCCCGGGTGATGGCGGCCATCGCCTTGCGCATGCTGCCGTCGCCGCCGAACAGGGGGGCGAGGCGCAGGCCCAGTTCCTCGCGCATGGCGTCGCTCTGGGCGTGCGATACGGCGCCGATGCGGGCCGCTTCGAAGGTGGCGTAGTTGAGGGTGGTCTTGGCGTCGTAGAGCAGCGCGGTCTGCAGGCCGCCCAGGCCCAGCAGCAATAACAGGGGCAGCGAGACCAGCGTTTCGGTCATCGCTGAGCCGCGCTGGCGGCGGATCCAGCGGCTCAAGCGTCCTTTGATATCCATCTTGATTGAGTCCCCTTGTTACTACTGACTACTACGCTTTCACACTAGCGCCTGATCAATTTCCCGGTGGGTAAAAGAAAGCATCAGAAGTAGAGCTTTTCCACCGATCTACCGTCGACGAGAATTTCGCATTCATCGCCCGTGCGCGATTTCGCGGACTGTATGCCTCGGGCGACCGCGCCGAAGATGCCGCCTTTATTGCCTAACACCGAGCCGAAATAGCATCGGCTGGAGATTTGCAGGCCTTTATAGTCGGCATTGAGGTTTTGCGTCGGGTTGAAGTTGCGAAACACGCCTTTCATGACCGGGTCGCCGTTGACCGTCACCTCCAGGTTGTTGCGCGTGACATTGTAGGCGCCGCCGAATATGAGGGTTTGCCCGGATACGACCAGTTCCTTCTCCTGGGCGGTCTTGACCACATCCTCTTTTTTAACGCAGGCCACGATTAAAAAGCTGCCTGCCAGCATGGTGAGAATGGTTTGTCTCTTCATGATTTACTCCCTTCCATTAGAAAATTTATTGTGAAAAAAAAGCTATCTATCGCTTCAAGCATCCTTTGATATCCGTCACTAAGTCGCTCTCGTGTTACTGCGCTCGCTATCCCGGTAAGTTTCAATAGCGGATCAGTCCCTTTGCGGGTGACGGCAGATCGCTCACCGGCGCATA
The DNA here is from genome assembly GCA_025656455.1 of Candidatus Thiodiazotropha sp. (ex Epidulcina cf. delphinae). Lineage (GTDB taxonomy): Bacteria > Pseudomonadota > Gammaproteobacteria > Chromatiales > Chromatiaceae > Thiodiazotropha. Next base: position 14,070 of record JAHXHS010000065.1, on the reverse strand, counting down.
GATAATGGCTTGGAGCTTCTCGAGTTTCGCTTCTATCATTGCGCGCTCGTAGGCGTCTTTCGGTAACAAACCATAGGATCTGTGCAGCGACCGTTGCGCCAGGAGCAGGTAGGCCTCTGCCAGATTATGGTAAGGCTTTGGCTGCCTGGGATCGCGCTGCAGCGCGGACTCGTAGGCGTGGATTGCCGCTTCTATATTGCCTTGCCGCAGACGGGCATTGCCTAGCCTGAACCAGGCGTAAAAATCCTTGGGCGCGACCTCGATGATCGCCTGGTAGTGTTGCTCCGCTTCCACCCACCTGCCCTGCTCGTAGGCCTTGTCCGCCATCTCCAGCCGGGCGAACGCTTTTCCCTTGGGGCCCGTGCCGCTACAGGCCGTTAACAGGACAAGGATCATGATCAAAAAAAAGTGGTTTGCCGTTTTACCCAACATGATTAACCCTTCTCCAGCCCTTGCCATTCAAACCGGTCATTGACCGCGATGCCCTGTTTGCGGATCACGCCCTGATTCAGCTCCAGGGTGTAGTAGGCACCGCCGGCGCCGGCGGCGCGGCAGGGCTTGACCCCCTCCCGGCACTTCAGGACCTTGCCTTGTTTGTCCATAAAGACCAGATCCAGCGGATAGCGCATGCCGATGGTATGCACGGTCGAGCATCGCGTCAGCAGCAGCCCTTCGCTGTCGTTGAGTCGTTTTTTGCCCAGCAACCCGCTGAGGCGGCTCAGGTAGCTGTCGGCGAGGCGAACCTGAAGGCCGGTCGACTCGCCCATAGCCGGCCTGTCCGCCGCCTGTCTGCGTATCTCAATGATTTTCATGGGTTATCTGTCGTATCCCGAGTCATTTATTCAGTCGCTCCGGGCTCTTCGTCGGGCTCTTCGTCGATCTTGGTGTTGATCTCCATCGATCCGTAGCCGTCGCCCGCATAGGCGTGCAGGGTCGCCCGGTAGCCGCCGCAGGAGGTGTTGGTCCTGACGATCACTGTCTTGGTGCCGTGGTATTTTTCCGTCTTCGTCCCATACAGGATCGGATCGCCCGTGCCGCTCACCAGCTCCTGCGGGTGATCGACCACGCCGTTGCCGTTGAAGTCGTCATAGAGGTAAAAAATATGCCAATCATCGAGCTGTGGCGGGGAGGTGCTGTTGGAGGGGGAGAGATAGATCTCCAGGTCCATCTCGCCGATCGGCCGTCCGTTCGCGTCGGTGACGGTGATGAACAAGACATTGTCCTGATAATCATCCGCTGAAAACACGCAATTGCCGTTCGCATCGAGCCGTTCCGTGACGATCCAGGTGTACGCTGAGGGCGCGATGGTGACTTGGGTGCCCGGCGGAAACTGGTCATTGCTGTTATTGCAGGCCGCGAGCGTCAGGCTCAGCAGGCCGGCAAGTCCGGCTCCGATCAGCCGTTGTTGTCTCTTTTTCATTGCAGGATGGTCGATTGAATGCATGTTGTTCCTAACCCGGCCAGTTGAAGGCCCATATCAGCGGCTTGAAGATCGGCCAGGTCAAAACGCCCTTTTGAATCGCACTGCTGAGGATGACGAAGATGATGATCAAAAAAGTATTGGGGAAGATAAACATAACCAGCGGCCCGAGCAGTTTGACCGGCGCCTCCATGGCCATTTTTTCCGCTTTCTGGAACCGGGCCGTCCTTAACTGGTCGGCCTGGGCCTTGAGCACGGGGCCCAGGCTGGAGCCTGTCTTCTCGGCCTGGATGATGCTGCTGACGACGCGCCTGACGCTTTCGCTGTCGACCCGGTCCGCCAGGTCGCGTAGCGCGTCCGCCCTGGGCTTGCCGGCGCGGATGTCCCTGATCACCCGGCCGAACTCCTGCCTGAGCGGGCCGTCCGTTGCCTTGTTGATCGCCTGTTGCAGCCCGCCGGTGAAGTTGGTGCCTGCCTCTACGGCAAGGATGATGATATCGAGGTAGAACGGCAGAGCCCGGAAAATGCTTTTGTTGCGCTGCCCGGTCGCCTCGCGCAGCCAGAGTTCGGGATAGTAGAAGCCCGCGATCAGGCCGATCAGCATGAAATACCAGGCGGTTGACCCCAGCATGCTCACCAGCAGATAGGCGAACAACGCGAAGCCGATGGCCGCCAACACCTTGCCCGCGAAGAACTGATCGGGGCTCAGCATATAGTCGAGCCCGGCCTTTCTGAGCCGCAGCAGGGTGACGATGCGGTAGTTCTGGCTGATGAGCGACCCGAAATAGTGCACGAAGGCGTTGATCAGGGGCCAGGCCACACGAAAACCGAACGGCGGGCGGTCCAGGTAGGACCTGTCCTGATCCGGCACCACCGCAAACACCCGGTAGGCGTTCCAGACGATCAGTGCGAGCATGGCGCCAAACAGTAGACTGGGGATGAGCAGATCCATGGTTCAAATATCGATATTGACGATTTTACGAATCATCAACCCGCCGATGATCTCGTTGATGATGATGATGGCGAGAAAGACCCAGCCGAGCAGGTTCGAGAAGATCGGGGCAATGTTCTCACGGTCCACGAAATAGAGGGCGCCGATGATGAAAAACGGCAGCGACCCGACCACCCAGCCCTGGAGTATGCCCTGGGAGGTCAATGCCTTGATCTTGCCTTCCATCTCCATCTTGCGCCGCAGGCTGTCTGCAAGCCGGTGAAAGATCTCCGACAGGTTGCCGCCCACTTCATTGGCGATCTGGGTGGCGGTGACGACCAGGTCCAGCTCCTCGGCCTGGACCCGCTCGGCGAGATTGTCCAGGGCCTCGGCAAGCGACTTGCCCAATCGCTGCTCCCGCAGGACCAGTGAAAACTCTTGACTGATGGGGCCCCTGGTCTCACGCGCCATGGTCTCCATGGCGGAGATGAAGGTCAGACCGGCGCTCATGCCGCTGGCGATCTGCGCCAGCGCGTCGGGCAACGCGCCGATGAATTTCGCCTTGCGCTTGGCCTCCAGCCGCAACAGCAGCACCTTGGGCAGCACCAGCAGCGCGATCACCGACAGGGCCACGTAGAACAGGTTGCCGGTGATCAGGTAAACGGCCACCGGCAGCACCAACAGGGTAATGACATTGATCAGAAACACCCGCCGGGTATCGATAAACAGGAACAGGTTCTCCAGTTTGCTCTCTGTCTGTTCGGTAAAGACCGATTGGTAGCGCTCGAAACCCTGCATGCTGAAGCTGAGCAGCACCCATATCATCACGCTGATGCCGGTAAACAGGATGGCCAATATGAGATAAATATCCATTAGCGGTAATCGTCCGGGTTGTTGCCGAAGATCGACAGATCGACCGACACGCCGATGGCTTTCAACGTTTCATAGAAAGTGGGCACGAACCCGGTGGGGACAAATTCGCCCCGCACCTTGCCATTTTCATCCACCCCCTGCTGCCTGAACTCAAAGATATCCTGCAGTTGGATGGTGCCGCCCTCGATGCCGGTGACTTCGCTGATCTTGGTGATCTTTCTGGAACCGCAGGCGTGGCGGGTTTGCTGAACGATGATATTGACCGCCGAGGCGACTTGTTCGCGGATGGCGGAGACCGGCAGGTCCATGCCCGCCATCAGGACCATGACTTCAAGCCTTGAGAGGGCGTCCCGCGGACTGTTGGCATGAGCGGTCGTCAGCGAGCCGTCGTGGCCGGTGTTCATCGCCTGGAGCATATCGAGCGCCTCACCACCCCGGCACTCGCCGACGACGATCCGGTCGGGGCGCATGCGCAGGGTGTTCTTGACCAGCTCGCGGATGGTGATGGCGCCCCGGCCTTCGAGATTCGCGGGCTTGGCTTCCAGCGAGACCAGGTTGGGCTGGTAGAGTTTCAGCTCGGCCGCGTCTTCGACGGTGATGATGCGCTCGGTTTCCGGTATGAAGTTCGACAGCACATTGAGCAACGTGGTTTTTCCCGAGCCCGTGCCGCCCGATACGATGATGTTCTTTCTCTGCGCTACACAGATCTTGAGAAAATCGACCATCGCCTGGCTGATCGAGCCGTAGCCGATGATATCTTCGAATGTCAGCCGCTCTTTGGCGAACTTTCTGATCGTCAGGCTCGGTCCTTTGATGGCCAACGGCGGTATGACGGCGTTGACCCTTGAGCCGTCTTTCAGGCGCGCATCGACCATCGGGCTGCTTTCGTCGATGCGTCTGCCCAGGGGGGTGATGATGCGCTCGATCACGGACAGGACCGCCTGATCGCCGCTGAAGCTCTCCCCGCTGTCGACCAGCCTGCCCGCCCGCTCGACAAAGACCTCCTGATGGTTGTTGACCATGATCTCGGTGATGGAGTCATCTTCAAGAAACCGCTCCAGCGGCCCCAGGCCGACCGCCTCATTCAGGACGTTGAGGCGCAGTTTTACGATCTCCAGATCGCCGGGCAACTCCGGGGCGAGCCGGTTGATGATTTGATCGAGGAGGGTCTCCGCCTCAACCCTGAGCTGGTCGTCCGACATGCTGTGCACATCCTTGCGGCGCAGATCCATCTCCGATATCAGCTGTTCATGGATGATTCCTGTCCAGTAGAGGACCGTTTTTTGCTGTTCCCTGCTTTGCCCGACCGTGCCTTGGCTGTCTTGTTCCATCGCCCTTTCAGCGCCGCTGGCGTCGCTGTTGTCAGCTACGGATTCATGCGCGTTCAGTGAATGATCCTGACTGGTCTGCGACTCAATCTTCAGATTGACATCGCCGATGGTGATCTCGTCGTGCTCGGTAAGCGGCCCGTAGTTGATGATTCGTTCTCTATTGACCCAGGTGCCTGTGATGCTGCCGAGATCCTCGATATGGATCTGGTTGTTGCGGGCATAGAGGGTGGCGTGCTTTTTGGCGATGTGGCGGTGCTTGAGCACCAGATCATTGTGGCGCGCGCTGCCGATCACGCAACGGTCGCCCTTGATCGCATGGCGGGCGCGGCGTTTTCTTCCCTGCTGGTATAGGATTTCAAACATTGTTCAGTCCAGAATGCTGAATTCCAGCCTCTCCTTGAGTTGATCGACTGTTCGATGTCTGACGCCCATCAGCCTTTTGGCGCGTTGGTCATACGTATCTTCCACCTCGACGACTTCGGGGGTGAGAAAGACCACCATCTCCGACATCTCATGCTGCACATCATCCGTGCCGAACAGACCGCCGATCAACGGCAGATTCCCCAGACCCGGCACCTTGCTGCTGCCCCTTCCCTGTTTTGCCTTCAACAGCCCGGAGATCACAATCGTCTGGCCGGAGTGGACATTGACGATGGTCTCGGTTTCGTTTTTCAATATGCCTGGAACACCGAGCACAGTCGTCGATTTATCGATTTCGCTCACTTCCGCCTTGATGGTGGTGTAGATCTGATGTTCACGGTTTACCCGGGGGGAGATGTCCATCTTGATCCCGTATTGTTTGAATTCGACACTGGTGCCGCCGTTTGCGCCGATGACGGGTATGGGATACTCACCGCCGGAGATGAATTTGGCGGTGCCGCCGTTGACGCAGCTCAACACCGGTTCGGAAAGCACCACGGCGTCGCCGTCGGAGGCGAGCAGGTTGATTTTTGAGGTAAGCGCCGTGGCGATGCCGAAATAGGAGGCGAAGGGCTTGACATTGAGCGGCAGCGTGGCGCCGTCGATCGCCGCGTTCGGCGACCTGAAGAGTGAATTGGTGGCGAAATCACCGACCGTCGCGAAGGTCGGACCGTTGATGTCCTTCGACCAGTCTATGCCGAGCTTGGATAGCGCGCTCTTCCTGAACTCCACCATCTTGACGCTGATCCTGATCATGCTTTCCATGCGCACGCGCTTTTCCGGGTCATGCTTCGTAACCCGTATGTTGTACTGATAGTGACTGCCGTCCTTGTTCCATAACCGGAGCGATGTGCTCCCCGGCTTCTCGCCGATGAGCAACAACTCCCTGGTGCTGAGTATCTCCACCTTGATGAGATCGCCTTGACCGATCGCCACTCTGTCTACTTCAACCTCGCCGAGAATCCTTACCTCTCCCACGAACAGATCGATGTTGCTTGCCGATACGACGTCTGAAGCGACCATTAACAGCAGCGCAACACCTATCTCTGTGAATCTTCTTATCACTTGCTGATTACCTTCATATCCAAAACCATAAGCCTAACTTCCAGTCCCACCGATGATGTACTCTATCCCTTTCGCTTTCCGGACGACTTTTTTCCTTGACCTTGCCTTCGGTTGAGGTTTGTTCAGTAAACGCGCGACCGTCATCGGTTGTTCACTGATCGGTTTGTCATCCTGTGGCGATCTCAATAGCGCGGTGATCTTGCCGATGCTCTTCGCAAGGGTGATCTTTTCCGCGATTTCCGGCGTCACTTCAACCGTGATGGTTCGAAAGGCGTCTTCAGACTGTCTCCCGGTTTTATCGATCCGGGTCCTGGCGCCTGTCGCCAACACATGGAGATTTTGAATGACCGGTATGACCTGCTTGTTGTATTCGAGCAGCAGGTCGATATTGTCCTTGGGCTGCAGAAATCCCGAGATGGAGTTGATCTTGTCGACCGTGAAGGCCAGCGCCCGCTTGCCTTCTTCCAATCCGCCGGAAAAAGTCGGCATTACACCACCTTCCAGATGCGCCCATAACAGCGCGCGCCCTTTGCTGATATCAAAGCTGACTCTTTGCCCAATCGCCATATCGAAAGCTGATTTATCGATGGCGCCGGCATGGGCATATCTTTTCGGAATCTCACGTATGGAGAAATCACGGACCGAGACAATGGCGCCTTGCGGTATGTTTCTGTTCGGCACCACCAGCGCAACCATCTCTTCGGTTTTTTCCAATTGGCTTTTGTAGTAGTTGACCTTTTTCTCAATAAAGTCTTTCGCCAGATAGACGCCGGCGGCGCCGACCACCAATGAAAGGATCAGCATGATCACATTCTTATTGATGATCTGTTTTTTGCCGCGCCGGTTTGTCTGGACGCCTGTCTGATTGATATCCATCGTTTATTAACTCAGTCTGTCACGGCAACGAGTAGAGCAGCGACCTGTTTGTGTCGAAGTCTCTGATCGCGTCCATCAACAGACCCATCACCGATTGATTCTCATCCGTCACCGGCGCAAACAGAAACATGATCAGGACAAACGTCACCAGCACATACTCCAATGCAATATGACCCGCTTGCCCCTTGATAGCCCGCTTTCTTTCAACCATTTTCTTTCGTTTCAACCAGGTTGGCGAAAATAACCGTTTTCCCATCGTCCGCTTGCGTCACCGCTATTTCGCACTGCTGATTCTCTTTCATGAAGTAGAGCATCGAAACATTGTTTTTTGTACCGCCGCGTAAATAACTCCAACCTAGGGCATCCATATTCGCCCGGTAGTAGTCACGGTTGTCAGCCACGGAATAGTCGTTGACGATGACAAGCGTGGTGGCTGAGCGGCCTTTATCAACCGATTCGGTGCTCGATATCAGTTCGCTGTCGCGCAAGCGCGGGAACGCCTTTAACCATTGGCTTGACGCTTCCGGCCGGGACAGGTCGGTCACGGAGATAAAGCCCTCCGCCGATCCGCTTTCCGCTTCCTTTACCTGCACGACAATACTGCTCGTCTCTTCCACTTTACTTAAAACCCGCCACTCGCCGACCTTTTTTTCGATATAGGGAGGGATGTTCTCTCGATGATCAGCCGTCTCCGACCACCGCTGTTTATAGAATCCGAGCAGTTCCGCCACCGGATAGTCTGCCGTGAATTGCTTCATTTGGAGCGGTAAGCCGTTTTGTACGACATCACCGATATAGGTCATTGTCGCCCCGGGCGGGTCTGCTACGTCTGCAATATCGTAGGCATGGCTGATATTCACGGCGCAGACAACGAAAAGGAGAAACATCATCTCCCTGGGTAAGCTCTCTGAGCGACGCTTTGATTCAGTCATCGGCATAACGGTCCAAGGGTAATACCTCAGCATTCACGTAACCAAACCCCCCGTCACCGTCGGACTCCAAGGTGGCAATATCAGCAAAAAAAGGCACGGCCCCGGCAATATGCGCAATCGTATCACCCACATCCTCCAAAGCCCCGGCAGGCACAAAGGTCCTGGCTCTCGCTTCAGCATGATCTGAATTTCTTGCTTCCCAACTATCCACAAAAATTGCATTTGAGCGTGAGATGCAGACCGTTGTGTCTTCCGATTCCTGATGATTGCAATTGACCCCGGATGGAAGATATTTATTGCTCGCCACATCGATGGAGACCGTCGCCGTGTAGAGCCCCTGCGCCTCGATATTCCATTCGCCACCGGAGAAGCGGGCCATGGTCCGGCCGATCCGCTCAATACCCGACGAGAGCCTGCCGGCGAGGCTTTGCGGCTCTTCATTGACGATGTGAGTGGTCAATCCATTACCGAGGGTGACCAGCCGGTTGACCTCATCCTCTTCGTTATAGCCGTATCCCGTCCACATCGGGTTGTCATACTCATCCTCGGACAGCGCTCCCCGATCGGTCCTGATATGGAGATCCGGCTTTGCAAAAAAGCGGTTGCTGACCTCGGTCTCCAACTGCGCTGCCGTTTTGCCTGAAGGGCCGGCAATGGTCTGCTCCCAGGCCAGGTAGCGGCTCGATTGGGTGGTGGTGTTGTTGATGTCCGCTATCTTGCCCAGCAAGGGGATGCCGCCCAGCAGCGGCGCCATCACCGTGGCGATCAGGATCGTTTCAACGGTCGCATTGCCTTTCTGCTTTGTCTTACTGTTCGGCTGTGTCGATATCATTATCATATTTCATTCCTACCGCTCTATCGGCGCTGCATCGTCTTGCCTTTCCACCAAGCGCGCGCCTGGTTTCACGGCATGTTTACAAAAGTGAGGACATCGCATTGTCAACGGCGTCCTCCACGGCCTGTTCAAGGGCCTGCTGCAACTGATCGGTCACCTGGCCGACCACCTCATCTTCAAACTGGTTGACCAGCTCCTCGCCCTGTTGCGCCGCGGACGCTTCCAACATCTGTTCATAGTCGGCCACCTGGGCATTCGCCGCGCTGCCGAGACCCTGCGCCATCTCCTGGCGCAGGCCGGCGGTCATTGAATCGGTCCCGTAGTCGATCGATTCCAACGCCGAGATTCGCGCCGTCACCGTGTTGAGCCGCGTCTCGATCTGCACACGGGTTGCCTCATCCAAGGCCCCGTCCAAGCGGCTCTGCAACGCTTGTTGCTGTCGACGCAGCCGTTCCAGCTCTTCGGTCTGTTCACCGAGAAAGTGATCGGCGCCGCCGGCCACACCCGATGCGCCCTCGGTGAAGAGCGTTTCGTCTCGCAACGCCCAGGCCATGAAGCGGCGCTCGATAGGGGTCTTCGTGAGCTTGACTTCCCAGTAGGGGCTGAAGAGACTGGCGATCTCATATCGGCCGCGCCTTCGTGCCGGACTGTAGTCGTCCGGCGGATGGAAAAAGAGTTCGCCGCTGGCGATCGAGGTCATGCCATCACCCGCCATTTGGTCTTCCGTGCCGAACATGCCCTCACCTATGCCGCTTCTCAGTGCTTCGCTCGGCACAGAATCCGATCCGAGACCGTCGATCTTCGATGCGGTTCTGACCTCGCTTTGCGGCAGTTCCACTTCCGTGCGCAGCGCCAGGCGCGGGTCCTTGTTCTCCCGGCTCAGGTCTGTCAGATCGTAATAGGCGCGCAGACCGTTGTAGTCTGCATCCAGCTCTTCGCTTTCCCTGTCGGCAAGCCTTTCCGCCCGCCTGTTTTGACTCATGTAGCGAGGGCAGATCTCCCGGCCATCCTCATTCTCTTCACATTCAAAATCGCCGTTGACATAGCGGGAGCCCCAGCCTAGCGGGATCTCCTTGTGTCTCCACCCACAACCACGCCGGCCGCACTTCCAGGTCTCCTCGTGTAATGAGAGCGTATCTTTGCCTTTCCATTCCCACTCCGTATCGTTTCCTGTGTTGCTGGCGCTTGTCTCTCCATCATCCGATGATGAGGTGTCTTCAGTAATCAGGTTTGTCCTGCCTTCCTTCCTCACCCATAAACGCACTAAGCCAAGATTTAATACGTTGGGGACGCCAGGTAGTAATTGGCTCGTGCCAAGGTTCCTTGCGTTGGTAAATTCATCTTTGGAACGATTGACCACATCCGCCTTGCGCTGCAACCCGGTTTGATCGTCGTACTGTTTTGCGAAATCGCTCCAGCCCATGGCGTTTTCGCCCAGGCCGATCACCGCATAGGCCGATGTCGCACTGTAACGGTCGTCGTTTTTCTCGACCACCTCCCTGACGATGGCCGGCGTCGCGGCAAAGCTCGCCAGATAGACCGCTTGCTGCGCCCGGCTCAGCACCCCGTTGACGCTGTCAACAATAGGGATGAAGGTCTCCGCGATATTGACCACGACATCGTCGACCTTCTCCGTTATCGACTTGGCCGCCTGGGTATAGGGTTTGATGATCGGAAACCAGGTGCCGATGTAATCGATGTTTCTCGCGAGGATATAGGCGTATTTCGTCCATGATGCGAGACTCACCATCTGCCCGATCGAAACCTGGTTGGCGACCATCGCCCGGTTGGTATAGGCCTGGAAGTTGAGGGCGCGGGCCTGCCAGATGAGGCCACTGTAGACGGCGGCATCGGCCGTGTTGGCCAGGCGCGACTTCTCCGACGCCGTTTGCCCCGTATTGAACAGGACAATACCGAGCAGGATTGAAGCCATGAGCAAGGCAAGCCCGAGCGGGAGCGCCTGGCCTTTTTGTTTAACGCAAGATATCCGAATCATAGGCTGTCCATTGTCGCGCCGGCGTCGCCTAGAGTCTCACTAGACGAAGCCGGAACATCTTAGATTGACGGTTTGCAGGAGTATAAGGACGCCTGCATAACAATAGGCTGACTAATTCCCTAAATTTGCCGCTTCCGAATCGTTATCATCGTAGTTACCCATGCTGTTTGCGGATTCAGTTGCCTGGGTCGTGGCGGTTTCGCCCAAACCAGTGGCCGCACCTCGCGCATCAGCGCCACTACCACCGCCGAGTTCTGATCCCACACCGGCTATTTGGGCTTCGACAATCTGACCGAAATAGCCGAACGCGCCGATCGCGGCGACCGCGATGACTGCGACGATGATGATGTACTCGGTCATGCCTTGACCGAAATGAGAACACCTTGATGTTTTTTTACTCGATTTGATGAACATGAGAATTACTCCTCGTATTGATTTGAAGAACCAAATTACGCGCTACCTACGCGCATCACATAAAAAAAGCTTTATCGATCTTCCTTCCATTAACTTGTGCTTGTTTACTTTGATTTCATAGACCACTCCCGCAACGGATAGACCCGTTGCTGACTGATTGGCGTCCACGAGCCGTTTTCACTTTTCTCCATGAAATCAGTCCTCATAAGCGGGTAACACAGGCGCGCCGGTCAAGACCGCCTCCAACGTGACCTCGCGCCAGAGGTCCGACGGTTTGAAATAGCCGGGCGGCTTGTCGATGAGCGCGATCTCCTGTAACTCGCTCACTTCTCCATCCGCCGTCTCCTGCCGTATGACCAACCCGAGCAGGGTGCTGAAGTGTTGTATGTATACGCGGCCCTGTTCGTCGGTACACTTCCAGACATTCAGCTCTGTGTTCCTTATCGTTCTTGTCGTTCGCTTCTCACCCTTTATGCCGGCACAGGGCGTGGGCGCCAACACACTCGGCAGCGCTGTTTCATGACCACTCGCTGCTTCATCATTCGAACTGACCGGTTTGCCTTCCGGCAGTTCACTGAAGTAGCGCCTGGCAGGATTGACCAGCCATTCCTGTTGTGTCCGATAGTTGTGAATAACGATGAATTGTGGTTTTCCGCTTTGCGGTAATAAGCTTTCGGTGCGCATGCCATGTTCACTGAACATCAGCCGCGTTCGCCTTCTCGCGCTTTCGTTATGTTTGTTGTATTCAACCAGTATTGCACTGAAGGGCCGGGCAGGTATTAGAAAGGAGTCATTGCCGTCCGTGCCAACTTGCTCTGTTGCGAAACAGACGCCGGCGAGCACAAACAGGGGGAGTGCAGCAAGAAACCGTGCAATTGGCAACCTTTCTTCAGTCATATATTCACTACTATCCAAAGCAACCACTCATACATCCTTGTCAAACACCCATTCCTTTGCCCTTGCACGAAACGCCATAGCCATTCAATCACCAGCTATAGGTATTTGAGGTTCCGCTGCCGGTGGTGACCACGTACTCGGCACAACTGACAAACTCAATGGAGCCCGATGTCTGATTGGCACCGGTGAAGTTCAAGCGCCCCGAACCAGGGTGGCCTTCCGGGCACTCCAGGGTGAAAGGGATTCCTGTGGTCACATTGATGTAGCCGTGAAAGGGATCGTAGATCCTCCCCTCGGCGGTGTAGGCCATGTTGCCCTCTTCCGTTACCGCTACCTCGGTCTCCCTGTAAAGACGACCGTCCAATCCGTTGAAGTCAGAAGAGGATGTGCAGCTTCGCCATTGTTCCGTGCAACTGAGTGTGTGGTGTATTTCCCGCGTTACGCCGGCAACGGTTGTTAATCTACCGGCTATTACTTGTGTGAACGCGCTTGAATCACTCTCCGCATCGGCATATGTTGCGTGGTAAGTACCCGTAAAGGTATAAAGGTGCATACCTTCGCCATAACTGCAATTGGTTAGTGTGAAGATATTGATCAAGCCGGCGCCTTCATACCAATACTCAACAGTCGCTCTTCCTCCATGCGGGCATAGCGCTGCAGTGGAATCTTCGTCCATCGTGCCCATAGGCACTACTGTCTGAGTTGGTTTGGATGCCGCTGCGGCCGGCTGAGAAGGCAGCACCATACCGCTTTCATCAACCGCCCGCTTCACACCGGATGCCGCGGTGATGGCGAGATCCTTGGCACTGGTTTCATCGACAACGGCTTGCGTTTCGCTGCCGGTGTAGGTGTTTGAGGTATTATCGTCTTGATTATCGTTATTGGTGGGGTCACCCGTGTCCGTCGGGTCGTCGGAGGAGCCTCCTCCGCCCCCGCATCCCTGGGTGGCAAGCAACAAAATAATAACTGTGACTTGTAAGGTCAATGCTGAGTCCTTCATAAAACCACTCCTGATTCGCTTTCCTTAAATTCCGACCATAATCCATTTTTTGCCGATACTACTGCTTTAGAGCAAAAAAGCAACGCATCCTGTTTGCCTTCAGGTAGTTCGCTGAAGTAACGCCTGACTGGGTTGACCCGCTATTTATGGTGTGTCTGATAATTGTGAACAAATGTAAACACCAGTTTTTCTCCATGCGCTGAATGGTCTGGCGGGCTTATAAAACGTCCCGTTATTGACCATGACCACCTCTTCTATTGCAAAGCACATACCGGCAACAACTGTCAGCGCGAAACCGTAAACAAACTTTATCAGTGGCCACCTTTCTATAACTGTTTTCACCTTTATCCTATCTAGATGCGGTTTGAGCGCGTCAAACAGCCACGCCTACCCCCCCCATTAACACCATTGATGCCATATCCGGATTACCAGTTGTATGTGTTCGATGTGCCACTGCTCGTCATCACGATGTATTCAGCACAACTCACGAACTCAATCGATGTAACCATGATCGATGTCATAGATCCTGCCATTAAGTGTGTAGGCCGCGTTTCCGTCTCCCGTTACCGAGATATCGGTCACTCTGTAGAGGCGATCCGGCCTGTTGAAGTCGCGGGTTGTGAGGGAAGCGAGAACCCGTCTTCAGCTATCGCCCGCTTGCCCCTGAGGCCGTGGCCATTGCCAGATCCCGGGCGTTGGATTCAGTCACTACGGCTTGCGTTTCGCTGCCCGTAAAGGTGGCTGAGTCGTTATCAGGTGGATTTTCGGTTTCGTTCGGGTCGTCGGAGGAACCGCCGCCCCCGCATCCATGGGTCAAGAGCAACAGTGCAATGATAGATAGTTGTAAGCATACGCGATTCGCCGGTCCATTTTCATTCATTTATAGTCCCTTACATTTAAGCAGCTATGACAGCCATTAACTAACGAAAGTAGTTGAAGATCGCTGCCACGCTCATGCTACCATGCTCGCGTTAGCAATGTAAATAAATCGGCTCTTCCCCAATTCGAGTGGGTGAAAAAAGTCGTAGGTCAGGTTGACGCGGAGCGGCTACCTGACTCAAGGGGGGTGTCACGTAGCTG
>JAHXHS010000064.1 GCA_025656455.1 Candidatus Thiodiazotropha sp. (ex Epidulcina cf. delphinae) | reverse complement strand
TGTAGACCCAGCTACACCGCGCTCCTTCTGCCTTGCTGGACAAAAACAGGGTCTTGGCAGTGGCTATCAAATTAGTGTTAACAGGCCCTAGCAAAATTCAGTCCTATCTCACCCTGTAACCTGCCAGGTGAGTTGCAGTGGGTCCGTACAGTCCTTGTGAGTAACTTAATGAACTGATAAATAAGGAAATATAGGCTGCAGGAGTCACTAAATCCATGTTGGAGAGATCAGGAGATGCGTATCGTAATATTGGGGGCGCCCGGGTCGGGTAAGAGAACCCAGACAGGGTTATTAGCGAAAAAGTTCGGATTGTCTCCGGTAATGACCGGAGAGCTGCTTAGAACCGCGGTAGCGGATCAGGGCGCCTTGGGTCAAGAGGTCAAGGAACTGCAGGATGCCGGAAGGCCAGTCACTGAAGATATCATTCTGGGTCTGTTGCGGGAGCGTCTGATCAAACCCGAACTACGACCCGGCTTCATACTGGACGGATTTCCGCGTAATCTGTTGCAGGCGCTGACCCTGGATGAATTACTGTTCGAGGTCGAACAACCCCTCGATCTGATTCTGCTGATCGATATCGAGACGGATACCCTGATGGAGCGATTGGTGGGGCGGCGCACCTGCCGCGCCTGTGGTCTGCTCTACAACATCTACAACAACCCGACGGCCGTGGATGAGGTCTGTGATGTCTGCGGCGGGCGTCTGCACCGCCGTTCAGATGACAATGAAGAGACGGTCAGCGGCCGAATTCATGTCTTTGATCACCTGATCGCCCCACTGATCACCCACTACGAGAAACAGCAAAAGCTGGTCAGGATCGACGGTAATGGGGAAATCGATGCCGTGTACCAGCATATCTGCGAGGCGGTGGGCGCGGGTGAGGTTCATGCTTCGTCGGGAGGGGCTGAGGAGCATTCGGCGGAAGTGGTTCATTTAGCGGTTCCTGAGAGGGAGATGGCGAATGGGGTTGGGCAGCCTGTTGAAAATGGAGAACAAACCAAACAGGAAAAGACCTCCGCGGCAAAGCCGCAGGCGCAAGATAACCGCCGCCGAAAACCGACCAAGAAGAAAGCGACTAAGAAAAAGAGCCTGAGCAAAAAAAAGGTCTTGAAGAAAAAAACGGCTGCTGCCAAACGGAAATCAAGACCGAGCAAGATGACCGCCACGCTCAAAAAGCGGCAGGTTAAGAACAAGGTCGCTGCCACAGGAAAGAAGAAAGCAGGGGCTAAGATCGCAAAGGCCAGAAAAAAGGCGGAAAGAACCTGAAAAACAGCAGGTTGTTCCCGGATTAGTGTTAACAGGCCCTAACTGACGGAGCGCTGAAACTCGGTGCCTTTGCACCCGGAACAGGGTGGGATACGGCCGGTTTTCCGGAAGTGCAGCTCCTTGCCGCACTGGATGCAGAGTAGGGTGCCGGGTCCCGTCACTTCGCCGGTATGGTAAAGGGTGGTCTTGTTGGCCCGTTCAGCCAGTTTCGCCAGCTCCAGCTTGGTCTGGTCCGCGACGCTGCTGAACATCTCCAGCATGCGGTTCTCCACCTGCTGGACGTCAAAGCGCCACCAGGCAGAGAGCTGCTCGCCGGTCTCCAACAGATAGTTGGCCGCATCCTTCATGTCCCGTTCCACATAACCGGCGACCTTTTCCGCCTCTTCACGGCTCAATTCGCCGAGTTCAACCAGCTTTTCACGGGCGTCATCCAGATACTCTTTCAGGCCCGGCAATGCGTTCTCCTTGGCCGATTCCGCTGCTTCATGGACCTCTTGCAGCATCTTGTCGTAGGCGGCTGCCAATTTGTCGAACGGGTCTTTGTGCGGTGCGTCTGTCATGGAAGGCTCCCTGCGGTAAAGCAAGCCGATTTTTTGTTGGTCTCTTTATTAATGATGGCCCAATTTGAAGTCGAGGCCAAGGGTGCTCTGACCCAGGCTCGGGTAGGTAGGCGCCAGTTCTATGTCCATTTTCTTGGCTCTTTCCCTAGTACTCCGTCAACATGATAATGACGGGTTCAGTCGTAGGTCAGGTTGACGCGGAGCGGCTACCTGACTCAATGGGGGTGTGTCACGTAGCTGCGCAACGTGACCTACGGGTTTCTAAGGAGTACTAGTTCGAGTGGGAAAAAAGCGCATCATGCAATATCAAGCGGAATTTGTCCGCAAAGGATCCTCAGGCAATGTCTTCCTGGCGTACTTTGCGAGCTTGGCGAGAGAAATATCGTATTCAGCCTTGGTCTGAGGCGCTCAACCAGCTTTTCAGCAGTAGAAATCCTCCACCGGTTCCGAGTCCTGCGCCGAGTGCCGTTGCCAGGGTGGCGGGTAGCAACCCGCCACTGCCGAATGCCAGCAGCAGAGAGCCGCTGAGGAGCATGGCGCCGCCGGAGATGGAGGTCACGGTGTTGCGGTGGTTGCTGTGCAGTTGTTCGCGCAAGTCGTCGAGCTGGTCGGACTTCCATTTTAGCTCAAGCTGTCCGGTGGCTGCTTCATCGATGATTTTATTGATTTTTTTGGGCAGGTCCGGGAGGTGTTCCGCGATTTCCGGCAGATTGTTTCGCAGTTTGCCGATAAATGCCCGGCGTCCGATCTGTTCGCTCATCCAGCGTTCGAGAAAGGGTTTTGCCGTGGTCCAGAGATCGAGTTGGGGGTAGAGTTGTCGGCCCAGTCCCTCGATATTCAACAGCGTCTTCTGCAACAGGACCAGTTGCGGTTGCACTTCCATGTCGAAGCGTCTGGCGGTCTGGAAAAGCCGTAGCAGAAAATGGCCGAAGGAGATTTCGCTGAGCGGCTTCTCGAAAATCGGTTCGCTAACGGTGCGGATGGCCGATTCGAACTCTTCGAGCCGGGTCTCCTTCGGCACCCAGCCAGACTGCAGATGGAGTTCGGCGACTCGCTTGTAGTCCCGGTTGAAAAATGCCAGCAGGTTTTCCGCCAGGTAACGTTTGTCCGCCTCCGTCAGGGTGCCCATGATGCCGAAGTCGACGGCGATATAGCGCCCGCTGGGTTCGACAAAGATATTGCCCGGATGCATGTCGGCATGAAAAAAATTGTATTTGAAGACCTGAGTGAAGAAGATCTCCACACCGCGCTCGCCGAGCAGCTTCATGCTGATCCCTTGGCTCTGCAAGGCCTCGATATCCCCCACCGGCGTACCGCTGATCCTCTCCATGACGAACACGTTCTCTCGGGTCAACTCCCAATAGACCTCGGGGACATAAAGCGCCTCGCTGTCGAGGAAATTGCGTCGCAGTTGTGAGGCGTTGGCTGCTTCGCGCATCAGGTCCAGTTCGTCAAAAATGGTCTTTTCGTACTCACGCACCACCTCGACGGGTCTGAGCCGCCGGCCCTCCTTCCAGTATCTCTCTGCCAAGTGGGCAAGGGTGAAGAGCAGATCCACATCCCGGCGAATGGTCTTCTCGATGCCGGGCCGCAACACCTTCACCACCACTTTCTTACCATTCTTGAGTTGCGCGGTATGCACCTGCGCGATGGAGGCGGAGGCGAGAGGCTGTTCGTCAAATGCGACCAGCAGCTCGTCAATCGGCCGGCCATAGGATTTATCTATGATGGCGCGAGCCTTGCTGCCTGGGAACGGTGGCACCCGGTCCTGCAGTTTCGCCAACTCCTTCGCCAGCTCGTCGGGCAGCAGGTCACGGCGGGTGGAGAGTATCTGGCCGAACTTGACGAAGATGGGCCCTAGGTCTTCCAGGGTGCGGCGGATGCGCACGGGATAGGCTGAGCGGTCCCGGCGAAACCAGTACCAGGGTGAGAGATAGATCAGAAAACGGATCGGACGGAACAAGTGGGTGGCAAAGATGACTTCATCCAACCCATGTCGCAGCAGCACCAGATTGATATGTACCAGCCTGAGGGCCTGAGAGGGGTGTATCACGACGCCTTGTCCTTATCGGTGGTGCCTTGCTCCAGCCTTTGGATGCGGGCCTCGAGCCTTTCGACATCGTCGCGCAGCCGGTCGACTTCGTTGAGGAACGGGGCCGTTTCGTAGTGCCCCGGCAGTAGTCGCAGCTCTTCCTGCAGATACTCTCGGAGGTCTTGTTCGGCGGTTTCGCCCAGCGCTCTTCCCCAGCCGATTGCGCCGCGGACCAGAGTGCCGATTTCGTGGGCGACGACATCGCCCGTCAAGCGGGAGAGCTGTTCTTCCCAATCGATTTCCAGGTCGGATAGAAATTCGCCGAAGCGCTGGGCCAGCGTGGTGTTGCCTTCGATCTGTACGGATCCGCTGAAGAGCTGATCGGCGCTGCGGCGGCTACCCTGCATGTTCGCCAGATCGAGGAGTGAGCCGCGCAGGGTACAGTCGGGTAGCCCTTCGAATTCACTGAACAACTGAATGCCGGCAGGCCCCGGAATCAGATAGAGCGACATGCCCAGCCCAAGCAGCTCCAGGCCTATCACCCGTCCATGCATGGGGGCGAGCCGTGCGGGGGTCTCCGGGTCGAGGCGGATCGCTTGGTTGAGCAACTGTTCAAAACCGGCGAGAGCGGCGGCGCTGATGGTCATGCTTGTCTATGCGAAACTAAAATTGGCTCTTCCCCTGATTGAGTGGGTGGGATAAGCAAATCACCCTAATTTCTTTCATATATTGAATCATTAATCGGCCGTGATTGGCGTCCATTGGCGGCTTATTCATACTCTAATCCTGTTACCCACTTGATCAGGGGAATAACCCTATAACTTATAGCCCCGATGAATGGCGACTACGCCGCCTGTCAGATTGAAATAGTCGCAGCGTTCGAAGCCCGCATGCTCCATCATGCCTTTGAGGGTCTCCTGATCTGGGTGCATGCGGATCGATTCGGCCAGATAACGGTAGCTCTCCTCATCGTTGGTGACCAGCTTGCCGATTTTCGGCAACAGGTTGAAGGAGTAGAGGTCGTAGAGTTTCTCCAGCGGCGCATTGGTGGGTTTTGAAAACTCCAGCACCAACAAGCGCCCTCCCGGTTTGAGGACGCTGAAGATCGAGTTCAAGGCCAGTTGCTTGTCTGTCACGTTGCGTAGGCCGAAACCGATGGTGACGCAATCGAAGTATTGATCGGGAAAGGGCAGGTGTTGAGCATCGGCCTGGATGTAGCTGACGTTGCCGATGCGCCCCTCATTGACCATCCGCTCCCTGCCTTGGGTGAGCATGGATGCGTTGATATCGGAGAAGACAACCAGACCGTCACTGCCGACCAGGCCGCTGAAGCGAGCGGACAGGTCCCCGGTGCCGGCTGCCAGGTCCAGCACTCGCTGTCCCTTGCGCACCCCGGAAAGCTCGATCGTATTGCGTTTCCACAGCCGGTGGATACCGAACGACATCAAGTCGTTCATCAGATCGTATTTATTGGCGACGGAATCGAAGACTTCGCGCACCCGTCCAGCCTTCTCACCGGCGGGTACGTCCTGAAATCCGAAATGTGTGGTCTTCTCTTCCTTCATGGGGTGATCACCTGTTGTATCGGTCCAGGGGGCAGGCCCAACCCGTGCCTGCCCGGAAACATCGCCTTAAACCGCAATCTGTGCTGAGATGCGCAATGAACGTGAAGTCAATTGATCGATAAGACGGCATACTTTACGCCGTTGGTTCTTTTCGCGCATAGCCTGCTGTCTTCAGTCGTTGCAGATAGTCCTGCCAGTTCCGCTGATAGTTAAGTCCAAGCTGGTAGAGGGTATCCCAGGAGTAGATGCCGGTATTGTGCTCATCGTCGAAGTGGAGGCAGATGGCATAATTTCCCACCGGGTCGATATGGGCGATATTCACCGCCTCTTTGCCGATCTGCAAGACCGCCTGCCCCGGGCCATGGCCCTGGACCTCTGCCGAGGGGGAGAAGACACGCAGGTATTCCGCGGGATAGCTGAATTTTTGTCCATCGTCGAAACTGATTTCCAGCACGCGGGACTGCTTATGCAAGTGGATCTCTGTCGGATTGGGGTGTGACATGGTGTTCTCTCGTCGCTTGACAAGCCCTCATTCTAGGGCCTGTTAATACTAATCCGATAGGCCCTGCTGGGGCTGTTTTTTTGTCCAGCAAGACAGAATGAGCGTGGTGTAGCCGGGCTACATGAGCGAATGATAACGCCGCTGGGCGGAAAAACAGCCCCAGCCCTTTGGGTTGCGCCTGAAAAAGCGCCACTCGGCGTTGCTCGTCGTTCATTTGGAATGACCAAACTTCTCTCCTCGCGCCTTGATTGGCGCTTTTTCAGACGCAACAGGGCCTATCGGATTAGTGTTAACAGGCCCTAATTAACCTTCCGGTTAGTGTACCTTGCCGGGAGGGCGATAAGGGCCTCGGAAAAAAAGATTTAACCCAAACTACTTGTCTTCTTGCCCGCCTTCTTTGTTGTAGCTTCGGTTACGTAGGCCCGGCTACGCGCCCTTCGCTACGCCTCGAAGGCAGGCAACAATCCGGCGCATTTTGGGTTAAATCTTTTTTTCCGAGGCCCTAAACCCGGTTGCTTGAGCGTGATCCAATACTTAATTTTAAAGGATATACTGACTCAGGTCCTCGTCCGCGGCCAGTTGTGACAGCTGGTCGTCGACATAGCGCTCATCGATGACGATGCGCTCTCCACTATGTTCCGAGGCCTCGAAGGAGATGACCTCAAGCAGTCGCTCCATTACCGTGTGCAGACGACGGGCGCCGATGTTCTCTGTTTTTTCGTTGACCTGCCAGGCAGTCTCGGCGATGCGACGAATACCTCCCTCGGTGAATTCCAGGCCAACATTTTCGGTCTCCAACAGGGCTTGGTATTGCTCGGTCAGGGAGGCGTCCGGTTCGGTGAGTATACGGGTGAAGTCATCGGTGGTCAGGGCCGACAGCTCTACCCGAATCGGCAGGCGCCCCTGCAATTCAGGGATCAGGTCGGACGGCTTCGCCATGTGAAAGGCGCCGGAGGCGATGAACAGGATGTGATCGGTCTTCACCATGCCGTGCTTGGTGGAGACGGTGCATCCTTCCACCAGTGGCAGCAGGTCACGCTGTACGCCTTCCCGGGAGACATCGGCGCCGCTGGTTTCGGCGCGACTGGTCACTTTGTCCAGTTCGTCGAGAAACACGATGCCATGTTGTTCCACCATCTCCAGGGCGCGCAGTTTCAGGTCTTCCTCATTGATGCGCTTGGCGGCCTCTTCGTCGCGCAGCACCTTGCAGGCATCCTTAACACGTAATTTACGTCGCCGGGTGCGGCCCGAACCCAGGCTCTGGAACATGCCCTGGAGCTGGCTGGTCATCTCCTCCATGCCCGGCGGGGCCATGATTTCGACCCCGACCGGGGTGGAGCTGACCTCGATCTCGATCTCTTTGTCGTCCAGCCCGCCATCGCGCAGCCTGTCGCGAAATTTCTCACGGGTGGTGTTGGAGACCTCAGAGGCCGGTTCGCTATCTTCCCAGCCGGTGGGTTTGGGGGTCGGCAACAAGGCATCCAGGATCCGCTCTTCGGCGGCGTGGCTGGCCTCGCCCGCGACCTTTTCCATCTCACCCTCACGCACCATCTTAACCGCGGAGTCGGCCAGCTCACGGATGATGGAGTCGACCTCCCGGCCTACATAGCCGACTTCGGTGAATTTGGTCGCTTCGACCTTGAGAAAGGGTGCGTTTGCCAGCTTTGCCAAGCGGCGGGCGATTTCCGTCTTGCCGACGCCGGTGGGACCGATCATCAGGATATTCTTCGGCGTGATCTCGTTACGCAAGACTTCGTCCACCTGGGCGCGGCGCCAGCGATTGCGCAGGGCGATGGCCACCGCCCGTTTGGCGTCGACCTGGCCAATGATGTGTTTGTTCAGTTCGGCAACGATCTGTTGGGGGGTGATTTCCGACATGTGATAACAGGCCCTAGCTCTCGCTGTCCAATGCCTCGAGCACGAGGTTGTGATTGGTGTAGATACAGATATCGGCGGCAATGCCGAGTCCCTTTTCGACGATCTCACGGGCGCTGAGTTCCGTGTTTTCCAGCAGGGCTCGGGCCGCGGCCTGGGCAAAACTGCCGCCGGAGCCGATGGCCATCAGGTTATGTTCCGGTTCGATGACGTCCCCGGTGCCTGAGATGATCAGCGAGGTCTCGGCGTCGGCGACGCAGAGCAGCGCCTCAAGGCGGCGCAGGGCGCGATCGGTGCGCCAGTCCTTGGCCATCTCCACCGCGGCGCGGGTCAGGTGGCCCTGGTGCTTTTCCAGTTTACCCTCGAAACGCTCGAACAGGGTGAAGGCATCGGCGGTGGCGCCGGCGAAGCCAGCGATCACATTGCCCTTGTAGAGCTGCCGCACCTTGCGGGCGTTGCCCTTCATCACGGTATTGCCGAGGGAGACCTGGCCATCACCGCCGATGACCACCTTACCGCCTCGCCGTACTGAAAGAATGGTTGTGCCTCTGAAGTTTTCCACGCTGATCCTGAGTGAATATTGACAAGGAGGCGATTGTACCTGAGGCAAGGGCCGGTGAGAAATCCACTGAGTAGGATCGGAAATCCTCTTCGCAATTAATTAGTGTCTGTCCTTAAGCGCATACCCACTCAATGTGGTGAAGAACCTTTTTTTAAAGCCACGTCATCCCGGCGCATGCCGGGATCCAGGGAATTCAAGGACTTACTGGATTCCGGCATGCGCCGGAATGACGAGCGCTGTTGTTTCTGGACGGATACTAATTAGGGTTTTCACTTTACTTGTTTGGTCTCTCCATCCATGGCAGAGTCGCTGATATGCATAAATCGACTCCTCTCCGCTATGCCGTCGGCCTGATTTTTGTTTTGGCCGCTTCTGCCCAGGCTAGTGAAAGCATGCCCTATCCTCAAGGCCCGATGAGCGCGGACGAGATTGCGCGCCAGGTCTACACGGCGGCGCATGGAGGTTTGGTGCAAAACGCGATCAGCAAACGCAAAGGGCGGGACGTGGCGGTGGTGGTGAATCGCGCTCCACTGGCCATGCGCACCCAGGACAGAATCCCTGGGGTGCAGACCTTCGACACCTATGTCAACAACAGTCCGCGGGATCCAGCCATCGAAACCCTGCAGATGGCGATTCTCACATCGGGGAGGACGAAGGGGACCGGCGTGTTGTTCACCCGTTATGCCGATCGTGATAAGGGCGCGATTATCTCGATGTGGCTGCCGGCCCTGCGCAAGATCCGGCGTATCAACGAGCCATCACACGAGGATGTCTGGTTCGGCACCAATCTGACCTATGGGGAACTGGTGCTGAGGGGGCCTGACGACGAGGTCCATGAACTGCTTGGAGAGGGCAAGGTCGAGGGATGTCTTGAGGCGATGGCGTTGAAGCATTGGGAGAAGAACCGCTATACCCTGCAGTTGCCCGGTCCCCAGTGCGCCCATATCGGTAAGCCGGTCTACCGTCTGAAGAGTGCCACTAAGTTCAAGAACTGGTGGTACGACTACCATATCAGCGAGATCGACAAACGCACCTTCGCCCTCTACCAGACGGTCTATTATAAAGGCGCCGAGAAAATCAAGACCGTCTACATCGATTGGCAATCCCTCGACCAGCCCGATCCACGCATCACCTACCCGCGATACATCTATGCCCTGACCCATGCGGATGGCAAGGACAGTATGGTGTATGTGCCCCGCGGCACGATTTCGCTCAACCTGGATCTCGCGGATGATTTCTGGTCTGAAGAGACATTGCGGACCTATGGTCGTTAGGTGTCGTCAACAGGATGCGGATCTCGTGGGAAAAATAGTCGGCGTCGATGGGCATCCGCTGTGTTGAGAGACCCTGAAACGACGCATTATGACGAGACAGACTAAAGACTACGCGGCGGATTATGCTCGTTTTGTGCTGAGGCACCGTCGGGCCGTTATCCTTCTATTGTTCACCGCCACCCTGCTGGCTCTCTACTTCGTCGACCGGGTGAATCTGCGCAACGACCCGGATTCGCTGCTACCCCTCTCCAACCGCTATATCGCCACCAATCTCTACAGTGATCTCAATTACGGCATGGGAAACCTCATGGTGTGGGGGATGAAGGTCAAACAGGGCGATATCTATCAGCCCTGGTTTATCCGCATGGTGGATGAATTCTATCGGGATGTGAGTAACCTGGCCTTTGCCAATAGCGCCAACTTTATCGGTATCCCATCGCCGAAGCTGCGAAATATCGGCATTACCAGGGATGGCAACCTGGATTTCCGCCGCCTGTTGCCAGCCGGCGGTCTGTCCCACGATAGCCAGCGGCAGCTCAGCCAACTGGCGTATCTACGGAATGGTTTGGAGAAACACCTGGTTTTGGAGTCCCTATTGGTCTACTACCAGGATGGGCGGGGTGAGAAGTGTGAAATGGTCGGCGCCGACGGCCTGATCAGCAATGCCTCAATCGCCCAAGTGCATCAAAACTGCACCGCCAAGGGGACCTTCATCATCGGGGATTTCAGTAATGAGCTGAAGGATAACCATTTGGAATGGATAGCGTCGGCGAAGGGGGTGATGGCCGACTATCAAGCCCGTTACGGCGACCGGGTCGAGTTCCACATCTCGGGAGAACCCTATTTCCTCGCCTCCATGGTCCAGGAGTTGTGGGACAAGGCCTGGCTGTTCGGTGTCTCGCTGCTGATTATATTGCTGGTGCTCTGGTATGAGTTCCGCCACTGGAGTTGCGCCGTTCTGCCCCTGCTCGGGGTCGGCATGACCATCATCCTGACCTTGGGTTTGATGGGTTATACCCAATTCAGACTTACCACCATGATGGCCTTGACGCCGATGCTGTTGCTGGCCATCGGCATCGGCCATTCGATGCAGATCACCCGGCGCTTCATGCAGGAGCTGCACCATACCAGGGATCCCGAACAGGCGGCGCTGGCATCGATTCGTCATACCATTGTCCCGGCGGCCCTCTCCATCGGCACCGATCTGCACGGCTTCTTCGCCATCTCCTTCATCGATATTTCGTTTTATAAGGCCTACGCCTATTTCGGCATCTTCGGCATGTCTACCTTGATCCTCACCACCACCACCCTGATTCCCCTGCTGATGGTCACCTTTCCGCCAAGACTGCGTGATCGGGAACATGAAAGGGGGTGGGAGATGGGACTGGCGAATGGCTTGACACGGATCCTCACCGGTCCCGCCAAGTGGCTGCCGGTGGTGGCGGTGATCGCTATCTGGCTGGTCTCCGCCTACATGGCGGAACTGGACAGGGGCTTCAGTGCCTTGCTGGCAGGCGAGGCGGGGCGCACGGATCCGGAAGTCGCTCGCATCCAGGATGAGTTCGACATCATGCCGGGGGTGGAGAAGGGCATTCACTATCCGAGAGCGGCCTACAAAGACCACTATCTGTTGGGTGCGTTGCTGGAAGGGGATGGCGAGGTCAAGGCCATTGCCGACCTGGAGGCCCTGTCGGAGATGATGCCGGGCGTGATCACCGCGAATATGGTCGTCCGCTCCAAGCAAGGGGTGTTGCCGCCCTGCGGGATGGATGCGTGGAACAGGGCGGGGGAGCGGCTGTTGGGCGCCGACCGGTGCTTTGATGAATTGGCGGATCCGCCGCAAGGGATCTTTAACCGGGCCGAGGTATTGGGCGCCCTATCGACGTTCGAGGATTGGCTGCGCAGCCACCCTAATATTGGTTACACCGCCTCCTATGTGCAGTTTGTCAAGACCCTCAATATGGTGCTCAATGCGCCGCCGGGCGAACCGCCGACGCGGCATATGAACCTCTACGCCATACCCACCATCGAGCATATGCGGCGGAATGCCTATGCCTACCGCCTTGCCGGCCGATTGCCGGATCCGGACAAGACCGTACAGCTCTACAACGGCATGTTGGACACCAGCGCCGTTGCGGGCGAACTCGACTCGTTCATCAACACCCGCACCTGGGACGAGGGCATTATCGTCGGCTTTGTCAATACCATGGATCCGCGACAGACCCATCAGACCATACGCGATATCCAGCACTATCTGAGGGACCATGCCGAGGACCCCGGCATGGATCAACTGATCGTGGGGATCCAGGGTGGGGAGCGCATCGAGATTCCCGCCAAGGACAAACAGCCGCGCCAAACCATAATAACGGACGACTCCATGCCGGGGAAAGCAGCGATCGGCGGCTTTCTCGGCATCACCGAGGCGACCCGGGATGTGGCGTTCAAGGAGTGGTTGAATGCCCCGGTCGCCACCTCGCTGACGGTCTTTATCATGACCCTGATCATGTTTCGATCCTGGATGATCGCCTGCATCCTGATCAGCCTCTGCTTCATCACCCTGATGACCCAATACGGTTTGGGCGCCTACATGTCATCCATCGGAGAGTGGTCCGCCAATTTGGCCTTTCATGTCCAGGTGGCGCTGAGTATCGCCATGGGGTTGGGGGTGGACTACGGGGTCTACATGGTGTCCCGTCTGCGTGAGGAGATGAGCGTCTGCGGCGGCGAGTGGCGGCAGGCATTGAGAACCACCCTCGGCAGCACTGGCTCGGCGATCGTCATCTCCATGGTGGTGCTGGTGGGCAGTTTCATCCCGCTGATGAATACCGAACTGGCCAACCTCTGGTCGGTCTCCCTCTACATCTCCGAAGCGCTGATCATGGATGTGTTCATCGCCTTGATGGTGCTGCCGCTGATGGTCTATTGGCTAAGACCGGGGTTTGTCTTCCGGCAGGGAAGAAAAATCTCTCGCAAAGACGCCAAGATCGCAAAGGTATGACTGATCTGGCCTTTCCACAGATCAAGTGGGTAGCGGGATAGCGTATGAATAAGCCGCCAATGGACGCCAATCACCGCGAATAAACGCAAATTTGCTGTGAATGGCCTAATGCCGTGGTTCCGCTAATCCGATGTTTGTTCTGACACGCCATCTCGAAGAAGTAGGTCAGGTTGGCGCGGAGCGACTACCTGACATAACGGTGATGTCACGTAGCTACGCAACGTGACCTACGGGCTCATGCATCATAAAGCCATTTGCGCAGAATTTGCGGTGATTGGCGTTTATTTGCAGCCGTATTTTTTTTCCTTGGCGATCTTTGCGTCTTAGCGAGAGATTTTTCCTTCCGGGCGGGCACTGGTTTTGTGCATCGGCCTGTTTCCTGTTTCAGTCCCCTACTACTTTACGCGGCCTTTTGGCCCCCGAGTCATCCATGCATTGTGTTCGCCCGTCCCTGGTCGGCGGCCGGATCGTTCCGATGATCCGCTAAGCGATTATCCTCACCGCGCCGCCGAAGTCGGATGGTGATGATCACTCAGCCGGCCCTCACCCGGATCGATCGTCACCACCGTTACCGTGTTATCAATTCGGCAAATCGTCAACGCCGCTGTAGTCCGCCGAATCTTGCCATTTGACCCAGTCGATCAGGCCGTTGAACAGATGTTTCGCATGGTTATTGACATTCACGCCGATCGAGAAGGGCCCGTTCGTCGCAAGGATTTCGTCACCGGTGTAGAACTGACGGTTAGCAGCCCGATACGACTGGCTGGCGTTTGTGGCGTTGCGATAGCCCACCCAATTCTCGCCCGTTCCGGCGCCGTCCGTACCCTCATCGTCGATGAAAATATCGGCCGGAACAAAAGGCTGGCCAACCACGCCACCGGACTTGTCACTGTTCCACACCACTTTCACCCGATACCAATGGTCCGAAACGATCGGATACTGGCTGTAATCGGTCAGCACCGGTTTCCAGGCGGTGCCGCCGTGTCTATCCACCAGTTTCACCCACAAGGCGATCGAAGCCACGCCGTCCGGCGCGGCAAATCCCGGAAAGGCCCCCGACGTGTTGTTGCGCCATACCGACACCTGATAGTTGTTACCGTTGTCCTTCGCCAGGACTCGGGTGACGTAGTTGGCGCTGCCGATACCGGTAGGCCGTATCCTCGCCTCGATGGTCTGCGCCCGTGTGGCGATCAGGCAGGAGGTGTTGCTGTCGAAGGCGACGTAGTTACCGGCGCCGTCACCGTGCAGGTTGCCATCTCCCGGGATCGCCCCGGCGGGGTTGTTAACGGTGCCGGCGATGATGCTCTGGGCATCCAGGGCGTAGGCGCTGCCCGCTGACTCGTTCAGCGCGAACACCACTTGGCCGCTTGGGCAGCCGCCGCCGAAGGCAACAGCGATATCGTTGGTCTCAGCCAGATTGCTGTACTCATCGACACCGGTCACCTGAAGCAGGTCGACGCCGAAATCGTCATTCGCACCCAGCGCGCTGCTGAGGGTCAGGGTCGCCGTATCGGAGCCCGCGACATGTTCTACGGCGATAATAGTGCGTCCGCCACTCACGTCGGTGTAGCTGAAATCCGATGCCTGCAAGGCGCCCAGGCCAGTCCCATAGATCCCTTCGGAGAAGCTAACCGCCAGCCGGGCGCTGCCGATGGCGCCGCCCACGTTGACGATGCGCGGCGCGGCTGCCGCGTCCA
Organism: Candidatus Thiodiazotropha sp. (ex Epidulcina cf. delphinae); assembly: GCA_025656455.1. Lineage (GTDB taxonomy): Bacteria > Pseudomonadota > Gammaproteobacteria > Chromatiales > Chromatiaceae > Thiodiazotropha. The sequence continues at coordinate 4,282 of JAHXHS010000064.1, read as the reverse complement.
CGAGCTGGAAGTAGCTCAGCGGTTTGCTGATGTTCCATACCTTGGCCTCGTCAAGCATGCCGATGAAGCCACGACGGGAACCGCTTCCCCACATCACGCCGCCGACGGAAAATGCGGAAGCGCACCAGTGGCCGGCATAGCAGATGCCCTGATTCGCGGGACTGTGCTCACTGTATGGGAAGATGGTTGTCTCCCCGGCCCCGGGCTGTATCAACTGCCCTGCACTATCGCTGGTGGTGACGTCTTCACCATTGACGTAGATCCGGATTCTGCCGGCCTGAGGATCGAGCGGATCCCGATCCGGTCCGGCGGTATCGAACACCGCGGCGACATGGGTCCACTTGTTCAACGGCACGTTGACCCTGCTGTAGGCACCGCGAATCCCGGTGTCGGTGCCATTGACATTGATATGGAACACCACCGCCAGACCATTGTTGAGCTTCTTCAACGAGAGCCGGTAGCCACCTGAATTGTAGTAGACATGTTTGGTGAAGATGATGTACTCGTTCTGCGCGTCGTCGGTGGGATTCACCCAGGCCTCCAACGTCGTGTTGTACTTCATCTCGGTGTACTTCCAGGTGCCGTGTTGTCCTTCATCGGTGGACCAGTAGGCGTTGCGGGTGCCCAATTCGATCGGCTGGTCGCCATTGAGGGTGACGGCGCTGCCGCTTCGGCCTGCCGCAAAGGTGCCGGCGGTGTCGAACCAGCGTCCGTGCATGCGCCAGCTTCCGGAGTCGTTGAGGTTGTTTTCGAAACCCATGTCCGCCACCAGTTGCGGATCGAAACTGCGCGTGCCGCCGGCGCCCGTGCGGTGTCCCATCTGGTGCATGGTGTTAGTGCCGGTCCAGTACATGCGATCCGAGCCGTCGGAGACATGGCAGCTCGCGTTGCCGCAAGACATGCCCGCGTGCCAGTCGCTGTAGTAGTAGTGGCAGTTGTTGCACATCGTATTCCAGATCCAGGTGCCGGTGCCGCCGTTGGGGTTGGTGCGCAGCATCGAGCTGTTGTTCGAGCCGTGCGCCTCGTGGCAGTCCACGCACTGCAGGACGAAATTGGCGCCGCCGATACGCGCCTCCTGATCATACGGCTGTCGGGTCCAGATCTGCTCCCCCTTGCCACGGGTCATGACCGGCCAGCAGTCGCTTTCCAGACCGACGCAGTCGTCGCCGTCCCAGCCCTTTGCCTTGCCGGCCGACCACCGGTCAGGGACCACGCCGCCGCCGTTGGGCACGTTCGCCGAACTCTTCCCGTGGGCGTCGCCCGCCCAATTGATGCCGCCGTGATCATTCGGCGTCGCGGCGGACGGGGTCGGCATGGCGCCGACACCGTGGCAATCCAGGCACATCGAATTGTAGTCGGGGAGTTCGGCGCCAGAGAACACATCGCCCTTGGGGGTGCTATAGGCGCCTGAACCGGCGTAATCATCGGCCTTCTGTCCGCTGACGGCGCCCCACAATTCAGTGCCCATGGCGCGCGGATTGTCGCTCGGGCTACGGGTGAAATCGGGGCGTGTCACGGGAGATTGGCCGTTGGCGGCGTCGGTGTGCCTGCCGGTGACCACGTGCGGGTTGTGACAGGTGGTGCACTGGAGAGAATAGTTGTAGCTGCCGCCCTTGAAAGTCGTCTCCAAATTATGCACCGCGGAAAGGCCGAAAGCGCCCTGGATGCTGGTGGCCAGTGCCGCGCCGGAGATGGCGTCGTTGACCACCTTGCCGTCCGTGTGGCAGTTGAAACACAACTGATTGACGCTCGCGCCGGTGGGCAGGGCGAGGAGTTTTTCATTGTCAGAGGCGTGGCCGTTGGAGTGGCAACCGCCGCCTGAACCGTCGCCGAGACAGGTCAGGGGATTACCGCCGTTGTCGGCATAGGGCCGGGTGTTATGGGCGGCATTCGCCCAATCGCTGCCCGGCGTGCCCTTAACGTCAGGTACGGTCACGCCATCGCTGAAGGGCCGCGTTCCGCCAAACAACTGGGAGCCGTCGCTGTCGTGGCACGACAGGCAGAAGGGCTCCAGGCTCGCCGGATCGGCCGGGTCGTAACGGTATATCGTCTCGATCTGGTCCTGATCCTGCAGAATGACCGTACCCCGGGCGTGCTCTTTCAGATAGTGGCAGGCGCGGCAGTCGCTGACCTGGACATCGCCCTTGACATGGTGCGAGGTCTTGATGAAATCCCCGTTGCTTTCGAATATCTGGCGGCGCCGGAAGGTGCCGTCGCCGTTGTCGCCCCGGGGCACGTTATGGCAATAGGAGCAATCCCCCGCGCCGAGGGGCAGGAAACCGTCTTTATGCATATGGCATTCGGTGCACACCAGGCCGAGGTTGTGTTCGTGATCCGAGCCGGCGCTGTTGCTGTGCGCGGTGGTGTTTTGATGACAAGACTGGCAGATGCCGTTCCAGGGTCCGTCGTTTTCACCAAAGGCGAAGTGGTCAGGCCGGTTCTGGAACACGGCGTCTTCGAGCGCGCCAGGAACATACTTGGAGGTGTTGGCTCGGATCAGGCTCAGATTGATCGCGGTGGCGCCACCGGGGTGCGGGTCCGTCGACGGCTCTGAATTATGTGGGTTGTGACACGAGCCGCAATCGACGATGCGCGCGCCGGTGTCGACACGATGCAAGGCCACGTCGCTCTTCTCGGAGGCAATGCCGGTGGGGTTGTGGCAGCTCTTGCAAAGGACGGCCTGCTCCTCGCCACGCCAGACCGTGATGAACGGCGGCGGCGGGGTAGAGGTGTCGACATGGCAGTAGATGCAGTAGTTGATCAGGTTTTGCGGGGTGTGAATGCTCTCCGCCGCTTCGGCGCGTACGGCGAAAAAAAGAATTGTCAGGGCCAGTACTAAGAGCACCGGTGTCGAGCTGTGATATTCGTTATGTAGTTTCATGACGCGGTCCGCCCCTGTTTCAGTTCATGTCGAGAATCATGTCGATGCGATGATTCCCGTTATTCGTCACCATGACCTGGTCGTTTTCCGTGATCATGATATCCAGCGGCAGATTCAATTTACCCTCGGTGTAGCCCAAGCTTCCGTAGGTATCGATGTAGGCGCCGGTAACGGCGTCGAGGATCTGGACGCGACTCAGGGAGCTGTCGAGCACGTGGACGCGCCCCATCGCGTCGACGGCGAGGCTTTGGAGTTGCACGAACTTTCCATGCCAGCCGACGCTCTCCATGGTGAGCTTCTCGCCATAGGCTCGTAGCAGGGTGCCGGAGAGGCTGAATACCTGGATTTTTGCGTTCCCCTGATCGGCGACGTAGAGTTCGCCGGCCCCACCGCCAGCAGCGCTGTAGGCGACGGTGACGGATACGGGGAATTGCAGCAGCGTGTTTCCGATGGTGTTTAGCAGCTGGCCATCCGGGGCATATACCTTGATCTCGTTCGCCAGACTGTCGGCGACGTAAAGGTTCCCCGCCAGATCCAGCGCGAGGTCATTGGGCTTCTGAATTTGACCTGTGCCGATGTCGCGCACCTTGGTCCCTGAGGCGTCGTAGACTTCCACGTTATCCCGCCCATCGTTGCCGACATAGATGTTGCCGAGGGTGTCCACAACAACGCCTAAAGGCCGGTCCATTTCTATCAACTCGCCTTCCGTGAGCAGGTTTCTGAGAATGAATACGGAATTCGATTTTGCGTCCGTGACAAACAGTCGCCCGTCCGGACCTTCGGCGATTCGCATCGGCGAATAGAGGGTATTGACAAGCTCGAGCGCGGAGACAGACAGTGAGACGATCATCAACGACGTGAGAACGATGCCGCGCTTGAACCATGGATGTGAGCCGATACGTTTCATTATGCACTCCACCGGAAATCTCCGGGAACGAAAGATTCGGAGTCCATTCCCCTCTATGCGCCGATCCATCACTTTTAGTGCCTAAAAAATTTCCCGACACCTGTGTTGGAATTCAATCTCCTTATGCGCCCGCGATTACTCATTTATATTACTTATGAGGGCATTCAAATATATTTACAATAACCTTTGTAAGGTTTTTGGGATTTAAATGTCAAATAAAAAGAAGCTATCGACCAGGAACATCAACCTACATAAGTTAATCGATTAGGAATAAAAAGCCTTTTTCTCCCTAATCCGGCAGTCTCTTTCGGACCTAACCGGCGCCATTCATTTGTATTTTTTTCGCGCCCGGGGATGGGCCTTGTCATACACTTCGGCCAGGTGTTGAAAGTTGAGATGGGTGTAGATCTGGGTGGTGCTGATGTTGGCGTGTCCCAATAGCTCCTGGACGGCGCGCAGGTCGCCGGAGGACTCCAGCAGGTGGCTGGCGAATG
>JAHXHS010000063.1 GCA_025656455.1 Candidatus Thiodiazotropha sp. (ex Epidulcina cf. delphinae) | reverse complement strand
TTTGGAACAACCAAACTACGCTCCTCGTGCCTTGATTGGCGCTTTTTCAGGCACAACAGTGGCTATCAAATTAGTGTTAACAGGCCCTAGTTCTATAGGAAACTCTATGGCTCCATCCAGACTTTGGACCAGCCGCCATTGACAAGCTTGGGTAAGCTAATCCAAGAATTCCCGGAAAGTCAACGGACTTTATTTGAGCGGGCCTCCCCCGGCAGCCTTTGAGAGGCTCAGGACGTAGCTTCAACGGGCATCGAGCCCGCTGGCCGGAACCTTTGTCAGCAGTATGTACTAAACGGGTCGATTAGATTATTCTTCTCTGCCTCATATAGCGGCCGAGCACAGAGCTTCCTTCATGCCTGAAATACCGGACATCACAGATTCTGAGCACTGGATCATCGACACGACGCTGACCGAGCGCTATGGAACCCGGATGGAGACGCAGATCGCAGATGCGGAGATCCGCCTGATGCCCTCCGATAGAGCGCTGACCAGCTGTCCTGTGATCTATTGGAATGAAGCGGGCTGCAACTTCATCATTTTCAAGACCGGCAGCCGAAACTACCGCTGCCAGTTCTTCTACCGGGGCTATCAGCAATACGGCACCGGGGTGCACGAATACGACGACCTGACCGAATGTATCGTCTCTCTGCTTCAGGCCCAGGCGGATCACGAGGCCAAAGAGAGAGGGGACATCTGAGCGGTCAGGAGAAAAAATTCAAGTAATTCGCAAAACCTAAAAACACCAAGGGGATCATTTACATGACAGCAAAAAATGCCTTCTATGCCCAGTCGGGCGGCGTCACTGCGGTAATCAACGCCTCTGCCTGTGGGGTCATCGAAACCGCCCGCAAGCATCCGGACCGGATCGCCAATGTCTTCGCGGGCCGCAACGGTATCATCGGCGCCCTCACTGAGGAGTTGATCGACACCGGCGCCGAGTCCGCCGATGATATCGCTGCCTTGAGACACACACCCTCCGGCGGCTTTGGCTCCTGCCGTTTCAAATTGAAAAGCCTGGAGGAGAACCGACGCGAATACGAACGCCTGATAGAGGTCTTCAAGGCCCACGATATCGGTTATTTCTTCTACAACGGCGGCGGCGACTCCGCCGACACCTGTTATAAGGTCTCTCAACTCTCCGAGAAGATGGGATTCCCGGTGCAGGCGATCCATGTCCCCAAGACCGTGGACAACGATCTGCCGATCACCGACAACTGCCCCGGTTTCGGCTCGGTAGCAAAATATATCGCGGTCTCTACCCTGGAGGCCTCATTCGACGTACGCTCCATGGCGGCCACCTCCACCAAGATCTTCGTCATCGAGGTGATGGGCCGTCATGCGGGCTGGATCGCCGCTGCCGGCGGCCTGGTGGAGGATAACGGCATTCCGGTCGTGGTGCTCTTCCCTGAGGTCGAGTTCAACCAGGAGAAATTCCTCGCCAACGTCGACGCCAAGGTCAAGGAGCACGGCTTCTGCTCCATCGTCGTCTCTGAGGGTTGCCACTGGCCTGACGGCAGATTCCTCGCCGAACAGGGCACTCGTGACGCCTTCGGCCATGCCCAATTGGGTGGCGCCGCACCGGTGGTGGCCAACATCATCAAGGATGCCCTGGGATACAAATTTCACTGGGCGGTGGCCGACTATCTGCAACGGGCAGCACGCCATCTGGCCTCCGAATCCGACGTGGATCAGGCCTACGCTCTGGGTAGGGCCGCAGTGGAGAAGGCCCTGGAAGGCAAGAACTCCATCATGCCCACGGTTGTTCGTGAGTCATCCAGCCCCTACCAGTGGAGCATCGGCGAGGCGCCGCTGAGCGAAGTGGCCAATGTGGAGAAGATGATGCCCAAATCGTTCATCACCGAGGATGGCTTCGGTATCACCCAGGCCTGTAAAGAGTACCTCTACCCATTGATCAAGGGGGAGGCCTACCCGCCCTATAACGAAAACGGCATGCCGGATTACGTCACCCTAAAGGGGGTGGCCGTTCCCAAGAAGCTGGTTGCCTTCGAACTATAGATAACGACAATCAGGGGCTGTTTACAGCTCCTTTTTTTGCTATCGCAACCCTGACAGGATGGTCCGCTGGCCAAGCCCAGCCATACAAGACCGCATCGGAGGCCTGTAAGTGGTGAGCGTGAAATTTTTTTACCTGAACCTATTTTCATCTATCTCAATGGAGGATCTATAAAATGAGCACAGAACTGATCTTCGCCCTGGCATGCGCCATTGCGGCACTCGCCTACGGCTTTCTATCCGTCAAATGGATTCTTGCGCAACCTGAAGGCAATGAGCGAATGCGTGAGATCGCCGGCGCCGTCCAGGAGGGCGCCCAGGCCTATCTCAACCGCCAATACAGCGCCATCGGCATCGTCGGCTTTGTGGTCCTGGTGGTTATGTTCTTCGGCCTGGACAGCGCTACAGCCATTGGCTTCGCCATCGGCGCCATCCTCTCCGGCATTACCGGCTACATCGGCATGAACATCTCGGTACGCGCCAACCTGCGTACCGCCGAGGCCGCTCACAACGGCATAAACGCCGCCCTGCAGATCGCCTTTCGTGGCGGCGCCATCACCGGGATGCTGGTGGTGGGTCTGGCCCTGCTCGGTGTGGCCGGTTACTACGGCGTTCTGAGCGCAATGGGGGTGAGTGACAGCGATGCCCTGCATGCCCTGGTCGGTCTCGCCTTCGGCGGTTCGCTGATCTCCATCTTCGCCCGACTGGGTGGCGGCATCTTCACCAAAGGCGCCGACGTGGGCGCTGACATCGTCGGCAAGGTAGAGGCCGGTATCCCCGAGGATGATCCGCGCAACCCGGCCGTTATCGCCGACAACGTGGGCGATAATGTGGGCGACTGCGCCGGCATGGCCGCCGACCTGTTCGAGACCTATGCGGTGACCGTGGTCGCCACCATGCTGCTGGGCAGCCTGCTGGTCACCGGTGTGGGCAACGAGGCGGTCATCTATCCCTTGGTGCTGGGTGGTGTCTCCATTGTCGCATCCGTCATCGGCACCTACTTCGTCAAGGCCAAGGATACCGATACCAACGTCATGCCCGCCCTCTATAAGGGGCTGATCGTCGCCGGTGTGCTGGCTGCCGTGGCCTTCTATTTCGTCACTGATATCATGATGAGCAACGTGGTCATCACCGTCGATGGCGTTGCTGTGGCCAATCCAGTGCTGGCCCTGTTCGGCACGGCCATGATCGGCCTGGTGCTGACTGCCGCCATGGTGGTGATCACTGAGTACTATACCTCCACCGAATACAAACCGGTACGCTACATCGCCGAGGCATCCACCACCGGTGACGGCACCAACGTCATCGCGGGTCTGGGCATCTCCATGAAGTCCACTGCCGCGCCAGTGCTGGTGATCTGCGCCGCCATCTGGGGCTCCTATGATATGGCCGGCCTCTACGGCATCGCTGTCGCAGCCACTGCGATGCTCTCCATGACCGGCATCATCGTCGCCCTTGACGCCTATGGCCCGATCACCGACAACGCCGGCGGTATCGCCGAAATGGCGGAGCTGGATGAGAAGATCCGCAATATCACCGATCCACTGGATGCGGTGGGTAATACCACCAAGGCGGTAACCAAGGGTTATGCCATCGGCTCAGCCGGTCTGGCCGCCCTGGTGTTGTTCGCCGACTATACCCACAGCCTTGAGACCCATACCGGTTCGGCCGTGAGCTTCGACCTTTCCAACCACATGGTGCTGATCGGCCTGTTGATCGGTGGCCTGGTGCCCTTCCTGTTCGGTTCCATGGCCATGGAGGCGGTGGGCCGGGCAGCCGGCGGCATCGTCAACGAGGTACGCCGACAGTTTCGCGAAAAACCCGGCATCATGGACCACAGCGAAAAGCCAGACTATGGTAAAGCCGTGGACATGCTGACCAAGGCGGCAATCAAGGAGATGATCGTCCCGTCACTGCTACCCATCGCGGTGCCGCTGATCGTCGGCCTGTTCCTCGGCGCCCAGGCCCTGGGCGGTCTGCTGATAGGCACTATCATTACCGGTCTGTTTGTCGCTATTTCGATGACCGCCGGTGGTGGCGCCTGGGATAACGCCAAAAAGTACATTGAGGATGGCAATTTCGGTGGCAAGGGCTCTGATGCCCACAAGGCAGCGGTCACCGGCGACACCGTCGGCGACCCCTACAAGGACACCGCCGGTCCAGCGATCAATCCGCTGATCAAGATCATCAACATCGTCGCCCTGTTGATCGTACCGATACTTTAATCCCCCGGGCATGAAAAAGGCGGCCTTCGGGCCGCTTTTTTTTTTCGTCCGATGGTCTCAGCGGGAAAATGCCGTGGGACAGAGAGGCGCTCTGTGACTATAATGGCCGGTTTTCAGAGCCCGAGGACTTAAACAGATGAATCTCGACCGCGTCTCTTCAGGAGCCAACGTACCTAACGAAATCAACGTCATCATAGAGATACCCGCCCATTCGGATCCCGTGAAATATGAGCTGGACAAGGATACCGGAGCGATGTTCGTGGACCGTTTCATGACCACCGCCATGCATTATCCTTGCAACTACGGGTATGTCCCGCATACCCTCTCTAAGGATGGCGACCCCGTCGATGTCCTGGTGTTGACGCCCTATCCGTTGATTCCCGGTTCTGTGATCGTATGTCGTCCCGTGGGTGTATTGAAGATGAAAGACGAATCGGGCGACGACGCCAAGGTATTGGCCGTGCCCATGGACAAGCTCTGCAAGACCTACCGCGCCGTGGAGTCCTTCCGTGATCTTGCCGGTGAGAAGCTCAACCGCATCTCCCACTTTTTCGAGCACTACAAGGATTTGGACGAAGGTAAATGGGTGCGTGTCGACGGCTGGTACGGCGTGGATGAAGCCAAGCAGGAGATCCTGGACTCGGTGCAGATGTACCAGGACGCGCCAGAGAAACCCAACTTCTAGCCCGCATTTCTCACCAGGCGAACCAGAACATTGGTAAACTCAACATAGCCGGCTTTGACAACCGATGGTAGAGATATCGCCCCCTATCCGATGAAAGTCTGCATCCTCTCCGACAGCCATGATCATATTCCACTTCTCGATGCAGCGGTGGCGGAAGCCAAGCAGATGGGGGTCGAGGCGGTGCTTCACTGCGGCGACGTGGTGGCCCCGAGCACGCTCCATTGCCTGGATCGGTACAAACTCCCGGTGCATGTCATTCACGGCAACAACACCGGGGACCTCTATACCCTGGGGCGACTGGCCGGTCGTGACGAGAATAATATTCACTACCACGGCATGGATGCCGGCGTGGAACTGGCCGGACGCAGGATTTTTCTCGTCCACTACCCCCACTATGCCCGCGCCATGGCGGCGACCGGGGACTGGGATCTGGTCTGTTGTGGCCACAGCCACAAGCTGCAATTCGAGCAGCTGACCAATATCAAGGGCGGGGTGACCCACCTGGTCAACCCCGGTACTATCGGGGGTGTGGGCAAGGCCCCTGCGACCTATGTCATCGCCGACCTGAAGGATATGATCTTCGAGGCGCGGAAAATCTCCAAACAGATTGAACGGGAGGCTGGTTACTGATGGCTGAATTCACTCACTTCAATAGCGCCGGCGAAGCCCACATGGTCAATGTGGGAGACAAACCGCACAGCAAACGCAAGGCTGTCACCGAGGGCCGCATCAGCATGCAGCCCGAGACCTTGAAGATGATCGTGCAGGGTACTCACAAGAAGGGGGATGTGTTGGGGGTCGCGCGTATCGCCGGCATCTTGGCGGCGAAAAGAGCGCCTGACCTCATCCCGCTCTGCCACCCCCTGTCTCTCACCAAGGTCGAGATCGAACTCACACCGGAGCAGGAAGGCAACACCGTTCTCTGCCGTTGCCATGTGGAAACCCTGGGACAGACCGGCGTCGAGATCGAGGCCCTGTGCGCCACTCAGATCACCCTGCTGACCATCTACGACATGTGCAAGGCGGTCGATCGAGGCATGACCATCGGCGGTATCCGGCTGCTTGAAAAGAGCGGTGGAAAATCAGGGCTATGGGAACGGTCAGACTAAAGACCTCAAGACTTCTGCCGCCAAATATTGTACGACCACGTGAACCCTGTCACAATATAGGTGGCAGCCAATGGCGGTTCACAACACAATTATAGGTCGTAGGGACACATATATGGGTAAATTTGTAGTTTGGTCTGACACTTTGAGCGTCGGTATCGAAGAGATCGACGAGCAACACAAAATGCTGGTTGAGTTGGTCAACAAAATGCACGAAGCCATACACCAACGTCACGGCAGCGATGTCGTGAAGAGTATTCTGGGGGATCTGGCCGACTATACCCGCATCCACTTCGCCGTCGAAGAGAGTCTGATGCGTATCCTCAACTATCCCGGCTATGACGATCACAAGGAGATCCATGAGGAGTTGCTGCAATCCGTCGTCGATCTCCAAGAGAAGGTCGCCACAGGAAAGACCGCCATAGGCTTCGAGCTGATGCATTTCCTGAAGACCTGGCTGACCAAGCACATCATGGAAGAAGACATGCAATACAGCGGCTTCTTCCTCATGGCGGGCGCCCAGCCCAAATTGAGCAAGAAGTCCTGGATCAAACGTCTCTGGGGCAATTGACCGATCCGATAGGCTCGCATAGGGTTCATGGCTCTTCAGTCACCCTTGGACAAACATGAACCCTTACTACCACCGGGCCCACTTTCTCAAAAGCGCCGCCCGACTCTCCCAATCACCTGTCGACAGCGGCCTTGAAGTCGCTTTTGCCGGTCGCTCCAATGCCGGAAAATCGAGTGCGCTGAACACCCTGTGCGGGCAGAAATCCCTTGCCCGCACCAGCAAGACGCCCGGACGCACCCAGTTGCTGAATTTTTTTTCCCTCGATGATGACCGCCGCCTGGTCGACCTGCCGGGTTATGGCTATGCCAAGGTAGCCGAGTCCATTAAACGGCAATGGCAGCAGGCGCTGGCCGACTACATCGAACATCGCCAGTGCCTGCAAGGGCTGATCCTACTGATGGATATCCGCCACCCGTTGACGGCATTCGACCTGCAGATGCTGCAGTGGAACACTCACCAGGGCCTACCGACCCATATTCTGCTGACCAAGGCGGATAAGCTGAAGAGCGGTGCGGCCAAGAACGCTGAATTGAAGGTGCGAAGAGCCCTGAGCGACCACCCGGAAATTTCCGTGCAGCGCTTTTCGGCGTTGAAGAAACAGGGTATCGACGAGTGCCACCAAGTCCTGGACATCTGGTTAGAACTGGCAACAGACCCACGGGAGGGCTGATTTCAACCCCTTATGTTCATCGATTGAGACATACGCGGACGGTCCAAAGATTCATCGTCCGCAAATGAACGCGAAAAAACGCAAATAAAATCAATTCAGGTCTCCTTGCAGAGTTGCTAGCAAGTTAAATCAATAAGTTAATGCACAATATTAGCGACCGGGTGGAATATCCGGGTAAGTCCCATTTGCGTTCATTTGCGGATAAATCATGCTTGAATCTGTTAGACGAGACAATTGTATTTTGCTTTTTTCTCGCCAAAAAAAAAGAAGGCCCCATCAGCCTAAGGGGAGAGACTGATAGGGCCGGATCTTCCCGGTTGGGGTATCCGGGAAGGGGGGGGCCGCAAAGGGAGGAAAAGCGGCCCGTACCGTACGACTTACAGACAGATAGACCGGGGGGAGCGGAGAAAGTTCAGTGAGCCTGATCCCAATTGTCGCCCACCCCCACCTCCACCAGCAACGGCACCGCCAGTTCAGCCGCCGCCTGCATATGACGCTGCACTATCCTCGAGGCTGTCTCGACATACCCCTGCTCCACCTCGAACACCAGTTCGTCGTGGACTTGCATCAGCAGGCGAACCGGGGGGGTCTCCTTACCGATCCAGCCATCCACCGCCAGCATCGCGCGTTTGATGATATCCGCCGCCGTCCCCTGCATGGGAGCATTGATGGCCGTCCGTTCCGCGGCGGTCCTGCGCTGGTGATTGCGCGCATTGATATCGGGCAGATAGAGGCGGCGGCCGAACAGGGTCTCCACATAGCCTTGCCGGCGGGCCGCTTCGCGGATCCGGTCCATGAACGCCGCCACCCCTGGATAGCGCTTGAAATAGCGATCCATGTACGCCTGAGCGGCCTTTCTCTCTATTCCCAACTGCCGGGCAAGTCCGAACGCCGACATGCCGTAGATCAGACCGAAATTTATCGCCTTGGCAGAGCGCCGTTGCTCCGTCGTCACCCGCTCCGGCGCCTCGCCGAACACTTCAGCGGCGGTGGCGCTGTGGATATCCCTGCCCTCGGAAAAGGCCTGCAACAGCCCCTCGTCCCCAGAGAGGTGGGCCATGATCCGCAGTTCGATCTGTGAATAGTCGCCGGCCAGCATCTTCCAACCTGGTTCAGGGACGAAGGCCTGCCTGATGCGCCGTCCCGCCTCGTTGCGCACCGGAATATTCTGCAGATTGGGATCGGATGAAGAGAGCCGGCCGGTGGCGGCAACCGCCTGATGATAGGAGGTATGCACCCGTCCGGTCTCGGGGTTGACCATCTCCGGCAGCTTGTCGGTATAGGTCGACTTCAATTTCGACAGCCCACGATGCTCGAGGATCACCGCCGGCAACTCATGCCCCTGCTCGGCCAGCTCCACCAGTACGGATTCCGCCGTTGACGGGGCTCCCTTCGGGGTCTTGGCGATCACCGGGAGTTGCAGTTCGTTGAAGAATATCTCGCCGATCTGCTTGGGTGAGCCGAGGTTGAAACTGTGGCCGGCAATGGCATAGGCCTGCTGCTCCAGTTGGTGCATGTTTTTGGCGAATTCGTCACTCTGTCGTTTCAACATTTTACTGTCGACACGCACGCCGTTTCGCTCCATGCGCGACAACACCGGGACCAGGGCTATCTCAAGTTCCTTCAGCAACTTGGCCGGTAACCGTTCAGTTTCAAGTTTTGGCCAAAGCGCATGGTGTAGACGCAGGGTGATATCGGCGTCCTCCGCGGCATAGGGAGCGGCTTGTTCGAGATCGATCTGGTTGAAAGTGAGCTGCTGCTTGCCCTTCCCGGCGATATCCTCGAAATGGATCGTGGTGTGTCGCAGGTACTTCTCCGCCAAGGAGTCCATGTCATGCCGGGTGGCCGTGGAATCGAGCACATAGGATTCCAGCATGGTGTCATAGGCGATCCCTTGCATTTCAATGCCATAGCTCGCCAGCACGCTGATATCATATTTCAGATTCTGTCCTACCTTGTGTCGATTCGGGTCCTCCAGCAGGGACTTGAGTTGCGCCAGCACCCACTCCCTCGACAACTGCTCCGGCGCACCGGGGTAGTCATGGGCAACCGGCACGTAAGCCGCTTCACCGGGCTCCACGGCAAACGACACCCCAACCAGTTCAGCCGACATATAGTCCAGGCTGGTGGTCTCGGTATCGAAGGCGAACAGATCGCTCGCTTCAAGTCGCTTCAACCAATGACTAAAGGCCTGTTCCGTGAGCAGGGTTTGATAATCCGCCTCCCATTGCAAAGAGGGATCGCTATCCGTTCGACCCTCCCCGGTCTCCTCCAGGCTCGCCAGCAGCCGATTCGACTCCATGCGTTGGAAATGCTCGCGCAACAGCGGAACATTCTGCTCGCCCTGGCGATAATCGAGTGGTCCCTGATGCAAAGGGACATCGAGCTTGATGGTGGCCAGTTTCCGGGATAATGGCAGCAATTCGAGACTGGCGCGCAGGTTTTCGCCGATCTTACCTCCGATCTCGTCGGCATGGGCCATCAGGTTATCGAGATCGCCATAAGCCCCCAACCACTTAGCCGCTGTCTTGGGTCCGCACTTCGGCACACCGGGGATGTTGTCCACCGAATCCCCGACCAAGGCCAGATAATCGATAATCTGCTCTGGCATGACACCGAATTTCGCTTCCACCCCCTTCACGTCGGTTAGCGTCTCGGACATGGTATTGATCAGGGTCACCTGCTCGTTCACCAACTGGGCCATGTCCTTGTCGCCGGTTGAGATCAGTGTCTTCAATCCCTGCTCGGTGGCCTCCCTCGCCAGGGTGCCGATGACATCATCCGCCTCAACGCCTGGCGCCACGATCAGGGGAAGACCCATGGCCCGTATAATCTCGTGCAGCGGTTCAATCTGACAACGCAGATCCTCAGCCATCGGCGGGCGATTGGCTTTGTATTCGGGATAGATCTCATTTCTGAAGCTGCCGCCCGGGGCATCGAAAACGACGGTTATATAGTCAGGGCGGTAGTCATTGAGGAGCCGGCGCAACATATTCAGCACCCCGACAATCGCCCCCGTAGGCTCGCCCTGAGAATTACTGAGCTCGGGGAGGGCATGATAGGCGCGAAACAGGTAAGAGGAGCCATCGACCAGGATAAATGGGGGTGTACTAGCCCGCATTTCTCACCAGGCGGACCGTACTAATTGGGAAAAATCATGGACATTAAGCATGTTACTACCTTATCGAAATCCTGGTGAGAAATACGGGCTAGACATAAGCAACGGAATTTCAATTAAAAATTTACCCGATAGTAGCTGAAAACGGTCTCCCTTGTCGCCATCTTGATAGGGCTTTTCAGCATGGCGCGATAAGACCTACTATTTTTCTTGGTTTTAGCCGGGATCTGATCTATCTTTAAATGCGTGGGCGAAACCAATCGCTGAAAAAATTACGCATATTCATCGACAACGACCATCACCACTGGAGGGCGATCATGCCACGAATGAACCCAATGGCTGTTGAGAACAGCAACACCCCGGAAGGTTTCGACGAATGGACCGAAGAGCAGGCCGTTAAGCTGGCGGCCGAGGAGAACATACAGCTCACCGACGCCCATTGGGAAATCATCTATTTCCTGCGGCATCATTGCGAAGAGAAAGGCCCGACCTGCAGCGCCAGGCTGGTGCTGAAGGCGATGATCTCCCTGGTCAAAGAGAAAGGTGGTAAAAAATACCTTTATAGCCTTTTTCCCAGAGGACCGGTGGTGCAGGCGTGCAAGATCGCCGGCATTCCACTACCACCCTATTCACTGGACCTTTCGTTCGGCAGCGTTCACTAACCGGCGGCACATGACAACGTCTTTGAAAAAAGGGGGCTTCGTCCCCCTTTTTTGATCTTCACCTGTTTTTTGCCGCCAGCCCTTGTAAATACACCCACCTGGCCTACTTACACCAGCGCGCCACCTCGGCCTTCAGCTTTTGCATGTGACGCGTTCGCGCCGCGTCATTCAGAAAGCGGCGTTCGCCATCCTTACCAAGATCATAGATCCCCGAGGCGCGACTGTGGGAAGCGTACATGTCTTTCGCCCGCGCGCAGTTTCTCTTGCGCTTCTTGCGCTCCTGCGCCTGTTTCTGATCGGCCTCTTTCTTTACCGCGCGATCCTCTTCATAGACGTCCAGCATCCGCTTCATCTTTAACTGCCGCTCCTGCTGGTTCGGCACCGGCGGCTGACTTGCCGGCCGCTCCTTGATCTTGACCTCGGTCGACTCCCCGGTCACCGGCCGGTCGCTGAAATGCACACGGCCCTGTTCGTCCGTCCACTTGTAGACCCCCGCCTCGAGTCCTAGCGGAAAAAGCAACGGCACAACGAGCAGGAGAGGAACTGTGCCCTGTAGCAGCGGGAGAAAGGACGGCGGCAGGGTGCGGCTTTCCATGGATATCACCATCATAATCAATAAATCGTGACCAACAGTCTAAAACAAATCTGTATCAGGATAAAAAAGGGCGCCGAAGCGCCCTTGAAAGGGAGGATCGTCCAGCTATTTGTTACAGACCTGAGCCCCGGTTGCCGGTGAATTCAGGGTAGGCCTCCAAGCCGCACTCGCCCAGGTCGACGCCTTCGTACTCTTCCTCTTCGCTGACACGGATGCCCATCACGACCTTGAGGATCAGCCAGACGATAAAGCTGGCGATGAAGGTCCAGGCAAAGATGACCACCAGACCCAACAATTGAGCCGCGAAATTGGCGTCATCGTTGGAGAGGGGCACTGCAACCAGACCCCACATACCCACCACGCCATGAACGGAGATAGCGCCAACAGGATCATCGACCTTCAACTTATCCATGGTGAGGATCGAGAACACCACCAGGATGCCGCCGATAGCACCGACCAGGGTCGCCCATAAGGGGGAGGGAGCCAGGGGCTCGGCGGTAATCGCCACCAATCCAGCCAAGGCGCCGTTGAGCGCCATCGTCAGGTCTGCCTTGCCGAACAAGGCGCGGGCAGTCAACAGTGCGGCGACCACGCCACCGGCAGCGGCAGCATTGGTGTTGACAAAAACAGCGGCGACGGCGTTGGCCTCATCGATATTGGAAATCATCAGTTTAGATCCTCCGTTGAAACCGAACCAACCCAGCCAGAGGATAAACGTGCCCAAGGTGGCAAGCGGCATGTTGGCGCCGGGAATGGCGTTGACCCGGCCGTCAGCCGTGTATTTACCTTTTCTCGCACCCAGCAGGATGACCCCGGCAAGCGCCGCGGATGCGCCGCACAGATGCACCACCCCGGAACCGGCAAAGTCACTGAAACCGGCCGCATCCAGAAAACCGCCACCCCACTTCCAGTAGCCCTGCAGGGGATAGATGACGCCGGTCATCACCACCGCAAATATCAGGAACGCCCATAGCTTCATACGTTCCGCCACGGCGCCTGAGACAATGGACATGGCGGTCGCTACGAACACCACCTGGAAGAAAAAGTCAGACATGCCTGAATAGTAGATATCGCCATTGCTGGCCAGGACATCTTCGACAGCGTTGTCACCACCGAACATAAAGCTCAGATCGAGCGCCGGTATGTAACCGTTGCCGTCACCCGCATACATGATGTTGTAGCCCATCACCATGTACATGATACAGGCGATAGCGAACAGGGCGATGTTCTTGGTGAGGATTTCAGCGGTGTTCTTTGCCCGGACCAGGCCGGCCTCAAGCATGGCGAAACCGGCCGCCATCCACATCACAAGCGCGCCGGATACCAGAAAGTAGAAGGTATCCAGTGCGTAGCTAAGTTGTGTAATCGCTTCCACAATACTCTCCGATTAGTGAGTTACAGCGCTTCGGAACCGGTCTCGCCGGTGCGCACACGGACGACCTGCTCCAAGGGCGCGACGAAAATCTTGCCGTCACCGATCTTGCCCGTCTTGGCTGCATTGGAGATCGCTTCCACTACCTGGTCGACAATCGCGGCATCCACCGCAATCTCGACCTTGATCTTGGGTAGAAAATCGACCACGTACTCCGCACCGCGATAGAGTTCGGTGTGGCCCTTTTGTCGTCCGAAACCCTTGACCTCGCTGACTGTGACGCCTGCCACACCCACCTCTGACAGGGCTTCGCGGACATCATCAAGCTTGAAGGGCTTGATGATTGCTGAAACCATTTTCATGTGATGACTCCTCGACCGACCCGCCGCCATGGCGGGCTGTGTATCAATGGGTTAGGGCCTGTTAACACTAATTTGATAGTCACTGCCAAGGCCCTAAATCAAGCCGACTCGGCTCAGATGCTCTTATTCCAGGAGACGAAGAAACGCATATCCGCATCCTCGCCGGCCGCATCCGTGCCATCCAGATCGGTATCCGAGAGACTCAGGGTCAAATCACCGAAATCCCCGGTGGCCTTGGTTAAGTCGAGTTGATAGTGGGTGTAGTCCTCTGCGTCTTGGTCTCCGTCACCATCGGGTTCAGCGAAACCGACAGTCAACCCGATCGAGAAATCCTGCGGAAGATCAAAGCTTGCGCCGAGGTAGTAGTAGAGATCCTCCTCGACGGCCTCTACCGCGTCTTCCGCGGCCATGGCGTAAGAGAGACCGGCAGAGAGAAACTGCCAACTGCCGCTCACATAGACTTCGGCAAAGTTAGCCTCGGCGTCACTTGAGTAGGCGTAATAGATCAAACCCGCGTCATAGCCGAAATCGCCCACTTCACCGGCGTAGCCGCCATACAGATCCAGTTCGAAGTCATCCCAGGCCTCGGCAATCCAGGCGCCGGCATAGAGTCCCGTCTCACCAGACCAATCCAGGCCCCCTGAAAATGAGGTACTGTTGTCTGACTGGGTCAGGCCACGCCATACGTAGTTGCTGGTAACACCGAAGTTGGTGCTGATTTCAGCCTTGGCAATGGATGAGAACCCGAGCACAGCGACGCCACAGGCTAGGGCAAGACGGTTCATTTTCATGGTTCTACTTCCTCTGCAATAAAGTAAGATTCGATTGAAATTTTTTCAGCCCCCTTGCGAACGAGCTGAAAGTACGGATGCTTATTCAGACTTCGTGCCAAATTCACTAACCATCGGTTCCATATAGATGTTTCTCCTATTTTAGAGAACCAGGGGTTCGCTCAGGGGAGACTCGATGCATGATTTGGGTTCAGCGCAGATGCCATTGCACCAGACGGGGGCTCCATTTTGGTGCGCTGCGATAGCCACGGTGAAACTCAAGCAGGAAGACCCGGAAAGTCAACCCTGGCGAACCCTCGCCGCGTAAGCGGCAACTGTTTAAAAGAGGCCATTCCCTTGATCGAGGGAGTAGATCATACACAAATCACCGCGATTCTGTTTGCCAACTCAAAATGAATTATCCGCGTCCATTTACGGACAATTTTCGCTTGATATCACTTAATGCGACTGACTTTTTTACCCATACGAAACAGGAGAAACGCCGCTAAAGATCCCGTCTCTGGACAACTGGCCCGCTACTGGCTATTGTCTGTCGCATGATAGACGCCAAATTTTTAGATGAACTGGCCGAGCGACTCTCATCCAGCATGCCCGGCACTATTCAGACCCTGCAGGATGATGTCACGAAGAACCTCCGCGCCGGTCTGGAATCCGCTCTGGCCAGGCTCGACTTGGTTACCCGCGAGGAGTTCGAGGTACAGCGTGCGGTGCTGACTCGCACCCGGGAAAAACTGGAGCGCCTGGAGGCGCAGGTCAAGGAGCTGGAGCGAAACATGTCGGCATAGGGAACACGCCGTCCCCAATTCGTCATCACCAGGGAAGGAACAGATGTCACTCGCCATACTCTACTCTCGTGCCCAGGAGGGCATACAGGCCCCGCTGGTCACCGTCGAGGTCCACCTCTCCAACGGCCTGCCCGGCCTCTCCATCGTCGGTCTGCCTGAACTGGCGGTGCGCGAAAGCAAAGACCGGGTCAGGGGCGCGCTGATCAACAGTCAGTTCGAATTTCCGGCGCGGCGCATCACCATCAACCTGGCCCCTGCCGATCTGCCCAAAGAGGGTGGCAGGTTCGATCTGCCCATCGCACTCGGCATCCTCGCCGCGTCGGACCAGTTGGCCAAACCGCCCCTGAGCCTTTACGAATTTTCCGGCGAATTGGCCCTGTCGGGCGAATTGCGGCCGGTGACCGGGATCCTCCCCGCCGCCCTGGCCGCCAGGGATGCCGGCAGGTCCCTGGTGCTTCCCGAACAGAACGTCGCCGAAGCCGCGCTGGTCAGCGGACTCGACAATCACCCTGCCGGTCACCTGCTGGAAGTCTGTTCCCACCTCAATGGCATCCAAGCGTTGCCCCTATACGAAAATGACAACATCCCGCTGCCACAGACTGCGCACCCCGATATGGCCGATGTCCATGGCCAGCCACAAGCGAGACGTGCTCTGGAAATCAGCGCCGCCGGGGCTCACTCCCTGCTCTACATCGGCCCCCCGGGCACCGGCAAATCGATGCTTGCCGCCCGGCTTCCCAGCATCCTGCCGCCGATGAGCGAAACGGAAGCCCTGGAGAGCGCAGCCATCGGCTCAGTCGCCAACAACAAGGTATTCCAGCCATCGCTGTGGCGGCAAAGGCCTTTCCGCGCCCCACACCACACTGCCTCCGCCGTTGCCTTGGTCGGTGGCGGCAGCAACCCCAAACCGGGAGAGATCTCTCTCGCCCACCATGGGGTGCTGTTTCTCGACGAACTCCCCGAGTATGACCGGCATGTCCTGGAAGTGCTCCGCGAGCCCCTGGAAAACGGCCACATCACCATCTCCCGCGCCAACCGGCAGGCCGACTATCCCGCCCGTTTTCAACTGATTGCCGCGATGAATCCCTGTCCCTGCGGCCATCTCGGAGACGGCAGCCAACGCTGCAACTGCACCATCGAACAGATCACCCGCTACCGAAACCGCATCTCCGGTCCGTTGCTGGACCGCATCGATATGCATGTGGAAGTGCCCAGACAACCGATACAAATCGGCCGCCGGCACGATCAGCGCACGGAAGAACCGAGTGACACCATTCGCAAGCGGGTCATACTCGCCAGGGAGTTCCAGCTCGAAAGACAGGGGAAGACCAATCAGGCCCTTGAGGGAGAGGAGATAGAACGGTATATCCAGCTAGACAGCGCCAGCATTAAACTGCTGCGCCGGGCCATCGATCAACTTGGACTCTCCATGAGGGCCTATCACCGCATCATCAAAGTGGCGCGAACCGTCGCCGACCTGGAGACGTGTCTGAACATCGAAACCCGTCATGTGAGCGAGGCCATCGGCTATCGGAGGCTGGATAGAAGTTGACGCCGTACTCGGATGTTTCATCCGCTTGTTTGAAAAGACGATTTGGCTCTTCCCTACATCGAGTGGGTGGAAAAAGCACAACACGACACTTTCAGTCATCAATAGAAACGTTTATTAATCGCCAATTACGGCATTATCTCAATAGGCGTACCGATATCAACAGCTTCCCATATTTCATCCATTTCACTGTTCGTGATAGCGATGCAGCCATCCGTCCAGTTAAAATATTGCGTAATTGACGACAACCAACCAAATCCGTTGCGCTGTCCGTGAATCATTATCAGGCCGCCAGGATCAACGCCTTTTTTCTTGGCGATATTGATATCGTTTTTGTTCGGGTAGGAGATGTGAATGGATTTATAGAATGAACTGCCGTCATTCTTGTAATCCAGGACATATTTTCCCTCAGGCGTTCGCTCATCGCCTTCGTGCTGTTTGTGGCCTGTCGGGTTATTGCCAAATGCCACTTTGAACTCTCTGAAAACCTTGTGATCACTCATGAGGTATAATTTAGATTCAGTCTTGGAGACAATAACCCTGTCTGCTTTCGGCTGAGCGAAGGCAATAATGGGTAGTGCCGATAATACAAAAAATAAAAACTTTAGCATTAGTTGCATAATTGGCTTTTTAGCCGTTTATGGCGCAGGTTATTCAGCGTTGAGTGTGAGGCTGAGTGTTCCTTTGCTATGTGTCAATAGTCTTTGCACATGCTGGTATTTGTCAAACGAATGATCGATGGTCCTCTTTTACGCTTGGCGGTTCTGTGTTGTCGCTTGCCGTAGTAAATGAGGCCAAGCAGAGCTGAGGCAAAAAGCCCGATAGCGGGTGGAATTGGGATAGCAGTAGCTTCTACGATATACGATAAATAAGAAGATGAGGTATCGTTCCATGTAGGCCTGCGAAATTCACCGGATGCGGAGTCGACCCAGTAGTGCAGGAAATTCTCTTCGCCGTCCTCAATCCTATCTGCCAGATCGTCCGGTTGTATCGGATGCCAAGCCGTGAATGTAAACGGCTCCCCGGTAACCCAAGTCCAATCGCTGTCAGGCGCAGACGCGCCTATGGCCTGTGACCCTCCAATCAATGGGCCGTCGCGTCCTAAAGGCCAGAATTCCGGCGCATCAATCAAGCGGAAGAGAAAATTATTTTCCTCTTGACTGGTAATCGTAGCTAGATGACTGTTCGATGTAAGACGGGAAGCGCGTATGTTCGCCTCCTCCCAAGAAATTCCAGGTCCTGAGACAGTGACCGCTTTGTAGTAATGGTCGTTGCCCCCATCTTCAACACGCCACTCTACCCAGGCTGTCGAGGCATAGCTGACTGTGGTCAAAAAGAAAAAAAG
The DNA here is from genome assembly GCA_025656455.1 of Candidatus Thiodiazotropha sp. (ex Epidulcina cf. delphinae). Lineage (GTDB taxonomy): Bacteria > Pseudomonadota > Gammaproteobacteria > Chromatiales > Chromatiaceae > Thiodiazotropha. The sequence continues at coordinate 1,341 of JAHXHS010000063.1, read as the reverse complement.
AGCAGTTGTTGATGTAACGCGTCTGAGCAGAAATAATCCGCTGTGAGTTTTTGGTGAAAGATTATCTGATTGTCTTGCCATGCTGAATACTCCCTGTGAATGACTATCCCTATAATACTGCAGGCGTAAAAGCGCTATATACCTAACCATCGGCTTCAGTGAATGCTAGCCGTCACTGGCATCTGCTAATGATTCGTATTATATCACGCTTGGATAAAGACCAAAGTATTTAATCCAGATTCAGTTTTATGTAAGTTTAGCTGGATGTAAGTTGGAGCAAATGAGCAAATCAGGGCATCCATCGATTGTACTCGCTGGGTCAGTGGTTCAGTAGGGATTCACCGGCAGCCTCAGGTCGATCTCGCCGCTCTCGTTGAAGGGCAGGTTGAAGAGGCTGTTCGGACGGCTCAGGCTGCCGCTGATCCGGTACTGAAAGGGCTTATCCTCCAGCTTCTGCAGGGATTGCACCTGGCGGATCACGCCGAAGAGGCTGCCGCTGACCTTGATCTCCAACAGCGCCTCGCCGAAGGGCTCCACTGTTACCGCCTGGTTGCTCACTCCGGAGGCGAAGGCCTTGCCGTTGAGATCCAGGTCGAAGCTCGCGCCGTTGATCTCCAGGGGTTGCCGGGAGCGGTTCTGCAGGCGCAGCTTGACCAGGTAGCGCTGCTCCACGAGAGTCGATGCCAGAGGATGTATGTCCGACAGGGTGACCTTGGTCCGCTCGCTCTGGGGCTGCATGCCGGCGCAGGCAGAGAGCAGCAGAAGCAGGCTCAGCAGCAGCGCCGAGTGGGTGCGTGGATGGCGGGCGGCGGGTCTTGGTCCGGCTAGGCGCTCCATCGCCCTGCTTGGCCCGCCCTGGACGGGACTGGAAGGGTTTTCGTTGAGTCGGCGGGACGGCTCGGATCTCATGACTGACCTCCTGATGGGTCCGCCAGAGGCCGCTCCCCTGGCTTCTTTTTGCGCCACGCCCCCAGCAGCAGGGTCAGCAGACCGAGCAGCAGCTCATCAACAAAGGGGATAAAATCGGGCGTCAACAGATCGACGACGAAGAGCCCCGCAATCAGCAGAAAGAGCTGGCGGAATCTCAGGCCGTCGGCGAAGCGCAGGATGGCGGAGATGATAGGGATTCGGCTCATGTCAGTTGATGTATCGGTTGTGCGATCAACAGCGCCTCCCAGCGGTATTCATCCCATGTTGGACCAAGGGGGACTATGGGTCCAGTGGGAAGTGTGAACTTTTTTGCCGAGAGTTCGGGACTGTAAATTAGATTGTGTATCTGCTTATCATTAGTTCTTCAATGGGAGATAAGCAAGATGAACAAAAAAGAGTTAGAAGCCATTG
>JAHXHS010000062.1 GCA_025656455.1 Candidatus Thiodiazotropha sp. (ex Epidulcina cf. delphinae) | reverse complement strand
CAAAAACTGCTCAAGCTTATGGAAGAGCAGTTAGGTCTTGCGAGACAAAAGCGATTCGGCTCAAGCAGTGAAAAACTGCCGTTCCAGGGCGACTTTTTCGAATCCCGCTGGAAGCCCAAAAGCTGGCGCGTAAAAACAGCGCTTTGTCTTCATCCGCACGCGCAACCGCAAACAGTTCAAGGAGCCGGTCCAACTGGATCTGTTCATCACCTATGAATTATGCATGATTGGGTAGACTTGCAGCCAACAATTTTATGCTCACTGTTTTAAATGAGATCGAATAAACAATTCGGTTCTTCGAATTGCATCCTTAGCTGCCAGGTCATCAGCAAAAGTGCGCACATGTTGTGGGCGAAAATCAAAGCCTCTACCAACACCCGGGTAGATAATTAACTGAGGATTTCTGCCTTTTTGTTTCAGGGATTCAATTCCCTCCATAATGGGGCGCAGTCTTTGATATTGCTCGTGCTCTCCAAAAAACACCAACACTGGTACTTCTAGATCATTTATTTCCGGCGCATATTGATATACCTGCATTGGCTCTGGTTTATTGGGGTCTTGCCAATGTGGATAAAACGAGACATAACAGGAAACTTTCTTTTCCTGTCTTTTATGAGTAACCAATGCTTTCAAGGTCATATAACCACCACGTGTATGGGAGACTGCGCATGCCTTATTACCAAGGATGTCGGGTAGCTCCAACAGAGCATCTATCCCTTTAGCAACATCTGAATCGCTTATATAATCATGGCTCATGGGATATCGATCAAAAAACCTACCACTCCAAACATCCGGCGCTAGAACAACAAATCCTCTTGCCGCGAGTCGTTTTGGCGCCAGCAACGTCAAATCATCCAACCCTCGCCGGCCATGCTGAAAAAGGACAGGGAGATATTTCCCAGGCTTAACCGGGCGGAAGAGATAGGCAGGAATTTCGGCAGCACCATTGTTGTACGTAATTATTTCCATTTTCACTTCATAAGTGGTTGGACGGTCTAATTTACCTCTCTCCCACCAATCATCATCCCACCATAATTTCTCCTTATCTTGGGGGTACTCCGTTTTCACCCAAGGCTCATGGCCCGCAAAAGCATATTGGATAGAAAAAATAACTGTAAAGACAATTAGTACTTTTTTCATATAATTTTCTCTAATTATTTTATGAAGTCCAACAGTTGCTTGATTACCATCTGGGCAATTCGGTCTGCTACGGTGGGTATTCCTAACGACCTGACCATAGCTATCTGCGGACACTCAATCTTTCCGCTTGTCAGCGATTGCTCACGTAGCAATAACATCTGTATCTGTTGCCCTAACGATATCTCGGAGTAAGCAGGTTTTTGACTTCAAAAATCAATAGCGTAATCAAGACCACCAGATTGAACGCCATGATGATGGCCATCCACTGGGGCATGCTGAGTCCTAGGAACTGCCACTGGATGTCACCGCAAAACCCGGTAGGTTGAAAGACCGACGGCAGCCACTGATCCAGCTTCAACCAGGCGGGAAATTTCGCATTCGCGTCACAGCTCAGGGAGGGTGCGATAAAACCAAGCTGCATGCCGGAGAGTTTGAGCGCCAGATAGAGCGCCCACAGCGCAGATGCGCCCCAGCCCGCATAGCCGATCAGCCTCACCAGAAGAAAGCGCGGGGCACTCATGCCGATCAGGGCCGCGACAGCGATGCCGAGCACGGCTGTCCGCTGATAGACACAGAGCACGCAAGGATCGAGATCCAACCCGTACTGGAAGTAGAGCCCTGCGGATTCCAGGGAGACGGCGCTGATCGCCAATACAAGCCAAGGCATGTGTCGATGAGATATCATCCGGTAGTCCTTATGATTGATGCTGATAGCGGTATGAAATAGTCGCTTGTGAGGGTATCTCATCTATACTCCCGCCACGTTTGGCACTTCGGCAAGCGTTATTATTAACCCGGCGTGTCATCAATTCCTCCTGTCTCCACTGCTTTCTCTTTCGACTATTGAGGTAGTAGATGATTCCCTGGCTGAACGTACCCGCGCCATGTTGGCGGAGCGGACCAAGCCCCGACTGCTGATCGGTGGTACTGAATTGATTGAAATCAAACCCTTATTCATCAAGAATGTTGAAATCACCCTATCGATCGCAGTCTCTGGCAGTTTAACCCGGATATTTCATCCGGTCACTGATATTGTGACTTAACTTTTTGATTTAATAGTAATATTTAGAATATTAGCAAAGTGCAAAGTGTTACCAGGCAACGATTCAAGCCACTATTTTTTATCTTGCTGATGATGTCCACCCTTACCCTCGCCATCGATATGGAAAACGGTGAAGAGATCAACGAGGTCTGCGCCGGCTGCCACGGTGAGTATGCCCAGGGTGGCAAAGAGGGGGAGTATCCCAGGCTGGCGGGGATGCCGAGCGCATTTCTGACGAAACAACTGCATCTGTTCCGTGACCGCAGCCGGCCCAATCTGGCGATGGTGGAGTATGTGGATCATCGGCAGATGCCGGATAACGATATTCAGGATATTGCCCACTATCTTGAGCAGATCGTTCTGCCGACGAAACTGCCGCCGGTCGATGAAACCGCACCGGATTTCAACGCCTATGAGCGTCTCCTGGCATCGAAACAACTGATGCAAATCCCCCGCGCCCCAGGCAATATCGATGTTGGGAAGAAACGCTATAGAAAGGAGTGTGGTTCCTGCCACGGCCGCGAAGGCTGGGGGAATGTCGAGAAGGCCGTACCCATGCTCGCCGGACAGTACACCAACTACTTATGGCGGCAGGTGAAGAAATACCGGGAGAAGATCCGCATTCACGATGAAGATGCGCCTGACGATGAGTTATTGTCGGAGTTCAGCGATCAGGAGCTGACCGACATTTTCGCCTATCTATCCACGGTGGATGATTAACCCGCATTTCTCGCCAGGCGGACCGGAAGAACGGATAACGGGATGAAATGCGGGTTAACCCACGAACCTACTCCGCGCCGGGCAAGGGCACGCCGGGCCGGACCGTGATAAAACGATAGGGGACTGAGAGCAACCCCTGCCGGGTGGAGACCAACACCCTGGCCTCCCACTCCATGGCGTCCCGGACACAGATCGGCAGGGTGCCGTTGCCTGTGAATTCACCCTCGGCGGCCGGTTCCATTTTCACCCGGTTGAATCCCATATTCATATCCACCCCGGCAAAGTCGATTTCGACCTTGCCGGCATCTATCCCCTCGACAGCGACCTGCAGCCGCAGGGGCTTCAGGGTGGGAATCTCCCGCGGCTCGATGGCGAAGCTGACGCGACCGCCGTCGTCGAGATGCGTCACACAGGGCCCGGCACGCAGATCACAGTCGGGATCGACGGCCGCGGACTGGCTGACTTCAGGAAACAGCACCGGCCAGGCCTTGTAGAGCGCCACCGCACAGACAGCCGCCAGTAGCAGGCCTGCTACCAACCACAATAGCCGATTGTCTTTGTTCAAGGTTTCCATCATACAATCACATATCAGTCGATCCGGTCCTTAAGGCAGATCACTGCGTTTGAAATGCAGATAGCCCAAACCGGCGCAAACGCTTCCCAAGGCAATGGGATAGAGCAAGGCATAAGCGATATAGCCGATCCGGCCGAAGTTATCCAGTATGACATAGGCGGTGGGGCCGAGCAGCACCAGTTGCGGATCGAACAACATCATGGTGGCGGTGCGAAACACCTGCATCGGATTCGCCAAGGCAATGGCCACCGCCGTTTCCGCAGGCAGGTGTTCCTGAATCAGCACCCCGAGCAGAATCAGATCGAGGAACAACAGCAGGGTCAACCAGACCACAAAGGCGGCCCCCTGGGCCACGTCCGCGCTGCGCGCCAAGGTGGAGATCAGCATGCCGATTCCCAGAAAACACCAGGCCAGGGCCATCAGCAGGCCGGTGTAGTAGAGCAGCAGATGCCAGGGCGCCTCCACCCCCTTGACCAGACCCCAGGCAGTGGCGCCGAGCATGGCGATGAATACCGGCAGAAAGACCACCAGGAAGCGGCCGAAGACACGCCCCCAGAACCAGGCGCTGAGGGTAATGGGCAGGGAGAGCAGGTATTCGAAGATCCCCGCCTCACGATCGCCGGCCACCGATCTCACCGTGGTGATCAAGACGAAAATGGGCAGCATCGCCATGGAGAGCTGGATATAGGTGATCAACAAACGTGACAGCCCGGTAAACCCCATGATGCGCGACTCAGCGAGGCCAAAGGCGAACAGAATCACCACCAGACCGCCGAATACCAGGGTATAGACCATGAACCAGCGCGCCCGCAGGGATTCGATGATATCGGTGTAGGCCGCCAGCCAGAGATGTTTCATAGTCACTCGATTCCAGGTCGGTTATAAATGGCAATTACCGTAATCAAGACCACCGTCATTCCGGCGCATGCCGGAATCCACTAACTCGCTATGCAGGCCCTGGATTCCGGCATGCGCCGGAATGACGAAAGTGATCATTAATAATGCCGGATTAATCGTAAATGCCATTCAGGTTAGTGTTGGGTGTGAGGCGATTGTGTCTGTTTTTCGGTTTCCCTGCGTTGCGCCTGCTGTTTGAGACGTTCCAACAACTGTACGCCATGCACATTGAAGCGCTTTTCCACTTCGATGACATGCCGCTTGGCCTGATCAAAGGTGAGTCCGCCCGGCGTTGTTTCGGACTGTGCGCCCAGACCATACTCCATAGGCGTGAGATTACCCTTCACATAGGTGGCGCTGGGTGCATCGATCCACTCCCCGGTACGATGATCGGTGACCCAGATCTCGGTCTTCGAATCGTCCTTCCAGGGTTTGTCCGCCAACCAAAGGGTGGCGCAACCGATATCGTCAAAAAACGCCACCACGGATCGTTTCTTCTCAGCTGGAAAGTAACGAACCTGCGCCGCATGAAATCGATCGCTCACCACCATCCGGCAACGCTCACAGGCATCCCTGTCCCACTTTACCGGCTTGGGTCCGCTACCACTGTCACCAGAGCAAGCGGCAAGCAACAGCAGCCCGGCCAAAGAGAACAGCTGCAGCGAACGCTTAGACCACATTGACAGAGGACTCCTTCTCTTCGGCCTCAACAATCTCCATGCCGGACAACAAGGCGGCATAGCGTGAGAGTAGGCCGAGAAAACGCAAGCGGTCAGGACCGGCAATAAAGCCGTCCCATACCCGTCCCGCCTCCGAGCCGGTGAATCCCCATTCGCCGATCGCCCTGGCGAATGCCTCCTCCGGCTGTATCAGACGAATGCGGCAATAGAGGCGCGAGGAAAGCTCCACAAGATCGGCCACTCTGTCATCCAGCACGATCTTCCCCTGATCCATCTCAATGACCCGGTTGACCAAGGTTGCCACCTCATCGAGACGATGACTTGAAATCAGCATCGCAGCCCGCTCTTTTTTCTCCGCCAGTAGATTAAAAAAGATATGCCGCGCTTCCGGGTCCAGGTTGGCGGCGGGTTCATCCATCACCAGCAGTTCACTCTCCCGGCCAAGGGCGATGGCGATCAGCAGTTTCTGCTTCTGACCGCCGGAGAGTTTCACGAAGGGCTGGCCGTGGAACTGTTCCACATCAAAACCGAGTTGACCCGCCACCGCCGCCATTCTCCCCGGATCGGTGTCACAGAGACTGGCGGAGAAGTGAATCAGTTGCCCGACCGGCATCCGCAAAGGCGGGGGCAACTGAGGCACGAAACCGACCTTTGACAGCACCTCGCGGCGAAACCGCCTGGGATCCATACCGTCCACCCGCACCCTGCCCTCGCAGGTGTATTCCCCCAGAAGACAGCGGATCAGGGTGGTCTTCCCCGCCCCGTTCGAACCGACCAGGGCGACCCGGTGACCACGCTCGATGGTCAGATTGACACCCTTCAACACCTGATGCCGACGAAAGCGCTTGACGATGTTTTCAAATTGAATCATGTTGATAGCATCTACTTGAGCATCTTGCTAAGACCTTTGACCTCGTAGGTGAGTGAATCCGTGGGACAGACATCCACGCACATGCCACAACGGGTGCAATCAGCGGCCACATCCTGATTCACATCCACCGCGCCGCCTCGGATGGTCAGGTCCAGCACATGAGGCACCAGACAGGCCTTGCGGCAATCACCCTCATGGTGACAGGCCTCGGCGTTGTACTTGACCCGCACCGGAGAGAGCACACCCACCATGCCATAGGTGACGCCGATAGGACAGACATAGCGGCACCAGGCCCGGCGCGAGTAGAAGATCTCGAACAGCAACAGCAGCCCGACCCAGACCAGCGCGATGCCTGGACCGTAGATCAAGGCGCGACTGAGGATACCGGTGGGCGAGATGGTCTCGAACACCGTGTACCCGGTTAATAGCGCAAGCAAGGCAAAAATCACATACAAAACCGTGCGCACCTTGCGGCTGAAGGTGTGGTTTTTGATGAGCTTCTTTTTCACCAACCAGAGATGCAGGTACTCAGCCCACTCCGATAACAGATGGTAGGGACAAACCCATGAACAGAAAGTGCGCCCGCCGAGCAGCAACCACATCACGAAAACCGTCACCATCCCGATCACCAGATTGAGGACGATATGTTTATAGGCCAGTGCAATCTGCAGGGCAGAATTGAGATCCGCGAAATGGAAACCGATGACACGCGCCCCCGTGAGCGACCCCTCCACCAATTGAACGTCGAAATAGAACGAGATGACAAACAACAGATTGACCAAGATCAGGGTCGCCCAACGGCGCTTCTGCCACTTGTTAAGGAAGGTACCCTTGTGCTCTCGCCGCACCGCCTCCACATCCGCCTTGGAGAGCTTGCCTTTTTTACCTTCATAGATCGCTCTGACTTCAGCGCTCTGTTGATCCTTGCCGGGCCTGGGGGTCTTATAGCCGAAAACTTGCGCCAGGGAGTCTCTGATATAGCGCATCTCAGGCCCCCTTCACCGTGTCGGCATTCTCATCCAGGTCGACCACGATGGCGGCGCTTTCGACCGGACAGATCATTTCACAGACACCGCAACCCACACAGCCCTCCTGCACGATCGGTTTCATGCGCGCTATGCCGTCACCGAGATCCTCAGGCTCAAGGGTGATGGCATGCTTCGGCGGGCATTCGTTGCCGACCTGCTGCGCCACCCTGGCGACCTGCTGCTGCTTCTCCGATGCGGCCGCCTCACACTGGGTGATACGGATCTCAATCGGGCATTGGCGCACACAGAGATCGCATATCTCCAAATCATAGGGATGTTCAGACACAGGTATGGGTGTCCAGCGATCGATCTCTTCGTAACGTAGCAGTCCCTTGTAATCCGCGCCCCTCGCCTGCCCTTTGAAACCTTTCCCCTGCATCGCCAGACAGGCCTTGGGACGCGCAAGACGCGCGAATCCCATGCGCGTGTCCGCGGGATAATCCAGGTCATGGGTCAGGGCGCCCGTCGGACAGGCCAGCACACACTGCAGACCGTCACATGAGAAATCGCAGGCCTGTTCCCGCGCATCAATATAGGGAAGACCAATGCCAAAACCGTCGGGGAGATCCGCCAGCTCGATCGCCTCCACGGGACAGACCTGCACGCACTGGCCGCACTTGATACAGGAGGCGAAGAACTGCTGTTCGTCTTCAGGTGTCTTCAAGGCGCCCGGCGGGCGCAGGCGCAGGGTGTTTCCCCGCATCACAGGGACGAATCCCAACAACGAAACACCCACCACACCAGCGGTCAATGCTGTTGCGCGTAGGAACTCCCGGCGGCTCTGTTGCTTGCGCTTGGGCGTCAATGGCCGTTTTTGCCGCTTATTTGCGGGCTTTTTTTCACTCATTTCGATATTACCCTTCAACCTAGAATCCTCAGTTGAACGCCGTGAAGAGTGCGTTTGTGGTGGTGCAGGGCAAGGGTCGCTCCTGCGCATCCCTGTGCTTGCGACACTTGTGCATCCCTGCACGGCGCGCAACGACGCGGAATAGTTGTTCTATTCCAAGGCGTTGTAACGCAGCCATGCGCCGCCACAAGCGTGCTATTCACGGCGTAACGCTACTCACCCGCCAGGTGAGTATTCCCAATACGGAGAAAACCCATGTTTTCAAAGTGATGAGTCGTGTGCATAGTGGTCAACTGAGGATTCTAGGTTCAACGTCCCAGCGACTTACGCAGGGCCTTATAGGCATCAAAGGTCTCCTCGGTCTGTTTTGCCTCGCTTTGCAATGATAGGTCGGACTGGCTGGATTCGAGAGCGTCAACCGGCATCTCCCGATCTGATGTCATTGTCGGCTGCGTGGTGAGTGCTGCCGTCATCTGTGGCGTTTCATCACGCACCAGCATATTGGGCTGTGAAAACGGCGCCAGACGCTCGAGAAAGTCCATCACTTCGAGCACCGGCGAACCCTTGAAAAAACGCGCCGACGGCACATCCATCCAGATTCTGTCCGCATAGCTGAAGAGTTCATAAGGCTTATCGCCGACCTGATCCAGATCGAGATCGAACCCCTCATAGTCGTCCCAGTAGTTTCCCTGCCAGAGATTGCGGTTCGCCGTCTTGCCTCCACCGGAGACAGCCACTTGGGTGATGTTTCCCTTGAAGCTGTTGCCGATCAGATTGTTGCCTGTCCAGTCATTTAAAAACAGCACGCCGATGCCACTGTAGGCAATCAGGTTGTTTTCAATACGGTTGATGCTGTCTGGTTGAAAGGGCGACACATCGAGATAGAGCCCGGTCGCGCAATAGAGCACCCGGTTGCCGCTTATCACCACATCCGAAGTCTCCTTGAAACCTATCCCCATCCCGGTCGCACCGGTGGCATGGGCAATGGTGTTGTTCTTCAGATGCAGCCCGTCACTGTACATGACGAAGATACCCACGGAGTTGTCCTGATAGTAGTTATCCACCACCTCGTTGTATTGGGCATACATGAAATGGAGGGAGTATCGACCCCCACGCGCATCATTACGTGCGATCAGGTTGTCTCTCGAATACCAGACCACCATATCCCTTGAATCCCGAATGATATTGTCAGTTATCTTATTGTCGAAGCTGTACCAGAGCCGGATCGCATCTCCGCGCACACCCAGCTCGAAGGGTTTGGAAGAGATACGGTTGCCGCGCACGATATTGTTTTTCGACTGTTGCAGGTCGACACCGAACAGCGTGTCGTCGATAACATTATCCTTGATGACATTGAAATCACCGCGCACCTGCACGCCTGAATCGATATCGTTGTGTGATTCGCCGGAGTTGGTCAGGTGCAGATTCTTCAAGGTAACGCCATCGGTTTCCAGATAGATGACTGAGCCTTTGCCGCCGGCATCGATGGTGACCTTACCCTGCCCGTCGATGGCGATGGATTTGCTGATCGTGACCGGACCGGCATAGCTACCGGGTGGTGGCATCAGGGTTCCACCTGTTTCGGTGTTATCTACCAGGTCCTGAAATGATGGTAGTTCCGTCGACTGCGCAAATGCTTGAGAGAAAGTAATCGATAGCAACAGCACAACTGCCGCAGATGAATAGTAATTTTGAATGTTGAATTTTGAATTTTGAATTGATGGGTGTGCATGCGCACACGACTTTTTAGATAAAATCGAGCGAAGCGAGCACCTCAATTCAAAATTCATCATTCAACATTCAAAATTCTAGTTTTTCAGCTGTTTGAACCGAATCAGCGCAGCCACTGCGAGAATCAACGACATCACCATCATCAGTCCGAACCCCTTGTAGGGATAGGAGTGGGTCGTGAACTGCGCCACCTTGCCATCACCGAACACCGTCGGCATAAAAGGTTTGACAGAAAAGGCGCCCATATCGTTCAAGGTATGCCCATACCACCAGAGCCAGGCAGAGTAGTCGATGATAAAAAACAGCGGCAAGGCGATGGGCACCAGTATCAGCAACCAATACAACAGGCCGCTGTTCTTGCGCGAACCGAACACCACCAGGGCCATCGCCCCCAACAGGCCGACGAACACGACATGAATCGCCAGCTCAAGATTTTTCACCATCGGCACGATCTCTTCCGGGTTATTGAAGTAACGGCCGAGACTCTTGGCATAATGCCATGACATAACCTGAAAAGCGCTGCCGTCCCAGGGCGATAGCGCATCCGATTTTACCTGATCGATATCATAGGTGAGTTTGAGTTGTTCAATCAGATGCTGTTTGTCCACACCCGCTGAGCTCGCCTTGGCCTTTTTCGCCGCCTCCACTTGTGAAGGCAGTATCACCTCAACCCCTGACTCCTCCAGTGAATCCTTGAGAACACCGGCAACCCCGCCAATGACTATCTCGGGTTCGCCCATTTCGCCGGACGCCTCCTGGTCAAGGGATGTCACCAAGGCAGTGACATACCCAGCGTTTTGTAGACCGAAGCCGCCTTCACCATACAGGGTGAGCGACATCCAGATCGCAATAGTGGAAAACCCGGCAGTCAAGACAGCCATCCTCAACTTAGGCCTGGTAAAGATAAAACCAACCAGCATCACGCCCAAAAACACTATCAGGAATTGACCGAACCCTCGCTCAACAGGACCGCCGGCCGCGATCGGGTACATACCGACATAGTGGTTGATGGTGTCCATTTCATGCACGCAGTCCAACGCCTCTTCCTCAGCTATCTCGGCCTTTTCCTGCTTCTTACAGCCATTGAATACACCATTCATATGGAAATGGATACGCACCCCGTCAGGGAAAGACTCTTCCGGATAGTTGGGCGCCGTCAGCGATACCCACCAGACGGGAGTATAGAAGATGACTGACAGGAGTCCCAGCGCCACCAGGATGAGTAGTGCAACTTGAAGGGTTTGCTTAGACTGCATAGTGGTTCTCTCGATACGCCACGGCTCCACTGCGATGCCTCCAAAGGGAGATGCACCGTGATCACGATATTGCTTTGCCAGGACAGGCCTGGCATCGGGATCAATCGTAGTCAGGGTTCTGGTAGTCTTTGGAAGGGGCGAGATACTCCTTGGGCACGGGCATCCGGGAGACATAGTTGATTACCATCTGCATCTCCTTGTCGGTGAAGTTTTTGATCTGTTCCACCATGTCGGGATTCGCATTACGGCGCTTACCATCCCGGATCCACTCGAATTGGCGCAGCATATAGGCATAGTGTTGTCCGTGTACCTTGGGAAAGAACTTTTCATCGTGACCCTCGCCTTTCTCACCATGACATTGCACACAGTTCTTGTCATATAGCTTCTTACCCTCGGCAAATTCGGGAAACAGCTTGTTCCACGGGCCTTTGCCGTTCTCCGGATTCATCGGCAGTTTGGCAATATAGGCGGTGACGTCCGCCACCAGTTGCGCCGGGTCGATCTCCCCTTTGTGGAAACCCGCTACCGCCATGATCTGCTCGTCCAGGGCGAAAGGATACATGGTCGGATTGTCGCGGTTCTTGGCACGGATATCGGCGAGCTGCTTGATCAGCACGTTGCGATGTTGTCCCGCCAACTGTGGGAAGGTCCCGTCCTGCAGACCCCAGCCCTCCAACAGATGGCAGGCGGAGCAGACCTCGTACACCGCGATGCCGCGCTCGCGATCGGGGGTCAACAACATCGCCGCGTCTTTCTCGCCACCGGCCTCGTTCCATCCCGCAGCAACAACGCTGCCACAACCCAACACGCCCAGGAGGGCGGCCAGGGTTTTTACCATCGGTTTTGCTTTCATGTTCGTTTCTCCAGTTCCTCCCTGTGACGGAGGAGATTGAATAGATTTGGCGTCAGGCGCCAACGGCAGACTCTCCAGTCACCCTTGGGGAGGGGCTGCCAATGAGATGAACCGCAGTGTGTCATGAGGTATATTAGAGTACTTTGATATACATCAACTCTACTCGTGTGGCGATATCGCCAGATGACACGCCTATAACTTACAAGGTGCTCAGCCAATCGGCAATCGCACGCATCTCCTCCTCGGAGACCAGCCCCATGACACCCTTCATGGCCGCTGTCTGACCATTGCTGCGGGCACCCGACTTGATGTCCTTCATCTGGTTGAAGGCATAGTCGGCATTCTGTCCCGCGAGTTTGGGGTAGATCGGCATGATCGGTGTTTTGGCGTCTTTGCCATGGCAGGCCCAGCAGGTCTTGACCTTAAAGAGTTCCGCGCCATCAGCGGCCTGCGCGTTTGCACCCACCCCCATCACAAGCAGCAGCGCCATGGCCGTCAGTGAGAGATTTACCCATCTAGTCATGTTGATTTCCTCGTGTTTTGTTACGTCCGCAGCGGACCGTGACTATGAAAGATCCTACAGTAAGGTATAAACGGACTTACTGAATTGAGCTATGTTAAACCTGAATCCTTGGATTCGTAACACTGAATTGCATGATGCATTGATCCGTCTAGCCGAGAAACCCCCATCCCAGGGCTGTTTGCAGGGCGGAATCAAAAAACGCTCAATAAAAACCTTTTTACTTTCAAGTATTTGCCATACTGATAACGCAGAAAGGGGCCTTGACGGCCCCTTTCCTGCTCAGGTCAGTCTACTGACCGGTTATTTGACTTTTTTGGCGCCATGCTCCTCCAAAAAGGTCTTTGCGCGAAGTCCCAGGTCAGCCGTCTTGACTTGATACTGCCACCACTGGCCGGCCCAGAGGGTGGCGTTCTGATAATCACCCTTGGTAGCGAACCCCTCGGACTTCTTCTTCGCCTCCTCCGCGAAGCCTAGCTGATCCGTGGCATCCTCCACCAGGGCCACGACCTCGGGGAAGTCCTTGTAGTTGTGGCTGGTGATGAAGCCGACCACGGAGTCGATAACCGCCTGGGTGTCCAGATTGGTCTTGACCTGCTTGTCGTAATCGGCCTGGGTATACTTGGTGCCTTCCTGAATCCCGGTTGTCTTGGCGACATACCCTTTCGGCTTGACCAGCAGGTAACCCTGCATCTCCAGATGCAGCGCCGAGCAGAACTCGGTGCAGTAGTAGGGATAGACACCGGCCTTATCCGCTTTAAAGGTGGCCGATACCGTCTTACCCGGCTCGATCGACAGATTCACGTTCTGGCTATAGAGGGCGAAACCATGGGTCTCGTCTTCCGCGCGCTCCAGATTGGTGAGGTGGATAGAGACCGTGTCGCCCTCCTCCACTTCGATGATTTCTGGCGTGATATGGGAGCGAATCACCGTACCGTAGACGTGTACCACGCCATCGTCTCCCCGTACCACCTTTTCACGACCGGCACGGGTCTTATAGGGTGATTTGGAATCGGTACGGCTGTTCCAACCCGATTTATAGCGTACGGAAGGTTTCAGCTTGTCGGCCTTGATCGCCACCACATAATGGGGTTCGCCCAGCGGCAACGGCATATCGTAAAGCAGCTGCATCTTATCGCCACTGATATCGATCAGCTGGTGGTTCTGTGGATGCAGCGGTCCGACCGGGTTGAAGCGGTCGATGGCCAGCTTATTCAGAGAGATCAGATATTTACCATCAGGCGTAACAGAATCACCCTCCATTGCGACCAGATGTCCGATATTGTAATGGATGTGCAGTTGATCCAAGACCTTGCCTTTACAGTAGTCCCACTTGGTGACCATGGAATCGACATAGATCGAGGTATAGACCACGCACTTCTTGGCGTCATACTGGGTATGCAAGGGACCGAGACCCACCTGCACCTGAGTATGGAGTGCATCCTTCATCGCAATGATCGGAATACCATACGGGTCCTTGCCTTCGAACTTCTTGTTCTTGATGGCTTTTTGGATCTTCTCCCAGCTATAGACCCAGGCGTGACTGTCCAGCTTGCCGGAAACGATGATATGCGTGCCGTCAGGACTGACATCGACGCCATGCGGACTCTTCGGTTCGGGCACCAGATAGAGCAGCCCCTCTTTCACTGCCTGCTTCATTGGGATCATGTAGGCGCCCTTGGACTTCTTGACCTTACCCGCGGCAACCAGCTCGGCGGCTCGCTTCCAGTTGGTGATATGCAGGAAGTCGGTATCCTTCTGGGAACAGCCCGCCTCAAACGGAGGACGTCCGCGCTCGATACCGCCCACATAGCGTTCAGAGCAGAAGGAGTTGGTGAAGCCCCAACCCATGGAAGGTCCCTTGCCTGCGTCGGAGAGGTCCTGGCTATAGGGAGGCAGTTCGAAGGTGAATGACCGCTCGGGATCGAGACGCCCCTTCTTGTCATCAAACTTCCAGTAAGTCACCGCACCGCGGTACTTTTCGTTGAACTCCTCCAGCGGCACGAATTCATCTTCGAAGGGCGCGGCATACTGGGCGGCCTCAATGACGTACTCGGTATTGGGCGTCACGAAGGCGCCGCCGTGCTCGGACTTCATGAAAGGGTTGACCACGATCTGCTTGGTCTCGAAGTCGTGCAGATCGATCACCGCCAAGCGCGGGTTGGCCTTGTCGTTGATGAACAGATAACGACCGTTGTATTCACCCTTGGTCTCGGAGAACGCCGGATGGTGGGTATCACCGAAGGTGATATCCTTGCCCTTGATCCTACCCTGAGCCAAAACTGCCTTGGACTCATCATCGAAGCCATAACCCTGCCAAGGCTCGGGGGTGAACACTGCAATGTATTTCAGAATCCTCATCGAGGGTACACCGTAGACAATCACCTGCCCGCTCTGACCACCCGAGCTGAAGGCCAGATACTCATCCCGCCCACCGGTCGGTGTATAGGTTTTAGCGGCGGCCAGCAGATCCTTTTGTGTCAGGCCACGCTCCTTCATGACCTCCTCTAGCGATGACTGAGCCCAGGCATTGGAAGCCGCGCCCAAGCCGATCCCCAACCCCATGACCAGTGCGGATATGCGTTTTAAACCATTGTTCATTATTCCCCGTCCCCCTGATTGAAAGAAGAAGTGTTTCTGCCAGCCGAATATAAAAACTATAGTCGTAAAAATGCGTCATATGACACATTGATATAGGTCAAGTCACACCTATTTTTAGACCAATGGAACGAAGCGTGGAGGGGGAAAAGTTGTGAAAAAGACGACATATCCAATCATGGATAGTATTTCTTAAATAATTATACCTATATATGGGTAGTTATCGTTTCACCGCCGTCCTCTTTCAATCCTTGCCAGCATCGCGGGAGCGGTTTAACGGTTCATCGCAAATCCTCATCTCGATACAACGCCATCAACCTTCGGGCGAGTTCTTCAGCGGAAATCCCATGGGCGAATTTGCTGACAAAACGTCCGTGGGGATCGAGAAGATAGAGACTGGCCGAGTGATCCATCAGGTATGTCCCCGGATCGTCCGCATCCTCCACGACTTTCTCGAACCTGGCCTTGAACTGGCCGGCCACACGGTCGATCATCTCCCGCCCGCCCGTGACGCCGATCAATCGCTCATCGAAGTACTGCACATAGTCTCTCATCACCGCGACCGTATCCCGCTCGGGGTCGATGGTGATGAAATAGGGCTGAAACGCGCCGGCCCTGTCCCCCATCAGGTCGAATGCCTGGAACAGGACCTGCATCGAGGTCGGACAGATATCCGGGCAGAAGGTATACCCGAAATAGACAATCGCGTACTTGCCTCGCATCGTCTCCTGAGTGACCAACCGGCCGAGATGATCCCTCAACAGAAACTGCCCGCCGCCTATGCCGTCAATCACCGGCGAACGATCCTGTTCGGCCTTGATTCTGGCTGCGCTCGCCACATGCATATCGGCATTCAGACAGCGCTTGATCTCGTCTGTGTTATGGTCCATGAGGTCGAAATAGAGGTCGGGACCGGGCGCCAGACCCATCCCGAGACTGTCGAGGATGCCATGATTGGCTCTGCTTCCCTGGGTCAAAAGTGACAGATGCTCCGTCGGCAGGCCCTTCTCGGACAGCAGACAGACCGCTTCACCGGAGACAAGCCTTTCACGCACCTTCAGCAGGGAGGCGGCGGCTATCGGCTGGCGGGGGGAACCGGTCACACGCTCGAGAATCTTGAGGGCGTAGGCCTGCTCGAAATATTGCAGCGTATCGTAGTATTGGACCCCCAGCCCCGCCTTCATACCCCGATAGCCGTACTCGTACTCCCTATCGATGCGCGCAAGGCGCGCCAACACCTTTTTCCTGTTGCGTTCATAAAGATGGGTGCGCTTGGGATCGGCATGCTGTAACAGCCTGGTCATATCATCGAGGATGATCATGACGTTGCGGTTATCCAGCCAGAAGTAGGGGTCGCGCTGCCCCGGTGTATGGCGTGAAGGCAGAACTTTCAATCGCTGATGGGAGAGCAGTTCGATGACCTCTACCCTGGGCGGCAGTTCCCGAACCGTCTCGGCAAGGCCCGTTTCGAGTTCGGGTCCGACCCAGAAGAGCAGATCCGCGTCCTCCAGGCCCTGCCGCTCTACCGGTGAGGGGCTAAAATCGTAGGGAGAGCGGTCATCGTCGATCAAGAGTTCGGGGGCCTCGACGCCCAGCATCAGGCCGGCGACAATCGAATGTATCGGCTTGACGCTCACCACCACCCGAAAGAGATCCGGGGAATCCGCGGCAAACAGCGCCCCAGGCCAGAGCCAGAAGGTGAGAGCCAGTCGGAATATCGACCCCATCCAAGGTGTTTTGCTACGGTTCATGGCGTCTTATACACCGTTTCCAGCCTGTCCAGCGCCGCATCGATTCGCTGTTTGAGGGCGTGCGGCGCGGGACATCCGGCATTCTCGTCTATGAAGGCCATAAACGCCCTATTGGTCTCATAATCGAACAGTTCGCCCAGTTGACGCCGTTTGGGCAGATTCAACACCAAGGCCCGTTTAATGCGTTGCGTCTCCGCCAAACCGTTGCAGTGCAGGGCGATGCCGTTGAGCGAACCAAGCTCACGAATGGCCGCGAGCTGATCATCATTCACCGCATGGGCCTGTTGCTGCCATAATAGCAGCAACACCCCTGCAAATAGATTGGCTTGGGTCATCGCGCGTTCTTTCAAGGGTTCACCACATCCTATCCATGATCACGCCGATAACCACCAACAGTGGCGTGGCCAGAGTGACAGCGACATTCCTGCCCAAATAGGGAATCAGCCGATCGATGTCACCCTGATAGTTACGCACACCGACAAAGATCCGATAGGTGAGTCCAAGGGTCAACAGCCCGAGCAACGCCGTGACCGGGAGTTGTTGCGTAACCACGCCGGCAATCACCACCAAGTAGGCAAGAATCCCAAAACCGGCATAGATCCATGCGCTTCGCGCGGGCTCCCACGCAATGGCGTAATTGTCCCTGCCGATGCTGCGATCCGCCTCCACATCGGGGATCTGGTTCAGTAGCAACAGGTTGTTCACCAGGAAAAAGGGGATCAGGGACAATAACAAGGCCAGGGGGCTGTAGCTCCCTGCCAAGGCATAGTGTGTGCCCACCACCATTAAAGGACCGAAACTCAAACCCGGGGCGATCAACACCAGCAATCGATGGCGATTGATCCATCCCGTGTAGAAGGTGATGATCGACACCCCCAATATTCCAATGGGTAAAAGCCCCCACCCGGATTGTTGAAACAGATACAGGCCGCACACCAGGGTAATCACCAATGAAGCGATCCCGATAACCAGTGCGTAAGGGGCCAGCCGCGGTTGAATGACCAGGGTGCCGCTGCCGCCGCTGAATGGCGTTCGCTCTGTCTTGAAGTCCAAACCGGATTGAAAATCGGCATATTCGTTCAGGGCATTGACACTGATATGGGCCATCAGCGCGCCCACAAATACAACAGCAAACAGACTCCACTGAAAATCACTTCCCGACAACATCACGCTGGCCAGGCCGAGGGAGATACAGATGGGCGTCAGGATGAGAAAATTGGGTCTTGCCACGCCGACAACGGGAAATGGGATCATCGCTATTCCTGTTCAATTCTTGATTCTGTCCCACAGACTACTGCAAAAAGCCTTGGTATCAAAACCATTGGCAGGCAACGGCATGGCATTCAATTTCCACCGGTCTATTAGAACGCATAACCCTGACAGGGGATTTGATCGATATCAAGCCTGCCTGATCGAAACGGCAACGGGTCCGCGGACTCTCTTCCATTGAGATATTCATCGCTATGAATTGAGAATCCTCCGTTCATTGTGAAAAACAATATAGGCATATAGGATGTTTTTGAACAGATAGAGGGATGAGAACAGAAAGACCGCCCCGGCCGGCATCGCAAATGGATTGGGCAGCTGTGACGCCATCAGCAACAGGCAGAGCGCAATCAGATGTAGCATGTACTGCCGTTTGGCCTCCTTCTCCTTGATGAAACATTTCATCGATGGCACGGTATGATCGAATTTCTCCCGTCTGATAAGCAACCCCTGCAGATGGAACCAGCAGAGAAAAGGTATGACCTTGTAGATGATCCCGATAGGTATGGTCAAACAGACTCCGCCGAGCAACAGCCCACCGAGGAGCAGGTCGTTGCCGCCGCTCAGCCATACGACCACCGCCAGTAAAAGGCTGCCGACGCCTGTCCATATGAACAGCAGGGTCGTATCAACGATGAGCCGTTTACGCCTATAGACTATGCTGAGCACGTAGCATCCGATAACAAAAAAGGTCATCGCGATCAAAACAAGACTGGCCTTGAGAAATGCCCCAGGCATGAAATTCGACAGGGTAAGGATGACGAGCAGCAGAAAGACCGACGGCAAGGACCAGTGTTTGATGAGGACTGGGAACCCTGGCGCCACATAGAACATCGGCACCAGTTCGAAAATAGTCGTGAACAGCACGATCCCGGTCCAACCCAGCAAACCCCAGGAGAGATGCAGGGTCACGATCTTTTGCATCTCCGCCACTTGCGTGAGTCCCGCCAGGCCGGCAACCAGATAACCGCCCAGGATCACGGTTGGCGCCAAGGCTGTCCAACCGAAACCCAGTGTACGCACCGTATGGCGATGACTTTTTGATCTCAGCAAAGCCATGCCGGTACTCATCAGCAAGATAAGGAAGGCCGCGGAGAGCGTGATGCCTCCGGCGATAAGCAGCAGTTCACGGGAAGAGAGAAAACCGAAAACCAGCAAAGCAGTTCCCACCAATAAGCTAAGATGCACCACCCAACTGACGACAACGACCTTCGGTATCGGCGAACCGGCGAGAACCGGCAGTAACTGCATCATCGCGCCGGTCATGACTTGAGCGAGAAACCCCACGGTGATCAAGTGTGTTATTCCCAGCGCCAGCGGACTCCAGCGGGAACTCATGACATCCCCGCCATGCAGTGTGAATAACAAACCCACGGCGATGGAAAACAGCGCTGCCGTCAGGAAGTACTTAAAGGGAATGGTGATGGGCGGCGCCTGATCCAGCGAAAGTCCAGCGGTGTCCATCGCAACCTCAACTCATCCCCTCTGGCGGTGGATGTCCTGTATGCCAGATATGAATGATGCAATCACTGTTTGACCAGCGGGTATTCCAGGAGAAGTTCATCTCTCTCAGAAGGCTGTACAACGGATAGGGCTCACGGCTGTGTCGCACCCGTAAACAGTCCTGCTCAGAGAGATCTTCCAGGGCTTCGAGGATACGCTCCAGCGGAACCGGCGGCTCCAGTACACGAACATCGAGCCTGTGCTCCACTACCCGGACCCCGTGATGCCGAGGGCTATCTCCTCCCCGAGTTCGGCAACAAATCTGTCTGCCAGGGGATAGAGAATGTTCTCCTCTTTCATATTGTGTTGTTGCATGGTGACCAGCAGTGTGTCAGTGATTCCAAGGATCGTCTCTTTCGACCGCTGCTGCATGGCGGTGCAGAGTGTTTTGAATAGATGCCTCATCTGAACATGTTCCATCATCATCACTCTGATAGGTCCGTTCGCCTGGCAGGAGGCCTGTTCCAGCACGGGGAACAACCGCTCCTCCTCCACATTGAAATGGTGCTCCATGGCATGGATGAAACCGTCCAGGGTCTTTTCCGCACGGCTCCATTCGCCTTGGGAAAATGCCTGTTCCATTGCCACGAACATCTCATCACAGCGTCGATGATCTTGGATAAAAAGTTGTGATATATCATCCATGGGGCTTGCTCCTGAGTGTTTTCTCTATTCTCTTTGTGGATGTCTCTCACTCCTTGACATGCGTCAATCACGAACCATAAGAATATTATGATTGTCAGGAATAGATGGCAGGCCAGGCACACCCAGGACTTTTCTGGCATAAACGGAAAATTACCTTACATAAAAAATGGCTTTCTCCTATTCGAGCGGGAAAAATTCAGCTTGAGGAAAACAAGAATTCAAGGCGTAGGGTGCGGCCCTGCCGCACCGTGTTATTAACCCGGCACCCTCACAGAGCCCCTCGTCATCCAACCGGCTCAACCGGTGGTATATGATTTGCGTTCACTCGCAGACAATCAACGGTGCGTTAGATAACTGAACTGAACGGCGATGATTTGTATCGTCGATTCACCCGATCAGGAGACACATCTGTTTTTTCAGCATTCCCAAACGTACACTATTTCACATAATGGAAGTGATTCATGGACCCTCATTCCCTGGTCAGCCGGGCATAGAGCAACGGTAACTTGCGCGGCAACTCCTGGGGTTTGCGAATCACCACATAGCCGCCACTGCCGAAGAGATATGGCAGATAGTCATTGCCCCGTTCGTCAATGGTGACGCAAAACGGTTGTATGCCGGCCTTGCGCACTTCATGTATCGCGTGTCTGGTGTCTTCCACGCCGTATCGCCCTTCGTATTTATCCAGATCATTGGGCTTGCCATCGCTGACCAAAAGCAACAGACGCCGTTGCGCCGGCTGTCGATCGAGCAACCGATGGGCGTGCCTCACCGCGGCTCCCATACGGGTGTAGTAGCCGGGCTTTATCGCTTGTATCCGGCCTCGCGTGCGCGCCGAGTAAGCTTCATCAAACGATTTTATCTGATGAAAACGCAGCGGGTTCCGCTTGCGGGACGAGAAGCCGTATAAGGCGAACCTGTCCCCTGTCGCTGAGAGGGACTCTGAAAACAGGTAGAGGCTGTCACGGATCACATCGATCACCCGATGATGATTGTCGACCCAGCTGTCAGTGGAGAGTGAAAGATCAGCCAGCAACAGACAGCTCAGATCCCTCGCCCCTGTGCGCAGATCCAGATAGAGGTTATCCGCATTGGTCAACTGGCCGCTCCCGCGCTCGGTGGCGAAGCGCAAATAGGCATCCAAATCGACTTCACTGCCGTCTGCCTGGCCCCGACGCCAGAGGCGCGCCGGCATCAATTGCTGAAACTGGGCCCGCAACCGTTTCGCGGTTCTATTCAGGCGCGCCGGCAGCTCCATGGGTTGGGCGTCAGCGGCCTGCAGGGTCATGACACGGCAGTGCGCCTCCTGCATGACCTGTCTCTTCCAATCCCATTCCGGCAGCAGCAATCCCTCGGACAAGACTTCGTCGT
Organism: Candidatus Thiodiazotropha sp. (ex Epidulcina cf. delphinae); assembly: GCA_025656455.1. GTDB lineage: Bacteria > Pseudomonadota > Gammaproteobacteria > Chromatiales > Chromatiaceae > Thiodiazotropha. The sequence continues at coordinate 4,482 of JAHXHS010000062.1, read as the reverse complement.
CACAGGCGTCAGAGGGGAGATCGAGATCGAAACGCAGCTTTGAGGCAACACTTTTGCCATCCCGGGTGACATTGAACTGCTCCATCTGCTCCGCCGCCTCCACGGCCTGATCCAGGTCTTCGTTCTCCTCAGCGCCTCTGTCTACCTTGGCGAACTCACCCCAACTCAGGATGTTCTCCATGCGGATCGTAACCAGTCCCCGTTCTGCCTCGGGCATCTCTGTACGTTCACCACGACGACTGCGTTCATGACTCAAGTTCTGCGCCTCTCCCGCGGAAGCATTCTCCGGTTCAGCCGAATCCGACCCAGCCTGACTCACCCAGGGCGGTGACGGATGCAGCCAAAGCGGCACCGGCCAGGGGGCGTGTCTGGCCGGCGCTAAATGAGAGACCGCGCCCGGGTTGGCGAGCGCCTGCCGGATGGCGGCTTCCTGTGCCGCCTCATCCGGTCTTAATCGGGCGGGATCCGGCCGTTGCGACAGATGCGCCTTGAGCAGGCGTTGATAGCGCCCCGCCATTCCCGGATATCTGCGCAGTGTTTCGCGGGTCAAGCGTTGGTTCTTCTCCAGCCACGGCTCCACCCTGCCCTGCTCGCCTGACGCCAGCGCGGCCAGCCAGAAATAGAGGTCCCGGTTCAACGACTGCTGCGGAAACAGATCGATCACCTCAGGCAACCTGAGTGCATGCTCGTCCCGCCAGGCCAGTTCTATCTTGGTGGCACTGCCTGCGATACGCTGCAACAGGCCGCGCCGGGCATGATGATGCGTCGCCCCGGCTGTCTCTAGCCGCAGACCGCCGTCACCCCCGAGGGCGCGAAACAGAATACCCAGGGTCTTGTCGAGTTCTGTCAAACAGACGGCTGCCTGGGGATAACGATCTTGGGCAAGCCGCGTGATCAGTCTATGCCAGAGTTCACCGACCTTCTCTTCCATGAGCTAACGCCTGCGCCCCGAAGCGCCGATAGGGGGCGATAGGGCCATCACGGCAACCGACTCGGACCAAGACGGAATGAGAGAAGGTAAACCGGCGATGGCGCATCACCGCCCGAGTGAGGCATGGACGACCTCCATCAAGGCTGATGCTGTCTCCGTGTCATCGGTCAGGGGTTCGACCAATGCGGCCCGGCAGGCCTCGACCGGTTCGTAACCGCCGAGAATCAGGGTTGCCGCATAGACCAGCAGCCGAGTGGAGGCGGCCTCCTCCAGGTCATGATCCTTGAGGGCGCGCATGGCGTTGGCAAGCCGCACCAGCCGTTGAGCCGTCTCGCCATCGATGCCGGACTCCCCGACCAAGATCTCACACTCCAGTTCAGGAGCAGGAAAATCAAAACGCACCGCCACGAAGCGCTGCCTGGTGCTCGGTTTCATACCCTTCAACAGATTCTGGTAACCCGGATTGTAAGAGACCACCAGCATGAACTCAGGCGGTGCCTTGAGAATCTCACCGGTGCGCTCCAAAGGCAGAATACGCCGATCATCCGTCAGGGGGTGCAGCACCACCGTCGTATCCTTGCGCGCCTCGACGACCTCATCCAGATAACAGATGGCGCCCTCACGTACGGCCCGGGTCAGAGGACCATCGGACCAGTAGGTGCCGCTGTCGCCTATCAGATGCCGGCCCACCAGATCCACGGCGCTGAGATCGTCGTGACAGGCCACCGTGTACACAGGTCTACCTAGCCGGGCCGCCATATAGTTGATAAAGCGGGTCTTGCCACAACCGGTCGGTCCCTTGATCAATACCGGCAGTTGATGTCGGTAGCCGTACTCAAACAGCTCGACCTCCCTCGCCTGCGGTTTATAAAAGGGAAGCGCCTCATCCAACTCCCGAGCCGGTGCGGTCACGGACTTATTCATCATCATACCCTCATCCGACAAGCGTAAAGGCGACGCCGATCAGGCCGCCGGGCAGAAACAGCCAAAGGCTGACGGGCCAACGCCAAAAACCGCTCAACCGTTTCAGTCCCATAAAATAGTCCCCAAGCATCTGCCCTTTCAATAGGGCAATGACCAATACCGCGAGGGAAGCGCTCAAACCTTCCAGCCCTACCTGCCCAATCGTGTAGGTGGCCAGGGTGAGGCCCGTCATGATCAACCAGACCCAGGTACAGGCGCGAATTCCCAAAACGGTGCGTTTCTTTATCACAGGCTATCTCATCACATAGACCAAGGGAAACAGGATCAGCCAGACAAGATCCACCATGTGCCAATAGGAGGCGCCGGTTTCGACGCCGACATGCTGTTGCGCACTGTAGTGTCCGCGTCTTGCCTTCACCGCGACCGCGGCAAGAATCACCATCCCCATAATGACGTGCATGAAGTGAAAGAAGGTAAGCGACAGATAGAACATATAGAACTTATTGGTGCTCAGCGTTATGCCCTCATCGATATGATGCGCATACTCTTGCAACTTGACGATGAGAAACAGCCCCCCCATGGCCATCGCCGCTATCAACCAATGCACACATCCCCGAGCGTTGTTTTCGCGTATCGACGCAACCGCGCGCACCACGAAATAACTGCTGGTGATCAAGGCAAAGGTGTTGATCAGGGCGGCGGTTTTATCGAGGGTGAGCTGATAATGGTTGAAAAGCTCCACGTGCTGCATGCGGGTAAAGGCATAGGAGCCGAAAAATGCGGCAAAGGCCCCCAACTCGGCCAGGATAAAGACCCAGATCGCCAGATCCCCCGGGGGATACCGGTCAGACTCGGCAACAACCAGCGTCTGCATGGAACGATGATACTCCTGTAGATGTGCGGCAATAGGCAATGTCGGCCAAGCGACTATCCTATTCGTAGTGCTTCATGCTAGGGATGAGGCCATCACTTGGCCTTGATGAATATCAAGCTGATTTCCCTGGCCGATATTGCTGGAAATGCCGTTTGACACGCATCAATGTCTCGCGATACGGCTGCCAGACAATGACCTTACCCAGTCAATCGATGAGGCGCTACTGAAGCTGCGTCACACAAGACACAGCGCTCTGCCATGATGAATCAGACCACATGACCCTGGAAACCGCTGAACTCCCAATTGAAAACCGCATACCCGGCAATATGGCGATCTGGGTGGGCATCCTCTCGGAGATGACCGAATTCGCCTTGATGTTCATCGTCTATTTCATCGCCAAGGTGCATAATCCAACTTTTTTCGCCGATGGCCCATTGAGACTCAACACCACCGCGGGGGTGCTGAACACCCTAATCCTGCTCTCCAGCAGCTATTTCGTGGTGAAAGCCATAATGGCCATCAGAAAGGGACTCACCGACATCTGCCTGCGCTGGTTATGGCTGGCGGTTGCAGCGGGCGGCGCCTATCTGGTGATCAAATTCTATGAATATCAATGGAACACGTCTCAAGGTCTGGCTACCGACACCGATATCTTTTTTACCGTCTACTACTACACAACCTTCAATCACCTGCTCCATGTCGGCTGGGGGAGCGGCGCCATCTTATGGGCTATTATGGGTATCAGGATGGGTGGCATCACACAGCAGAACCACCAGGGATTGGAAGCCGTGGCGGTCTACTGGCACATGATCGATCTGGCATGGATCGTCATCTTTCCGTTGTTATATATATTGCGTTGAGTGGGGGTTAAACCGATGTTGGATTCAAAATCCATCGATTTCATCTGGCTGCTACTGCTGGGTTTGACCCTGCTGAGCGCCGCTATTGCGGAATCGCCCGATCAGGGACTGATCCTGACCCTGGTGATCGCCTGCACTATTGCATTCAAGGGCAGGATGATCGTTGACCGTTTCATGGAACTGAAAAACGCCAACCGGTTGATCCGCAACAGTATGCGGATCTATTTCTACGTCATTCCATCTCTGATAGTCCTTGTCTATCTCTTACCGGACCTGATTCTTCAAATTACAACCCTGCAGTGACCGATGACAGACGTCTAGCCAGGATATCTCACCCAACCGCTGACAATGTGAATTAACCTTTTGATTTAACATGTAATGTCTAGTGTAGTGTGTTACCAGGCAACGCTGAACGCGCCCTCGCACCGATCTCGTTGTTCAGTGACGGTATTTCCTCAATCATCAATGGCATGCCCTTTTCAAGGACTGCAACGCAGCATTGGATCACCTGGGTGGCTCCCTACGGGCGAGTCGGGAAGTAGATCGTCCATCTCATCACCCATTCAAATCTCAGGTAATTTTGAGTGGATGTCTGTTTAGAAAGGTTTAGAAACCCGTAGGTCACGTTGCGCAGCTACGTGACACCCCCCCAGAGTCAGGTAGCCGCTCCGCGTCAACCTGACCTACGACTGAACCCGGCAATATCAGATTGAAAGGGCCGCATCCTACGCCTTGAAACCCCGGACAAAAAAAAACACCGGACGGCTTGAGATGATCGCACCGTCCGGCGAGGGGGTTGGTTGGTTGATCGGCTGCGGCTGGGCACACCCTACGCCGATGGGTAGGGTGCGGCCCGCCGCACCGGCGGGGGGGTCCGCTCAGCCGGCGGCGGC
>JAHXHS010000061.1 GCA_025656455.1 Candidatus Thiodiazotropha sp. (ex Epidulcina cf. delphinae) | reverse complement strand
CGCAACACTCAATACGGGTGGGTGGTTAACCCTTTCCCGACAGGGACTTTCACCCTGCAAGATGCACCAAGCTTCGCTTGGCGCTCTAACGATAGCCGATATCGCTGTTCGCGTTTTCAACGATTTGCGCCTGCGTGAGATTGGGCAAAGAAATGACATTTAGGTTTTGATAGATCGGGTTGAGTTGTGGATCGGCTGCCGTGCGGTCGACAAGGAGTTCGGTTTCGATGGCATGGATGGCTTGATAGAGCGCCTCTCTGTCATCCGTTGACACTTCGATCGACTCCATAAGGAGTTCGGATAGGGCATGAACCATTGTTTCAAGGGTTTCATTGCCTTGGTTTGAGGCGGCATCCAGGATTGGCGTCAGATCAGATAGGGTGGCATTGGCATCTATGGCTGAAAACAGGTTATAGATTGCAAGTGCATCAGTAACCCTGAGCATACTATGTGCGCCGAGGGGGGAGCGCGTCTCAACGCTCATCAAGAGCGGCGGTGCAATATACATACCGACCGATGACACGACATCACCGGTCGCTATGATATTGCTGATGGGCAATACATTAGGTATGGCCATCGGATTGTCGGGTGTGAGTGCATTGTTGATGGTTTGGAGTATACCTTTAACCACGCCCGTTACACCCGGCGCATTGTAGAGATAGGTATGCGCTATATCGGTAGAATAATCGATTGCTAGATTAGTCGCCAGAAAGCCACCCAATGAGTGGCCCGTGACATTGAAACCGGTTTGCAGTGTACCGCTGCCTAACCATTCTTGTACTTTTGCGCTTAATGCTGCGTATTGCGCTTGCTTATCCGCAGTGCCAAGCACGCCAATATCGATGATGTCGGTAAGAATATCATCTATATCCGTGGGTTCTGTGCCACGAACGGCCACCACTTGCTCGCCAGTTTTGACATTTTCAAAGGCGGTGACTGATAAGCCGGTTGGATTGAGGAATGTGTGTTCCTGGCCGAACTCATCGGTGTAGGTCTCTTCCACCTTGCCGTCGTATTGGTCTAGGACGCGCCAGTTGTCTGCAAAGTCTTTGGCTTGAGTGGGCGACATGCCGTCGCCATTATTTTCTAATGCTATTTCATAGTCAGAATTATTCATACCCGCATAAAGATCTGCGTATGCTGCAAGTGCTAATTCTGCATTATTCAAATAAGCTCTTATATTGCTCATTCTTTAAAATCCTTTAATAAAGATTGATGTTTCAAGATTATTTTCACCACGTGAAAACGACGGGCAATTATATGTTGACGGATGCCAAAACCCTGGAAGATCACCACCACCACGACCATATCGAATTAATTCACCTAGCACTTTACCATCTCTTCGTCTAAATACTTGTGTCGTGTACTTGATCAATGTTGGATCATCTTTTTTTAAAATATTTCTTTCGGTTTTGTAGTAATATTCATCTGTTAGTTTTGCCTTTTCTTCACTGTTAATACCTATATTTCCGTATTTATCGAACCTCTCTGCTGGCAACTCCACCGTCTCATAAATTTTGAGGCCGCCATCCTTCGCACACATCGCCCTGATCTGTGCGTCGTAATACATTTTTTTCCCCACAAAAGGCCAGAAGCCACTGCCAAACCAAACCAAGAGCAGCACAACACCCAAAACGTAGTATGTGATTTTATTCAAATCTCGGATTGACGTCGCATTACGCCAGAACCGGTAGATCAGCCAACCGACAAATAACCAGATGGCTATCAAGCCGAGCAGGTAGAAACCGCTCATGCTGCTAATCCTGTATCGGATGCATTGGACATCGAATGTGCTGAAGCCGCTCCGTTGCCTTCAGAAAAGTGCGGCGTGATATTCCCTGGTATCATTCCAATCTCAGATATCACATCGCCAGGCGCAACAAGATTTTCAATCCGGGTAACCGGAAAATTACCCACTGTTGTGCTACCCGTCTCGTTGGTCTCGATCTGTCCCATGGCCCGGAAAAACCATTCAGTGTCGTCGCTGCCTATCATCCCGGTATCGAAACCCGGCGCATTGTAGGTATAGACCTCACCCACCCGGTTGGGATCGAGGCGGGACATGATCAGTGCCAGATGTCCGCCCAGGGAGTGGCCGGTGACATCAAATGTCGAAGTGGCGCTGGGAATCACGCCGAGACCGGCAGCCGAATCAGCACTAACGAGATATCTGTATCTCGGTGCAGATACCGCGCCACTCCCTTCATCAAGCTGTATGTATTCCGTGATGCCTTGCGGAGGCGGCAGAATACCCTCGTAGACAGCGTACTGAGTGGCGTCACTTCCACTGGGTGCAATCAACCTTTGGTAGTAGTTGAAAAGATCGATCCCCTGCTTGAGAGCAATACCGTCAGCACCGATGTCGGCGATATCGGCCAACGTGATGTCAATACCCCATTGGGCGGTCGGTTCCGTGCCGCGCATGGCGAACACATAGTCACCCGGGTTGTCGAGGCTTTCGAAGATTGTGGCCGAGAAGCCCGTGTCGGTGTTGGGTTGATGGTGGGCAATCCGCCAGTGGGTGACGAAGTCCTCTGCCTGCACCTGGGAGAAATCTTTGTTGACAAGAGCCGATATATATGACTGATCATTTGTAACATTACTGAAGTCTACATAACTCGCCTCAGATAATAGTGCATTATGTAAACCATCTATGACTCTCATTTAGCAAACTCCCTCTGATACTGTACTAAGTACATGAACTTGTTAAATACATAATTCCACGGTCTTGTTCTAAGACCATCACTTTCCTCACATGACGGCGCTTCAAGCCAGAATCTGAAATCTCTAAATTTTTTAGGGTTCAGTGAATTTTGATTGGAATCAAAATCTATATACTGTGCTAGCACTTCTCCTTTCTCAACATCGACAACACGATTATCTCTCTTGCGAATACCAAGAATGTGCTTAGTTGTATAAATGTCCCACGCAAAGCGTTGGTTAAGAATGTACCGTTCTTTGACTTCTGTCTTTGTATATTCAGGTTCTTTCTTTGGCACTAGCGTCTCCGCCACCCCAGGGTTGTCTTCCTTCCACGCCTCAAGCGTCTGGTTGAGCGTGTAACCCCCCTCCGTCGCACAATAGTATTTGTACGCCACATGAAACGGTATGAAATCCCAAAACATCAGCAGATACATCACAACTGCCGTGAGCACACCACCCTTCCAGCCGGGGATGCCCTTTTTTCTGGCATACCGGACACCGAAAAAGATCATAACAATCGAAATGATCAGATAAACAATCAGTCCGGTAAGGATGATAAACCCGACTACCATCCCGGCCTCCCGGCGCGTGCTCTAGGCTGTTGTTTTGGAACCGAATAGCGAGGGGCTTTAAGGCTTGACGAAGGCGAGAAGAGACCGCTGTCAGGAAGATTGGGGGATGGGTGTAATTGCTGGTATGTGAATATCGGCATCGCTACTCTTCCTTGAGGAATCGCTTGACGGAAACTATCATCCTTACTTATTGCTGTTGTCATTGTATCCATAATTATGGTGCTGTGTATATAGGCTTTTCCTTACCCATTGATCAGTCCGCTAATGAACGCAAAGGGTCCTGTCCGGCATGCAAGACCAGCGTGAACCGTTCAAGAATACCACCTCTTCCGAATCCCGTCCCGGCGCGAGCGAGAAGCACAGGCGAAACCGATAAGCGGGTCTGAGTGTTTGAGCGCAGCGAGTTTTCAGACCCGCCGGTTTCGCCGAGCATCGCAGCGCTCCCCGCAGGGGCGCGACGGCCGGGCGCCCTTTCTTTTGGTGCCTTTTCTTTTGGCGTAAAAGAAAAGACACTCGCCCAGGGGGGCGAAACAGGGCCTTTCCGTGAATAAAACAATTGCGAGTGGCAACGTTATGATTCGATAGAAGCCAGGGAGTGACAAACAACCTTTGATCAAGGGTTGTCGATAGTTGCTGTTTTGAATGGGATGCTTCCGTTTCCATCAATCTTCCATAGAGAGGGTCAGCAAGGATTATATCCGACTCGCGCCTTGTAGCCTAATGCTATTTTCCAATGCCGGTCAGCGGCCTCAGTCTCGCCGATTGTACGGAGATTTTCTCCCTGCTCGACCAGAGTATCAACAATAGTGCTTGAATTGCCGCCACTATAAAGCATGGTGACGCCACCGGTATCAGTGATATCCAACTGATTAATTAAAGACCTCAGATCTTCATAAGAAAACAAACTTAGGTATCACTTTAATCTTTAGAATGGATGTCTCCTAAGAATATCCTAAGAATAGTTAGAAAGCTCTCTTATTAATATATTTTCTGCTGAAGGGTATAGGCCAAATAACGACCTTAACTGAAAAATTTCCACTCTAAATTCAATTACGAAACTCCAATCACCGGGAGGAGAATCGGGTGGACGATTCATTGAAACAAGCCCTTCATCCTTAGCCACGCCTGATAACAAGAATGACATGCCATTGCTATCGTATATAACCACAATATTCAGCGCTTTTAGAATCCGGTTATCAGCATCAAAATCTGGGCCAGAAGAGTATACGTCATGAAAACAACCCAAATAATCGCCTTCCATGCTGAAACTTCTTTTTCTTATTTGAGCATCAATATTCCTGAGTCCGATTGCCATTGATGGATTAAAAGTACTAATGGTCAGACTTTTGCGCTTGCCCATATTCACGTTCATTCCATATCCTTTATGGATGTAGACTTTTAGCTCTTGTTTCTCCTTCTTTTTATTTATTGTAACACTACCAGTAGTAACGATTTGTTCGGGTTCATAAGGAAGACTACTCCAATGCGGGAAGGCTAAGCCAGACGGATGGCAATCGAGTGCGATTGCAATATTTTCAATTTCCTCGAGACTTAACTTAACAAGTCCATTTTCTGCGGAGATAAGTTTTTCCGTGTCAATCTTTGATTTTTTTGCTACAGATTCAATTGTCATTTTTCGCAGCTCGCGAGTGCTTTTTAAACTACCTCCCGTACTAGCGCTATTTACCGCTAGCTCTGGCTTGTGCTGATACATAGGCGGTTTTTTCATAGCCTTTATCCTTATCGAAATCTATGTAAGTGATATCAAGATCAATACCTTATTCACCGCTCCCGCAAGCTCTCCTTCCCATGCTGCAAAAGCGGCGCCAAGAAATACTCAATCAACCGGCGCTTGCCGGTTTTTATCTCTGCGGTCACTTCCATGCCCGGCATCAGCTTTACCGCTTTACCCTGAACCCTGATCGTGTCCTGCTGCATTGTCAGCAGCATCCGGTATAACAAACCACGCTCTTTATCGATGGTCGCATCGTCGGAAATCGTATCGATCACTGCTTCGATGACGCCATACTTGGTAAAAGGAAAAGTATGGATCTTTATCTCCGCCGGCATCGCCTGTTCAACGAAACCGATATCCTTGTTTTCGAGAAAGACTTCAACCGCCAATGAGGATTCATCCGGCACGATATTCATCAATGGCTGGGCCTCGGTGACGATCTCGCCATGAGTGGTGACGGTCAGTTCTTGCACCCGCCCCGACACTGGGGCATAGAGAACCTGCCGCGCATTCAGGTCGGTTGCCTTTGTCAGCTCCTCCTGCAGGACTGAAACCTGGCGTTGTATCTCTGCAATCTCGGCCAGAGCGGCTGTTTTGGTTTCGGCAGTGAGCGCTTCCACTTGCCGTAGTGCCTCGTCCTTGGCTGCATGCAACTGTTTCAGTCGCTGTTTCTCCGCTTCCAGATCCTGAACCTTCTCTATCCGTTCCTGCTTGAGTTGCAGGTATTCCATTTCCGAGGCAAACTGCTTTTCATGCAACGCTTTGAGTTTTTCCGCCCGCCGGGTGACGATGGGCAGTGTCTGTAGCAGCTTCCTTATCATGGCTTGTGTGGCGGCCTGCTCTGCTTCGGCCTTTCTCACCGTGCTTTGCAGCATTGAGTGTCTGGCCTCATATTGACGCCACTTTTCCTTTAACAGACGCTCATATAATTCCGCGTTCTCAATTTGCCAGACCTCTTTCACGTCCGCGTCGATAGGATCGATAGCTGCCTGCCTTTTTTCCGCACCGCTCAACAGGGTGAGCAGCGCTCTGTTGACTGACAGCTTCATGCGCGCGCTGTGAAGCTCGTTGATCAAGCGATTTCTGTCTGCTCCCGTCAACGTACTGTCCAACTCGATGAGGGGCTGCCCCTTGGCGACGTACTCGCCTTCCACCACCAGGATTTTGCTGATCACGGACTTATCCAGGGGTTGTACGACTTTCACCCGAGCGCTTGGCAGGATCTTTCCCTGGGCAGTGGCGACGATATTGACTTCGCCAAATAATGCCCAAACTACGGCCAATACCATGAAGGCGATCAGGGCCCTGGCCAACCATCGAGCAATGGGGTTGGGCGGGGCTTCCTGGATTTCCAAGGCGGCCGGGAGAAAGGCGGCCAGTTCCCGGGATTTTTGCTTATCGCCAAGCTTGTGCCGGTTTTTCCAGGCATCCAGAAATAGGCTGGCTGTAGAACTCATTTTCACCGCTGCTCCATAAACTCCCTTAATTTTTGCTCTTCAGCAAAATTTGTGGGTATTTCAAGACTATAATTGACTCTCGCAAAGCCGCCAAGCACGCAAAGCATCATTGAATTTATTCAACAAGGCCATTGACCATTCGATGAATACCGTTCTTCATTAGGGATTCACTAAAGTTCAGCAGGTAGCCTAGATGTATCCCGGTAAGGCGCAAGTAGGTAAGCAGCTGCTTTTTGTGTGCATTGTTGAGTTTCTCAACACACTTGAGCTCAATAACAACTTTTTTCTCAACGACAAGGTCGGCCCGGAAGCCTTCATCAAACCTGAGCCCAAGGTATTCAATGGGGACGGCAACCTGCCGCTCAACCTGAAAGCCTCGTTGCCGTAACTGATGATGCGCAAGGATGGCCTCATAGACCGTCTCCAGCAATCCCGGTCCCGTCTCACGGTGAATCTGAACCGCACTATCGACAATACACATTCCAATCTCATTTTCTAACATTAGCCGCCTTTCCCTTTGCGTGCTTCGCGTCTTTGCGAGAGTATCAACCCGGCGAATCCAGATCGCTCTGTGTATCAGGTTATGTCCAGGCAAAACTGACACTCGGAAATTCACGGTTGTTTTGTTACCTTCCTGGCCATGAGACTCTCTTCAGATCATACACTTGGTCACTTATCTGCGTCGCGCCCTACCCACGGATTTCCCTGAGGACTCTTATTTTTTCTTTGCTTGGTTTTTCTCTCTTTCGAGTTCGTCAAGCAATTCAAGCGCCCGACTCTCGTCCACCTCTTCGATTGATACAGGTCTCTCTAAACTTGGATCCTGGCTATCACGCTTTAGGGATGATGATGGTTTGATTGCCTGATGACGCTTATCTGATGCGGAATCCCCCTGGATCTTTTGCAACACCGGGGCATGATTCTGATAGCTGTGCAACTTGGCATAGTAGCCGTTTGCCTGGATCAGTCCTTGGTGATCGCCTTGCTCTACGATGCGTCCTTTTTCCAACACGATGATGCGGTGGCACTGCCTGACGGTGCTGAGGCGGTGGGCGATGATGAAGACGGTGCGGCCTTTGCAGATCGCGGCCATGTTGTCTTGAATCAGCCGCTCCGATTCGTAGTCCAGGGCGCTGGTGGCTTCGTCGAAGATCAATAGCCGGGGATTGCCGATCAGCGCGCGGGCGATGGCGAGGCGTTGCCGCTGGCCGCCGGAGAGGTTGCTGCCCTGCTCGCCCACCATCGTGTCATAGCCTTCGGACAGGTCGACGATGAACTCATGGGCGCCGGACAATTTGGCCGCCTGGATGACTTGTTCCATGGGCAGGGCGGGGTTGGCCAGGGCGATATTTTCGCGGATGGTGCGGTTGAACAGGAAGTTCTCTTGTAGCACCACGCCGATCTGTTGGCGCAGCCAGGTGGTGTCGACCATGGAGAGATCGACCCCGTCGATCAGAAGACGCCCGGACTCCGGTATGTAGAGCCGCTGTATCAGTTTGGTGATGGTGCTCTTGCCCAGCCGGATCGACCGACGATGCCAATCACCTCCCCCGGCCGGCAGCGCAGGCTGAGGTCATCGAGCACCACGGGGCCATCGGGGCGATAGCGAAAGCGGACATGATCCAGGGTCACTTCACCTTTCAGCGCCGGTAGGCGGGAGCGGTTGGGGTTGAAGCCGGGCTCCCGGGGGGTGTTGAGGATATCGCCGAGCCGCTCCAGGGAGATGCCGGCCTGTTGGAAATCCTGCCAGAGCTGCACCAGCTTGAGGATCGGGCTGCTGACCCGGCCGGCAAGCATGTTGAACGCTACCAGTTGACCGACGGTGAGCTGGTTGGCAATAACCAGGTGGGCGCCCCACCAGATGATGCCGAGGGTCATCAGTTTGTTGACCAGCCCGGCCACCTGGTTGGCGACGTTGTTGAGGTTCTGGCTGCGGAACGAGGCGTGGACATAGCTGGAGAGGTGGTCCTCTAGCTTTTTCTGCATCTGCGGCTCCACGGCCATCGATTTGACGGTGCCGATGCCGGTGATCGATTCGGTGAGGAAGGCGGTGTTGGCGGCGCCGTGTTTGAACTTGTCGTTGAGGCGATGGCGCAGGATGGGGGTGATGAACAGGGAGAGCAGCACATAGCAGGGAATGGTGGCCAGCACGATCCAGGTCAGCGTGGGGCTGTAGTACCACATCACGGCGATGAAAACGAAGACGAAGGAGAGATCGATGACCAGGGTCAGGGCGGTGCCGGTGATGAAGTTGCGGAGGGTATCGAGCTCGCGCACCCTGGCGACGTTCTGCCCGACCTGGCGGGCTTCGAAGTAGGCCAGGGGGAGGGCCATCAGGTGGTGATAGAGCCGGGAGCCAAGGGCAACGTCGACCCGGTTGGTGGTATGGCTGAACAGGTAGTTGCGGATGCCGCCCATCAGGGCGTCGAACACGACCAGGACGAAGAAGCCGACGGCCAGCACATCCAGGGTGGTGAAGCCACGGTGCACCAGCACCTTGTCCATCACCACCTGAAAGAACAGGGGGGTGATCAGGGCAAAGAGTTGCAGAAAGAAGGAGGCGATCAGCACTTCGCCGAAGAGCTTGCGATATTTGACCAGGGCGGGGATGAACCAGGAGATGTCGAATTTTTGCTGCAGGCTCTCGGCCAAGCCCTGCCGCCGGGCCAGTACGATGAGTTCGCCTGACCAGATGGCGTTGAACTCATCCAGGGGGATCGATTTCGGACTCTTTTCCCGAAGGTCGTGAATCAGCACGGCGGCGGGCATGCCCGGTTGATCCGGTGGCGGATCCTGGTTCGTGAGTCGGGCGAGGATGACATAGCTGCCGTCTTGCAGTCTGGCGATGCCGGGGAGGATGGCATTTTCCATGTCGCCAAGCGAGGGCGTCAGACGCTTGGCCTTCAGGGTCAGGGCCTTGGCGGCCTGCAGCAGTTCGGTATCGGAAAACGGTTCTCCGGGGATACCGAATTGGTGTGCGAGTTGCTCTGGCTCTGCGGGGAGTTGATGAAAGCGCGCGATGGCGACGAGTGTGTTCAGACCGGTGTCCATACCATAATTTCGCAACCACCCGCTTGCGGGCGGTCAATACCGAATTCCCTTAAGAACGCTGCCCTAGTGTGGTGTAATTATGACGATACACCACCCTGCTAATGAGGACATCACGGTATTAGAGATACATCACCATGTCAAGATCCAGTACTCCTTCAAGGTGATAAATGTAGTAGGTCAGGTTGACGCGGAGCGGCTACCTGACTCAAGGGGGGGTGTCACGTAGCTGCGCAACGTGACCTACGGATTTCTAAACAGACACCCAGTAGCTCCGCCAACCTTGGGGACTCAAACCGCAAACGATGAACCGCAACCACAGGTCGTGGTCGCGTTGGGGTTGCGAATAATGAACTGGGCGCCCTGGAGACCTTCGCTGTAATCCACCTCGGCCCCCATCAGGTACTGCATGCTCATCGGGTCCACCAACAGGGTCACGCCGCCGGTGACCACCTTGGTATCGCCTTCGCCCTCATTCTCATCGAAGGTGAAACCGTACTGGAAACCGGAGCAGCCTCCTCCCTGAATGTAGACACGCAGCATCAAATCCGGGTTGCCTTCATCGGCAATCAGCGTGGCGACCTTACTGGCGGCGGCTTCGGTAAAAATGAGGGTCTCTTCGTTCGCTTCTACGGTAGTCATGATGTGGTTCCGCTGTAACCTGCCCGAACGTCTCGGGCATCATTGGTGAATTTCCATGCAAGTATGCGATTACCAATAAAAACAGTCAAGTATTAGCTATCCGTGGTCAATGCCCCTTTCCCACCCACGCCGTCTCCGGCTTCATCCTGATTACCGTCATACTGCAGTTGCAAGGGGTCTTGCTCGGCCGCGTGGATCAGCTTGCCGTTGACCTCCGCCCCCATCGCCATCTCTAGCATGGCATAGGTCAGGGTGCCGGTAATCCTCGCCTTCGGCGCCAGCTCCACCCGGTTTCCGGCCACCACATCCCCGACGACGGTGCCGTTCAGCATCACGTTCCCCACCCGCACGTTGCCGTCGATGGTGCCCAGTTCGCTCAAGGTCAGGGTTGCCGATCTATCCTGGGGATCGGAAATCACATCGCCCTTGATCACCCCGTCCACATGCAAGCCGCTACTGAAGGTGATGTCGCCTCTGATTTCGGTTCCCGTGCCGATCACCGTGGTGATTCTGGGAGAGCGAAACTTTTTCTTACTCGTACCAAACATAGTGTAATTCCTTTATGTCTTCAGGAGATAGGTGACCAGTTGTAGGATTCGTTGACCGGCGCAAGCTTACCCCCAGACGGTTTGACATCGATGGTGATCGATGCCGGTTGAAAGCCCTCGGGCAGGTAGAGTTTGCCCTCGATGTTCTGGAAATAGCGAAATCGCATCTTGTGGCCGTTGATTTTCTCTTCGGATAGCTGTTCGAGTCTGAGCGTCTTGGCCTGTCCATCCTGCAGTCCCTGAATGGTCATCTCGATCCTGCCTTTAACCACCATGCCGCTGTTGATCACCTGACTGACGGAGAACTTATAGACATACTGTCGCTCCTCAAGCCCGGGATCCAATTTGAAATTCTGCACCCTCAACACCTGTTTCTTCGAGGTAGTGGAGACGATGCCGCGTAAAAACGCCAGCTCCTCCTCCATCTTCAGGCGCTCATCCTGGATCGACTTGATCTGAGTACGGATCGCCAGGAGGGCCTCTTTATCAACCTCGGCGGCCTGTTTGACCATCGCCAGCTCCCGCCGCAACTCATTTCGCTCCTCTTCCAGGGTCTTGACCCGGTCCCTCCCACCCGACTGAAGGCTGACGAACCCCTGGGCGATCCCGTTGCCTCCCTGCTGGTAGGCCAACCAGGCCACCCCCGCCACCAGCAACAGCAACAGACCGATGCGCAACCAGAGCGGGACGCCCTGATGGGCGCCGACGATCTTAGGTACACGGTATTTTCTCTCTATTCCCATCATCTCAGGGCAACAGGGCTGGCTGATTCAAACCACAATCCTCACTCAGACCGTACATCAGGTTCATGTTCTGGACACCCTGGCCGGCGGCCCCCTTGACCAGATTGTCGATAACTGAACTGACCACCACCACATCGCCGTCCAGAGGTCGATGCACCGCGATACGGCAATGATTCGCCCCACGCACGCTGCGGGTCTCGGGATGGCTGCCGGAAGGCAGGACATCGACAAAGGGCTCGTCCCGGTAACGGGTCTCGAACAATGCCTGCAGGTCAGCCGTGGTATCGTTCAAGCGGGCATACAGAGTCGCTTCGATTCCCCGTATCATCGGCACAAGGTGGGGGACGAAAGTCAACCCGACATCACCATCGGCGACCTGAGCCAGGGTCTGACGAATCTCCGGCTGGTGGCGGTGCCCCCCTATCGCATAGGCTTTGAAGCTCTCACCCGTTTCACCCATCAGGGTGGCCACACTCGCCTTGCGCCCTGCCCCGCTCACCCCAGACTTGGTGTCGGCAATCAGATGCCCGGCCTCCACCAGCCCGGCCTCCAGCAAGGGTAGAAAACCCAGCGCCACCGCCGTCGGATAGCAGCCGGGATTGGCCACCAGCCGCGCCTGCTTCACCGCCTGACGATTCAGCTCGGGCAGACCGTACACTGCCTCGGCCAGGAGATCGGGCGCGGCGTGCCGCATACCGTACCAGTGCTCCCATACCTCTTGATCGGCAAGCCTGAAATCGGCGGCAAGATCGATGACCCGCTTGCCCGCGGAGAGCAGTGCCGGGGCCTGTGTCATGGCGACCCCGTTGGGGGTGGCGAAAAACACCAGGTCGCAGCTCTGCAGGCCCGTGGGATCCGGCTCGACAAACACCAGTTCCGAATGTCCGCGCAGATTCGGAAACAGATCGGCCACCGGCCGGCCGGCCTCTGAACGGGAGGTGATGGCCACCACCTCGCAACCCGGATGGGTCGCCAGCAACCTGAGGAGTTCCACGCCGGTATAGCCGGTACCACCGACAATGCCTACCTTGATCATAATCCCACAACTTTCTGAAGCGAAGAGTGCAATCATAAGGCTTGATTAATAAAAGAAAAAGCAATCGGGCAGGAAATCCTAAACAATTGTGAACTTAACAACGAATGGCAGGCGCAAAATAGCCAATGAGTGGAAATTCTTCGCCATAAGCCTCACATTACTAATCAGGCATACACGGGAACAACCATTATGGAAACCATCGACACACTGGCGCTGACCCTCGGCGCGGGATGGGCTGCGGGCATCAATCTCTATGCGGCGGTCCTGGTATTGGGATACCTGGGCCTCACCGGGCATGTGACGCTCCCGCCCGGGCTGGAAGTCCTCAGCGATCCGCTGGTCATGGGCATCGCCGGTGTGATGTACTTCATCGAGTTCTTCGCCGACAAGACCCCGGGCGTGGACAGTGGCTGGGATGCCTTGCATACCTTTGTCCGCATCCCGGCCGGCGCTTTGCTGGCCGCCGGAGCAGCCAGCGGATTCGAGGTCAATCAGGCAGCCGAACTGGCCGCTGCGCTGGTGGGCGGCACGATGGCCGCCGGCAGCCATTTCACCAAGGCCGGCACCCGGCTGATGATCAACACATCCCCGGAGCCGGTGACCAACTGGACCGCCTCGATTCTGGAAGACCTGGCGGTAATCGGCGGACTCTGGGCGGCGCTGAACTACCCGGTGGCCTTTATGCTGCTGTTGCTGCTGTTCCTGGCGCTGGTGATCTGGCTGTTACCGAAGCTCTGGCGGGCGCTGAAGACACTGTTTCGACGCATCGGCGCCTTTTTCGGCGCAACCCCACCGCCTCCTGACCCTGAGGACTCACTTCGGCGCTCCGATACGCTGAAGTCACTCTTCCATACCGCCAACAGCCCTGACAACTCATCACGAAAATAGGGTTATGGATTCCGTTTTTTCCCCTGATTGAGTGGGTAGAAGAAGCACAGCACAGCCATCTCATCTCCCACCCAATGTAGAGCGTAATGGGTTAGCCAATGAACGCGAATTAACGCCAATAGACGGGTCTACCATCTCAGGATCAAGGAGAAGCGGATGGTCTACCCCCTCTTACCAATCCCGTCCTGGCGCGAGCGAGAAGCGCAGGCGAAACCGATTAAGCGGGCCTGAGTGTCTGAGCGAAGCGAGTTTTCAGGCTCGCCGGTTTCGCCGAGCATCGCAGCGCTCCCCGCAGGGGCGCGACAGCCGGGCGCCCTTTCTTTTGGTGACTTTTTTTTTGGCGGAAAAGAAAAGACACTCGCCCAGGAGGGCGAAAAAGAACCTTTCCGCCGGCTCGACAAACAGTCACACGGGTTAGCGCTCAGCCCCACCTTCCCAAGGGTTAGGGCCGCGGAAAAAAAGATTTAACCCAAAATGCGCCGGATTGTTGCCTGCCTTCGAGGCGTAGCGAAGGGCGCGTAGCCGGGCCTACGTAACCGAAGCTACAACAAAGAAGGCGGGCAAGAAGACAAGTAGTTTGGGTTAAATCTTTTTTTCCGCGGCCCTTAAGGCTTGTTTCCACCTTTTTTGGATGTTCGTCCTGTTACCCACTTGATCAGGGGAAAACCCTGGATTCCGACATTCGCGGCATAACAAAGGTGGCAATGGCTGATGCCACAGTTCAGTCACCACCCAGCAGACGCTGACACTCATCGTGGGTGCGCACTAGGGAGTCCTCGATCGAAACCCCGGAAAACCAGTTCCCGGTGATCGCCAGGGAGTGTCCCCGCAGGGCTCGATCGATCTGACCAACCCGCTCGGCATGCCCCAGGCGCAGGGCGGGTAGACGGTTTTGGCGGGTAACACTGGCCAGAATATCCCCCTCGCTCACCCCCAGCACCTGACAGATCCGTGCCAGGCGGGCGGCCTCGTCCCGGCGATCCGGACGGAAATGAAAGGTGAAGGCGCGATAGTGTTCATCGGCCACCGGATCACGCGAAACCACGGAGTAGAAATCGTCGTCCCGACCGATGATGCCTGCCAGCAGCGGCGTGCTCACCTGATCCGATCGCAGTAACACGGCCTGACTGATGATATCCGCCATCTCGATCTCGGCGATTCGGGCGGCCACCTCGGGCAACGGTGCGGCCAACAGCTTCGCTGCCACATCCGGCGCTACCGCCAACGCCAACCGCGATGCCTCTATCGTCTCGCCACCCTGCAAGCGGATCTGGTAGTGAGCGCCATTTCTCTCCACCCCTGTCACCGGACTCTGAGTGCGGATCTGAAGCCCGGAAGCGATCCCGTCGACGAATGACTGAAGCCCCTCCGCGCCGGTATAACTGCGCATGATCTCCTTGCGTCTCGGCTTTTTTCGAAACAGGGCATCGGCGGGAAATTCAGCGGCGGGCTGGCAGACGACGGCATCCAGGGCCGGACCCAGCACCCGTTGAAAGTTTTGCCGGCCGATGATGCCGCCGAAATACTCCCTCACGGACCGGCCCTCTTTTTTACTCCGCCAGAGGCGCGGCAGCACGCCTAGCAGCTCGATGAATTTGAGCTGGGAAGGAATGGATGTGAGCCTATTGCCGATCTGCATCGAGTAACGCAATTTCCTTTTCGCCACCAGACGGTCAAGCTGACTGCTCTCCTGCAAAAGCTGCAGTAGATTCCCATAGCTGTTGTAACAGGTATGGCCGCCCAGCTCTGCCCAGTAGGACCCCCGCTCCGTACGGAATCGATGGCTATCGATCGCGCCACCGATATGGCTCCCTGCCTCGACCACCAGGGGGTCGACACCTCGGCTTTTGGCCATCCGCGCCATGCCCAGGCCACTGATCCCTGCACCGATCACCAATAGATCAACGACGCCGTCGTTCATTGACAATAATCCTGAATCCTTGAGTTCATGAGGCGCTCAACCTTACCAGGCAAAACGGGGCCGACAAAGAAAAACCGCGCCAGGGCTTACTCCCCGCGCGGTTCATCGGCTTGGATTGAGCGTCAGTCCGTTCAGCCGCAGCCGCCACCGGATGAGCCACAGGTCCCACAACCACCCCCCATGGGTTGAAGGTTGTTGAAGACGAAGCTGGCGTTGCCGTCGCCCTGATCGATAAAGTCGATCTCCACGCCCCGCAGATACTGCATGGTGCCGTCGTCGACGATCACCTTGAAACCCTCACACTGGAGCACGCCGTCATTCTCGTTAATGGCGTCACTGAAGGTCATGCCAAAACTGATGCCGCTGCACCCCCCGGGCGTGGCGAAGACACGCACACCCTCGATATGGCTCTCGACCTGCTGGAACAACTCGCCCATTTTGCTTTGCGCATTGCTGGTAAGGGTCAGATCACTCTCATTCAGGGCATTCAAACTCATGCCGTTTCTCCTAAATGCTGTAATGTGTGGATAGCGCTAATGTTAGCAAGAAAGAAATGCCGCCGCGACGCCAATTAACACAGAAAACAAGTTGGTTTCCACAGGCTTGGAGCCATCACATAGCCAGTTGATTTCGGGCATTTAGATCGTAAAGATGGCGCTCAGCATCCAACAGGTGCTGTCCCCAGTGGAGATGAAATCCCTTATGCCAATCCTCAACGGCTCGTTGCGGCTGGCCATCCAGCATATTCAATCCGCTCTTGAGCTCACAATAGATATCCGTCAGATCATCGGCCAGGCTACCGCTCATGCTCTGACCATCGCCTGCCACGTCGAACTCCATCCAGTAGCCGTCCCGATCGCCCAATAATTGCCGCAGAAAGGTATACAACTCAAAACGGGCGTCCAGGTCGGCAGCCGTATGGTGGGTGTTTCGAGGCGTCGGCATATTGAGCGCGGCTACCGCTGCATGCAGGCGAGGCAATAAGCCGGCTACCTCTTGCAGCCACTGAGTATTGCCTTCCTGCAAACTCTCGACCAACTCGCAATAGTTACGCGCCAACGCCTCGAGTTCTTGTATTTTCGGACTCATGTCTCATTCCCTCGCAGCCGTTTCAGATCTCTTTTCCACGCAATTCAGGGTCGCATTTGCGATCCTTTGGGGAACGACCGCCAACTATTCCACACAGATTTCGTTTGTCTCACACTTACCTGAGTCTAGCAGCGATGGCGTTCAATCCTAGGAAAAACCCTCTATCCACCTAGGCTTTGCAATTGAAAAAATGTATCTCCAGAGCGATGGCGCAGTGGGCCGGGATACCACCGCACACCCCCCGGATTCTTCATGCTGCAACGCACAATCACACTCCCCGCCAGATGAAAAAAGGGATACAATTCCTCGATGCAAAACCATCCACCCAAACCTCCCGTGGTGTTGGCCATCGGGGGGCATGACCCCTGTGGGGGCGCAGGCATTCAGGCGGATATCGAATCGATTGGCGCCAACGGCTGCCATGCCGCCAGCGTGGTTACCTGCCTGACGATACAGGATAGCTGCAATGTCAGTCGGCTCATCCCGATACCTCCCGACACCATCACCGCCCAAGCGCAGGCGGTGATAGACGACTGCCCGGTTGCCGTGATAAAGATCGGCCTGCTCGGCAGTCTCTCCGCGGCAGAGGCGGTAGTGGCCCTGTTACGGGAAAATCCGCATCAGCCTGTGGTCTTTGATCCGGTGCTCACCGCCGGAGGCGGCCGGGATCTCGCCAACGAGTCCCTGTTGCCACTGCTGCGAAGGGAGCTGCTGCCCTGCTGCTCCCTGGTCACCCCGAATACCGGGGAGGCATCGAGATTGGCGGGGTCCGAGGCGGAAGGTGTGATTGACAACGACGGCCGCGCTTTGCTCGGACTGGGGCCACAGGCGGTTTTGATCACCGGAACCCACGATCAGAGCAGACCATCCGAAGTGGCCAACCGGCTCTATCAAGCTGACAAATCCCCGATTGTCTCCGTCTGCCCACGACTGGCCGGCGAGTTCCACGGCTCGGGATGCACCCTGGCAGCCGCCATCGCCGCGGCCATGGCCCGCGGGGAGGGTATCGAGGATGCCGTCCGGCAGGGCCTTGAGTACAGTTGGATGAGCCTGAGGCATGGCTTTCGTCTCGGAAAATGCCAGTCAATGCCTGAACGTCTGTTCAAATACCCGCGCCAAAAACCCGAGGATGATGAATAGCCCCCCCTCCCTGCGCGGCCTTTACGCCATCACCGACACCCTGCTCTGCCCCCCGGAAAGCCTGCTCCGGCAGGTTGAGAAGGCCCTGCGTGGAGGCGCCCGGGTGATTCAGTACCGGGACAAGAGCAACGACCAGCAACGCCGCAGGTCGGAGGCAGGCGCATTGCAACGGCTATGCCGGGAGCATGGGGCGCTGTTGCTCATCAACGATGATGTGGAATTGGCGGAACAATCGGGGGCCGACGGTGTCCACCTGGGGCGTGAGGATGTCGGTTTGTCCCTCGCCAGGGCGCGCCTCGGCGCGGATGCGGTCATCGGCATCTCCTGCTACAACAGCTTGGAGCTGGCCCATCGCGCCAGCGCGGCAGGCGCCGACTATATCGCCTTCGGGCGTTTCTTTCCCTCGCGCACCAAGCCCGATGCCGTGCAGGCCGATCCCGATCTATTGCATCGCGCCAAGAGCCGTCTCGATCTTCCTCTGGTTGCCATCGGCGGGATAACGCCGGAAAATGGCGCCCGATTGATAGCGGCCGGGGCCGACATGCTGGCGCTGATCCACGGGATTTTCGCCCAACCCGATGTCGAGGCGGCCAGCCGTAAAATAAGCAGACTATTCAAGCCGGAGGAGAAACAAACATGAGTCGTTCCAAGGAACTCTTTAGCCATGCGCAACAGCATATCCCGGGAGGGGTGAACTCACCTGTCAGGGCCTTTCACGGGGTCGGCGGGGACCCGGTATTCGTCGACAGCGCCGCGGGACCCTATATCTACGATCCCGACGGTAAGCGCTATATCGACTATGTGGGTTCCTGGGGACCGATGATCCTGGGCCATGCCCATCACGATGTGATCGATGCGGTGGCGTCGATTATCCACAAAGGCCTCAGCTTCGGCGCCCCCACCCAGTTGGAGACCCTGATGGCCGACAAGGTGTGCGAACGGGTCCCGAGCATGGAGATGGTGCGCATGGTCAGTTCAGGCACCGAGGCCACCATGTCGGCGATCCGCCTGGCCCGCGGTTTCACCGGGCGCGACAAGATCGTCAAGTTCGAAGGCTGCTATCACGGCCACTCCGACTCCCTGCTGGTGAAGGCCGGTTCCGGCATGCTGACCCTGGGCGAACCCTCATCCCCGGGCGTGCCGGCCAGCCTGGCGGAGCATACCTTGACCCTGAACTACAACGACAGTCAGCAGGTGCGTGACACCTTCGCCCGGGTCGGCGACCAGATAGCCTGCATTATCGTCGAGCCGGTTGCGGGCAACATGAACTGCATCCCGCCGCAGCCGGGTTTCCTCGAGACCCTGCGAGAGGTGTGCGATAAGCATGGTTCGGTGCTGATCTTCGACGAAGTGATGACCGGTTTCCGGGTCGCCCTGGGCGGCGCGCAGGCCTACTACGGCATCACCCCGGACCTCACCACCCTGGGCAAGGTGATCGGCGGCGGCATGCCGGTCGGGGCCTTCGGCGGCCGACTCGATATCATGCAGAAGATCTCTCCCCTGGGTCCGGTCTACCAGGCGGGCACCCTTTCGGGCAACCCGGTGGCCATGGCCGCGGGTTTGAAGACCCTTGAGCTGATTTCCGAGCCGGGCTTCCATGACAGGCTTGCGAACAAGGTGGAGACCCTGGTCAACGGCATCATGCAGCAGGCCCGGTCGGTGGGCATTCCCCTGGCGGAGAATCATGTCGGCGGCATGTTCGGCCTGTTTTTCAGCGACGCCTCGCCGGTTACCGACTATGCTGGCGCCACTGCCTGCGACCAGGCGCGATTCAAGGCCTTTTTCCATGCCATGCTGGAGCGCGGCGTCTATCTTGCGCCGTCCGCCTTTGAGGCGGGTTTCGTCTCTGACGCCCACGGTGACGAGGAGATCCAAGCCACTATTCAGGCTGCCGGAGAATCCTTCCGAGCCTTGGGTTAGCCATGCGCAACCACAGTGCCTACTAGCCCGCATTTTCCACCAGGCGGACCGGCTGAACGGATAAATGGATGACATTTAACCGATTCAGCATCGAAATACCCAAATCCCGGTGAGACATGCGGGCTAGACTTTCCTACCAAGACCCATGAGTGAACTCTTCGCCCCCCTGTCGGCATGGATCGGGCAACACACCTTCTGGGCGGGCCTGGCGGTCTTTCTGGTGGCGTTTTCAGAATCGGTCGCGCTGTTCGGACTGCTGGTGCCGGGGGTGGTGATGATGTTCGGCTTCGGCGCCCTGATCGCCACCGGCATCCTCGATTTCTGGCCTGTCTTCTGGTGGGCGGTGGCCGGAGCGGTGGCGGGAGACGGCCTGAGTTTCTGGCTGGGACGCCACTTTCAGCAGCGGTTGCGGGGCTTCTGGCCCTTCAGCCGCCATCCTTCGACCCTGCAACGGGGTATCGCGTTCTTTGAGAAGTATGGCGGCAAGAGTGTCGCCATCGGACGCTTTTTCGGCCCGGTGCGCGCCATCATCCCACTGGTGGCGGGCATGCTGGGGATGTCCCCCTGGCGCTTTGTCATTGCCAATCTCTCCTCCGCCCTGGTGTGGGCGCCGGCCTATCTGCTCCCCGGCATTGTCTTCGGCGCCTCCCTGGAACTGGCCTCCGAGGTCGCCTTCCGCCTGGTCACCCTGATGCTGCTGTTGCTGTTTCTCGCCTGGATCCTGTTCTATCTGGTCCGCGCTTTGTTCCGTCTGATCCAGCCCCATGCCACCGGCCTGGTCCAGCGCGGCTTTGAATGGGGCCAACTGCATCGCGGTTTCAGGTCGATGTCCCGCGCCCTGGCCGACCCGCACCATCCAGAGGCGAGGGGCCTCGCTTTCCTGGCCACCCTGTTGTTACTGACAGTCTTGCTCTTCGTCCTGCTCACCGGCATCGTCTTGGACGGCTCGCTGACGAGACAGACCGATCTGCTACTATTGAACGCCCTGCAGAGTCTACGCACCCCATGGGGTGATCAGCTGATGGTCCTGTTCACCGGTCTGGGCGATCTCTCGACCACACTCCTGTTCGGCCTCGGCATCGCCACGGTGCTGTTACTGCAGGGGCACAGACGCGCCCTCTACTATCTGCTGGCGGCCACGGCCTTCGGGCTGATCGCCCCGATTCTGCTCAAATACACCCTGCGCATACCCCGACCGCCCAGCGCGCCCGAGACCCTGGGACCCTGGTCGTTTCCCAGCGCACACGTGCTGCGAAGCGCCACCCTCTACGGCTTCTACTCGATCATGATCGCCCGCACCCTGATCCGTGAATGGCGCTGGCTGCCCTACAGTCTAGCGGCCTTGATGATCGGCGCCGTGGCGCTCTCCCGGCTCTACCTGGGCGTCCACTGGCTTACCGATATCCTGGGCAGCCTGACCCTGGGCATCGCCTGGGTGGCCCTGCTCGGCATCGCCTATCATCGCCATGTGCAGGCGGAATCGCACACGACCACCCTGATCAGCAGCGCCCTGGTGCTTCTGGCACTGTGCGGCGGCTACGGCTGGCTGCAAACGGGCGAACGCACCCTGGCTTATGCGCAGACAGAGGAGCCCCGGATCCTCTCCCGACAGACTTGGCTCACCTCGGGGACGGATCTTCCTCGATACCGCCACGACACGCTGAGTGAAGGCGAGCACCCTCTGAATATTCAGTTGGCTGGAGACCTGGAGCAGTTTTCCACCCGGCTCAAGAGGCAGGGCTGGCAAACGGCGGAAATGCTCGGATGGGACAACCTCCTGCGCTTGCTGTCCCCCAGTACACCGCTGCAGGCGCTGCCGGTGCTGCCCCAGGCGCATGATGCGCGCCATGAACAGTTGGTCATGGTCAAGCAGCTCCCGGCAGACCGCCGACTGGTCCTGAGACTCTGGCCCACGCCCCTCAGGATCGATCCCGACGGCCTGCCGGTGGCCGTCGGCAATGTCACTGGGCAGCATACGGAAACCCTCCTCGGACTGCTGGTGATTCCACGCACGGATCCAGAGTTCGAGTCGCCCTTCAGGCATTTCAAGGGGGATCTTGCATTTCTCGACGATGCCGTCACGCACCGACCCGGCAGCCTGGTCCAGATTATCCTGAGGCGGGGGGATGAGTAGGCGCGGCATCAACGCTTCCTCCGGGTGGCGGATTAAAGCAATGGGGATTTCAGCCGAATCAATCTCTGCCTGCATCGGTTACTGATCCGTACGACCGTCAGTAATATTGCAATGACAGGCCAGGTATGGCGTACCATACCCCATATGGAGCGGATAGCATGCAGGCAAGCGTGTGCACGACACATTGAAAGTCACTATTCGAAAAGCGATACGGCCGCTAACCGTCTTGTTCTGCCTGTGGCTCGCTCCCAGCTGGACATGGGCCGTTCAGACGGAGGTGCACATCGGCGTACTGGCGAAACGCGGCTATGAAAAGAGCCTCGAGCGCTGGAACGCAACCGCCGAATATCTGAATGAGACCCTGCCCGCCTACCATTTCAACATCATCCCCATGGCCTTCGACGATATCCAGGTGGTGGTAAAGAACCGGATGGTCGACTTCGTCATCGTCAATCCCGGCATTTATGCCGACCTCTCCGTCAAGTATGGGGTGAGGCGGATTCTGACCCTGGTCAATGAACTCTCAGGCAACAGCCGAATCTCCCAATTCGGCAGCGTGATCTTCACGCTCAACAGCAACAGCGACATTCAACAGCTGGCGGACCTTGAAAATCAGCGTGTGGCGGCTGTCCACCATACCTCGCTAGGCGGTTGGATCATGGCCCTCAGAGAGTTGCACACGGTGGGTCTGGAGACCTGGGATCTCGGCTCGTTACTGTTTCTCAATACCCATGACGCGGTGGTCAAGGCCGTGTTGAACCGAGAGGCGGAGGTCGGCATCGTCAGGAGCGATACCCTGGAGCGAATCGCCCAGGAAGGCAATCTGAATCTGCACAATTTACGCGTCATCGCCCCCAGGCGGTATGACCATTTTCCCTACGCCATCAGCACCCCCCTCTACCCGGAATGGCCCTTTTCCCAGCTCCCCAACACCTCACAGACCCTTGCCAGGGATGTCTCGATCGCGCTGCTCAAACTACCCGCGGACCACCCGGCCGCCCGGGATGCCCGTATTCATGGCTGGACAATCCCCGAAAACTACCAAACGGTTCATGATCTGCTGATGCTGTTGGAGATGCCGCCCTACGAAAAAAAGCTGCCTGAAAAATTCATCGACTCACTGGTCCGCGCCTGGCACTGGTACCTGACCGTTGCCCTGATTCTGCTGTTCCTCATCTTTCTCGGCTTGCGTGTGATACGCCTAAACCGCTCCCTGACAGAGAGCAAAAAGACCCTGGAGGACAGCATTGAGGCGCAGATCGCCACCTTTGAACAGGCTGCGGTGGGACTCGCCCATGTCACATTGACGGGCCGATTTCTGCGCATGAACTGGAAACTGGGTGAGATCGCTGTCCTGAGCCGGCAACAGATGGAAAAGACCAATCTCAAGGAGATGCTCCACAGGGACGACATTCCCTTGTGCATCAGCGCCTTTGATCAGCTTAGGGGCAACAAGAAGTCCAGCGTATCTACACAGCTACGCATGCTTTGCGGAAACGGGGAGAACAAATGGATCCAGCTTTCCCTCTCGAAAAAGCCCAATGGCAACAGCCATGAAACCTATCTGGTCGCTGTCATCGACGATATCGACAAATACAAGAAACTCGAGGAGGAGAGTCGGCGCGTACAACAGCAGAAGGAGCTGATCCTGGATATTGCCGGCGACGGCATCCTCGGACTCGACGACCAGGCAAACCATGTCTTTGTCAACCCGGCCGCCGCGGAGATGCTGGGTTACTCCATCGACGAGATGCTGCAAAAAAACAGCCACGCCCTCTGGCACCACAGCCGCGAGGATGGAAGCGAGTATCCCGAATCCGAATGCCCCATAACGAATGTGCTGAGGCTGGGCAAAATCCATCGCGGCGCTAAAGAGACTGTCTGGCGCAAGGACGGCACTCCCTTGCAGATCGAGTTTATCAGCACACCGATCAAGGAAGCGGGCAGAATAACCGGCGCGGTGGTGGTTTTCCACCAAACGGTGTCCGACACCAAGGACGATGCAACGTCACCGCCTGAATCATGAATATCGGCAGGTTCATACGATTGTATCTCCTGTCAGTGGCAATCATGGCCACCCTCGCTTGCCTGCTGTTTTGGGGCATCTATCAGCAAACGAGGCATAGCGTCGAAAACGAGCTGAAACTCGAATCGAATATTCTCATCAATCAATTGACCAAACGCATGAGCCTCGCCTTTCTCGAGATCCGTTCCGATCTGAGATTTCTCACCGAGCAACACAAACTACAGGAGCTGTTTTCAGCAAAGCGCAGGGAGCTCGCCGTACAGAGCCTGCAGACATCATGGACCTCCTTGGCGATGCAGCGAGCCCGTTATGATCAAATTCGCTTCCTCGATGTCAGCGGCCGGGAATTGGTCCGGGTCAACTACAACAACGGCAAACCCACGGCCGTCAGCGCCGATAAGCTGCAATCGAAAAAGTATCGCTACTACTTCACTGATGCGATAAAAAACACATCAGGCGCCATCTACAGCTCTCCGCTGGACCTGAATGTTGAAAATGAGCAAATCCAGCTACCTTTAAAACCTACCATCCGCTTTGCTTCACCGGTCAGTTCGGCAGCGGGAAACAACATCGGCCTTGTTGTTCTCAACTATCTGGCCGGGAGCCTACTGGATGATTTCCGCAGAATCTCCGCCGGATTCTCCGGTCATGCCCTGCTGTTCAATTGGCAGGGATACACGTTCCTGAGTCCCGATAGCGTACATGATTGGAGCTTCATGTTTCCCGACAGTCCTCAGGCGGGCATCAATGTCAAACACCCCGAGGCCTGGAAGATAATTCAAAAAAAACACCGTGGGCAGACGTTCAATCGTCAGGGCCTGTATACCTTTGACTATCTGAATCCTTCCGGCGACAGCTTCGAGGCGTACTGTTCCAGTTGCCTGAGAGTGCTCCTGCATATTCCGAATGAACTGATCCATGTGAAGTTATGGCACAAACTCTCACATGCCGCGCCTATATTGCTGTTGAGTCTGCTACTCCTCGGCACACTCCTCGGCGTAGCGCTGTGGAACAGGGAAAAACGGGCAGCCAATGAACGGCAGATACGGCGTCTGAACCGACAGATCTCCTACGAACACGATCTGTTTCTCAGCGGCCCAGGGGTGATCGCCAAATTACGCAACGAACTGGGCTGGCCGATCGAATTCATCTCCTCCAATGTACGGGATCTCTTGGGATATAGGCCAAAACATTTTATCGAAGGTGAGCTGACCTTCTCCAGCATCATCGACCCAGCCTATCTCATACAATATACTCAGGAAACGACCCAGGCCGACTTTGATCGCATAACCACCTTCAAACGCGCTCCGTATCAAATACTTGACCGATGGAATCGCCGCAAATGGGTACAGGATACGACCCATGTCATTCGCGACGAGATGGGCAGGCTTACCCATTTCTTCGCCCATATCAGCGATGTTTCACCATTGAAGGAGGCCCAGGAGCAACTCACCCGGTCACACGACTATATCCAGAAAGTGGTGGATACCATCGCCGATCCGACTCTGGTGATAGACATTGACACCCATCAGTTACAGTTGGTGAACCAGTCCGCGCTCGAACTGTACACCAGTGGCAAAACGTTGAAGCGGGGTATGACCTGTTTCCGGCTTTCCCATAAGCGCAACACCCCTTGCAAGGGCGATCTCGATCCCTGCCCTATCACCGAGATCCTGAACAGCGGGAAACCCATCTCGGTAATCCACAAACACTTCAATCATCGGGGAGAGGTGATGCACGTAGATGTCCGCGCCACACCGATTTATGACGAATCGGGTGAGCGCGTCGTACAGATCATCGAATCCCATCGAGACATCACCGCAACTGTGGAGATGGAGAAGCAGCTACTGCACATCGCCGAAACCGACCGGCTTACGCAGATCTACAACCGAATGAAGTTCGATGAAGAGCTGAAGAACCAAATCGCCTGGGCCAGTATGACCCATAACCAGTTCGGCCTGATTATGCTGGATCTGGATAATTTCAAGCAGATCAACGACTCTTACGGCCACGACATGGGCGATCAGGTATTAAAGCGGACCGTGGAGCTGTTGCTCAGCAGAATACGCAAATCGGATATCCTCGCCCGCTGGGGAGGGGAAGAGTTCATGATCATCACCCCCCTGACCAATCAAGAGGAGCTGCGTTTCCTGACCGAGTCGTTACGTTCCGCCATAGAGCATATTTCTCATGAAGGGGTCGGTAGCGTGACCGCAAGTTTCGGCGCCACTGTCCTGAATCCGAATGACAATATGCGCTCCCTAATGAAACGGGTGGATACCGCGCTCTACCAATCCAAGCAGGACGGGCGTAACCGCTGCACTATCCTCTGAACGGATCGACCTCAAGGGTTGACTCTGGTAGTTTTCAAGCTACTTTTCAGTCGCTATGCCGGGGTATTTGGTGCTGACCTTGGTGGAGGACTGAAGCAAAAGCCCCGCCCGGGAAGGAACGGAGCTTTTTTGAGGTAGCAAAAATGATAACTGACGTTCCCCCGATAAATTCTCCTTTTTAGTTGCCATACCAGGGCGCGACAGCGCCCTGGTTTGAGGATTAAAAGGGAAGCCCGTAGGTCACGTTGCGCAGCTACGTGACATCACCATTAAGTCAGGTAACCGCTCCGCGACAACCTGACCTACGATCACACTGCCCGGAAAGCGGGCAGGACTGTGTGGATACCCACTCATAACGCCCATTTGGGGTCGCCGTAGAGCCCCGCCGTGCATGACCGATGGTCAGCACGACAGGCCCCCGGCACAGATCCGGACTTGCACTACTAATGCAT
>JAHXHS010000060.1 GCA_025656455.1 Candidatus Thiodiazotropha sp. (ex Epidulcina cf. delphinae) | reverse complement strand
TTTTTTCTCCAGGCTGTCATCCGTTGGGTAAGAGGTAAAGAACTATGATGAGCTAATCCTTGACTTATCTGGGGTGTCCATATATGTCCGTGCTATGTAATACCATTTCGGTATGACGCAGCCAGGCATCGAGCGGCTCACGGTCTCTCGCCGGCATTTCAACCCTCTCCCATCGCCTCAACGCCTCTCGGACGGTGTTTTGCAATAGAAAAAACATCTCCCCCACCAGGACATCCCACTCGGAAAGCGCCTGTTCATCGTCGCCGAGATAGGTCATCAGCTCAGCGGGCGCATTGAGATCGATACCGCACCGGTTGGCCATTTCGGCCAGACGCTGCAACTGGCTGGAGATAAAGTCAGCCACCTCTTCCTGACCCGCCATATCAACCTGTTTCGCTTCTTGCAGGATTTCCTTCAAAAGATTGAGCCGAACCGACAAGGCCGTCCTGTTGACGGCGCCATGCGAGGATGAGACTGGCAGATCCCTATCGAGGTGTTTGGCTGCTTCGATCAAGGGCAGGATGAATTCGCTGCCAAAACGGCCTGTGTTCAGATTCAACACATCCACTGTCGAAAACAGGCCGCTGCCGGTTTTGTCTCGTTCCAGGCCAATCACTGCCAGCAACTCCGCCGCCCCCAACAGTCTCGCTGCCGGCAGCACATCATCCCCAGCCAGTCCTGCCGGATAACCACTGCCGTCCCATCGCTCATGATGTTGATGAACCACCTGGCTGATGCGGGGATGGTAGGCGGAAAACTCCTTCAAAATCAGAAAGGCGATGGTCGGGTGGGTATAGATCTGACGGCGCTCCTTGAACGTCAATAGCCGGGAACGATCGAACAGCGAAGGATCCAAGTGCAACTCGCCAAGATCGTGAAAGATCGCGGCAGTGGCTAAAATCTGCACATCATCCCGGGACCAGCGTAACCGGGAGGCGGTATAAAGCGCGATCAGCGCTACCCGAATCAGGTGGTGGTAACGCTCAATGCTCTGCTCCCGACACACGGTCAATTTGAAAGCCAACGGATGTTCAAGCCGGATTTCTCCCAAGGGCGGCAGGAGATCCCGTTGAATAGACCGGGTATCCACAACCTGGGGCAAGGCTGGCTCGCTAGCCAACAGCCGCTTGGCATCGACCACCAGGCCGAGGGGGGACACCATGTCTGCCACGCTCAAGGATTCATCCAACGGTCGCAGCAGTTTGTGGAGCACCAGCCGCTCGTATAACGAGCTGTCTATCCGGGTTCCCCGCTTGACCAGACTGATTCCCTCGGTATTGCGGATATCTTCTTTGGCAACAACCTCGTAGTTATCCCCAAGGCTGGTCACCTGTTTTACATAGGGGTCGGCTTGGGTCAATGAATTCATCCATTTGATGGGTTTATTATCGTTTAGTCCTATCGGCTAAAATAGCTGTTTCTTTACCGGAATGCACTAATTCGCGGCTAATATAATTTACTTACCTAATGCAAAATAATCCGTAAGGGTAAACAACCATGAATCAACACCGCTATCTTGACGACTTCGCGGTCGGTGAAACCTTCACCAGCGGCGGCATCACCTTCACGGCGAGCAGCATCATCGATTTTGCCATGCATTACGATCCCCAGTCGTTTCATCTGGATGAAGAGGCCGCGGCAAACTCCCTGTACGGCGGGCTCATCTCACTCATAGCGCAACGCTTCAACCGGCGCTAACCGGGCCGCACGTCGCGCCGGCACGAAACCCGAGACAATACCAACCAATATGGTGACCAACAGCGCCAACAGAATCAGCATCGGGGATGGCGTCAGCGGAAATCCAGTGATAACGGCAAGTATGATGCTCGCCAGCGCACCCAGCATCAGACCGATGACGCCACCGATGGTGCTGATAGCCACCGACTCCAGCAGAAACTGCATCAGAACATCCCTGCTTCGCGCACCCACGGCCTTACGTAAACCTATCTCCCGGGTTCGCTCCAGTACGGATGTGCTCATGATATTCATGATCCCCATCCCCCCTACCAGCAGGGAGATCGAAGCTGCGACCACACCGATGATGGAAACGCCATTCAGGATGTTGTCTGTCGTTTCAATATATTTCGCCATTGTCTCTGACTTGTACCTGAAATTGCCGCCGCTTCGCCAGTTGAGCATGTCGATAATCTGAGTCGTGGCGGTTTTTGCCGCTTCGAGCGATAGCGCTTCTCCTATCAGATAATTGATCTCCTTATTACCCACGATCTGTTGCTGTAAGGTATAGGGAATCAGAATCCTGTTATTGGCATCCTGCCCGCCTGCTGAACCGATACTCTCGAGAAAATCGCGGCTCTTCTCCTTCAACAGGCCTACAACGATAAATTTTCGTCCGGCAATGCGGAACTCCCGGCCAACCGGCGAACTCCCCTTACCGAACAGATCTTCAACAACAATCGAGCCAAGCAGTGCAACCGCGCGCCGACTGACGATATCTGCTTTACGGAAACCGCGCCCCTCCAGAATAAAATCGTTGCTGATTTTGGTGAACATCACATCAATGCCTTTGATTTCGGCATTACTGTAGCGATTGTGATTCTGAATCAAATACCTTTTTTTGGCTTTGACGACGGCGCTAACGTACTTCAATGCCGAACAGCAACCTGCCTGAACGGCACTATAGTCTTCATTGGTTATGCCACTTCCCTCCCTCACCAAGCGGTGCGGGTCTTTGTCATTCCTATCACGAAATACCCAGATGGAGTTAAGCCCAAATGTTTGAAGCTCGGAAAAGATAAGATGATTACCACCCTTACTGACCGCGCCAACGGCCATCACCGCCGCCACCCCAATGGCAATACCCAAAACGCTCAACATCGTGCGCAGCCTGTTATCCCGCAGCGCATACAAGGCCTGCATGGCGCTATCGCTAAACAAGCGAAAAGAGAGTGGCCGACTCATTGATCGACCCTGTCGCTGACAATAGCGCCGTCGCGCAACCAGACAGTGCGTTGCGCATAGGCCGCCACTTCCGCCTCATGCGTGACCATGACGATGGTGACGCCCGATTGATTCAGGTTCTCAAACACCTTCATGATCTCCTGACCGGTCTTACTGTCGAGGCTGCCTGTGGGCTCGTCCGCCACCAGCAGAGGAGGATCATTCACCAAGGCGCGCGCGATGGCCACCCGTTGCTGCTGACCGCCGGAAAGCTGCCTGGGATTGTGCAGCCCACGGTCCTCCAACTCCACGCGTTGCAGCGCCTTGAGGGCCCTGCGCCTTCTTTCCTCAGGTGGAATACCGGCATAGATCATCGGCAGCTCGACATTGCGCAACGCATTGATACGGGGAATCAAGTTAAACAACTGAAAGACGAAACCGATATGCTTGTTGCGAATCGCAGCCAGTTGATCGTCATCTGCCTGGTCTACCCGGGTATCCGCCAATCGATAGGAGCCTTGTTCAATAGCATCAAGACAACCGACAAGGTTGAGTAGTGTCGTTTTCCCCGAACCGGACGCCCCCCTGATAGCAACGAACTCCCCCCTTTCGATCCTGAGATCGATATTGCGCAAGGCGGGTATCGCCAAATCGCCGATATGATAGGTCTTTTGAACCTGCTCCAGGAGGATCATTGCGTTGCGCCGGACAATATCGTTACCTGATCACCTTCCCGCAGCGTGATCCCGCTTGGCAGAATCACCTCTGCGCCCATTTTAATATCCGACAATATTTCGACATGGGTGAGATCCTCAATACCGATCTCAACCGGCAAAAAGCTGACTCTGCCCTCTTTCACCACCGCAATCCGATAGCCGCCGTCATCCCCATCCAGCAGGGCGCTGTAGGGCAGCTTGGGCGTGTTCTTCCGCTGCGCAACCGATATTGTCACATCAACCTGCTGACCAAGCAGCAATGAAGGCGCATCGGCGCTCAGGCTCATTCTTGCAGCGAAAGTATTTGTGGCCTCAGTTTCATCCTCTGTCAGCGCCGGGGCAATCCAATGCACGGTCTCGCCCCAATTGACTCCGGGGTAGGCATCACAATTCACCGTGACTTTCTGCCCGATCGACAACATACCGCTATCGGCGGCATCGATACGCGCTTCAATCTCTCGCCCTTCATCGGCGACCATGGTCAATAGCTTGGTGCCAGCCTCAACCCATTGCCCTACCTCTGTCGACTTTTCAGTAATCACACCATCGAAAGGCGCTGTAATCTCCACCTTCTCACGGTGAATCCGGGCGATGTTCAGCCCGGCCTGGGCGACACGCAACTGTGATTCGGCCATACTCAACGACAACGCCACATCATCCACAACCTGGCGTGATTCACCGCCCGTGTGTGAAACCCTGCTGAGGCGGTCCAGTTTGCGCGATAGCTGCTCAACGGTTTTCTGTTCCCGCTCCACTATTGCCTCGGCTCTGCTCAGATGCGCATCCGCCTCGCGCTTGTCGAGATATGCCAAGACCCGCCCAACCTCCACCGCTTCTCCCTTGTGCACCAGCATCCCCTGCACCTGACCGTCGAGCAAGGCGGTTAGGGTGACTGTCTTGTCATTGATCACACGGCCGGTAACGCGAATGGTCTGCTCAATTGAACCACTTTCCAAGGGAACGGTCGTCACTTTTATGCTGTCACCTCCCCGAAAGCCATACTGCAGCGCCACTGCCGCAATCAACAACAGACCAAGAACAGGTAGGATCATATACGTTTTAGATCGCATGTATAAGCCTATGTGAATAAAAAAACAGGTTCATCAATCGATGTTATGCAATAGATCACGACAAAACCACGAGCGAGATAAAGCCCGCCCTCGCCAAGGACCGCAATCACGGCAATGAGCAAAAGAGGTGGGAGTTGGCGTAAGACCATCTTATTGGCGCTTAGTGTTTCAGGGTCCATTCCGATATCATACCCATAATCCCCGGCTTCAGATCCTCACCATTACGTGAAAGTACATGGTTTGCGCCTTCCAGCCTTTTCACATCAAGATTTTTTTTACCAGCGCCCGCGAAAACCTGCACTAGATAATCGAGGGATTCTATCGGCTCACTGTTATCCTTGGTCCCCATTATAACCAAGATCGGCACGCTAGTGTGTAACAGTGCATCCGCGGGTGAGACATCAAAGTAGGATGACCAGTATCGATATGTCTGGCCGTAAGAACTATCAAGCGACCAGGGAGTCTTTGCCACCTGCCTTTCCAATGCATCAATATCGACAGAGGCCTTACCTCGCGCGTGCAATATACGCAGCGCCTGGCGTTGAGGCATACCGCCGGATCCTATGATTGCCAATGAACTGATGCCACTTCGCAATGCTGCAATTTCACTGGCGATGACACCTCCCTCGGAGATGCCCAATAAAGAGACTTTCTCAAAATCGCCTGCATCGCCGGAAAGCAGCCAGTCCACAACGGCAAGCGTGCGATCACGACGCGCTTCAAAATAGTTTTCCGCCAGAAACTTCTCCGAGCAAAACCATCCGCTATCGCGGTACTGGACTCCCGGTTTCTCTAGGGCAAAAATCCGGAATGGCTCATTCAGTCCGTCGAGATAGGGACGAAGATAGTTTACGAGGCTGGCGCAGCCGCTCCCGGTAAGAAATAGAATAGCGTGCCTCGGATTGGATCCAGAATCAAAAGCGTAGATCGTGGTCGCCGGCGCGGCGGCAACCGGAGCCTCCAGCCGATCCAGAGGCAATGTAGTGCTTTTCAAGAGATATTGAACCTGCCGCACACTTGCGCAACCCGATAAGATCGACAACATCAACAAGAGCGGCAGCCATCGCTTTACATTTCCGCAACCAGCCGAATGGCCGCGCCCTTGAGAAAACGTCAATAGCCGAATAAATACGGCGTAATCTTTCCAGTTACAGGTATGCATGGCAGTCGCGTTCAGGAAAGAAACCTCATGATCTCTTGAAGCAATGTCGGACTTGACGCGCTGGGCTCAACGCCACCTAAGAAAGTGATCTCAGATGCTATAGAGGGAAAGCCCGGCACCAGCTTCTCACAGGCGGACTCGACCCCCCCAAACTCATCCACCAAGCCGATACACATCGCATCCGCACCCGTGATCAGGCGTCCGTCTAAAAGCAATTTGAGATCTTCACTTTGCAGGTTGCGCCGCTCGCAGATGAATTTTAGAAACTGCGAATCCAAACTATCGAGCAGCTCCATCACCCGGCACTTGTCTTGATAGGTAGGCTTACGGTATGGCGAGCACAGGTCCTTGTGAGGCCGGGTTTTATAGAGCTCCCTGGACAAACCGATTTTTTCACGTAAGAGATGCGACTCCGGCCACTCCATGGATGCTCCAAACGACCCGAAAAGGGCACCTGGTGTCGCATACACGCGATCAGCGAAGCAGGCCAGGTGCATACCCGCCGAAAGGCAACGCTCCAACACCACGGCGTAAACCGGCATCCCAGCATCACGAAAACGCATCTTGACCAGTGACTCAAGCCCTTGCGCGCCGGCCAATGTGCCACCGGGACAATCAATAAGCATGACCACTCCACAGTAGGACGAACAGTCATGATCGAGCAATACATCCATGATATCGCGTATATTCGGCTGATCGGAGCTGAGTTCGCCGAATACACGTATCAGCGCGATCGAAGCTACTTTCCGGGTCCGCTGCCTACCCCCGCCAAATAAAAACATACCCGCCTCTTTTTGCTTATGTTTGCAATACCGTGGCAGATCCTTGCAAACCATATCGAATGCGTTCCCATAAAAACATCGTCACCGGCGACAGCGAGATCGTTACCCCCTGCTTACGCAGGTAT
This sequence comes from Candidatus Thiodiazotropha sp. (ex Epidulcina cf. delphinae), assembly GCA_025656455.1. GTDB lineage: Bacteria > Pseudomonadota > Gammaproteobacteria > Chromatiales > Chromatiaceae > Thiodiazotropha. The sequence continues at coordinate 20,228 of JAHXHS010000060.1, read as the reverse complement.
CGTATGATGAGGCCGGGCATTCTACTGTTAACAAAGGAGCCAAAGATCATAACCTTTGCGGGCCTTGCTTCTCTGGTTCTTATATAGTCCATGACCGCCATCGCAAGCTGCAGAATCAATGTCCAATTCTTAGAACGGGCTACCGGATCGACCGCAACATTGTCAATGAGATATCGCTGCCGGCCTATCCGGCGGATGCCGATAACACCACGCACCGAGCCCGAATCCCGCGCCAAGATGAAATCGACGCCATGATATTTCATTAACAGATAAGGGCTGCGAAGCCGGCCACGACGCCCGCTTCTTTGCTTAACGAAAAAACAGCGCTCGAGCAACCGTGCAATACTTGCCCAATCCTCCAGATGCCCGCGCTGAATGCAAAACCTGCCCTCGACGCCTGAGCTCATGATGCCGTCTCCTGATCTATATAATTGCGGATACGCTTTGCATAGTCCCAGCGGCGGGGCAAGGAGGGCCAGAATGTCCACTGCTCCGGATAGTGACGGGCAGTTCGCTCTATGGCTGCATTCATGCTACTCACCAGCATGAACGTCGCCTCTTCCCTCGACAAGGCGCTATCTGACGGAACAAGAGGCTCTTCAAACTTCACCAGATACCCATCACCATCGCGCAATATGAACACAGGAACCACTGGACACTGTATTCTGACGGCCATCATGGCAAGACCCGCCGGCGTGGCGGCAGGCGCTCCCATGAAATCCGTGACGACAAGGCTGGTATCTTCATAAAAGTAATCCATCATTGCCGCTACCGCCCCACCCCTGCGTAACCTGCCAAGCAGTCTCAAGCCGACATGCTTGTCAGTCAACCCAACCATTTCGACACCCTTACCGCTGAACCGCGAGACACGCTCCAGCAGCCTGTTACGACCCGGCGAATGAAACCGTCTGATAATGAGCGTATCCTGGAACACCTCAGGCGCAAAAAGCCCGATATAAAAGCATGCGAAGTGCGCACTGAAAAAAATCACGCCATCGCGCTTGACATCCCGCCATATATCCAGCCCCTCACAGCGTACATTGGCGAACCGGCTATGCACGGCGGCCTCACGCGCATGCATCAACACTCCCAGGTCGATCAGATATCTGGCATTCGCACGACGTAGATTTTTCTCTATTCGCTTAACGGCTTTCTCGTCACTGGCGACACCCGTAGAGGCAATTAGCTGTTTTACAAACCTGGCGGGTGAAAATAACCCCATACTCGCTGCCGCACCGGCAACCGAGTCAAGAAGCGGCATTGGTAGCGACATCAACCCTTGGCCGGCCGATGTCTCAAGAAAGTCGTACATATTCATGGTGCACACCATTAACCCGGCGACTAAATATATTAAGTCGCCGGGTTAATGCAGCATTGACGACGGAAGATAGCGCGTTGGCACGGCGCATAGGCTTGGGAAACCGGTTGTAATAGGCAAGCAGTCCATCACTCGCGGCAAGACGCCGCAATAGATATTCGAACATCCGCATCGATATGCGGCAGTCCGTTGAATTAATCGAATGGAGTGAAGAGCGTCCGAGACATGTGCCGCCACACACCCCGAGCCAAGTACAATGATGGCACCTGGTCAGATGCAGCTCATGCCGGGTTGTAATTTTTTTTGCATTTGGCGTACCCAGGGATTCTTGAAGCGTGGTGTGTTTCACATGCCCCAGCGAGAGCGACCGATCTTCCACAATATCGCAGGCGTCTATCGATCCGTCCGCCGAAACGGAAACCAGACGCTGTGCGGCGCCACAGCTCTGCGCCCCTGGCATACACATGTGGGTACGCTGATCTGTAAGCAGGTTGTCCAGCAGACTGAGCAAAGGGTGAATCGCGACATTGTCAAACTCCCCCCTTTCCACGCCGGCGATCACCCTTTCCATACTCTCGCAGTAGCGGTCTGCATCCACCGCAAGTTCATGGCATTCGGCGCCACGTCCGTTCATATCATAGAGCGTACAGTTCCAGGTTCGAAATCCAAGCGTCTGGAAATGGCGAATCACCTCATAGAGCAAGTCAACATTGCCCGCCGAGACCGTGGTCATAACACCGCAGCGGGACATAAAAAACTCCCTGTAGCGCATAAAATTACGCTCGAATAGATGGTAGGTTCCTGAACCATTCCGCATAACCCTGTACTTATCATGCAGGCTGCTCCACCCATCAAGCGATACCCCGATTCCAAAATCGTATTCACTTAAAAATGACACCGCCCGATCCGTCAATATTGATCCGTTCGTTTGCACCAGGAAACGAACCGTTTTACCAAGTTTTGTTGCTTCCGCCTGGGCAAACCGGGTTATTTTTTTTATCAGCTCGAACTTCATCAGAGGCTCCCCCCCATGAAACAAAAGGCTGAGTCCTTTCTCCCCGGACAAGGGCAAGGCCTCTGCAACCACTTTCATCAACATAGCGGCATTCTGATCATGATTCACCGAGCCTGTTGCATCATAACAATACCGGCAGGCTTGATTACAGCGATTCGTCACCTTGAGAATAACCATCTCGAGCGGTTTCGGTTCTTTTCGGGATACCGGATCGATAACCGGAAACTCGCACAGCTCCACGAGCCTCTCGTACCGGGCATCTGACGGGATGAATCTATAGTGCCCTGCCTGGCTTTCGATGGCATGTAAATCCGGCGCGAATATCTCACGCGCCAATTGATTCAAAACCGCCCAATCTCCGGTGATAGGCCGGATAACCAAGAAACCCTGATCGATAGGGATGACATGCAGCGAGGGATGGTCTCTTGTGTTGCTTGCCTGACAAATGTTCATTCCTTGACCTCTCGACCCAAGCCATTACGGTTGCTATGGCGAGTTATCGAAGAATCTATCCTTTACGCGTCTGAACACGCTATGAGTCCCGCGACAGATAATGCAAGAGCACGCAGAGAAACGTTATGAGTACAAGGCCAATGGATTGAACGATCGGCCTATGCATGAAACCACTCCTCCAAAACCGGAAGTGGTCTCATACACGACATACCGCCTAACAGGTCGCCTTGCTCCATTCGCAAGTTGCTTTACTCCACTCAGCCGCAACCGCTGGGGCCGACTTACCGCTACCTTGTTGCATCGGCGCGGACAAACCATGAGTTTCTTTTACAGACTCAATAGCATCAGCCTTGATTCTCGATACCACGATTCCACTGTCGGCTGAGGTGATGACACGAATGTGTTTCTTTGGTTGTGACATAAACAATCCCTCCATAGATTTCAGAAAAAATGCTGGGACCCGCAATCCGGGGTGGGGCATTCAGAACTTATCCACTGAAACTCACTGAATATGGTAGGAATTTGACAGAGCAACCGAGTACGGAAAAAGATTTAGCGCTCTATTGTAGCGATGCATTCCCTGCCATATGAAACGAGCTTGCGACGCCTGACCACCCGCCAGGATATACCAACAAACTATAGCGTAAGATAAAAAAATACGCACGTCTTATTATAACTCAAGTTTCGGAGTTCATCTTGTTCCCATGTTCTACGAGTTTCGTAGGGTGCGGCCCTGCCGCACCGTAACTTGAAGCCCTGGAACCCAAGATATTGGGTCAGGGGGCCGCGAAGTGAAGAAATCCGTCATAGCAAACAGGAGCGCAACCCAGCATGGTGCGGCAGAGCCGCACCCTACGCCCTGTTCACATTGTGCGTTCCCACATAGAACATGGGAACGCGTTAAATTTGAACTCCGAAACTTGAGTTATAATAATGCAGAAATGGATGTCAAAAAGGTAGCGTCAGCAAAAACATAGGGGTGAGCCCTGTCACACTCAACCGCCACAGGTATACTTTGGGAATAATATCACAAAACCTATTTGCCCTATCTTTGCAGCCTTGCTGATCTTTGCGGAAACATCATCAGGCCTGGCAACGGCGCTTCCGCCAATCTACATGCCTGTCGGAACAGGCGACCATCCATGATGGACATCATGAGATCGGACAATGTCTTTCGTTCGACCAGAAACCGCCCATCCACTTCATAACCCCCCACCTCAAGGCGGCGGATACTGATCGAAAATTCATCCGCGGCGTGAAGGAGATCGACGATGCCGCTACGCACTTCCTATGAATTCTGAGGGATTATCTCTTCCATCTCTCAACTTCCATCGTCGTCATCAATATAGGGTATCCCCTCTTCCTCAAGAAAGTCAGCAGCGACCCTTTTCAGGGCGTCATTGCGATAGCTATGCCAATCGTCCTGAATCCCTTCCCGGCGAATGGTGCTTTTAAAGCAACGAAAAGCGCCTCGGCCACGGATGTCATGCAACAACTCTCCCCGCAGATCATCGTCCTCGATGGAAAGGCAAAACCGCTCCATGATCGAATACTCGTGAATCTCGAATTTATCAGGCAGCGCCACAAAGTCGTCGGACTCTAATATCTCTTTGATTTTAGGCAGGCTCTCCACCTGCCAGTCTGGTACAAAAGCACCGCTTTCCTCGCCATCCTCGATAAGCCTTGCCTCTTCATCACTAATGGTAAACAGCTCCCCTGTCTGCTTGCTGATATAAGCCGTCATCTCATCATCTAAGACATCCATTTCGTTGACGACACGCTGTAACGACACCGGCTTCATCTCAGCACCTCCTCCCTTTATCATCGTAACGTCGAACAACCGCAGGCCGGCGCATCAATCCCCGCGCCCGATGGCATAGTAGCCGAACCCGGCCTCCTTGAGCCGCCGCGGATCGTAGATGTTGCGGCCATCGAAGATCACCGGCTCGCTCAGGGCCTGTTTGATCTGATCGAAATCGGGACTGCGGAAGACCTGCCACTCGGTCACCACGACCAACGCGTCCGCGCCCGCAAGGGTGCTCACCTGGTCTTCACAGTAGACCAGGTCGTCGCGATCGCCGTAGAGGCGACGGCACTCCTCCATCGCCTCGGGATCAAAAACCTGGACCTTGGCGCCCGCATCCCATAGTCCTTCCATGAGCACCCGGCTGGAGGCTTCGCGCATGTCATCGGTGTTCGGCTTGAAGGAGAGGCCCCAGAGGGCAAAGGTCTTATGCTTCAGATCCCCCGAATAGTGTTTGTCGATCTTCTCCAGGAGCACCCGTTTTTGACGATAATTGACCGCTTCAACCGCGCTCAGTAATTGGGCGTCGTACCCCACCTCCCGGGCGGTGCGCTCCAGTGCGTTGACATCCTTGGGGAAACAGGAGCCGCCATAACCGCACCCCGGATAGATGAAGGAGTAGCCGATGCGGGTATCCGCACCGATCCCGTGGCGCACCTGTTCAATATCGGCGCCCAGACGCTCTGCCAGATTGGAGAGTTCATTCATGAAACTGATCTTGGTGGCCAGGATGGCGTTGGCCGCATATTTGGTCATCTCCGCGGAGCGGATATCCATGGCGATGAGACGATCGTGATTGCGATTGAAGGGGGCATACAGCGCCCGCAGCAACTCTGTCGTGCGCGGATTGTCGCTGCCGATAATGATCCGGTCCGGCTTCATGAAATCGTCCAGCGCAGCGCCCTCCTTCAAGAACTCGGGATTGGAGACCACGTCGAACTCGACCTGCTTTCCCCGGGCTTGAAGGGTTTCACGCATGCGCCCCCTGACCTTATCCGCGGTGCCTACCGGAACGGTGGACTTATCCACAATCACCCGGTAGTCGTTCATGTGTTCGGCGATCGACTGGGCGACCGCCAGGACGTATTGAAGATCCGCCGAGCCGTCTTCATCGGGGGGCGTGCCCACGGCAATGAACTGGAACAGCCCGTGCTCGACGGCCTGTTGGGCATCGGTGGTGAAACTCAACCGGCCAGCATGGGTATTGCGCTCGACCATGGCTTCGAGGCCAGGTTCGTAAATCGGGATGCCGCCCTGCTCGAGCAGCTCGATTTTACGGCTATCCACATCCATGCAGACCACGTCGTTTCCCACCTCGGCCAGGCAGGCGCCTGTTACCAAACCAACATAGCCAGAACCAAATACTGTCACTTTCATTGTCAATCCTTACGGGATGCGATAGTTATATTAACCCGGCAACCAAATATGTCGTGTTCAGCCGCCGTGCGCCAGCCTACAGCTTGCGCATCAAAACGCCGCTGTAGCCCCCCTACAGCAAGTTTTGATAACGCAGTCTGTAGGCTGGCGTATCATACTAATGCATGATATCAGCGTGACGCCAGGCCATTGGCGTGCCTTTGATATCTACACTAAGGGCCGCGGAAAAAAAGATTTAACCCAAAATGCGCCGGATTGTTGCCTGCCTTCGAGGCGTAGCGAAGGGCGCGTAGCCGGGCCTACGTAACCGAAGCTACAACAAAGAAGGCGGGCAAGAAGACAAGTAGTTTGGGTTAAATCTTTTTTTCCGCAGCCCTAAACCGCCTCGTCAAGCGGCAGGGGATCCAAGGCCTGCTGGATCGCCGCGTTCAACGCATCCGAGGTCTGCTCTTGCACCCGAATCATCGGCAGAAGCCGGATCTTGGCATGCCCCCTCAGAAACACCGCTGACATCACCTTGCCCTGGCCGACCACGCCACTGATGCGCAAGGGGATCAGCGGCGCCTTTGCAATCGCCGCCAAACGCGCGGCGCCGGCCTTGATCTTTCTCGGCGGATCCGTGTCGAGGTGAATCTTGCCATGGGGGAAGAGCGCCACCACCTCCCCCTCCCGGAGCGCCTTGAATGCCTGACGCATGGCCTTTTCCGGAGAGTTCTCCCGATCCACGGGGATAGATCCGACGGCGCGGAACAACCACTGCACGCCAAACCGCTGATACTGCTCGCGGGCGATGAGAAAGCGTAAGGGCCTGGGGCTCGACGCCGACATCAGCAAGGCATCGAGACCTGAGATGTGATTGGCCACCACGATCGCGGCGCCCGTTTCAGGGAGCGGCAACTCGACCTGCGCAAGCCGATGGTAATGATGACAATAGAGCCGGTTGAAGCCATCCAGCCGATTCAACCAGAACGACCCCCAATCGATCCGCGCAGCCTCCCGGCAGCGCCCGTTAAGCCAGAGCAGACCAACCACAATCAGTAACATCACCAACAAGGGTATCATTGTATACAAGCTAACTCATTGAAATAATAAATATTTACCAGCACCCACCCGAAAACGCCAGCAGCGGGCGCTTTTTCAACGGTCTCCGACTGACACGCCTGCTCTCTTTTGTGGCTCTTCAGCAAAATTTGTAGGTATTTCAAGACGATAATTGACTCTCGCAAAGCCGCCAAGCACGCAAAGCACGCAAAGCATCATTGAATTTATTCAACAAGGCCATTGACCATACGATGAATACCGTTCTTCATCAGGGATTCACTTTTTTCTCAACGACTTGATCGGCCAGGAAGCCTTCATCAAACCTGAGCCCAAGGTATTCAATGGGGACAGCAACCTGCCGCCCAACCTGAAAGCCTCGTTGCCATAACGGATGCGCAAGGATGACCTCATAGACTGTTTCTAGCAATCCCGGTCCCGTCTCACGGTGAATCTGAACCGCGCTATCGACAATACACTTTCCCATCTCATTTTCTATCATTAGCCGTCTTCCCCTTTGCGTGCTTCGCGGCTTTGCGAGAGTATCAACCTGGGGCGAATCCCGATCGCGCTGTGCGTCAGATTATATCCAAACAAAACTGACACGCAGAAATTCACGATTGTTTTGTTACCTTCCTGGCCACAAAACTCACTTCAGATCATACATTTGGTCGTTCACTTGCGCCGAGCCATACCCTCAGATTTCCTTAAGGAGGCTCTTTCGTTAGCGCCTTTTTTGATAGACCTTGCGCTGAAACAGGTCGGTACGCCTGCTCACCAGCCGATCGATGAACAGTATGCCATCGAGATGATCCACTTCATGCTGCAGGGCGCGGGCCTCGAATCCTGCCATTTCATACGCCTGAAGTTCGCCCTGGGGATCATGGGCATGCAGCTTGATGCGTTCCGCGCGAATCACGTTACCGGTGTAGTCGGGTACTGAAAGACAGCCTTCGCGACCGAGTTCGAAACCCTCCCAGTCGGTGATTTCCGGATTCACCAGCACCAGATGACCGTGATTGGGCGCCGGTTTTCTGGTCGTGGAGCAATCGATGATGACGATACGCCGCGACACCCCTACCTGGGGCGCGGCAATCCCCACGGCTGCGGGTCCGGCCTGACGGGTCTGCTCCAGATCGGCAATGAAATCATGCAGCCGTGAGTCAAAGCGCTCCACATCCTCGGCCACCGCCTTCAGCCTGGGGTCGGGCAGTTTCAGGATCTCCAGGATCGCCATCAGCCGATCAGGGTCTCGATGGCGGACACATGGACATCGATCTCTTCCGAGCGGAGCCGGTTCAGCGCCGTCTCAAGCGCTTCGAGGCTGGCCTCTGCATAGCCTTGGATGGTCATGATATAGACCGGCTTGTCCGAGCTGCCCACCACATCCGAATCCAGTTCGAGAATATTGAAACCGAGACCCGCCAGCACGCCTGTCACACTGGCGACGATCCCAGCGCGGTCGGCCCCGTTGACCCGCACCTGAAAATTGGGGATGCGATGCTGATGCAGCCCGCCATGCATGGGATCCAGGTGAAAGCGTAGCCGCAACTGCTCAGCGACCGGCGCAAGGCATGACGCCAATGCCTGCTCGCTCTGACCGCCGTTGACCATCATCATGATGGTGAAGTTGCCTCCCAAGCGGATCATCGAGGTCTCGCCCAGGGTACAACCGCCTTGATAGAGGGCGTCCGTCACCTGGGCCACGATCCCAGGCCGGTCCTCACCCACCAGCGTCAACATCTGCCAATTCATGCGCCCTCCTCAGGTTCAAGCCAGATCAGCGAAGCCATGCGCCCTGTCACCCCGTCACGGCGATAGGAGTAGAAGCGTTCGCGGTGGGTCACTGTACAGTAATCCCCGCCGCCGACAAAACCCACCCCCGCACGCTTCAATCTTGACCTGGCCAGGCTATAGATATCGGCCAGCCAACAACCCTGACCGGCCGGGGTGAACGCCTTCCCATCCTCAGAGGTCTCCTCAAGAAAGGCCTGACGCACCTCATCGCCGACCTCGAACGCTGACGCTCCTATGGCCGGCCCCAGCCAGACCATCAACTGTTGCGCAGGCGACGCCATGCGCTGCAAGGCACGTTCGATAACGCCGGCAGCCAGGCCACGCCATCCGGCATGCACGGCGCAGACCTGCCGGCCCGGCCTGTCGGTGATCAACAGCGGCAGACAGTCCGCGGTGAGCACCGCGCACACCACCCCGGTCCGGGCCGTGCACACCGCGTCGGCCTCACAACCCTCTCGATCCCGGTCGGCGTCGGCCACCGCGCAGCCATGCACCTGCTTGATCCAGAACGGCTCAGCCGGTAACCGACACTGTTGTTTGAGATAACGTCTGTTGCACTCCACTGCCCTAGGATCGTCGCCCACATGGTCGGCCAGATTGAGGCTCTCAAACGGCCCGAGACTGACCCCGCCCCGGCGGGTGGTGACCAAGGCCCTGACATGGGCGGGAGCCGGCCAATCCGGTTGCAAAGATTCGATCATTGCCCGGCGTCCTGCGCCAACAGCATCAACATCCGCTGCATATCGCTTGGAAGCGGCGCCTCCCAAGCCACGATTTCACCGGTCACAGGATGCATCAGCTCGAGCCGCGCGGCATGCAGCGCCTGACGCCTGAAGGCCCTGAGCGCCTGCCGGGTCTCCTCATTCACACCCGCCGGGAGCTTCAACCGGCCTCCGTAGAGAGGATCCCCGAGGAGCGGATGGTGAATATGGTTCATATGCACACGAATCTGGTGGGTGCGGCCGCTCTCCAGATTGACTTTCAAATAAGTGTGGGCGCGAAACCGTTGCAGCACCCGGTAGTGGGTCCGCGCCGGCTTTCCCGTCTCGATGACCGCCATGCGCAGGCGATTGACAGGGTGCCTGCCTATCGGCGCATCGACCGTGCCTCCTGAGATCATCACACCCTGGACGATGGCCCGATACTCCCGCTTGACACGCCGCTCACGCAATTGCCGGACCAATGAATGCTGCGCCGGCAGGGTCTTGGCAACCACCAGCAGGCCGCTGGTCTCCTTGTCGAGCCGATGCACAATCCCCGCCCGGGGGATCTGCTGCAGCGGCGGATAGTGGCTGAGCAATCCGTTCAACAGGGTTCCATCCGGGTTCCCCGCCGCGGGATGCATGACAATCCCAGCTGGTTTGTTGAGAACCAGCAGACAGTCGTCCTCATAGCAGAGATCCAGCGCCATCGCCTGGGGCGCGTCAGCGACCTCGTCGTACAACAAGGGCCTCAGGCTCACCTCTTCACCGCCACGCACCCGCTCCTTGGCCCGGCATGGGCGACCATCCAGTTGAACCTGCCCCTGCTTGATCCAGTGCTGCAGGCGACTGCGGGAGAATTCGGGAAACTGCTCCGCCAACACCAGGTCAAGACGACTACCGGCCAGGCCGTCAGGTATCCGCGCTACCCGGGTGGGCGTTTCATCCGATGCTTTTTCGCTCGATCGACTCATCATGCCTTATCCGCTAGATCTATTCAGGTTATACTAACCCGAACCCGGCTCAGACGACATTCAACTCGCCCAGGCCTGCCCACGCACGGCATTGGCGCCACTTGCGGCGGAACTCGCGCCACGGCGCTGAGCCACACCCTGAGCGGATAGGCAGTGAATCCATTTTATCGCCGGGCCGCGTCTCAATTCACAGGTATCGACCCTCTATGCCCTGGAAAAACCCGATCCCCTTTCTTATCGCTCTGCTGCTGACGGGATGTTCCATGCCGGAACAGATCGACGTCACCAAGGAGTGGAGCGCCAGCCAATTCTATTCCGAGGCCAAGACCGCCTTGTTGGACGGCGAATACGACCAGGCCATCAAACACTACAACGGATTGCAGGCCCGCTTCCCCTTCGGTCGCTACGCCATCCAGGCGCAACTCGATATCATCTATGCCCACTATAAAAACGGGGAGCCCGATTCGGCAATCGCGGCAACCGGCCGGTTCATAAAGCTCAACCCGCAGAGCCCCTTCGTCGACTATGCCTATTACATGAAGGGATTGGCCAACTACAACCGCAATCAGAGTTTTCTCACCAGCATCCTGCCGACCGACCCATCGGAGAGAGATGCCGGGGCAGCGCTGGACGCCTTCAACGACTTCGCCGAGCTGGTGCGCCGTTATCCGCAGAGTAAATACTCCGCCGACGCCCACCAACGCATGCTCTATCTGAGAAACAACCTGGCAAAATACCAGATCCACATCGCCCGATACTATATGAGACGCGGCGCCTATCTGGCCGCAGCCAACCGGGCCAATCGGGTGGTCAGCAATTTTCAAAGGACCGACGCGGTGCAAGAGGCCCTGGAGATCATGATCGACGCCTACCGCAAACTCGGCATGAACGATCTCGCCGAGGACGCGCAACGGGTGCTGGCGCTCAACCTTGAGAATGGCCGTTTAAATAAGCAGTCCACAGCTGATGCGGAGCAAAATCCGTGAGCCACATCACCCTAGCCCAGATGTTTCACCCAATGTTCGATACGACCGATTTTTCGATCAGGTAAGACGGTTGACTTGGCAAAGCCAGGGCGATCTTGCGCCCTGGTTCGGCGACTAAAGAGATAAAAATCATCGGTTTATATGCCGATAACTGATAAAATGATATAATAGATAACCTGGTATACTGTCATGGTCACAGATAGCAAAAATATCACTCAACAGCTCCACTCTGAGATCGAGCAGACCCCAGAGCGCTATCGGGCGCTTTTATTGCGACTGGTGCACTCCTTCCGTGAAGGGATCGAAGAGGACGCACCCTGGCCGAATGCAGCCGACAGCTTCCGCGAAGGGTGGCGTGACATGAAAGCAGGTCGGACAGGCACGATTGACACCCTTTGGGACGACATCAACCCAGACGAATCGTGACCGTCAGCTACTCAGACGCCTTCAAGCGGCAGTTACAGCGTCTAAGCCGAAAATATCGCCGCATCCGTTCTGATGTGCAACCGCTCATTGACCAACTTGAAGCCGGTGAAACCCCGGGCAATCAAATCCAGGGCATCGGCCATACCGTCTACAAAGTCCGCGTAAAAAATAGTGATGCCAAACGTGGTAAAAGCGGTGGTTATCGAGTTATCTATTACCTGCATACACAAGACAGCGTGTTGCTCATCACCATCTATTCAAAAACAGAGCAATCAGATATCGACGATGCTGAAGTGGCGGACATCATCCGCCAAGAAGAAAGCTAACCCGCGGATTGTGCGGACATCCTTTGTAATGCCCATTATGCGTAGGCGCCTAGCTAAGCCCCCAGGCTAAGCTGACAATGTCATATAGCTGTGCAACCTGGCCTACGGGCATTGTGCCTCAAAGCCTTGTGGCGTCCTCAGTGTTGATTGAAGTCGGTGGAGTATGGTAATCTCAATCCGAATTTAGCGTTTAGACCTTAGCAAAGGAGCGCCATGAACCCAAAACAGGGACGCCGCAATCCGATTCGAATATTCGCCGCCTGGCGAGTCCTTTCCCGCTGTTTGGTCCCTTTTTGCTGCTCCAACCTCTTCGCGGTTCAATGCAAAACCTTTGCACTGGAAGGTCTCCCTCTGACGCCGAAGCCTGACCTGATACCCAAGCAGTGGCGAACAACTAACTTACTAGCTTGGAGGGCATGTGCGTCGATTTGATGGTTTGTGATTGACAAGCGAGACGACACGGAGTGATGCCTTGAGATATTTCCATCTATTCAACCCAGGACGACCTACCACATCTCTCATTCGAGGGATGACCATGAGAATTTTTGTATCCGTTCATCATTTTTTGACTGGCATGCTCCCGCCGCATCGCCATATGACCCAGATCAGGATACATGCAACCCCACTACCAGAGCATATCGGCACACATTGATCGTGGAGCGATCAGAATGAGTAAGATCATGACAATCAGCAACAACACACCGATTTTAGAGATGGCCCCAACGAACGGAAGCGCAAGACAGCAACTGAAATATAGTATTTTTTTCATGCTGCTGCTTTTGGTGGGACAGCCAGCCTATCCCGCCACAGAGTATCACTATGCACCTAGCGGCTCAAATTGCGGCCCAGCCGAATGGCAAAACTTTCAGGACGCCTCATTCGGCTGTCAGAGCACTTATACCAGCCGATATCCGTTTACAAGTGAACCACCATGCTCTTTTCCTGCCGATCAAGGCGTCAGAGGGAGGATTTCCGACCTTAAAGATGGCAACATAACAACAGGTAGTAAATTTCAATATATTCTCGTTACTCATTGTGACGGCCGGTATGCCGGTGGGGCATACTTTAAAGCCAATATTTGCCTTGCCGGAGCGATCTGGGATGGCCTGCGGATGACATGTGTAATAGGGGTAGAGAAAAAGGGAGGCTGTCCTACAAATGCCGAAGGCAATCCTTGCGATGCTTCGACCGGCAATAAATTCCAGCGTGAAACCGATTTTGACGCCGACACCTTAAGGTTTGTCCGTTACTATAACAGTAGTTATGACGAGCACTACGGCAACTATTACCACCGGGATATCCCGTCGAATGAAATCTTAGAAACCGACAAAACCCAGCCCTTGAATACAGAGACATCTTCTTTAATCGCTCCGGTATTGGGGTACAAGTGGAGTCATAATTACAGCGCCTATCTGGTGGTTGATGAAACGCATGAAAGGGCGGTGATTCATCGAGCAGACGGGGCAGAGCGCCTAATGAGATACAGCAATGGGAATTGGGAGCCAGAGCCGGATAGCACTGATTCACTCATTGCGCAAACGGATGGATGGATCCTTAAGACCGACAGCGACACGCTCGAAACCTACAATACCATTGGCCAATTGATATCGATCCAAAAACGTAATGGGCAATTAACCCTTTTAAGTTACAACGCAGATGGCCGGCTTGAGACGGTGACAGGTCCGTTCGGTAAAACGATCGCGTTTGCTTATGACGATGAGGACCGGCTAGACGCCTTGACCATGCCGGATAACACCGTCACAAGATATCAATACGACCCCACGAGCGGCAACCTGGCTAGCGTCATATACCCGGATGCCACGCCGGGGAATGAAAGCGATAATCCACGTAAGACCTACCACTACGAAGACGCCGGCTTTCCTCGGCACCTGACCGGCATCAGTGACGAAAATGGCAATCGTTACGCCACCTGGAGCTATGATGTTTCCGGGAAAGCAAAAAGCAGCGAACATGCCAATGGCGCCGAAGGGATAGCGTTGGCTTATCATGCCGATGGCAGCACTACCGTTACCGATGCGCTGGGTCGTGTGAAAACCTATACCTTTGAAACCCACTTCGATGTGCACAAGCCCAAAACCATTACCCTGCAATATTTTGACGGCACTCAGAGCGTCACCAAAACCGAATACTTTAGCTACTACGTAGAAAACGGTTGGCTCAAAGAAAACACCGATTATAACGGTAATACCACCTACTACGAATACAATGACCGTGGTCTCGTTATCCTGGAAACCAAAGCCAAAGGCACACCCGAGGCATACACCATCGTAACGGAGTGGCACCCTCAGTTCCACCTGCCGGTTAAGATCACCGGGCCGGGAAAGATCACTGAATTCACCTATGACGCGATGGGTAGACAGCTATCTCGCCGGGAATACGGCAGACAATAACTTTGTAAGGACAAGGACATGCGATATCCAGCCATGACTACCGCCACCCGACTGGCTTTGCTGTTTTGCCTCAGCCTGGGGCTAACCGCCCAGACGGCCCAGAGCGATCACACCGTCAGCTACACCTACACCGCCCAGGGCCAAGTCGCCACCCTCGACGGCCCCCGCCTCGATGTGGCCGACATCACCACCTATGGCTACAATGCCCAAGGCCAGCGGATTTCGATCACCAACCCCCTCGGCCATGCCACCCAGGTTACCGCCCATGATGCGGCCGGCCGCCCCCTGACGATGGTCAGCCCCAACGGCCTGACCACCACCCTGAGCTACGACGCCCGGGGCCGGCTCACCCAACAAACCCGCGGCGACGGGACCGCCAGCCGCACCACCCAGTATGCCTATGACGCCGTCGGCAACCTCACCCAGGCCACCCAGCCCGACGGCAGCTTTCTCAGCTATGAGTATGATCCGGCCCATCGTCTCATCGGGATGGAAGACAACCAAGGCAACCGCATCGACTACACCCTCGATGCCATGGGCAACCGCCTGAGCGAACAGGTCAGCGACCCCCAAGGCGTCCTGACCCGCAGCCAAAGCCAAGTCTACGACCAACTCAGTCAACTCAGCCAACAGATCGACAGCCAAAACCACGCCACCGGCTATGGCTACGACGCCAACGGCAACCTCACCCAGACCACCGACGCCAATCAACAGGCCACCGCCCAGACCTACGACCCCCACGACCGCTTGCGCCAGGTCACCGACCCCCTCAATGGGACGACCCACTACACCTATGACGCCCAGCACAACCTCACCAGTGTCACCGATCCCAACGGCCTGAGCACTACCTATGAGTACGACGGCCTGGGCCATCTCATCAGCCAGACCAGCCCCGACACCGGCGCCACCAGCTACACCGTCGATGAGGCCGGCAACCGCCTCACCCAGACCGACGCCCGAGGCGTCACCGTCAGCTATGCCTACGATGCCCTCAACCGGCTCACCGCCATTCACTACCCCGATCCCAGTCTCGATGTCGGCTACACCTACGATCAAGGCACTCACGGCATCGGTCAACTCACCCAAATGAGCGACGCCCAGGGGAGCACCGACTATGGCTACAACGCCTACGGCGAACTGATCAGCCAGACCCGCACCAGCAGCGATGCGATCGTCACCACCTTCGGTTACGCCTACGATACCCACGGCCGCCTGGCCACCCTGACCTACCCCTCCGGCAAACAGCTCCACTACGACTACGCAACAGACGGTCAGCTCACCACCCTGACCCTGGAACAGACCGGCGGCGCCACCCAGTCGCTGGCAAGCAATATCCAGCGTCTCCCCTTTGGTCCTATCCAGGCCCTCGATTACGGCAACGGCCTCAGTCTCAGCCGCAGCTTCGATCAGGACTACCGCCTGATCAGCCAACAGCTCACCGGCGTGCTCGACAACAGCTACACCCACGACCCCGTCGGCAATATCACCGCCTGGACAGACCTGCTCAATACCGCTCGCCATCAGCAGTTTGGCTACGATGCGCTGGATCGCCTGCTCAGCGCCAGCGGCGCCTACGGCAGCCTGGGCTACAGCTATGACGCCACCGGCAACCGGCTGTCGATGACGGAAGGCAGCACCACCGAGACCTATAGCTATGTCCCCGACAGCCACCGCTTGCAGCAGATCCTCGGCAGCGTCACCGACAACCGCGGCTACGACGACGCCGGCAATACCGTGCAGAGCCTGATCGGCAGCTATACCTATGACCAGACCAACCGGCTGAGCGGTTACAGCAAGCCCGGCACCCAGGCCGCCTATGCCTACAACGGCAAAGGCGAGCGGGTCAGCAAGACCGTCAACAGCGTCACCACCCGCTTCCGCTACGGCCCCGAAGGCCGGTTGCTGGGCGAATACGACGCCACCGGCAATCCGGTCCGGGAATATGTCTACCTCGACGGGCAGCCGGTGGCGATGAGCAGCACCGATGCGACCACGGGCGCAGAGGTCCTCAGCTATCTGCACACCGATCATCTGGGGGCGGTGGTGAAGGCGACGGATCAGGGCCAGAATCTGGTTTGGGACGCTACCCGAAGGCCGTTTGGGGAAAGAGATATCACCACGGCGCAGATTGGGATGCCGTTGGGGTTTCCTGGACAGATCTTTGACGAAGAGACGGGGAACTACTACAACTACTTCCGAGATTACGATCCCAGCACAGGGAGATATCTGCAATCTGATCCGATTGGGTTGGATGGTGGGCTGAATACATATCTCTATGTAAATGCAAACCCAATTCGTTTTGTTGACCCAACCGGCGAATTAGGTTACACAGGAGCGATACTCGGTGGAGGCATCACTAGTGTCGTTGTTTATGCAATTGTTGACTGCACAAGACAGTGTGCAGATCGTAAAGATAAAGAATGTATTGCGACGGAAAAAGAAGGAGCTCGCCCTATTGATAAAGCAAACTGTATAAATGACTGCATTATTTTTCTCAATTTTCTTGGATGGAATTCACGTACAGGATTTGCCGTATCAGCAGCGGGCGGATAAACATGTAAGATATTTGATGATTAGGCTTATAAAACAAATCACTTCCGAAACGAAAGGCGCGTATATAAGTTTTTTTATATATGCATTACTAATAATATCCATGCTTGCAAAATTATCCCAAAGTGGGAGTTCCTTATGGTCATTAAACAATATTCTAATTTTTGCTCTTATATCCTGGTCTATTATTGTTATGCGGGGTTATTATTTGTCTAAGTCGTGGGCCTGGGAGTCAATAATAATATTGAATATTGCATTTGTTGTGCTCACAATATTTGTGCCATTAATTCTATATATGGTGTTTATTGGGCCGTCTGAGCCAGATTTTTTTATGCTTTATTTCAACTCGTTAAATTTGTTTCTGTTGTTGCTAGGAACTGGGCTTGTTTGGGCTACGTATTTGTTAACTAGGAGCAAAGAGAAGTAAAGGGTCCGAGGATATGAGTAGTTGTAGAGTACAAAGCAATAAACAACACCCACCCAAATGGGCATTATGAGTGGGTATCCACACAGTCCTGCCCGCTTTCCGGGCAGTGTGATCGTAGGTCAGGTTGGCGCGGAGCGGTTACCTGACTTAATGGTGATGTCACGTAGCTGCGCAACGTGACCTACGGGCTTCCCTTTTAATCCTCAAACCAGGGCGCTGTCGCGCCCTGGTATGGCAACTAAAAAGGAGCATTTATCGGTAAACATGCCGGCGATGAGCTTCCGCCAATACCAGCACGACAAGATGGTCGTCCTCAATCTGGCAAACAACACGATAATCACCAATACGGTAGCACCACAGGCCTTGCAACTCATGCCGCAGAGGTTTGCCGAAACGGCGGAGGGCACCGTCGGTTACTATGCATTCGGAAAAGTAGCGTAGGATCGTTCGCTGGACTTGGCGGTCCAACTGGCGCAGCTCGCGCCGGGCACGATCATCCCACTCAAAGATAAACGGGGACACTCATCATTTTTGCTCCTTCAAAAAAGCCCCGCTCAGAGTTGAGCGGGGCTTTTTGTCTCAGTCCTCCACCAAAGTCAGCACCAAACACCCCGGCATGACCCGGACCTTAACCGGGGTGTTGATCTCGAAGCCTGCCTGTTTCAGCCAGTGGCCTTTAAGCTGAATCCACGGCACGGGCCGCCCGGCGCCGACGTGATCGTCTTTCAACCGATAGGTGTAATGGATCTGGTTGACCTTGATATGGCGTTCCTGGTGGGTTTTACTTTTAGTCGCACGTTGTCCTGGCGGACCCTAAAACAGGGACAGCCACAATGCCGGTAAAAGAAGAAAGGGGTCAAGTTGCTTGTTTATGGATACTGGACGTATGCCAAGACAGTTGGGTGGTGGTTAGCTGGTTCAGGGTGGGGGGATACGTGGACATCCACTCTAAAAAAGCCCTGCCCGGAGATGAGCGGGGCCTTTGCGTTCAAGCCTCTTCGACTTCGACGGTGAGGACCAAGCAGCCCTCCATCTGATCGAGGTCATCGATCCCCTCAACCAGAGCACCCGGTTCAGCTATGACAATCGGGATAACCTGATCGCCGTCACCGATCCCAACAACCACGCCACCCGTTACACTTACGACCGGGCCGATCGCAAGACCCGCGAGATCCGTCCCGGCGGGCAGATCATCGCCTACACTTACGATCCCGCCGGCAACCTAACGAGCACCACCGACCCCGACGGCAGAAAGACCGTCAATAGCTACGACGAGGCCAACCAGCTTATCAGCCAGGCCCACTACGCCCCCGGGCAGACCACCGCCGAACGCACCATCACCTACAGTTACGACCCCAACGGCAACCTCATCGGTTGGAGCGATGGCACACTCAGCGCCACCCGGGTCTATGACGAGAACAACCGCAAGACCCAAGAGACGGTCAACTACGGGACCTTCAGCCTGACCCATCGCTACACCTACGACGCCGCGGGCAACAAGCAGAGCTATACCGGTCCCGACAACATGATAAACGGGGACACTCATCATTTTTGCTCCTTCAAAAAAGCCCCGCTCAGAGTTGAGCGGGGCTTTTTGTCTCAGTCCTCCACCAAAGTCAGCACCAAACACCCCGGCATGACCCGGACCTTAACCGGGGTGTTGATCTCGAAGCCTGCCTGTTTCAGCCAGTGGCCTTTAAGCTGAATCCACGGCACGGGCCGCCCGGCGCCGACGTGATCGTCTTTCAACCGATAGGTGTAATGGATCTGGTTGACCTTGAAACGTCTTAGCCGGACACCCACCCAAATGGGCATTATGAGTGGGTATCCACACAGTCCTGCCCGCTTTCCGGGCAGTGTGATCGTAGGTCAGGTTGGCGCGGAGCGGTTACCTGACTTAATGGTGATGTCACGTAGCTGCGCAACGTGACCTACGGGCTTCCCTTTTAATCCTCAAACCAGGGCGCTGTCGCGCCCTGGTATGGCAACTAAAAAGGAGCATTTATCGGTAAACATGCCGGCGATGAGCTTCCGCCAATACCAGCACGACAAGATGGTCGTCCTCAATCTGGCAAACAACACGATAATCACCAATACGGTAGCACCACAGGCCTTGCAACTCATGCCGCAGAGGTTTGCCGAAACGGCGGAGGGCACCGTCGGTTGCTATGCGTTCGGAAAAGTAGCGTAGGATCGTTCGCTGGACTTGGCGGTCCAACTGGCGCAGCTCGCGCCGGGCACGATCATCCCACTCAACGCTCCAGGTCAAGATCCGCCTCTAGCTCCGCTTGCGTCCAGAGGAGGAACGGAAAGGGGTCAAGTTGCTTGTTTATGGATACTGGACGTATGCCAATAATAACCAAAATAACTAGGACAGCCATCATTTTTGCTTCCTCAAAAAAGCCCCGCCCACACCAAGCGGGGCTTTTGCTTCAGTCCTCCACCAAGGTCAGCACCAGACAGCCCGGCATGACCCGGACCTTGACCGGCGTTTGAATCCCGAACCCGGCCTCGGCCAGCCAGAAAATAAATAAGACATATATGGACACCCCAGATAAGTCAAGGATTAGCTCATCATAGTTCTTTACCTCTTACCCAACGGATGACAGCCTGGAGAAAAAACGG
>JAHXHS010000059.1 GCA_025656455.1 Candidatus Thiodiazotropha sp. (ex Epidulcina cf. delphinae) | reverse complement strand
CCGCCTTGAACCGTTTTATGATTGAGTTCGAAGACCGCCTGGCGGACTTCGTTTAAACAATGGCAGTTACACAGAATTATTTACAGGCTCTCATAAAACGGTTCAAGGCGGTTTTCCAATGCCTGATTGGCATGGTCCATTTTCTTGAGGCTTCCTGTATCGCCAGATAAAGAATAACTCAGACACCCACTCAAACTATTGCCATAATCATGATAATATGGCAATAGTTTGAGTGGGTGTCTACATTAGCGTTTCATGGGACGGATGGCGGTAATGTTGGCCGGGGTGCGGCCGAGCATTTTTTTGGCGTCTTCGCCGACCGCGACCACCGACTTCGCTCCACCGGGTCCCCGGTCCTGACGAATGGCGACCACCGAGGGTTCGTTGAGCACGATACCTTGGCCGCGGGCATAGATCAGCGTGTTGGCGGTGCCCAGGTCGATGGAGAGGTCGTTGGAGAAAATGCCACGTATGCGTCGGAACAGCATGGGTCTCTTAGTCTTTATAAAAATGATTGCGTTAGGGTCTGCCTGATGCTCGGGGAAGGTGCCCGGTTATGGGCTACGCTTGACTCGAAGATCCAGGTCCAACCGGAAGTAGGTTAATCTAGCAATGGTACAGGAGTTGGGCAAGAAAGGGGAAGGGAGTTCAAGCATGGCTGCCGGTTAATCGGCAAGCATGGTTTGATTGAGCCCACTGGACTCGTGATCGGCTGGTGGCAGCCGTTCCACAGTCGCTTGTTTGGTAGTGTAACCAGTTTTTAACGAGGATGGCTTCCCTGTCTTGGAAGCATCCGCTACGACTCAATCGTCGTCCTCCTCCACCTCAATGCGACTGGCGATCAGCACGTCATTGACGAAGTTACCCTCCACCTCGATGCGTTCCGGGCTGAAGCTGTAGCCGACCCCGGAAGTATCCACGGTGATGCCGAATATTCGTATCGTCGATGCGTCGATGAACTCGGGGATGCCTTCGATTTCTGCATTGTGGTTCCCCGGCGGCGTATCCAACTCCAGCTTGCTGGCCACCAGATCGCCGTTGTCGAAAAAGACCTTTGCCTCCAGGTAGTCGGAGGAGATCAGTTGCGACAGGGTAAAGGTGGATTCATTTTCAAGGTCGTTCTCCATGATGGTGGAGTTGTCTACCTTGATGGTGCGGCCCAGCAGTGTGACGGTGCCTGCCGAGACGTCCACATTGCCAACGCCGATGATGCCGGCGATTTCGCCCTTCTCCGACTCCTCGGCCTCTAGTTCGATCTCCTCGGCCAGGAGGACTTCGCCGTTCATGACCCCCTCGACCTCGACAATGCGGCCGACCGTGAGCGTGGACGAGGCGCCGCTGAACGGGGTGGAGGATGCGTCGACCACCTGCCCGTTCAAGGTAAAGCGATCCTGGTCGTCGAGAGCGACGGTTATCTGGCCTTCGATCTCCACCTTGTGGCCGTCCTCGGCTACGACGGCGCTGCCGTCACCCTTGATCTCGATGGCGTCGGCCTCGAATACATCACCGCTAAAACTGTTGCCCTCGACCTCTACGAGCGTCCCCTCGGCAGGGATCGGCAGGGCATTGGAGGCATCGATGGTGAGGTTTCCTATCTGGAACCGGTTGCCGGAAATGTTGCTTACCACGCCGGAGACCTCTAGTTTGTCACCGGCCCAACCGAGGGATTTCACCTCGATGCGGGTTGCCAGGATGGCGCCGGCGCCGTCGGTAAAGCCGCTCACCTCCACCACGCTGTTGGTCGGCAGATCGGCCAATAGGGTTGCGTCGATATGGTTTTCGTAGACAGTGTCCAGG
Source organism: Candidatus Thiodiazotropha sp. (ex Epidulcina cf. delphinae) (assembly GCA_025656455.1). GTDB lineage: Bacteria > Pseudomonadota > Gammaproteobacteria > Chromatiales > Chromatiaceae > Thiodiazotropha. Next base: position 26,800 of record JAHXHS010000059.1, on the reverse strand, counting down.
TTGACGGTGATGATCTGGTCCATGATGGTGAGGGTGTTGTCGAGAGCGATGTCGTTACGCTCGATCACGCCTTCAAGCAGGCTGTGGTATTCAACCGATTCAGCCTCGCCGGTGCCGGCCGCCTGATCGCGGGTCCCGCTGATGCGCACCACCATACCGATGCCCAGATCGTCCTGGGTGCCGTTGGCGTCGTTGACGGTGAAATTCGCCATGTCGGTATTGAATTCGATGCCGTTGACGAAGATAGAGCCGAAGCCTGAGACCCTGCCTTGGGTTACGCCGGTGCCACCGATGCCGCCATCGGCAACCTGGGAATCATTACCGCCCCCGCAACTATAGAGCGTGGCGATCAATAACACCATGACCGCGGGTATCAATAGCTTGTCTCGTTTATCCATCCTGGTTCACGTCATTTTCGAAATAGTAGATGCCGATGCCTGCCTGTTTGCGCCCCGTGCCTGCGGCATCGGGGTTGATGTCACGATCGTATTGTGACAGATATCTGTCGCATTCCACCAGCAGGGCCTGTGACTTTTCCGCACTCATGCCGCGAAATTCGGACAGCGCCTCTGCCGGTAGGTTGTCGTATGAAACCTTGCGTTGAAAATGGGGCGTTTGCGAGCCGTATTGAAGATTATGATCGATGGTGGCTAATAAAAGTTGCACATCCGTACCCAGGATATGCAGTTTCCCGGTCTCACCGGTCCTTGGGACGTAGCCGTCGCTCAACAGGGTGATCTTGCCGTTTTCGTCCTTGGCAATGGTGCCGACCCGCAACAGTTCGTCATAGATGGCACGGGGAGGGACGTCACCGCTGTGCTCTTTGACCAAATCGCTAAAGCTGTGCTTACCCTTATCGAAATGGAGCGGGGCCGGTTCGCCTTTGTTGTTGTGAAACCGCGCGTCACGCAGCCACCCGGAAATCACCCTGGCGGCGCGGTTGTATTGGTGAGCGATGGCGCTATCATCCGGGGTATCGATCTTCTGCAGCCGGCTGACCTCCTTGCGGGTCAGGCCGGTGATCACTGAGACCCTCGAAACAGTCTGCTTCCGACCTGGGATGCCAAACTCCTTGGAGGCCACGTCCATGAATGTCCACTTACTCAGGTCGGCGAAATCGCCATAGGTGTAGCCGTTGCGAAGCAACAGCCTGACAAGAGGCCTGAGCAGCTTCAGGATGGAGGCGGTAAGTATTTTGCGGGTTTCGTCCATGGTTCTCTTTCAACCAACTGGGCAGCGTGTGTCAGCAATAACGCTATGCTTAACAGTGCCGGATGTCGTTGATAGTTATCGCTTCTCGATCTGGCTTGTATGAAATCTGGCTGGCCAAATGCATGTTATCCACTCGTCTTACCCCTACAGGTGATGGCAGGCAGCGCTGCGCACTTCATCTCTGGGAATTATATCCCATATCAATCCACACTTTGTAGTATAGACTTAATTTCCTTGATTAATAACGGCATGGGCTCACATTTTGATCAGTTCCTGGCAGTTGGCGCTCCGGCTGTTTGGATGTCGAACTTGAATAAAGCAATAAGATGTTGAATTTAATAAATAAGTAGCAATTTCCGCCGGGTTTCCAGCTGGATACCCTCGAATTAGGCTGCAGCGGCGAATTTGTCATAAACCTGATCATAACCATACCATGTCCATGGGGTTATAGTTGTATCATTTCACTATCGGGAACCACTTGGCGTAAAAAAATGCTGGAATTTTTGGGAATCTGCTTCCACTGCATGTATCGACACCCCAGAGTATGGTAAATTTCCCCCTTTTTTGAAGTAGGGGTCAGCCAGATGTCTCTTGACCATTCCGATATCGAAAAAATCGCTCATCTGGCGCGGATGGCGCTGGATGCGTCACAGATCGATGCCTATGCCGAGGACCTCAGCGATATTCTCGGTCTGGTCGAGCAGTTGGAAGCTGCGGATACGACCGATATCGAGCCGATGTCGCACCCCCTCCACATGGCGCAACGGCTTCGGTCCGACGAGATCACCGAAGATAACCGCCGCGGGGAGAACCAGGCAGTGGCCCCGAGTGTCGAAAACGGGCTCTATCTGGTGCCGAAGGTGATCGAATAATGCATGATCAATCCATCGTTGAACTGGGCGCCGCCCTGCGGGCCGGTGAGTTTTCCAGTGTCGAGTTGACCCGCCATTTCATGCAGCGCGTCGAGCGTCTGGACGGGGATCTCAACGCATTGATCACCACCACCCCTGAACAGGCCTTGGTAGAGGCCGGGTCCGCCGATCAGGCCATCAAAAAGGGGCAGGCCGGGGCATTGACCGGTATTCCCATCGTGCAGAAGGATATCTTCTGCACCCGAGGGGTGAAAACCAGTTGTGGCTCGAAGATGCTGGACAACTTCGTTTCACCTTATGACGCCACGGTGGTGGAGAGGCTCAGACAAGCCGGCGTGGTCTGTCTGGGCAAGGCCAACATGGATGAGTTCGCCATGGGCTCGTCCAATGAGACCAGTTTCTACGGGCCTGTTCGCAACCCCTGGGACAGGGAGCGGGTGCCCGGCGGCTCTTCAGGCGGATCCGCCGCGGCCGTGGCGGCCAGACTGGCCGTGGCCGCCACGGGCACGGACACCGGGGGATCGATTCGCCAGCCAGCGGCATTGTGCGGCATTACGGGCTTGAAGCCGACCTATGGGCGTGTCTCGCGCTTCGGCATGATCGCCTTTGCCTCCAGCCTCGATCAGGCCGGACCCATGACGCGCAGCGCCGAAGATGCGGCCTTGCTGCTACAGGCAATGGCGGGTTTCGACCCCAGGGATTCAACCTGCGCCAACGAAACCGTCCCTGACTACTCATCCACCTTGAGGGATTCCCTGGAGGGGCTGAAAATCGGTCTGCCCCGTGAGTATTTCGGCGAAGGGCTCGATCCGGCGGTGGCGGCATCCATCCAGGCGGCAATCCATCTCTACGAGCGCTTGGGCGCGCGGGTGATCGACATCAGTCTGCCCAACGCCGGCTTGGCGGTCCCGACCTACTACGTAGTCGCTCCGGCGGAGTGCTCTTCCAATCTGTCCCGTTTCGATGGCGTGCGCTTCGGCTACCGCTGCGAGGAGCCGAAGGACCTTGAGGATCTCTATAAGCGCTCCCGCGGCGAGGGTTTCGGCGCGGAGGTCAAGCGCCGCATCATGATCGGCACCTACGCCCTCTCCGCCGGTTATTACGACGCCTATTACCTGAAGGCCCAACAGACCAGGCACCTGATATCCGACGACTTCAAGCAGGCCTTTGAGCAGGTCGATGTGATCATGGGGCCGACAACCCCGACCACCGCCTTCGGACTCGGGGAGAAGATGGATGATCCGGTGACCATGTACCTGAACGACATCTACACCATCGCCGCCAACCTGGCGGGGCTACCCGGGATCTCCCTCCCGGCCGAGCCGGTTAACGGCCTGCCGGTCGGATTGCAGATTATCGGTAACTATTTCACCGAGGCGAAAATTTTAAATGTGGCCCACCGTTTCCAGCAGGAGACCGAGTGGCATGAGCTGACACCCGATTTAAACAAACAGAGTTAGAGATATGCAGTGGGAAACCGTTATCGGGCTTGAGATACACACCCAACTGGCTACGAAATCGAAGATCTTTTCCGGTGCCTCCACCGCCTACGGGGCTGAGCCGAACACCCAGGCCTGTATTGTCGATCTGGGATTTCCCGGTGTTTTGCCGGTGTTGAATGAAAGCGCTGTCGATATGGCCCTCAAGTTCGGCGTTGCCGTGGATGCGGAGATAGCAAGCCGGTCGGTGTTTGCGCGCAAGAACTATTTCTATCCCGATCTTCCCAAAGGTTATCAGATAAGTCAGTTTGAACTGCCCATTGTCGGTAAGGGATCGCTGACCATCGACCTCGAGGATGGCAGCCGGAAAGTGATAGGGATCACCCGGGCGCACCTGGAAGAGGATGCAGGAAAATCACTGCATGAGGATTTCCACGGCATGAGCGGTATCGATCTCAACCGCACGGGTACGCCACTGTTGGAGATAGTCTCCGAGCCGGACATGCGTTCAATCAAGGAGGCGGTGGCCTATGCGCGTAGGATCCACCAACTGGTGGTCTACCTGGGGATCTGTGACGGTAATATGCAGGAGGGTTCCTTCCGCATCGACGCCAATCTCTCCATCCGGCCTTTTGGTCAGGAGGCATTCGGCACCCGTACCGAGCTGAAAAATATCAACTCCTTTCGCTTCATGGAGCGGGCGCTCAACTTTGAACGGGAGCGCCAGATCGATCTGATCGAGGGGGGCGGCAAGGTGGTGCAGGAGACCCGCCTCTACGATGCCGACCGGGACGAGACCCGCTCCATGCGCAGCAAGGAAGAGGCCAACGACTACCGCTATTTCCCCGATCCCGATCTGCTGCCGGTGGAGATCACTGATCAACGCTTGCAAAGCGCGAAACAGGGTATGCCGGAGCTGCCGGATCAGAAGCGCCAGCGCTTTGAATCCGCCTACAGCCTGAGCCAGGCCGATGCCCTGATGTTGACCCAGAGCCGTCAACAGGCCGACTTTTTTGAAAACGTGGTCGCCAGCGGCGGGGATGCCAAGATGGCGGCCAACTGGGTCACCGCGGAGCTGGCTGGGGCGCTGAACAAGGCTGGTCTCGAACTGTCGCAGTCGCCGGTCACCGCGGAGCGGCTCGGGGGACTCTTGACACGCATCGCCGACAACACCATCTCCGGCAAGCTGGCGAAACAGGTCTTCGAGGCGATGTGGAACGGCGAAGGGGATGCGGATGAGGTGATCCAGGCCAAAGGCCTCAAACAGATCACCGACAGCGCACAGATCGAGTCCATTATCGACGAGATCATCGCCGCTAATCCCAAGCAGGTGGAACAGTTCAGGGCCGGCAAGGAGAAACTGCTCGGTTTCTTCGTCGGACAGGTGATGAAACAGACCCAGGGCAAGGCCAATCCAGGCCAGGTCAATCAGATTCTGCTTGGAAAACTCAGGGCTTGATCTGAACCCGTGGATTCAGGTGATCCACGGATGCCGGCGAGCCAGCCATTTCCATCGCTATGAGAGAATCACAAGAGAGAAGCGATCATGCGGGATAGTTTAGTCAGATGCTGCCGATGGTTTCTTCCGGTGCTGGCGATCGGGCTTCCCGCAATCTCCACCGCCGGGATCTGGCAGGATATCAAAGAGGGCGGGTTTGCCGCCAAGGGATTGAATGCCGAACCTGTCTACTACCGGGCTCTGAAGGCAGACATAACGTTACTGGAGCAAGTGCTTTCGCAGGCGCCGCTGGAGTTCACCGGCGGTCAGGGCAGGGAACTGGCGTTGCCCATGCCCGATGGGACCCTGCAACGCTTTCTGGTCGAGGCCTCGCCGGTGATGGCCCAGCCACTGGCGTCACGCTATCCCGAGATAGGGACCTACAGGGTCAGGGGAGTGGATGAGCCGGCCAGCAGCGGGCGTATCGATCTGACCCCCAACGGTTTTCACGCCATGCTCACCACCCCGGCCGGTATCGTATTTATCGACCCTGACGGTGGAGGCGGCTACCGCAGTTATTACAAACAGGACTACGCCAGACAGATGCAGGGGATCCACCCTCCCCATGTCTGCCGATTGGATGAAACGGTGCAGACGGATGAGAAGATTCGATTCGAACACTCCTCCCATACGGCCCGGCGGATCCTCAGCGGCGGGCAGCGGCGCATCTACCGCTTGGCCGTGGCGGCGACGGCTGAATATACCGCCTATTTCGGCGGCAGTGTGACCCATGCGCTGGGGCAAATCGTCACCGCGATCAACCGGGTCAACCAGATCTATGGACGGGATATGGCGATACAGTTTCAGCTGGTAGGGAACAATGATCGCATCGTCTACACCGATCCCGGTTCGGATCCCTATACCCACTCACCCGGCACCATCGGGTTGATGTTGACGGAGAATCAGCGGAATCTGGACTTTGTCCTGGGGGCGGATAATTACGATCTCGGCCACCTGTTCGGCACCGTAGGCGGCGGCCTGGCCAGCGTGGGTTCGATATGCAGGAGCTTCAAGGCCCAGGCCTACACCGGCACCCCCATGCCGGACGACGATGTCTTCTATATCGACTTTGTGGCGCACGAACTGGGTCATCAGTTGAACGCCACCCACTCCTTCAACGGCACCACCGCGAATTGCGGGGGTATCAACCGTGACGCCTCGGCGGCGATGGAACCCGGCAGCGGGTCCACGATTATGAGTTATGCCGGGATCTGCGGCGAAGAGAACCTGCAGGCCAATTCAGATCCGACCTTCCACGCCGTCAGTATCGATCAGATGCAGGCTTTCATCTCGACGGCTGAGGGTGGCCAATGCGGGAGTGTGGCGATCAGCGGCAACAGCGCGCCTTCGGTGGATGCGGGCCGTGTCGGCGTGGATCCGCTCTATACCCTACCCGCTGGAACGCCTTTCATGCTCAACGGCGCGGCTGAAGATACGGATGGGGATACGCTCTCCTATCAATGGGACGAGATGGATGCCGGCGGCGAGCAAGGCGCTACGGACTCGACCACCATCGGTACCGACATAGCCGATCAAGACAATCCACTGTTCAGGTCCTATCTGCCAAAGCGTACGCCGGTGCGTTATCTCCCCAGGCTCAGCAGTTTGATCAGCGGCCAGAGCGATATCGGCGAAACCCTTCCACAGACCGAGCGGATGCTGAATTTCAGGCTGACCGTGCGGGATGGTGAATCGGGGGTTGCCGACGATGATCTGGCGATTCAGGTAGACAGTTCACAAGGGCCCTTTCAGATCAGCGGCGGCTTGCTGAATCGCGCGGGCACCTTTGCCGGCGGTACGCTCCAGCCAATCGAATGGACGACGGCAGGCACGGAACAGACCTGCCCGACCGTGGAGATCGCCCTGCTGAGTCTGAGCGCGGAAAATCCCCCGGCGACCTTCTGCGACATGAACGATGGCGGCCTGGAACTACTGGCGCTGGGTAGTTTTCCCAATACCGGTTCGGCAACACTCGAATTGCCCGATATCAGCGTGCGGCACGCACGGGTGATGTTGCGTTGCGCGGACAACCTCTTCTTCGACCTCTCGGACGCCAGCTTTCAAATCAGCGGCGAAGGCGATTTCGTAGCGAGCGATTGCAAGCGCCTGGATGGCGAGGAGCTTGAGCATGGCACCGTCTTCAACGATGCCGGCGGCGCGGTCAAGTTCGACAGCCCGGGCGGGGGCGGCGTGTTGTTGTGGTTGACGGGGCTGTTGAGTCTATGGGTCTTTTATGCAGTTTGGTCTGACAGGAATGCATGACAGACCGGTCCATTTGCGGACCAATAACACCTGATACAAAAGCGAAATCACCCTACTTTTCCAAACAGTGATCGAGGATGATTCGATTGTAGGATGCCGCATAGTCCGCGGCGGCCTGGATGAGTTTCAGATGGGTTTCGCCGAGAACGGTGTCGGTGGAACCCTCCAGGTAACGAACGCCGCAGACACTCTTTGCCTTGGAAAGCAGTTCGGGCTTGATGCCGGGCAGATTGGTGGTGCGCATTGCCATGGCCATCAGGCGTTTGTCGCCCCTGGCCAAAGCCTGCCGGGCGCTCTTTTCGGGGTCTGCGTGGTTCAGCCATGACAGGGAGTCGACAGCGCTTTTTTCTTTTGGGGTAACCTGGCTCATATCGATGTCCCCTCTTTCCTGGCAGGCGGTGAAAAAGAGAAGTGAAACCAGTATGGGAAGAAGTTTCGTCACGCGGAATCCTCGTGCCAGGGGGCGGTTGTCATTAGCTCCAGGCCCCATAATATGACGCCGCTGACAGCCCCGTAAAGATGCGCGTCAACGATAACCCGCCCGCTCGCCAGGGATTCGCTGCCGGGAATGGGGCCGAGCCACTGTTCCCAAGCCAGTTTTCCCCATAGCGAGGCCAGAATGAGTATGGCGAGGCCAGGCTGGGATCTTGTCTGCTGGAGCAATGCCCAGCACAACAGGCCGTGCAGAGCCCCTGACAATCCTCTATACCAGGCCAGTTCTGGGGTCAAAAACCATAGACCGAATGAGACGCCGAGCATCATCAGGAGCAGCCGGTAGGCGCATCGATGGGGTGGATCCCGGCTCAGAAACAGACCCCAGATCAACCAAAAACCGGCTAGGTTCATCAGCAGGTGCCCCCAGCCTAAATGGGTCAGGTGGCCGGTGATCAGTCGCCACCACTCGCCTGCTGCGATAGCGGTGTGGTGGTATTGTAGGCTGTCAACGAGTGATGTCGGCAGCAGGCCGGGTAGCAGGCAGGCGAGACTGATTGCCAGCGGACAGACGAGCGGGTTTACCGCGTATCGTGTCTCCACGATTAGTTTGTCGTACGACAGACAGGACAGGCAGGGTCGGCCGTCAGGCGCAAGGTGCGCCACTCCATTTGCAGGGCGTCCAGGAGCAGGAGCCTGCCTTGCAGGCTTTTTCCGGCGCCTGTCAACTGCTTGATGGCTTCAACGGCCTGAATGCTGCCGATGATACCCACCAGCGGGGCTAGCACGCCATTCGCGGAACAGGTCTCGTCGATCTCTCCCTCGTCGGGGTAGAGACAGCGATAGCAGGGGCCGCCTGTTTGGCCGGAAAAGACGCTTACCTGTCCCTCCATGCGGATGGCGGCCCCGGACACTAGGGGAGTTTGATGGGCGAAACAGGCCTTGTTGAGGGCGAAACGGGTGGCGAAATTGTCGCTGGCGTCGAGTACCAGGTCGGCCTTATCGACCTGTTCGGCGAGGGCACTCTCGTCAAGTTGCCTGGGGATGGTCTCGATCCGCGATTCAGGGTTCAGGGCCAGCAGGGTGTTACGGGCCGATTCCACCTTGAGGTGGCCGATGCCCTGGGTGGTGTGTACGATTTGGCGTTGCAGATTGGTCAAATCCACCTGGTCGAAGTCGACCAGCACCAGTGTGCCTACCCCGGCCGCGGCCAGATACATGGCCGCCGGTGAACCGAGGCCGCCGAGACCGATTATCAAAACCCGGGCATCGAGCAATTGTTGCTGTCCTTCGATACCGATCGAGGGCAGCATGATCTGTCGGCTGTAACGCAGCAGTTGATCGTCGTTCATCAGGGGGGGGCACGCCTGTCGAAAGGTTGAACCTTAAAGAATTAGAGATATTTACGCCAGTGTTCCGGGCGTTGGTCGCGTAGCTTGTGATTGATGCGCTGATAGCGGTCGGCGAAGATCATGCGGGTGCATTTTGAATCGTCCCGGCTGCAGCCCAGGTTGGCGCGTTCGGTATCTTCCGTGTAGTAATAGAGAGCCCGTTTCAATCGATAGAGCAGTCGGTTGTCAATATGCAACCCCATGGTCGTGAGACCCGACTCTATCTGCTCAAGGGTGACCTGCATCAGTTCGTAGCTGATGTGCAAATGGGTCGCGGTGAAGGGGGTTGCCCGGACGATGCCGTCCACATCAGCCAGCAGCATGGCGGCAGTGCCAGCCTGGTTGGGATCCGGGTGGAGTTCGGCAAAGTGAATGTCCCGGTATTTCACCAAGTCGTGTGGGATATCACCCATAACAATTAATCCTAACCAACGCGGGGAAATAATCAACTCAAGTTTCGGAGTTCATCTTGTTCCCATGTTCTACGAGTTTCGTAGGGTGCGGCCCTGCCGCACCGTAACTTGAAGCCCTGGAACCCAAGGTATTGGGTCAGGGGGCCGCGAAGTGAAGAAATCCGTCATAGCAAACAGGAGCGCAACCCAGCATGGTGCGGCAGGGCCGCACCCTACGCCCTGTTCACATTGTGCGGTCCCACATAGAACATGGGAACGCGTTAAATTTGAACTCCGAAACTTGAGTAATCAAGCGACAGTATAGGGCACTACACGAGTGTACCTCGTCATTCCGGCGCAGGCCGGAATCCAGTAACTCGCTGAGTATGAAATGGATTCCGGCATTCGCCAGAATGACGAAGGTGATCATTAATGATGCCGGGTCAATAGTATTCGGCCAAACGGGATTCGGTGAGGCGTGGATGGCCGGAGAGGTCCCGGTGGGTCGAGATGTCGCTGAGACCAGCCGCAAGGAGGAGTCGTTGCACCTTGGGGGCCTGTCGGTAGCCGTGTTCGAGCACTAGCCAACCCCCCTTTTTCAGTCGTCCGGGGGCCTGTTGAACGATCACCCTGATATCCGCCAGTCCGTCGCTGCCGGATGCCAGGGCTGAGGCAGGCTCCCGCGGCAGGTCGCCCAGAGCGAGGTGTGGATCGCCTGTCTCGATATAGGGAGGATTGCAGGCTATCAGATCATAACGCGCTTCCGCCGGCAGGGCTTCGCACCAGTTCCCCTGAAAGAGTCTGACTTGGGTGAACCCCAATTGCGCGGCGTTTTCCCGGGCCACGGCGAGGGCTTCAGCGGAGCGGTCGCAGGCGTGAATCCGGGCATCCGGGCGCTCACTGGCGAGCGCCAAGGCGATGGCGCCGCTGCCGGTGCCCAGGTCGGCAACCAGCGGGTCGGACAGGTATCGTAGATGGTGGAGCGACCGTTCCACCAGGCGTTCGGTTTCCGGTCTGGGGATCAGGGTGTCCGGGCTAACATGCAATTTCAAGGACCAGAACTCACGCTCCCCGATGATGTAGGCAATCGGGGCGCCATTGAGCCGGCGCTCGATGAGCGTCGCATAGGCGTGTTGCTCATCCGCCGTCAGGGTCGTTTCCGGCCAGGCAAAAAGATAGCTGCGCGGCTTGCCGAGCAGATGGCAGAGCAGCAGGGCGGCTTCCAGTTCAGGGTTGGCGTGGGGCAGCCCGTCAAGGGCGAGCCGGGCGGATTGCAGGGCCTGCCGTAGGGTAACCATCACCACAGACCGGCCGTTGCTCAGGCCTCGCCCAAGGTTGCCAGTTGTTCGATCTGGTGTTCCCTCAACAAGGGGTCGATCACCGGGTCCAGGGCGCCGGTCATGACCTCATCCAGTTTGTAGAGGGTGAGATTGATGCGGTGGTCGGTCAGCCGGTTCTGCGGGAAGTTGTAGGTGCGGATGCGCTCCGAGCGGTCACCGCTGCCGACTTGGAGCTTACGCGAACTGGCCTGCTCGCTGACGACTCTTTCCCGGGCTTGGGAGAGCAGTTTTGCCTGCAGTAGCGACATGGCGCGGGCCTTGTTCTTATGCTGGGAGCGCTCGTCCTGGCACTCCACCACGATGCCGCTCGTCAGATGGGTGATGCGTACTGCTGAGTCGGTCTTGTTGACGTGCTGGCCGCCGGCGCCGGAGGCGCGATAGGTATCGATTCGCAGCTCATTGCTGTTGATCTCCACTTCGTCCACCTCCTCCGCTTCCGGGAGTATCGCCACGGTGCAGGCTGAGGTATGGATGCGGCCCTGGGATTCGGTCTCCGGGATGCGTTGCACCCGGTGGGCGCCGGATTCGAACTTCAAGCGTGAATAGACGGCGTTGCCGCTGACTCGGCAGACCACCTCTTTGTAGCCGCCATGCTCCCCCAGGCTCTCGCCGATGGTCTCCACCTGCCAGTGCCGCGACTCGGCATAACGTAAATACATGCGATAGAGGTCGCTGGCGAAAAGCGCTGCTTCCGCGCCGCCGGTGCCGGCGCGGATCTCCAGAAAAACGTTGCGTTGATCGTTGGGATCGCTCGGGATCAACAGCAGTTGCAGTTCAGGTTCAAGGCTATCCTGGGTCTGCTGGGCAATCGCCAACTCCTCCTTGGCGAGAGCGGCCATTTCCGAGTCCCCCATCAGCTCCCTGGCACTCTCCACATCTTTTTCCGCGGCCAGATAACGTCGGAAGATTGCGACAACGGGCTCTAGCTGGGCATACTCCCGTCCCAGGTCACGAAACCGGTTCTGGTTGCCCTGGATCTCGGGGTCTGCGAGAAGCGCGGTGATCTCTTCGAAACGTTCGGCAATCTGATCCAGCTTGTCGCGCAGTGAGGGCTTCATGGAGTGGTGTCGGTTTTCTTGATCTGAAACAAGGTGTTGGCAGCCTCGAGCAATTCGACTTGTCCGTTGAAACCGGCTTGGCGCATTTGTGCGCTGGGGGTGTGCAGCAATTTGTTGGTGAGGGTGTGGGCGATGAAACGCACAACCTCTTCGGGGGGTTTGCCTTTGCCCAACAGTTGCAGGGCCTTGCCCATCACCTCGTCCCGCAGTTGCTCCGCGTAGCAGCGATAGTCCTGGATCAATTCCACCGCATCCAGGGAGCGCAGCCAGCCCATGTATTCCCCGACATAGTGTTCGATGATCTCCTCTGCCTGCTTGGCCGCCTCCTCCCGTGATCGCATGTTCTCCTGGATGACTTCATCCAGGTCGTCGACGGTGTAGAGGTAGATGTCGCTGAGGTCGGCGACTTCCGGCTCGATATCCCGCGGCACGGCGATGTCGACCATGAATATCGGGCGGTGTTTGCGCTCCTTGAGGGCGCTCTCCACCGTACCCTTCCCCAGCACGGGCAGCGGGCTGGCGGTGGAGGAGATGACAATGTCGGCCTCGGCGAGGTGGCTGCTCAGCTCGGTCAGGGCAATCGCGTAACCGTCGAACTGGGCGGCCAGGGTATGGGCCCTCTCCACGGTTCGATTGGCGACGACAATCCTTCCGACACCGTTCTGGCTGAGATGGCGGGCGGCCAGTTCGATGGTTTCGCCGGCGCCGATCAACAGCGCGGTCTGCTCCGAAAGATCGCTGAAAATCTGCTTTGCCAGGCTGACAGCGGCAAAGGCAACCGACACCGGGCTGTTGCCGATCGCGGTATCGGTGCGGATCTGCTTGGCGGCCGAGAAGGCGTGTTGAAACAGTTTGTAGAGCAATTTCCCGGTAGTGCCGGCGTCCGTGGCGGTTTGGTAGGCCGCCTTGACCTGCCCAAGGATCTGCGGTTCGCCGAGCACCAGGGAGTCGAGACCACAGCAGACGCGAAGCAGGTGCTTGACCGCGTCCGAGCCGAAGTGGTTGTAGAGGTAGGGGGAGACCCGGTTGCCGGGCAAGCCGTGAAAGCGGCTGATCCAGTCCGCCAGCGGCTCATGGTCCTCCTGGGTGATGGTGCAGTAGACTTCCGTGCGATTGCAGGTGGAGAGAATGACGGTCTCTTCCACGGCCGGGTTTTCCAGCAAGCTGCGTAGGGCCCCGGCAATGATATCGGGACCGAAAGTGAGCTTTTCGCGGATATCCACGGGGGCGGTTTTATGGTTGAGTCCTAGGGCGAGTATCGACATGCAATGGGGCGTGCAGTTTGTTAGATGAAGGGAAATTTTGTTATATCAAGGGGTTGAATTCAAGTTTAATTCGATTTATTAAGTTTTTGATGTTTACATCGTGTTGTGATAGACGGATCATGACTTAAGCAAATCTTAAGTCTGGCGGTCCATGCTGATTTAAACTATACATTAAAGAAAAAGTGATATCCCCTGATTAACTAAGGTTAATCCTCATTGCTAAACGGCCGGGTTGTCTGGTATTAATGTGGATTCTACTCACAGGTCGCGCTCATAAGAAACTCGTAATTCAATAATATCAAGGACGGTCTGATGTCATCGCCGTCCAACAGAGGAGGATGAATAATGCAGGTGCATAAGTTTGTGTCAGCAGCTGTCGCTATCGGTATCCTATCTTCAAATTACGCCATCGCCGGTGTCCCCAAGGACCTTCCGCTACCGACCGGCACCCCTGACGCCAATGGGATCGCGGATCAGGTCTACTTCGTCAATCACTTCTATGCCTTGAAGAATTTCGGCATCACCAATAACAACAAGGATCCCAAGAAAAGCAATCGGGCGATTCCCGGTAAGATCACGGTTATCGTGAATAAATCAGCGGGGAGCAAACCCACGACCATCACCGTTGAGCGCTATCTGAACAATGAATACGGCAATAGCGCCACCAACGCCCAGGATATCGCCATCTTCCGCTCCGGCAAGCTGAAGGGCACCGGGATGTTGATCACCGACTATGTGGATGACGACAAGAGCCAGTCCTATTCCATTTGGCTGCCGGCGCTGCGTAAGGTCCGCCGTTTTGCCGAGCCTGCCCATGATGACGCCTGGGGCGGTACCGATTTCACTTTCGGCGACGTAACCCTGCGTAAGCCCAAGGACGAGACCCATGAGTTGCTTGGCACCGAGACCTTCAATGATTGCCTCGGCGCCATCGGCAAGGCGGAGTCGAAGAACAAATATCTGCCGAATCCCCCGGATGCGGCATGCGACCACAAGGGCAAGACGGTCTACAAGCTGAAGAGCGCCACCAAACGGGAGAACTGGTGGTACGACCACCGCGTCAGCTATGTCGACACCACGACCTTTGCCGATTACCGTACCGAATTTTACAAAGGCGACACCAAGGTAAAGGTGATCGACCGTGACTGGAAGAGTCTCGAACAGGATGATCCGCGCGCCCAGTTCTGGGGATACTGGTATGGCAAGACCTTCGGGTCCGGACACGAGACCTGGGCGGTGATCCCTCGGGAGATCGTTCAGTATAATCAGGGATGGCAATCCGACTATTGGTCAGAGAAGACCCTGAGAAAAATCAAACGTTAATCATAAATGGGGGCGCACTGAACCGTCCTGTCCCGAAAGGGGGAGTCCGACCAACTCCCGGGACAGGTCGCCAAGGCGCACCCAACTAAGTCTTGGCTGCCGGCATGCGGCGGTCTTACACATCATCGAATCCGGCGAATGACAGGGACAAGGGCTGCCGGAGATCGTTGAACCCGGGAGGAATCATTTATGTTCAAGCGCTGTAAGGTTTATCAGTCGATATTGCTCGCCTTGGTTTTACCGGGTGCTGCCGTCGCTGAGGTAGAGATCACCGGTTACCTGAAAAACGAAACATCCGTGTTCACCAGAGACGGTCAGTTGACCGGTGAGGCGGACACCATGCTGGACAGGGAAGGGCACGACAAGGGGGATTTGCTGAAATTCGAAAACTCCGCCCGGATCTTCCTGAATGGCGACCTCGGCGAAGAGAGCACCTGGCATGCCGACCTGAACTTCATCTACGATTCCGAAGGGGTCAACGATTACTACAAGGGACATGAACTCTATACCCAGCACGACTACCTGAGAGAACTCTATATCGACACCACTCTGTTCGGATGGGATTTCCGGCTGGGTAAACAGCAGGTCGTTTGGGGGACCGCGGACGGTATCAAGCTGCTGGATATCATCAATCCCACCGATTTCAGGGAACTCAATCAGAATGCCATGGAGGACTCGCGGATACCGATCTGGATGATCAATGCAGAGCGGAATATCGGCGATAACAGCAATCTGCAGTTTATTGTCTCCCAGGTGGAAGAGAATAAGATTCCCGGCCTCAATCCCAATGGCGACGCCGGGCATCCCTTTTTGATGAAGGGGGTGGAGGCGATCAGCGGCGGGGTCAACGGTTTCTACAATGTGGCCCCGGCATTGAGCAACGTGGCGGCCACTTTCAACGCCGCCGCCATGGGTGGAGGCTTTACCGGCGGCACGGCGCTACCCGTGGGCCTGAATCTGTTCGCGGGTTTGACTGTCGACGGTTTCGCCGGCGGTTTCTGGGATGCCGCGACCAATCCCGGTCTGCTGACGCCTACCGTGCCCACCGATCCCGCTGCCGCACCGGGTTGGCTATTGCTGAACGCCTTCTCCCAGTTCGGATTTACCGGTCAAGCCAATTTTCCAGCCGGCGTGACCGATCCCAATGGGAATTTCGGCGAGACCAATCTGATGCCGATCACCGGACTTACACCACTCGATCCCACCGAAGTGAGCTGGCAACCAAGCGAGGGCACTTCGGCATTCGAGTTGATGTCTAATGCCACTTTTGCCACCTTCAACACCTTTACCAGCTTCACGCCGTCCACTCCGACCGGGTTGACGGGGACCAGTAGTGAGTGGGTGCGTGATTACCCAGACGACAGCGATGTGAATGCCGGCTTCCGTTTTCGCAATTCAACGGATGGCGGCCTCAACTGGTCCGTCAACTATTTCCACCACTACGGTGGCAATCCGGACATCGACCTCAGCTGGAGAAATTCAGCGGGCGATGAGTTGACGGTGCAACGCGCCGCAACCGCTTTTTTCGATACCAACGGTACCCCTGGTCCGCAACAGGATGACACCTTCATCCCCGATGTCACGAGCGACTTGAGCAGGGATCAGGCGCGGGCCAACTGGGACATGGGCAACGCCACCACCATCCTGGTTCACGACGGAACGGGCTCCACCTATTACGGCGCCCTGGATCCGAGCGCCGTACTGGCGGGGTTGGCCGACGGCAATCCCTTCAACGAACCGCCCGCCATGGGTGCCGGCGCCCCGACGCTGCGCTTCACCGAGAGCCTGCACCGGGTCAACAGTCTGGGGACCTCTTTCGACTATGCCCTCGAAGTGGGCGATATCCCGCTGGTGCTCAGGGGTGAGTTTCTCTACGACGAGGGGGAAAAGCAGCCGGTGGTGGACAAGTTCCTGCTCTCCATCGGCGATCTGACCAACGCCCTGAAGATGGAGGATGCGGACTACTTCAAGTATGTCCTGGGCGCCGATATCACGGTGGTCACCAATCTGCTGGTCAGCGGTCAGTTTATCCAGTTCCGCAATCTCGATTTTATCGATGAGTCGGATAGCTGCAGGACCCAGACCGGCGCGACCGTGGATTGCAGCCGTTATACCGCTGATTTTGCGGCCATGAGTCTCTCCAACGGTCTGAAAAGGGGTTACGAGGACAAAGAGTTCTATTCGATCTTCTTCTCCAAACCCTTCGGCGCTTCCCAGGAGCATCGCTGGAACAATATCTTCATCTACGAAGAGGGCGGTGGTAAGTGGAACCGCTTCGACGTGGAGTACAGCTTCACCGACACGGTGCTCGGCTCCGTGGAGTGGAACAACTACTGGGGCGAAGAAGATACGACCTTCGGTCAGTTCAATAAATCCTCAAACTTTCAAGTCGGCCTGAAATGGATTTTCGAATGATCCTTGCAACGGATCTTGTTCAGTAATCGAAACAGGCGCGGGCGCCCGGTGGATTGACCGGGCGCCTGTTTTCAAACTGCGTTTTCAACGGGGAATGATCCATGAGTGGTTCTGCGTCAAACAGCTCATCCGGTAATCAGTGGGCCGAGGGTTATGCGGATTTTGTGATCAAGTTTCGCTGGCCGTTGATGTTGATCCTGCTGGTGGCCACCGTCATTGCCGCCCTGCAGATCAAGAATCTGGATATGCGCAACGATCCGGATACCCTGCTGCCCCCGAGCAACCGCTATGTGGCCACCAACCTCTATGCCGAATACAACTTCGGCATGGGCAACCTGATGGTGTTCGCCCTTCGCATCGACGAGGGCGATGTCTACAAGGGCTGGTTCGTCAACAAGGTTCAGGAGATACATGATCGGCTGGTCGCCTTGGAGACCGCTCGTGAATCCAATTTCATCGACATCGCCGCGAAGAAGATCAAGTTCATGGGCGCCGATGAGAATGGACTGGTATTCAAGCGTCTCATTCCTACCGAAGGCATCAGCGCCGATCCCGACACCGCGGAGAAGCAACTCGCCTTCCTCAAGGAGGGCATCGAGGGTAATCCGGTCATCGGCCCGATGCTGATCGGGTTTGAAGATGCCGAGGGGAAAAAGTGTGAGTTTCAGGAGAAGGACAAGAAGAACTGTACCGCCAAGTCACTCTATATCATCGGCGACTACACCGATGAGGTGAAGGAGATCTATCTCCCCTGGGTGCGCGAAGTACGGGCGATGATGGATGAGTATGGCCAGGATGAGCGCTTCGAGGTCCTGGTCGCGGGCGAACCCTACTTCCTTGCCTGGATGTTGGCCGACCTGGTCAACAAGTGGTGGCTGTTCGTCATCTCGTTCGCCATTGTCATTGCCGCGCTCTGGTTTGAGTTCCGTAACTGGCGCGGTTCCCTTTTCCCGATTCTCGGGGTCAGCGCCACGATCATACTGACCTTGGGGGTGATGGGTTTCTCAGCCTTCAAGCTGACCACCATGATGGTGTTGACCCCGATGCTGCTGTTGGCGATCGGCATCGGCCACTCGGTGCAGGTCACCCGGCGGTTCATGCAGGAACAGGCCGCCTCAGGGGATTGTCAATCGGCCGCCAGGGTCGCCATCTCCCATACCATCGTACCGGCCACGCTGTCGATCGTTACCGATATGGTTGGATTCGCCACCCTGGCGACGGTGGATATCTCCTTCTACAAGGCCTACGCCTATTTCGGCATGTTCGGCATGCTGACACTGCTGTTCACCACCACCACACTGATCCCGCTGTTGATGATGACCTTTCCCTGCAGTCACTCCGACATCGGTGAAGGGGATGAGCATGCCTGGGAGACAAAGGTGGGTGGCTTCATATCCGGTTTGCTGACAGGGCCGGGAAAGCTGATCCCCATCGGCATCGTCGTTGTGATTTTCGGCTGGTCAACCTATCAAACCGACATTCTCAACGGCACCGCCGAGGATCTGATGCCGGGTGTCGAGAAGGGCATCAACTATTCCCGGGCCGCCTTCAAGGAGAAGTCGATTACCATCCAGCACATCGAGCGATTGAACGAAATCATGCCGGGTGTGATTTCGGTGTCGATCCCGATTCGTGGCAAGGAAGCGGTGGTCGACGAGTGTGTGGATACCCTCTTTCCAGAGACCCTATACGACATCGAGGATATGACGGAAAAGGCCGTCCAGTGCGAGAAATACAAGGCGGAGCTGGGCTGTTGGGATCCCGATCCCTGCGGCGCCCAGGGTATTTTCAATCAGGCCGATGTGCTGGCCGATATAGAGGCGTTGGAAGCGTGGATGCGCGCCCACCCGTTTATCGGCTTCACCGGCTCCTATGCCCAATATATCCGCCTGGTGAATATGCTGCTGACGGCTGAGCCGGGCGAGCAGCCCGATATCAAGGATCTCTATATTCCGACATCGAAAAAACTGCGTTCCATCGATCCCGACGATGACAGAGACGGCGATGATATCGTTCAGCTCTACAACGGTCTGTTGGAGACCATGACCGAAGAGGGAGACATGGACTCCTTCGTGATGAAGAACTGGAACGAAGGGGTGGTGATGGGCTTCATCAACACCATGGACCCGGTGGAGACCCATCAGGTCACCATGGATATCCAGCAGTATATCGAGGAACACAAGCATGACACGGGTTTCAGCAAGGTCAACTTCGGTCTTCGCTCCGGGCCGGTGTCGGATCTTTCCGGGGATGCCAATGAGTTGTCCGTCGATGGTCCGGGATATGTCAGGCCTGCCCTCGGCGGGTTCCTCGGCGCGACTGAGGCCACTCGCGAGGTGGCGGTGGACAATTGGCTGTCAGGACCATTGCTGACGGCCTTTGCGGTATTTGTGATTGCGGCCCTGATTTTCCGTTCGCTAGTGGTCTCGATCATCCTGATGGTGTTGTTGTTCATCACCCTCTATGCCCAGTATGGACTCGGTGGCTATATGACCGCTATTCAGAACTGGTCCGGGAATCTGGCCTTCCATCTGCAAGTAGCGCTGAGTATTGCAATGGGCCTGGGTATCGACTACGGCATCTACATGATGTCGCGGCTCAAGGAAGAGATGCAGGCAACCGCGGGAGATTGGCAGGTCTCCTTGATCAATACCTTGAATACCACCGGATCTGCGGTGATCATCTCAGTGATCGTGCTGCTTGGCTGTTTTATCCCGCTGTTGAACACCGATCTTGCGAATACATGGGGGTTGGGGGTCTATATCAGTCAGGCCCTGTTGATCGATGTGGTCACGGCATTGACCATTCTGCCGATGCTGGTGGCCTGGATGAAGCCGAGATTCGTGTTTGGCGAATATAAAAACTAAAACAGTGGATTGATCTGAATCTCTGATTCAGTATCGACTCGAGCCGGCTTAAACGCCGGCTTTTTTTATCTTAAGTTTCGGCGTTCATCTTGTTTCCATGTTCTACGAGCTTTGTAGGGTGCGGCCCAGCCGCACCGTAACTTGAAGCCCTGGAGCCCAAGTTATCGGGTTAGCATGGTGCGGCAGGGCCGCACCCTACGCCCTGTTCACATTATGTGTTCCCGCATAGAACATGGGAACGGAACGTTAATCAGACACCCATTCAAATTTCAAGTGATTTTGGGTGGTCCTGTTTACCTTATGTTTACCTGTTTGCCGGCTGCACATACTCAGGTAATGCTGTGCCCTGCTCCGCCAGATGGGTGGTGAATCTTTGCCACTTACATCAAGCAAGTTAAGCATACTCCAATGATAGTTGGTCGCAGCCCATCAATCCTTCTCTGTTGTGTCTGCCCGCTTTTCTCGTGTCAACTGATCCAATGATGAGTAATAGGCTTTACCCAGTTCACGCGCACGCCACCAGCCTGGTGATTTTCTGCCCACCAAAACTTGGGGTATTTCAAGGAAATTTGTATTGAGCGGAATCGATGCACGCCAGGTCATGGTGAACAGGCCTTCATCCGGCTCCAGCACAATGGTATCGATCACTGCCTTACGCTTGTTATTTTCTCCCTTGCTGTAAAAGAAGACGATGGGTACTTCAATCTCTGGCAGCGTAAAGCTGGTCTCTCCTTTGGCTGTGAGATTCTGCAGAAACACACGCTCTCCCCCCTGGGGGTGTGGCATCTGCTGATCAATCGGTGCGGCCTGATAGTAGGCATCATTGAAATCCGCCGGCAGAAAGGGAAAAGTGTTGTCTATCCAATCCTGATCATAGGTGCCTGCCAGTTTTCGTCGCGGATCCCAACCTCTTCCCAGTGGGCCCAAGGCCATCGGTTGATAGTTGGCATTGGGCATGGTGACTGGCCGCTTCAGCTCCTCTGTGTTCGGCATGGGTGATCCGTTCACCAGCTTACGGCTCAACTGCAGGTGAAAACCTTTACCAATCGGATTGGTCATCAGGACACTATGCTTTGTTTCATTCTTATGGAAGTTATCGATACCACCGAAGGCATGATCATAGCTAACCGGCATGCGTTCGAAGAGCCCGGCATAACCTGGGCGTATCGCCAGGCTTCCTGCTTCCCAGTAGCGATCGCCAGTGACCGTGAAAGATTTGAAAATAGGTCCTAAGCGAAGAGTTACTTCAACTCGTGTCGTTGGCTTACCATTAGGTGAATACGCGCTTCCATTCAATAAGACATCACAATGTCGTTTGAACGGCGCATAATCAAACTCATGGAGAGGCGCAGAACATCCAGGTTCACCTGTGAAGGTATCGGATTCCACTAACTGTTTTTGTCTTTCTGCAAGAACCGGCTGTTTCCCACGTTCAGGTATTAAAAAGGTGCCTTTTACCACAATCACCAGCAGTTCCCGTCCATGGGGCTGCATACCTATGGTATATCCAGCCTGCATTGGTGTGGCATTGAGTAGTTCCATTTCGGATAATCTGTATGGGTCGAGCCTAAGGCGGTACTGTCAATGGGGCGCCACTTTGACGACAGGCTTGAATCTGGCTCTCCCAGGCTTGTTGACGTACGCTGTCTCTTCCGTGATTGGTCTGTTGTTGTGAATCGTACTCTCGGGTTAAGGTCTCTGCACGTTGGTCGTGTTCGCGCATGACTCGACGCACTGCCAGAATGAGTCTGCGTCTTGACCTGTCTCTTAATGTCCTGATCTCTGCAACGAGGTCCCGGTAGCAGAGGCCGACAATATCGAAATGACCCTGTTCATGGGCAAGAAGCGTGGTGGTCTTGGCCGATACAACGACCCAGGATCCGGCTGCATTCAAGACCATGCTAAATTCAACCTCACCCAACCTGAATTCACCACCCTCCTGTACATATACCAGTCGGCCGGGGCGAAAACCCATTGATATTCTCGCATCTTCTGACTCCCCACTGGGACGGCTCTGAATATCGTTGAAGTCACTCCAGGCAAGCTGCCTTGGCCATCCGACCAGTGTTGGCCCAGGTTGGGCCGGTGAAGCGGCTGCGCCCTCGGCTTGGGCTGACCTGAAGCCTGCGTGAGGTGGTTCCGTTGTCGACCCTGCTGGAACAGGTCGGTTACTTCGTGCGGGTGATGGATTTTCACACATATCGGCCTCGTACAAACTGAACTGTCACGCTATTTTCGCCAGACACAGTTTTTGATAGTAAGGAATCAACGCCTCCTCGGTAAGCGCTCTGAAATAGTCGTCAAACCGTTTGAATAGATCCTGGTGAGCTTGCTGAGAGCGTATCGCTGTAATCACATTGTCACAGCACTGAAACAGGTGCAGTTCATTCTGCAGATATTCAGTAGTACTTTTTTCAGGTGGCGACAAACCTTTTCCCATAGGTTCGTCCACTGGGTGGTCAATTGAAAAATAGCCAGGTGAAATTGCTCTTAATTCGTGGAACTGCCCATTGTCCGTATCGAACAGCGCAAGCAGGCTGGGGGGCCATATTTGGTAACCGGCCTCAGGATTCAAGGCCTCGCCTCGACCCACCAGAAAGGCGAAAAAAAGTTTAGCATCGCTTACGACAGGAATAGGCAATGTCATATAGTTGGAAAATTGAAGGGATGGGCTGATGAGATTTCTAGCAGATGCTGTTACGACTGAGGTGGATGGCTGATCTGACATTGGATTAATACCTGTACTATCTGCATCTATGATTTGGAAACACGCCCTACCCAGCGTAAGAAATCCCCGCCAAACGCATCGTAATAGGGAAGCAAAGGCTTTTCGGCATGGCGATCGAAATAGTGGACATACGCTTCCGCTGCCTGTTTGATTTCAGACGTGACAGCAGAATCTCCTTTAACAAAGGCCGGAATCAAGATGTCATAGAGCGTCCATATTCGATCAAACTCGGGAATAATATCCTCTGGTTTTTCGAAGCCCGGCCTGTTGTGAATCCAGGGTGGAGGTTGCAGGTTCGGCACATCCATTTCAAATTTCTTCAGTGTAATGAAAGATGAATTGGAAAGATCATAGCTGGCGATGTATTGCGGTGGTGTTATCGTTGTCCCGAACTCCAGAGTCGTGCGTGTAAAGTAGATCAGCCGACGTACGATAATCCTGTTATTCTCAACCTTCACCATCGGTAATGTTATGCCACGCTCCAACGGCATCATGTTCGCATGTTGTCCGATCTGCTGGACCGCCTCTTTCATTGACATGGCAAACACACCTGCACTATTAACGCATAACAAGAATAAACATAGCTTGGCATACAAGAAGACCCTCTTGTTCATTTCTGCTACCAAATTGGGTTATTGGTAACAGCCGCACCTGATGGAGCGAATCCATTAGCAATAGAATTATTCGCACCTGTCGTTAAAAAATTTTGAAACTGGGCAGCCGTTGCGCGCTGGTTGCAGGCGCCATTACCCGTATCGTTGTATATGACATGTGTAATGTTACCGTCGTCATCATACTCATAACCAGTGACCATTACTGCATGCGCGCCTGTTTGCGTGCCCCAACCAGGTAGGCCCGCCACATCGCCATTGGCAATGACACCTCGCCCTTGGGAAAGCGCGGTTTCGAACTGACCTATTTGGGCGCCGGTCGCAGTCGGCGCCATTCTTGTGGATGGAACCCCGTTGTTGGTCAGAATAGAGGCCTGTTGTCCGGACGTGGTTCCACCACTGTGCCAAGCCTGATTCTGAGCCGTAACGACACCGCCACCGGAACCGGCGCTGCCGATAGCAGGTTGAGAGGCATTCCCATTGGTAATTGCATTGTTAAACATAGCTTCCTGGCCCGGGTTGGCTCCGGTAGCCTGTTGTACGATCTGTCTTGATGATTCAATACCGCAATTGTTGTAGCTTTGGCCTGCCGTATTGGAAGCAAGTGGATTTCCGCTTGGACCGGTCGATCCGGGTGCTGGATTTCGCCCTGCCGCCATACTCTGACAAGCCTGATTGCCTAAACGTGGATTTCCGGTAGTACCGGATAGACCTATCAGTACTGTAGGACAGCAAGGCGGCATGATTACCGATCCTGGATGCGTGCCTGAATCACTCAACCTTGCTGCAGGCATATTCATGATAGGTACAGGAAAAGCACCACGCATTATTGGGTTCGGTGTAGGCGCAGGCGCTATGCACATACTGGAATCCCCCATCCTTGCCGCAGGTTTTCCGCCTATCAATACAGTGAGCGCGCCAGGAGGTATGATGGGCAGGCCTGGTGGAGGTGCGTGCGGAGGCGGAGGCGTAGCCGGCAATGCCTGTGGCAAGCTACAGACTATTGTATCACCCACGCGTGCGGCCGGTTTACCACTCATACTGTTTGCACCTCATTAACGTCATCCATAATGACTTTAGTTTGCGAAAACCACTTTATTTCAGCCTCAGGTGTTTATTTTCACCATCGTTCCTTTAATCGTGATGATGCCACCGGCATCGATATGTACCTTTCCTGCGGCAGTTTTAAAAGTCACATCAGTCCCGGAAACCTCAATCTTTCCACTTGGCTCCATACTGATGGATGCAGCGCCCGTCTTCATGACAATTTTACTCGTAGCCTCCAATTTATACTCGTCACTTACATCGATGTTGTATTTACCCTTGATCGAACTCTGTTTATTGCCTTCCACCTCTTCTGTCAGGTCTCCGCCGACCGATTCCCCCCGGTCGCCGCCGACACTGGTTTTCCTGTCACCCCCCACCGTCTCCAGCTTAACACCACCCACCTCTTCGGCCTTGGCACCTGCCACAGTCTCATTCATCGCCCCGCCGACAGTGACCTGATACAGGCCGCCAATCGTGAGCTCCTTTGCCGCACCCACCGTTTCGGCACTGTTGATACCGACGGTTTCCGACTTATTCGAGCCGATAGTTTCGGTTTGATTGACACCCACAGTATGGGACATATTCAAGCCGATGGTTTCGGTGTGATTTTTTACAATGTTTATGGTTTTATCGTTATTGACAGTCTCTGTCTTGTCGTGGCCCACAGTGAGCGATCGATTGTAGCCGACTTGCTCGGTGCGGCTGCTTTCGGTGATATTTTTGTGGTTCTTTTCCGCATGAATATAGAGTTCTTCCGATCCCTTTTTATCTTCAAAGCGGATTTCATTGAATGTATTCGTATTGCCACCCTTCGTGCTTCGGCTTTTAATGCCGCTTTGCGTCATGTTGGCGGGTAAGTCATAAGGGGGCATCTGATCGGCATTATAGACACGCCCCGTGATAATCGGCCGATCGGGATCACCCTCGAGGAAATCGACGATCACCTCCTGGCCGATTCTCGGGATATGCATCGCTCCCCAGTTCTTGCCCGCCCAAACCTGTGCAACACGCACCCAGCAGGAACTGTTCTCATCATTGCTGCCGTAGCGATCCCAATGAAACTGCAGTTTTACCCTGCCGTACTCATCGGTGTGGATCTCCTCCCCCGACTTGCCGACCACTACAGCTGTCTGCGGCCCCTGTACCATCGGCTTGGGCGTTATGCGTGCCGGTCGATAGCTATCCTTACTGTCCGAACAGGAAAACTCACATGCATACACCGGACCCTCTGCAATTTCAGGCACCGATTCAAAGGCATCAGAGTGGAGGTAATGCATGGCAGCGGTGATCAGGTACTCTTTGTTCTGATCCCCTCGCGGGTGTTCGGTAAGGGTGAATAATCCACCTGTCGTTACCCCGCGTGCGTTCCCCTTCCCTTCCAGGAGTTCGTATCCTGACTGGATCTCTTCAATACGGTTTCTGGCGTAGGTCTCACCATCCGGTGTTTTTTCATACTCTCCGGGATAATCGAAAATCTCAAAATCAGCATAGGGATGGCTTCTGGGTAAAGGAGCGTTTGCGGAGAGATCAGACTTCGGTTTCTTGAAATCATAATCCGTGTGCGCATATCGGCCCGGTTGCACGGACTTGGTGAACTTCCAGCTATGGATATAATCTGTCCAGCGGCTGGAACCTGCCTCGGTGGGAGGTAAGTAGGGTATTTCCGAATAGGCCTCCAATACACTGTGAGAACTGTAGTCATCACACAGAATCAGCATGTGTTTGCCGGCCACATGCTTAAAGTAATAGTAGATACCCTCTTGTTCCATCAGTCGACTGACAAAGTTGAAGTCTGTCTCGCGATACTGGACACAATACTCCCACTCTCGGTAGGCACTGCTCAATCGATCCTCGAAATCGGTAAAGCCATTGTCACGAAATACTGCCTTGATGATGTCGGGGACCGTTTTATATTGAAATATGCGGCAGTCCGATGTGCGGGTAAGCAGCCACAACCAGGGCCTCAGGGTGGCGCGATAGTGTGCGAAATAGGCCATGTGGCCGATTTGGGTGAACTGACTCACGTAACCGTCGAAATAGCGCTTGCTGGTATTCACCATGTCCATTTCAACCGTCATCTTCTTGCCCAGCAGATCATCATGAGCGACCGACTCATTTTCACTCAGCAAATCGACCGTAAACTCAAACAGCCGTCCCAGCTCTTCTCTCGCCTCCATTTTGAGAATCAGGAGTTCATTAGGGCCCAACGGGGTTTTGATCTGTAGTTGCCGGTTACTCTGTATGAAAGCCATCCAAGACTCCTGCTGGATCAAATAAGCATCGAAATATATGCTCCGCTCCGGGTCGTGCCTAGACGGCCAGGACTGTAAGAGCATGTTTAGATTAAGAGTATGTGTGTCAGAATCTCTCCGGTCAATGTTATCTGGTTGGTACTTTTTCACACTGAGCACGAACCGCATATATAGCGACAACATAGGATTGACCCCATAACCCGAACATTTGGTAAATATTTACCAGCTTATTAGCAGACTCTAATAGAGCCTGCTAGTTTTTACGATCTGTTGGCATCGGCCTCCGACGCGGATACCTCCCATCAGACGGGTAACCGGGCTCGCCCTCGAGCAGAAGCCGGAAGTCGGTGGCAATCAGGGGAGGGCTGATCAGGAAGCCCTGAAAGAAGTCGCAGC
>JAHXHS010000058.1 GCA_025656455.1 Candidatus Thiodiazotropha sp. (ex Epidulcina cf. delphinae) | reverse complement strand
CATCCTTGTTCGTCGTTCATGGCGCTCCTTTGCAAGTAGTGAAACTCTGAAGTTAGGAGGAAAATACCACACCCCATCGGCTTTAATCAAGTCCGGAGGCTGGTTCGGTAACTGTCGATGCAAATCAGTCGTTAGACAGGGATATTTCGCCCTCACCTCCCAATAACCCAAAAATTGACCGTTATTCCGCGAAATCCCCCCAAAGGGTTTGGATGGCGGCAATGGTCGCCAAGGGTGCCGTTTCGGTGCGCATGATGCGCGGGCCGAGCCTGATGCCGATAAAGCCCTGTTGTCCGGCAAGTTTGCGTTCTTTGCCGCTCAGTCCGCCTTCCGGGCCGATGAGGATGCTGACGGATGACTGGGGTCTGTCGATTTGCGGGAGACTCTTATCGCTGCGGTGATCAAGCAGTAGGGCAAGGTCGGCGTGCTGATGGCTCAGGGACTCTCCGATCCCTATGGGGCTGTCTATGATCGGCAGCCGGCAACGACCGGATTGTTCGCAGGCATTGATCACGAGCCGCCGCCAGTGCGTCATGCGGCTGATGCTCTTCTTTTCATCGAGTTTGACGACACAGCGTTCGGTGAATACGGGTGAGATGTGCGTGACGCCCAACTCGGTGGCCTTTTGCAGGGCAAAATCCATGCGCTCGCCACGGGAGATGCCGATGATCAAATGGATTGACAACTCGGCCGGGGCTTCATGCCGCAGGCAGTTACCGATGGCTGCCGTCACCCCCTGTTTAGCGACCAGGGTGAGCGTGGCGGCATACTCGTTACCGTCAGCGTTGAAGAGGATGATGTCGTCGCCTGGGTGAAGCCTCAACACCTGGCGCAGGTGATGGGAGGGTTCCTCTTCGAGGATAATCTCTGCGCCATTGCTCAGTGGTTGACTGGTATAGAAACGCTGGACTCTCATCGTTAGCAAGCACCCATCCGGAAACAAGACAATTTCTCTCGCAAAGACGCCAAGATCGCAAAGGAAAAATAAACATACCCAAAAAAATAATGTGTTATATCTTTGCGATCTTGGCGTCTTTGCGAGAGTTTTTCTTTCCAGGCGGACACTACAACTAGCCCGCCAGGCCCTGGACCTCTTCGGCATACCCGGCCTTTGCCGCGGCCCTGGCGGCCAGGCGCTTGTCGATCAGGTTCTTCACCATGATCAGCAGACCCAGGCCGATGAATGCGCCGGGCGGAAGGATGGCGATCAGCATCCCGGGAAAGTCTTCGATTTTCAGGCTCACCCCCCGTGCGGCTTCACCGAACATCAAATGAGCCTGATCGAACAGGGTGCCCTGTCCCACCAGTTCGCGCATCCCCCCGAGGGTGAGCAATACCAGGGTGAAGCCGATGCCGATGCTTAAACCATCCACCAGGGAATGGCGTAGATTGCTTTTTGAAGCAAAGGCTTCAGCGCGTCCGATGATGATGCAGTTGGTGACGATCAGCGGGATGAAGATACCGAGAATCTTGTGCAATTCATGGAAGAAGGCATTCATGCCCAGTTCGATGGCGGTAACGAAAGAGGCGATCACCAGCACGAACACCGGCAGGCGCACTTCCGGTCGCACAAAGTTGCGAATCAGTGAAACGGTGCTGTTCGAGGCGACCAGCACCAGGGTGGTGGCGAGTCCCAGGCCGAGGCCGTTAACGGCGGTATTGCTTACGGCGAGCAGGGGACAGAGTCCGAGCAGGGCCACCAGGGCCTGGTTGTTGCGCCACAAGCCGTCGATGATCAGGTTAGGGTAGCTGTTGTCAGACATGCTGTTATCCCTGTGTTGCGGTGGTGGGGGATGTCGCTGGTCTATCGTACAGGGCCTCTTTGTGATTCTGCGCATAGAGCAGCGTGTTTTTGACCGCCTTGACGATGGAGCGTGGAGTAACGGTGGCGCCGGTGAACTGATCGAATACGCCGCCGTCACGCTTGACATGCCATTTCTCCAACGGCGGATCGCTGAGAGATTTATCATTGAAGCCATGGATCCAGTCGGACCGGGACGCCTCTATTTTATCCCCCAGCCCGGGAGTCTCCTTATGGCTGATGACACGCACGCCGCCCAGCGTGCCGTCGTAACGGACCGCCACCAGGAGTTTGATCGGTCCGCTATAGCCATTGGGTACGATGCTGGTCAGTACAGCGGCGACCGGCTGTTCCATTTTGCGTCCCCGGTAGACGGTGGTGCTTTCGCTACCCAGCCGTTCGGGCGCCTGGACGACGATTGCATCCGATACCATGTCATTGTCCACCGTATCCGGCGGCACCAGTGCATGCAGCGAGCGTAACAGGGTCTCCCGTTCGTTGGCTGCGATACGCGCCTTGGTGGCGCTATGGGTGAAGGCCACCAGGGAGGTGCCCAGAACGGCGAAAGTGGCGAGGATGCCGGCGGCGATAAACATGGCGAGCCGGCTATTCACGGTTTACCTCGCCATGACCGTAGGTGCGTGGGCGAGTGTAGTAGTCGATCGACGGGGCGGCCATGTTCATCATCAGCACGGCAAAGGCCACGGCCTCTGGATACCCCCCCCAGGTGCGGATGATATAGACCAACACCCCCATCGCTCCCCCGTAGATCAATTGTCCTGCGCGGGTGGTGCAGGCCGTCACCGGGTCGGTGGCGATGAAGAAGGCGCAGAGGATCGCGCCGCCGCTGAAGAGATGAAACAGGGGAGAGGGATATCTCTCGGCATCGAACAACCAGAAGAGGGCCGCCATCCCCACCAGTCCGGCGAGGAAGGCGAGGGGAATCTGCCAGGTGATGGTGCGCTTGTAGAGCATCCAGACACCCCCCAGCAGGAACCAGTTGCCGACCCACTCCCAACCCAGTCCGCCAAAGTCGCCCCACAGCGGGCTCAGGCGGATCTCACTGATCATACGGTTGAGATCGAGACTGGTGCGCATCTCGTCCAGGGGAGTGGCCATGGTAATGGCGTCCAGGGTGAGGTCCGCGGGCAGGCTACCGGTAAACTTGAATGTCAGGATCTGCGGCAGCGTCAGGGTATGCTCCGCCAACATGGCGGGTGGCAGCCAGCTGGTCATCTCCACCGGATAGGAGACCAACAGCAGCACATAGGCAGCCATCGCCGGATTGAAGGGATTGTAGCCGAGTCCGCCGTACATCTGCTTGACCATGATGATGGCGAAGGCCATGCCCAGTACAACCTGCCACCAGGGCAGCAGCGGCGGAATGGCGACAGCAAAGAGCATGGCGGTTACTACTGCGCTGAGGTCGAGGAGCACCGGCATCACCGGTCGTTTGCGCAGCCTGATCGCCAGGGCCTCGAAGACGAGCGCCGAGACGATGGCCAGCACGACATTCACTAAAACGCCCCAGCCGAAATAGAAAGTCAGCGCCGCGGTGCCGGGCAACAGTGCCAGTGCCACCTGGAGCATGATCCTATCGACCCGGTTGGGACGTTGCGTATGGGGTGAACTGAGGGTGTGAAATTCCATCAGTTTGATGGCTCCGAGTCCTGCTGCCCCCTGTTTGAGGCGGCGCTGTTGCGACGCTTGTCAGCGGCCTCGATCTGCGCCTGCTGGGCCGGGGTCAGGTTTTGGGTGTTCTTGGGCTTGAGTTGCTGTTTGGTCTTCTTCTCCGCCGCGCGTTTCATGGCGGCCTCGATGGCGGCCTGTTTGGCAGCCTTCTCGTCGCCGTCCTTGCCAGCCTGAGGTTTTTTCGCAACCGGCGGTTTGCTCTTCAGGGCCTCTTTCTTTTTACGCAGTTTGGCCTTGCGCTCGGCTTCCAGGCGTTCGAGGCGCGAGACACGGAAGTCGTGGCGCTGCTTAGCCAGTTCCGACTCGCGCCGCGTCTGTTCCATGGCCCAGCTCTCTGCCTTGGCATAGCGATAGTATTGAACCAGCGGAATGTGCGACGGACAGACATGGGAGCAGCAGCCGCATTCGATGCAGTCAAACAGGTTGTAGTCCTGTGCATTCTCCAGGTCCTTGGCCCTGCTGTACCAGTAGAGCTGTTGCGGCAGCAGGTTGGCCGGACAGACATCGGCGCAGCGTCCGCAGCGGATGCAGGCCTTGGCAGGCTCGGGTCTCGGCGCCTCTTTCGCGGTCAGGCAGAGCAGGCAGTTGGCGCCCTTGGTGAGCGGCGCCCGGTCGGTGGCGAGGTCGAAGCCCATCATCGGACCGCCCAGGATCAACTGTTGCGGTTCTCCCCGGTAACCCCCTGCCTGGGCGATCAGGTCGCTGGCCAGGATGCCCAGCGGGGCATGAAAATTGCCGGGTTCGCGGATCCCTTCGCCGCTGAGTGTCACCAGGCGGGATATCAAAGGGCGTCCCTCGAGCACCGCCTCGGCGATGGCGGCGGTGGTGGAGACGTTGTGACAGATGACCCCGACCTGGGCAGGCAGTCCTGAGGAGGGGACTTCACGGCCGGTCAGGATACGGATCAACTGCTTCTCGCCACCGCTGGGGTAGAGGGTGGGGATGCGTACCACCTCGATGGTCTCCTCTGCACCCAGTTGCTGGAACAGGGCGAGGATTGCTTCCGGTTTATTGTCCTCGACAGCGATCAGGCACTCTTCGCTCTGCAGCATCTGTTGCAGAATGCGCGCGCCGTTCACCACCCGATCGGCAAAGTCCCTCATCAGGCGGTCGTCGCAAGTGATGTAGGGTTCACACTCCGCGCCGTTGATGATCAGGGTCTTGATCGGCTTGCCGGGATTGAGTTTGACCGCAGCGGGAAAGGTGGCGCCTCCCATGCCGACAATGCCGGCGTCGCGGATTCGCTGTAGCAGGGTCTGGTTGTCGACTGAACGAAAATCGCTGATCGGTTGCGGCAGTTCGCTCCACGCCTCCAGGCCGTCCGGCTCGATGACGATACACAGGTCGGCGAGTCCGGAAGGGTGCGGAATCGGATACTCGCCGATCTCGACGACGGTTCCCGAGGTGGGGGCGTGCAATGGCGCCGTTACGGGCGACGCCGAGTCGGCGATCATCGCTCCCTTGAGGACCCGGTCACCGACTGCGACCATCGGTTGCGCCGGTGCGCCGATATGCTGTTGCAGGGGGAGCACCAACCGCTTCGGCAGCGATGCCTGGCGCAAGGGACGCTGCAGCGAGAGTTCCTTTTGGTCAGGCAGGTGCAGGCCGCCGTGGAAGCGCCACAACTCCCGTGTTTTTCCCTTTTTCGATTCAGCGTGCATAGTGTTGGAGTGTCCGGGCCGTGGCAGCGATCTCTTCCTGGCCGCTCTGGGGGAACGGCCAGCGCCAGTTGCCGGCCTTTTGTTCAATCGGTTGCATCACGATGCAGTCCACGGGGCAGGGCGGCAGGCAGCGCTCACACCCCGTGCACTCCTCGATAATCACCACGTGCATCTGCTTGGCGGCGCCGATGATCGCATCCACCGGGCAGGCCTGCAAGCAGAGGGTGCAGCCGATACACTCGTCTTCTTTGATCAGGGCGATGGCCTTTGGTTTCTCCTGGGAGACTTCGGCATCCAGGGGGACCGGATCGCGTCCCAGGAGGTCGGCGAGGGCGATCATGGTTGTCTCGCCCCCAGGGGGGCAGAGATTGATCTCCACCTCGCCGCCGGCGATCGCCTCGGCATAGGGGCGGCAGCCGGCAAAGCCGCATTGGCCGCACTGGGTCTGGGGTAACAGCTTCTCGATCTGGTCGGTGATCGGGTCGCCCTCCACATGGAAACGGATGCTGGCATAGCCCAGCAGCAGGCCGAAACCGGCAGCGAGTCCGGTGATGGTGAGGATGGCTATCAACATTGATCCGGCATCCTGCTCACGAGGCGACCAGTCCGGCAAAGCCCATGAAGGCCAATGACATCAGACCGGCGGTGATCAGGGCGATGGCGTTGCCCTGCAGGGGCTCCGGCACGTCTGCCACGGTGACCCGCTCGCGGATGCCGGCGAACAGCACCAGCACCAGGGAGAAGCCGGCGGCCGCGCCAAAGCCGTACAGGGCGGATTCTATAAAACCGTGCCGTTCCTGGGTATTGAGCAGGGCTACCCCGAGCACCGCGCAGTTGGTGGTGATCAATGGCAGGAAGATACCCAATACCTGATAGAGCATGGGGCTGGTTTTGTGCATCACCATCTCGGTGAACTGCACCACCGCCGCAATCACCAGGATGAAGGCGATTGTACGCAGGAACTCCAGTTCCAGGGGCATCAGCAGATATTCATTGACCAGATAGGAGCAGATCGAGGAGAGGGTCAGCACAAAGGTGGTGGCCAGTCCCATGCCGGTGGCCGTCTCGAGCTTACGCGAGACACCCATGAACGGGCACAGGCCGAGAAACTTCACCAACACGAAGTTGTTCACCAACACGGTGCTGATCAGAATGAGGGCGTACTCTTGCATGGATGACCTGTTAATTAATCGCGGTAACTATTCAGCAGCCTCGCCTTTATAGGGCTGAGGCTAGTGTCCGTCCGGAAACACTGAAAAATAACGCAAAGATCGCCATGAAACGCGAAGGACGCAAAGCGTGTAGAGATATTGATCAATTGGCTTTGCGTTCATTGCGTTTCTCTGCGTGCATTGCGTTATAAAGTCCTGTTTGTGATCGGGCGCTACCTAAGCTTTAATTGGGTTTGCAAAGGGGAGAAGTCTTTCTCACCTCTTTGGTCACTACCCTGAAACCGCTTTTCGGCTGGTGAGCTAACCGGGTAAGGATAATTGGCCGTCTCGACGGTTACAACTTGTCTATTTTGGGTGTTTCAGCGTTACTATGCTTGATTTATCGCTGTTTCCGCATTGACAAGCCGCAAACCGCACTGGTTTAAGGGTACGAAATCTACAACAATGAGGCTTTGTCAGGGTTAATAAATCTGCCCGGCTTTCAGGCCGATACGAATGAGGATGAGGAGAAAATATGAAATTAGAATCCCTGGCGTTGCATGCCGGTTACGCGTCCGAACCCACCACCAAGGCTGCTGCGGTTCCCATCTATCAAACCACGTCATATACTTTTGACGACACCCAGCATGGGGCTGATCTCTTTGATTTGAAAGTGGTCGGCAACATCTATACCCGCATCATGAACCCCACCACGGCGGTATTGGAGCAGCGATTGACCGAAATGGAGGGGGGCATCGGTTCTCTGGCGCTCGCTTCCGGGATGGCGGCCATTACCTACGCCATCCAGTGTATTGCCAGCAGCGGAGACAACATCGTCAGCACCAGCCAGCTATATGGCGGCACTTACAATCTTTTCGCCCATACCTTTCCCCGTCAAGGCATCCAGGCGCGGATGGCTTCGTTTGACGACTATCAGAAGCTGGAGGGCATGATCGACGGCAATACCCGCGCCCTGTTCTGCGAGTCGATCGGCAATCCGGCGGGCAATGTGGTGGATCTGGAAAGGCTGGCGGAGATCGCCCATCGGCACGGTGTGCCGCTGATCGTCGACAATACCGTGGCCACACCCTATCTCTGCCGGGCCTTCGATCATGGCGCTGACATCGTGGTGCACTCACTGACCAAATATATCGGCGGGCACGGCACCACCGTGGGTGGGGTTATCGTCGATTCCGGTAAATTCGATTGGGTGGCCAACAGGGAGCGGTTTCCGATGCTGAACGAGCCCGATCCCTCCTATCACGGGGTCGTCTACACCGAGGCGTTGGGGGCGGCGGCCTATATCGCCCGCTGCCGGGTGGTGCCTTTGCGGAATACCGGCGCCGCGCTTTCGCCCCATAGCGCGTTTCTGATCATGCAGGGCCTGGAGACCCTGGGTCTGCGCATGGAGCGCCATTGTCAGAACGCCATGGCAGTGGCCGAGTACCTCAAACAGCATCCGCAGGTGAAGTGGGTCAACTATGCGGCCCTGCCGGAGAGCCCGCACCATGAACGCTGTCAAAAGGTTACCAAGGGGCTTGCCTCGGGGATCCTCAGCTTCGGTATCGAGGGCGGCCTGGAGGCCGGTGCCCGATTTATCGACGCCCTGCAGATGATCCTGCGCCTGGTCAACATCGGCGATGCCAAATCCCTGGCCTGTCATCCGGCCACCACCACCCATCGTCAACTTAACGAGGCCGAACTGCTAACCGCCGGGGTGAGCGCCGATATGGTGCGTCTCTCCATCGGCATTGAGCATGTGGACGATATTATCGAAGATATCAGTCAGGCGCTGGATGCGGC
Organism: Candidatus Thiodiazotropha sp. (ex Epidulcina cf. delphinae); assembly: GCA_025656455.1. Lineage (GTDB taxonomy): Bacteria > Pseudomonadota > Gammaproteobacteria > Chromatiales > Chromatiaceae > Thiodiazotropha. The sequence goes on along the minus strand of JAHXHS010000058.1, from coordinate 20,700 downwards.
CAAGGGTTGACCGACGCTTCAACCTAGAATCCTCAGTTGACCACTATGCACCGGGATTGGGTTGGGGAGAGGGGCCGATAGCTATTGCGCCCAGATCTTGCGATTGAAAAACCCGTCTATTTGTATGCGTTTGCGGACCCATGTTTGATCTTAGTCAAGGATGAGAAATTGGAGCAAATTAAAGTGACTTTTAGAGCGAAACAACAGTCGAGTTATTGAGTTTCGGGCTATTTGATATTTGCTTTCGATCAGGGGTTGGAAACCGGGCCTGCCATCTTTCGGCCGGCGAGCGGGTTTCGCCCCCCCCAATGGCGGGCCGCAGCTATGAAAACGAAAGGGGTTGTCTATCTGGTGGGCTCGGGACCCGGCGATCCCGATCTGTTGACCGTTAAGGCGCTGAGGCTGATGCAATCCGCCGACGTGGTGGTCTATGATCGCCTGGTTTCGGCGGAGATCATGGCCATGGTGCCGCCCGGCGTCTCCCGGATTGCGGTGGGCAAGTCGCCCGGCATGCACTGCGTGCCGCAGCATGAGATCAATTCGCTGTTGACCAGTCTGGCAAAGAAGGCGCGCACGATTGTGCGCCTCAAAGGTGGAGATCCCTTTGTCTTCGGGCGTGGCAGCGAAGAGGCGCTGCATCTGCAGCGGCATGCCATCCACTTCGAAGTCGTTCCCGGCATCACTGCCGCTTCAGCGGTCAGCGCCTATGCGGGGATTCCGTTGACCCATCGTTCCATGAGCCGGGGCGTCCGGCTGGTTACCGGCCATTTTCGTGAAGGCGAGGCGCTGGACCTTGACTGGGAAAAACTCGCTGACCCCACGGCCACCCTGGTGGTCTATATGGGTCTGTCCAATCTAAGCTGCATCGTGCGGCAGTTGATCGATGCCGGCCTTTCGCCTGAGACACCGGCTGCGGTTATTCAGGAGGGCACCACGCCACGCCAGCGTATGGTGCGGGCCAGGCTCTCATCGCTGAACCAGCGGGTGGAGGAGGCAGGGCTCTGTTCGCCGGTGATGATCATCGTGGGCGAGACGGTGGCCCTGGCAGACCGGCTCGCCTGGTTCGAGCCTGAGGAGGCGTATGGTGAAACGCCCTGTGCTGATCGCTGTTAGTCTTGCCCTGTTGGTACAGAATAGCTGGGCCGCGGAGATCGCTGCTCCGCGCCGTGCCGAACTCCTCAATCTGCTCAAACACGACTGCGGTTCCTGTCACGGACTCTCATTAAAGGGTGGTCTGGGACCTGCGCTGACACCGGACAAATTAACCGGTAAACCGGTCGATTTTCTCGCTACGACCATTCTTTATGGACGATACGGCACCCCCATGCCGCCATGGCGGCCCTTTCTCTCTGACCCGGAGGCGCTCTGGCTGGCGGAACAGATCAAGGCGGGTGTGAGATGAGAGTGTTGACCCTTTTATTCCTGATTTGTATCGCATACTACACACCGTTGTCGGTCAGTGAAGAGCGAGGAACCGGCGATCTCGGTGTTGTGGTAGAGCGGGCGAATGGCAGTCTGCAGGTGATCGAGAGCACAGGAAACACGATATTGGGGCGCATCGAGGGATTGGGTGACCTTTCTCACGCCTCGGCCGTCTTCTCCCGCGACGAGCGATTCGCCTATCTGTTCGGGCGTGACGGTGGTCTGACCAAGGTGGATATCCTGCAACGCAGGATCGTCGCCCGCACCATCCAGTCCGGCAACAGCATCGGCGGCGCCATCTCCCAGGACGGCACGCTGGTGGCGGTATCCAACTATGAACCGGGCGGGGTGCGCGTCTTCGACGCCGTGACCCTGGCCCCGGTCGCCGAAATCCCCGCTGAATATGGCGTCGGTAAGCGGTCGAAGGTGGTCGGCCTGGTGGATGCTCCAGGCAACCGTTTTATCTTCAGTCTGTGGGATGCGGGGGAGATCTGGGTGGCGGAGATGGACAATCCGGCCAAACCGGTGATCCGCAAGTATAAAGGGGTGGGCGTGCAGCCCTACGATGCCCTGATCACACCGGATGGCCGTTACTACATTGCCGGTCTCTACGGGGAGGATGGCCTGGCCCTTCTCGATTTATGGAACCTGGATCGTCAGCCCAGGCGGATCCTCGGGGATTACGGCAAGGGCCAACAGAGGTTACCGGTCTACAAGATGCCCCACCTGGAGGGCTGGGCGGTCGCCGGCAGGCAGCTGTTCATCCCCGCCGTGGGAAGACATCAGGTGCTGGTTGTCGATACCGAGACTTGGCGTGAGGTGGACCGGTTGGACATGCACGGTCAACCGGTTTTTGTCATGTCGCGTCCCGACGGGCGACAGGTTTGGGTCAACTTCTCCTTCCCCGATAACGACACGATTCAGGTCATCGATACCCAGAGCCGGAAACTGGTAAAGACATTGCAGCCGGGAAAGGGAGTATTGCACATGGAGTTCGAACCCAGGGGCGAAGAGGTTTGGGTCTCGGTGCGTGACATCGACCGCCTGCAGGTCTACGACACTGACAGCTTCGAACGGGTGGCCGAATGGCCGGCCTTGAAACCCTCCGGGATCTTTCTGACTTCCCGGGCGCATCGCATAGGACTCTGAAATGATTGGACAAAAGGCATCGATCCTCGAACAGCCGCTGAACGACCTGGAGCGGCGATTGCTGAATGATTTTCAGCACGACTTTCCGCTGACGCCACGCCCGTACCGCACCATGGCCGAGCAACTGGGCAGCAGTGAGCAGGTGGTGATGGATACCCTGCAGCGGCTTCAAAGCCATGGATTGATCAGCCGGGTAGGGCCGGTATTTCGTCCCAATCGGGTCGGCGTCAGCACCCTGGCTGCGATGGCGGTGCCGACGCAGCGATTGGAGGCGGTGGCTGAGTGGGTGAGCGAATTCGCTGAGGTCAACCACAACTATCAACGGGAACATGAGCTGAACCTCTGGTTCGTCGCCACGGCAATGGATCGGGAGCAGCTGAATCACCTGCTCAGGGAGATTGAATCACACACCGGGTTGGAGGTCATCGACTTGCCCATGATGGAGGATTACTACATCAACCTGGGTTTTCAACTGCAATGGAACTAAAAGGGCCGACCGCATTACTCAACCAGGATCCCATCGATCTCAGGTTGGTCTGTGCGATACAGAGTGGTCTGCCCCTTGTGCCACGCCCCTATGCCGGCATCGCAGCGGAGTTGGGCATCACTGAAAGTGAGGTGATAGCGCGACTCAAGCATCTGCTGGAACGTGGCGATATTCGCCGGTTCGGTGTGGTTGTGCGCCATCGGGAACTCGGATACCGGGCCAATGCCATGGTGGTCTGGGATGTGCCTGACGAGCGGGTCAGCGAGATAGGGCGTCTGATCGGACGACAGGCTTGCGTCACCCTCTGCTACCGGCGCCCGCGCCGTCCGGGGCGCTGGCGCTACAACCTCTTCTGCATGATTCATGGCCGCAGCCGGGAGGGGGTCCTGCGCAACCTTGAAAAGATGGTCGAGGCATGTGACCTGGCAGGGATCGAGCACGAGGTTTTGTTCAGTCTGCGGCGCTTCAAACAGCGCGGCGCCCGTTATGATGTTGGCCGGGAACCGCCCCGCAGAAGGCTGGACCGACTCCTTCAGGGTGTGGAGTAGCCCAATGCAGCTCTCAGCTTTCGAACGCCATCTGATCAACCGGTTTCAGGGGGGGGTGCCAGTGGCGCAGCGCCCTTTTCGTCAGATGGCGGAGAGACTGGATGCCGATGAGGAGCAGGTGATGGCGACCATCCAACGTCTCCTGGATAAGGGCTGGCTGTCGCGCTTTGGTCCGCTCTATAACGCTGAACGTCTGGGTGGTGATCTGGTGTTGGCCGCCATGGCCGTGCCGGAAGATTGCTTTCAGCAGGTGACCGAATCGGTCAATGCCCTGCCGGAGGTGGCGCACAACTACCGGCGTGACCATTGGTTGAATATGTGGTTTGTGCTGGCTACCGACGCATCGGCCGCCACTGCAGCGGCCATTGATCGGATTGAGAGGGAGACCGGTATCCGGGTCCTTGCCTTTCCCAAAGAGCGGGAGTTCTATCTGGGACTCTGGTTCGAGATCGAAGACGACGGCAGTTTCAACACCCGCTCGCTCCCCGCCGCCGATGTTTCCCAAAGCGCGCCGTTGGATGAACTGGATCGCCGTATCATCGCTGAGACACAACGGGGTTTGCCCTTGACTCATGAGCCTTGTGAGACCGTGGCGGAGCGTATCGGTTGCTGGCCCAGTGATGTTGTCAGGCGTATGGATGCGATGCATGAGAGCGGCATCATCCGGCGTCTTGGTGTAGTGCCCAATCACTACCGACTGGGGTTTAAAGGTAACGGTATGACCGTTTGGAACATCCCTGACGAGCAGTTGCAGAAGGCAGGTTCCCGCCTCGGGGCCATGGACTACGTCAGCCACTGCTATGCCAGGCCCCGCCACCTGCCGGACTGGCCCTACAATCTGTTTGCCATGGTGCATGGGCGTAACCGGGCGGAGGTCATGGAGAAGGTAGCTGAGATGAGTGATTTGCTACAACCGTTCAGCGAAGGCCACGAGGTGCTGTTCAGTTCGGCCGTGCTGAAAAAGAGCGGCATGCGACTTGCCGTATAGATAGGCAATTATGTTTAGAATCAGCCGTTATCTCAATGCCTTGGAAAATCCGGTCGCCACGCATTCCAGACCGGACAGACCCACAGGCCCGGTGGTGATCTGGAATCTGGTGCGACGCTGTAACCTGACCTGTCGTCACTGCTACGCCACGTCGGCGGACAAGGATTTCCCCGGTGAACTGAGCACTCAGCAGATCTACGCCGTGATGGATGACCTGAAGGCATTTGCCGTGCCGGTGTTGATTCTCTCAGGCGGCGAGCCCCTGCTGCACCCGGATATCTTCGAGATTTCCCGTCGCGCCAAGGCAGCGGGTTTCTATGTGGGGCTCTCCAGTAACGGTACCCTGATCACCCGGGAGACGATCGCCGACATCGCCGCGGTGGGTTACGACTATGTGGGAATCAGTATCGACGGTATGCGCCAGACCCATGATCGATTTCGCCGTCAGCAAGGCGCCTTTGAGGCGTCGCTGCGCGGCATCCGCCTCTGCCGCGATGCGGGTCTCAAGGTGGGACTGCGATTCACCCTGACCCAGGAGAATGCACGGGAACTACCCGATCTGCTGCGGCTGATGGATGAGGAGGGGGTGGACAAGTTTTACCTCTCACATCTGAACTATGCGGGTCGGGGCTACAAGAATCGTAGCGACGATGTGCACCACCGTCTCACCCGGGAAGCGATGGATCTGCTCTTTTCCACCTGTTGGGACGATGTCCGGCAGGGACGCAATCGAGAATTCGTTACCGGCAACAATGATGCTGACGGCGCTTATATGCTGCACTGGGTCGCGCAACATCTGCCGCAGCACTACGCGCCGCTGCAACAGATGCTGAAACGCTGGGGTGGTAATGCCAGTGGTGTGAATATCGCCAATATCGATAATGAGGGACGGGTGCATCCCGATACCATGTGGTGGGACTATACCCTGGGCAGCGTGAAAGAGCGTCCCTTTTCCGAGATATGGCGGGATACATCCGACCCTCTGATGGCGGGCCTGAAACTGACACATCGACCGCTGGAAGGGCGTTGCGCAGACTGTTGCCACCGCTCCGTTTGTGGCGGCAACAGCCGTACCCGCGCCTGGCGCCTGACCGGCAATCCCTGGGCTGAAGATCCGGGGTGTTATCTGACAGATGAGGAGATTGCATCATCCTCAGGACAATTGGCGGCGATGGGGTGATGACGGGTTAATAGAATATTGAGTTTTTTAGGCTCTTCTCCCGATCAAGTGGGTAACGGGATAGTGTATGAATAAGCCACCAATGGACGCCAATCACCGCAAAAGACCGCAAATTTCTCTGCCTTTCGGATTTGATGCTGAACGACTTTCCTGTTGAGGGTATATGACTCATGCGATCGAAGTTCTGTTGTATCACCACTATGCTGTTGCTACTGCTCTCTCTTGCCATGGCCTACAAGTTTCTTTGGCAGGGTGAGGTGGCGCCGGCAAGCGACGGCCGTACCGCCATTTTGATGCCGGCGAGTGAACGGGACTTGGTGCTTAAAGAGATGCGGGGGTTTCTGCAAGCGGTTCAGACGATCCTCTCGGCAACCCAGGAAGAGGCGATGCAGCGGGTGGTCGAATCCGCCCGTCAGGCGGGGATGGTGGCGCGAGAGGGGATGCCGGGCAGTCTGGTCGGGCGATTGCCCGCCGGTTTCAAGAAGCTGGGTTTCGATACCCATAGGCGCTTTGACAATTTGGCCCTGGATGCCGAACAGCTCGGCGATCCACAGCATAGTCTGCAACAATTGGCTGAACTGATGGCGAATTGCGTGACCTGTCACGCGGCCTACAGAATCGATCTTCTCGACGAGTGACGGCTGTGGGCGGATCGACCGACCGACAACACGGCTGATCCGCTTTTCGCGTGGGAAAGGTCAAGTGCATCAAGATCAAGCGGGATGTGTCCACAAATGAACGCAAATCCAGATGAACTATAGGGTGTCCGAACAGAATAGGGGATGGGGGGATAGGTCTGCCGCCAGGTTTCGATTTGGCGGTGTGCTGCTGTTGCTGCAATCACTGTTGTTCAGCAGCGCGATTCCGGCGGATGTCTCAGCTATTGATACGCTCTATCAAAAGCATTGCGCGGAATGCCATGGGCAAGACCGGCTTGGCGGGCAAGGGCCGGCCCTGCTGCCGCAAAACCTGCACCGGCTCAAACCCAAAAATGCGCTAACAACCATTACGGAGGGACGGCCCGCCACCCAGATGCCGCCATTCAAGGAGGTGTTGAACCCTGGACAGGTTCAATCACTGGCCGACTATATCTATACGCCGCTGGAGAAGATACCTGAGTGGGGATTCGAACAGATTCAAGCTAGCCGTATCGAAATCCATAAGCCGGGCAGTCTGGCGGACAAGCCCAGGTTTGACGCCGATATCGATAACCTCTTCGTGGTGGTGGAGCTGGGCGACCATCACGCGACCCTGCTGAATGGCGACAGTTTTGAACCCATTCATCGCTTTCCCACCCGATTTGCGCTGCATGGCGGTCCTAAATACGCCCAGGGCGGACGCTATGTCTATTTTGCCTCACGAGATGGCTGGATCAGTAAGTTCGATATCTACAATCTGACCTATACGGTTGAGGTGAGGGCAGGTATCAATACCCGCAATCTGGCGGTCTCCCACGACGGGCGCTTCGTCATGGTGGCCAACTATCTGCCGCACTCTCTGGTGGTATTGGATGCTGAGGACCTCAAGCCGCTGAAGGTGATTCCCGTGGTGGATGGCAAGGGTAAGCGTTCCCGCGCCAGCGCCGTCTATACCGCCGATCCCCGCTCATCATTCGTGGTCGCTCTGAAAGATATACCCGAGGTGTGGGAAATCAGCTATCAGATCCCGCCGCCCAAAGGGTTCGGTAGCTGGATACATGACTACCGGGAAGACTCCGGGGAAGAGGGCGTCACCGACCCCTTTCCGGTGCGGCGCATCAAGGTCAGGGACTATCTCGACGATTTTTTCATCAATCAGGACTACACTCAGATTGCCGGTACGGCGCGTGACGGCAAGGGACAAGTGGTGGATCTGGACCTTGGCAGGGCGGTTGGCGTGTTGGAGCTTCCCGGCATGCCCCATCTCAGTTCCGGCATCACCTGGCGAGCCGGCGACAGGGAAGTGCTGGCGACGCCGAATATCAAAGCCGGCAAGGTCAGCGTAATCGACACCGACAGTTGGGAAGTGATCAAGGAGATACCGACCCTGGGCCCCGGCTTCTTTATGCGCAGTCATGAGCAAACGCCCTATGCCTGGGTGGATGTCTTTTTCGGTAAGGATAGGGACGCCATGCACGTGATTGATAAACAGCGTCTGGAAGTGGTGAAGACCCTTCGGCCAGCACCTGGCAAGACATCGGCCCATGTGGAGTTCACTAAAGACGGACGCTATGCCCTGGTCAGTATATGGGATAAAGAGGGCGCGCTGGTGATCTACGATGCGCAGAGTCTCGAGGAGATCAAACGGCTACCGATGAACAAACCCTCGGGCAAATACAATGTCTATAATAAATTGACACGTTCGTCAGGTACCAGTCACTAGTATAGGACACTACACTAGCCCGCATGTCTCACCAGGCGGACCGGATGAACAGGTAATGTGATGAAATTTAATCAACTTAGCTTCGAAAAATGATAGTAGTACGTCTACACTCTGTCCTATTTCCATCCTTGGGTCCGTTAACGGTGCATCCCTGCACCACTTCTGGTTTTTGGAACAAGCTGGCTTCGCACCCCAAGGGCACTTCCTGCGGGGCGAATCTTGAACGATTAGCCTTGAACCATAGCGACGGCTATGCTTCGGCGGCTAATCGTTCAACCTTCTTCGCCAGCTTGCCCCAAAAATCACAAATCCTGGTGAGACATGCGGGCTAGGGATAAGGAGGTAACCGTGGTGTCATCTGGCAAATATTTACTATTCATTCTTCTCGCGCCGCAACTTGTTCAAAGTGAAATCTTGCAGATTCAGTCGAATGAGCTGAAGGTTGAGGATGGGGACACCCTATTGATTACCATCAAGGGTGAGACAAAACGGGTTCAATTGCTCGGTATCGATGCGCCGGAGGCTGTGGAGAATCCCAAGTTCAAGGTGGATCTGAAACGTACGGCGCTTGACAGGGAGATCCTGCTTTCATTGGGAATCATGGCATCCAACCACTTGCGCGACCTGATCGAGCAAGAAGAGATGTTGGATCTGCATTTTCAGCCGGGCTTAGTCGATCGCTACGGCAGACTCCGGGGAGAGCTGTATGGGTTGAGCGATAGATCGCTCAATCAAGCCATGATCGACGATGGTTTTGCGGTTGTGACCCTGGACGGAAAGGATAAAAAAAGCCCGCTATGGAGGGAACTGCAACAGCAATCCGTAAGGCAAAGGAGAGGGCTATGGGGACTGCTGGCAATGCCTGCGCGACGCTGGGCGGGCAGCTACCTTCAGCCTTGAGGCTGAAGCAGGGCTCTCGCTATGTTAGGGCTGCGGCAAAAATAAATGATCCCAAACTGCTTGTCTTATTCCCTGCCTTCGTTGTTGTAGCTTCGGTTGCATAGTCCCGGCTATGCGCCCTACGCTACGCCTAGCCTGCATTTCTCACACCCCTCCTACTGCGGCGGCCCAATGGCACGCCCTGTCTGGCGTTCCCTCGGTCGGGGTGCTCGACATAGTGTCGGCTATGCCTGCGCGCCCCTCGGTCGCGAACGCCAGCCATGGCGCACCCTTGAACCACCTCGCTACGAAGGGGTGTGAGAAATGCAGGCTAGAAGGCAAGCAATAATCCGGCGCATTTTGGGATCATTTATTTTTGCCGCAGCCCTTAGCGCCCGGGTCGAACTGGCTGGCGCAATATTAATTTGCGCCGCTCGGGTGCGGTTCGGTTCCAGTCGTCCAGATAGATTTCGTGATAAGCGCCGTCTGGCTCCAGATTGTTCTGTGGCAGGAACTGGGTGTAGAGCCGCTCAAGCAGAGCGGGGATTGCTTGTGCTCGCCCAACATGCATGATCTGAGCGCATCGACCTTCGCTGAAAGATTCCATGCGTAGCGAATTCGCAACCTCGTCCATCTGTTTCTTCGCCTGAGCCACAGCATTCGCAAACATATTTCCATCAGCCCATACAGGCAGCGTTATCATTGCCCGCCACTTCCAGTTTTCCTTATTCCCTGCAGCAAGATCGCACATGTCGTCGGCCCAATAGAGCATCTCCAACGGCGGCTCGATGAGGGCTTTGCCCATTCGCTCTCTGGCTTCCCGACGGATCGGATAGATGGCGGTGAAAAGGTATTTTATTGCCTTCGCACCAGCGTCATGGTCGGGGGAACCTTGCCCATCAATCACGGCGAAGGGCAGTTCGGGCACCTCAACGAGGGTGAACTCCTCCATGCCGGGCCGATAGAGTTCCATGAGCTTTTTGCGGTCTTTGGTCAGGTCCATGCCGGTTCACTTCATTCAAGGTTTGTTTTTCATGTAATCAAGGGTTTTGCCGATCCACCTCTTTTCCGCCTCCATCTGACCCGCCGAGAAGTCAAAAAGCGCTTCAATAAAATCGGGCAGTGGTTGACGTTCATAGCAAACGCGTTCCAGCCGCTCTATTTCCAGGCGAACTGCATTGCCTCGAGCTTCAAGCGCTGCCAACGCTTTCTTACGCGACAATGCTGACCAATGGATCATGCCGAGTAGTGCCGATGAGTAGGTGGGGCGAAAGCCGCTCAGTGCCTCCAAGGTCTGCGTAACCAACGCCGCTTCGCCGGAATGCGTAATCGAAAAGGTTTTCTTAGTCTTGCTTCCAGTGGGTGTTTCGGCTGTCACAAAACCGGCCCTCTCAAGCTTACCCAACACGAAATAGATCGAAGAGAAACCGATCGGCGTCCATTCGCGCATGCCTCGCTGCTCGATCACCTGCTCCAACTCGTATCCATGACGCGGCATTTCAGCTACCAGCCCTAAAACCAGCAACTTAGCATCGGTCAGCTTGGATTGTTTCATATTCTAATACTAGAATAGTGCGTCGATGATTGTCAATGCACCGATGTGGTTTCGGCGAAGCTTTACATATCAGCCCGGATATTTCACCCGCCCGCTAATATTCCAGGAGTATTTAAGAAAAACAGTAGATTACTTTCAGGTCTAAGCGACCGAGTGAAATATCCGGGTTAGTCCCAAAGCGCCAGGATCGTGGCCATCGCCCGGGTAAATTCGTCAAAGGAGTGGGGTTTCACGATGTAATCGTCAACCTCGTACTCGAACGCGGCGGCGCGGTCTTTCGGTTCGTTTGACGAGGTTAGCACGATGATGCGCAATCCTTGGAGTTCAGGGTCCTTGCGCAGTTCCTGCAAAAACTCGATACCGCTCATCTTCGGCAGATTGAGATCCAGAAGGATCAGCGCCGGGGGCGGTGTGAGCTTTTCCAGTCCAGCCTCTCCGCGCAATATGTTGAGCGCCTCCAGGCCGGTCCTTGCAATACGCAGCGGATTGCTGATTTTGTTCTGCTTCAGGGCGCGCTGGACGGTCATGATATCGACTCTGTCGTCCTCGACCAGCAATATTGTCTCGTCTCTGTTCAGCATAACCGGATAGTTCCTGTCTTATTATTCGGATGAGCGCTTTTTCGGCCAGGTGAAGAAGAAACACGTCCCTTCTCCAACCGCGGACTTCAATCTTATGGTGCCGCCATGCTCCTCCACAATCTTTTTCACCAGCGCCAGGCCGATACCGGTGCTGCTCTCGAAGTCGCTAGACTCCAGGGTCTGAAACATCATGAAGACCTTGTTGTGATATTCCGGGGCAATGCCCTGGCCGTCATCACAGACGGAGAATTGATAGGTATCGCCGAAATCTTCGCCCTTGATGCGTATCTTTCCCTTGTCTCCGCCATGGTGCTTCAGGCTGTTGCTGATCAGGTTGGAGAACACCTGACCGAGTTGTAGCCGGTCAGCGTACAAGGTTGGCAGTTTACCCTTGATTTTAATCGTGAATCCATCGGGTGGGGAGAGTGAATCGATGATTTCATTGATCAGTTCTTTTGTGTCGACCAGAATCTCGGAATCGCTGGTCCTCCCGACCCGAGAGTATTCCAGCAGTCCTTCGATCAGGTCGTGCATCCGACGGACACGGTCCCGGAGCAGGGCGAGCTGCTCTCGTGAAGTAGCGTCCAGTTTGTCGGAGAGGTCTTCCTCGATCCACTGGGCCAGGTTGGCCACCGCCCGTAAAGGGGCCTTCAGGTCGTGAGAGGTCACATAGGCGAATTGTTCCAGATACTGGGCCCTTCGTTCCGCTTCAGCGGTGCGGTAGGCGATATGATGCTCCAAGGTCTCATTCAGCCGTTGCAGTTCCTGTTCGGCCGATTTTCGCTCGACCACCTCCAGATTCAGGGCCTGTACGACCTCCCACAGTTGTGAGGTTCTCTCTTCGACCTCCAGGCGCACCTGCCGCGCCCGGCCAACGAGGGTCGCCACGTAGACGGTGAGCAGTATGGTAAAAGCGATGCCTCCGAAGAAGCTGATCCAGCTGTTGCGGGTTTCGGTTTTGAATTTCTCTGAGGCCGGTTGGCAGACTATCTCCCATGGCTGGGCGCCGACCGAAATCCGTTGACTGTAGGTTATCCCTGAAGTCTGGTCTTCAGTGTCGGTCACCTGGTCCACTTTCAGCCTGGAGTGGTGAGTATAGAGCAACTCTCCCTCATCGCCCGCGGAACCTTGATGGAAGTCGATACTGATCCCCCCGGGTCGCAGGTTCTCCAGGGCTCGCTTGATGATATCGCCGACATAGAAGATGCCGACTGCAAATCCCCTGATCTTCGGGTTTGGCTGAGCTTCACTCTGTTCCGGACCGGGAGGCTTGAAGAAGACTGGAACGGCCACCACGATGCCGCTTTTCTCACTGGTTTCGTCGATCAGGGAGATCCCCGGAGAGACCTGCAGGTTGCGGGTGAGTTGCGCCTCTTCCAATAGGGCGGAGACGATTGGGTTGGCCCCCATGTTGAGACCCAGTACCTCTTTGTTTCTCTGATAGGGTTGGACATAGAGGACGGGATAGTAGACGGACCGGTCAGGGCTCTTGATCAGTTTCCCGGCAATATCGATTTCGGTAATTCGGAAAGGGGGGAAACTCTCCCGGGCCTGTTCGAGAAAGGCCGGGCGATCAGCGGCAGGCACCACGGGCACCCACTCCAGGGCCTTGATCCCGGCCTGATTTTTCAGCGCCGGGCCGACGAACTTTCGAAACTCCCGGCGGCCCACGATCTCAGATGCCTCAAAAAAGCTGGCGATATCCTGGACGATCCCGAGAAAGTGTTTGATCTCCCGTTGGATGGCCAATATCCGGTCCTGGGATGCCTCTTGAAAGGCGATCTCGACTTGGCGTTTCTCCCAGTTCAGCGATTGTACGAAGATGGCGATCGATATCGAGACGCCTATCAAGGCGACCAACACAACAGGAAAGTATCCCCACCAGAGCGACCTGAAAGTCTCCGTACTCTCTGTCGATTGCCGATCGCGAAACCTTGCCAGGTATTTATCGTTGATATGCCTGCCTAGGCTGAGAATAGCCGAGAGCAATTTGTCTAACAGGGGCCGTATGTCGTTTGTGGTGGGCATATTCCCTCGAACTCAGGGTTTCGCTGAAATCGACAATCAATATGATACACCTCTCCAGCCGGCGTCAAATCGCTTTCAGGCAGGACGAAAGGTGGATGTGCGGCATGAGTGGCCATGCCGTGAACATGACCTATTAAGGTGCCGGGTTAATAGAGCAGGCTGCGCACGTCATTCAGGGTGCGGTGCACGCCGTGACAGCGGGCGCAGATGATGACAGCGGCTTCGCCAAGCTTTTTCCCGCTGAGCTCGGCCTGTCGCTTTTGTAAAGCTTCATCCAGTCCGTCGAGAACGCCTTGGCTGGCAGAGCCGAGGATCCGCTCATGGGGCGGCGGGTCCTTGTGACACGCGATGCAGCTCTCGCCCAGTCGCCGCAACAGCACTCTCAGTCTTGCCGATGCCTGGTTCGCGCGCTTCCAGCGCTGGTCTTCGCTGGCAATCTTAATGCGGTTGATAGCGCGTGAAAGATCGCTCATCAGCTGCGCGTAACCGATCTCTCCCCCCTGGTCATCAGAAACAGGTATTTGAGAAAAATCGGGTGAACGAAACCGCATGGCCGCGAGAGCCCGGTATTCCCGATGGCAGCTTCGACAGTTACGGGAGATCCTCGCAATTGCCTTGGAAACGGCTTCCAGATCGCCGCTCAGCGCCGCCCTCTCCAGACGCAACGCCTCCTTCAATTCCACCTCATCCTCCCATTCGGGAGCCATCTCGGGGAGCTGGCGGAGGTGTTTGACGAATCTTTCGCTCCACTTCCGCGCCAGCTCCGGGTTCTTCAGCTCCACATACTCTTCAATGGCCTGTCGTTCGCGGCGAAGCGCGAACATGGTATGCAGCCATACCTGTCTTTTATTTACCGGTTTGTACCATTGGGCCAGTGAATCGGGGAGCCGACTGATGGTCTTTCCCTCATCGGCAATCACTGGCGTGACAACGCTTGTCAGGAGTGTGAACAGGATGACTATCAGCCATCCCCGGCCCTGGTCTGGAAAGACCGGCGTGACACCGGAACCCAGTGATCGGTCGTGTCTTGTGAGAGCTTTCATCGGTTTGTATCGTTTCACTGATTATTAATCCGGCGGCCCAATAGATCCATTTTTTGGCCTTTTTCTGATTGGGGAGGATCATACCAGTCATCAGGGATCAACTCTTCGGCTCAAAGTTGATTGTCCGCAAATGAACGCGAATAAACGCAAATCTGCTGTGAATGGTCTCATGCCGTGGTTTCGCTAACCCGATTTTCATCCAGGCAGCTCATCTTTAGACCTTGCATCTCTGGCAGGGGAGATTTTGCCGAGACTGAAAACCCTCAAGGCAAGAAACAGGATGGATTATTCACATTTGCGTTCATTCGCGGATAAGTTCCGCTTGATACGGCTCGTTGCGCTTGATTTTCTACCCGCTCAAATAGGGGAAGAGCCACATTTTGCCCCTTCTCCTTCCGTGAAAGGAGAGCGAGACATACAGCGGGGCCTATTCCACAACGTGAATAACCCCTTTCATCTCATGGCTTTGGTGATGAGGCTCACAGATATAGTGATAGGTGCCCGGTTTGGTGAAAGTGCGCTCTCTCACATCCCCAGGGAAAAAATAGTCCCCCTCTTCATCGCCGAGGATTTCAAACCAGATGCTGTGATACTGGCGCTTTTCCTGATTCTCCCAGCGTACCGTTGTGCCCACCTTGACGGTAATCTCTTGCGGTTGAAACTCATAGTCTTTGGCGATGATGGTTACGGGTTCCTCACCCGCCATAGCCGGCGCAAAGAACAGCCAGGCGAGGATAGCGACGATGAGGGCATGGCGTGACATATCGGTGCTCCTCCTGAACAGGCCAATTATGCGGTTTATTTCTGTCCAACGGCATTGATTTCAGCCTCGGGGTTGTCGAGCGCCAGCTTGTAACCCAGGGAGACATGGTGAAAGCGGGCGCTGGTGTAGTCATCATGAATCGCAAAACCGAAGTTGTAAAGGACGCCCGGTTCGATCGACACATCGCCTGGCGTATCGGATTTCAGCGGGCGCTTGATCTCAACAGTCCAGAGCCCGGCCTCCAGCCGTCCCTGTGCCTCGATGTTGTCGCCGTCACTCATGATGCGCTGTTCCAGTACGTGCCCATTCTCAGCCTTGCCGCTGCTGTTCCACCGCAGCAGGTCCATGTAGTGGCGGGCGTCGCGTTCTGCCTGAATGCCGGCTTCATCCTTGAGTTTGTCCCAGCCACCCAGTTTCTTGCCGCGCCGGCCTTTCTCCTCGACCTTGGTGCGCGACTCCTTGATGTACTTGGTGACGCCGTTGGACAGGTCGAGTTTCAGGCCGGAGGCGGTTGGGTCGTCAGGGTGGCCAGGCATGGTGCGCAGGTCTTCGTGACAGGTTCCCCAGCAGCCGGCCTGGGAGGCGTACTCGACCTCGTCGGTGGCCAGCATCAGCGCCAGTTTGACCCGATTGTCCGGGTCCATCTTGCCCCCTTCGACGAATGACACCGGGACATGTTCGGTATCCTCCCACTGGAAACGGAAATAGAGGCTCTCCCCGTCATGGGCCGCTTGCACCGTCACCGGTATGGCGCCGCGCTTGCCTTCCGGCGGGGTTGGTTCGGCCTTCTCTCCGGTTACCATTTTTTGCCCCATATCGGCGGTCTCCATATCGTGGCAGACGGTGCATCGATCGCCTGCTCGAAAGGGACGGGCGCCGCCATGATATTTACCCACCAGGGTCCACTCCATGGAGGTCTGGCCAGGATAGAAGAGCGTGACCTGGCGTTCCGGCGAGCGGCTCCAATCCACATCAAAACCCTGTTTCGCGGTGGCGGTGTCACCGGCAGGGGATGGTTTTTTTCCAGCCGTCGCCAGGGCCTGCGCAACGGCGGCATCGATCGATTGCTGTTGGGCAAGCGCCTGCGCCTTGCGCCGCTCGCGCTCCTTTCTGCTCTCTTCCCGGCGCAGCGCTTCGGCCTCGGCCTCGGCTGCCTCCGCATTGATGAGTCCAAGCTTGAAGGAGGGTGGTATTTCGCTTTTGTAGGCCGCTAGGGGTTTTGCCAGCTCTTCCAACTCCTCTTCACTGAGATCTTTGTGAATAGCTTTATGGGCGATGCCTTTGTGACAGTCGATGCAGGTATTGCCATGCTCCATGGCGAAGACGTGTTGATTGCGAGCCCGCGGCTTCTGTCTCTCCGGGTTCATGGTGTCCCAGTCATGACAGTTACGGCATTCGCGGGAATCGGTCTCTTTCATGGCCTGCCAGACCCGGTGGGCCATGGTGAGTCTGTGTTGTTCGAATTTTTCCGGGGTATCAACCGTGCCCATGATTTTGTGCCAGATTTCGTTGCTGGCTTTGATCTTTCGCACGATCTTATACACCCAGGGGCGAGGCACATGGCAGTCAGGGCATCCCGCGCCCACGCCGCTTCGGTTACCGTCGTGGATCGTGCCTTTGAACTCCTGATAGACGTTCTCCTCCATCTCATGGCAGGAGATGCAGAACTCCATGGTATTGGTGGTTTCCATCAGCGTATTGAAGCCACCCCAGAGCAAGACACCGATGACCATGAACAGGACAGCGCCACCCAGGGTCGCGCCGAAGGCGACTTTACGTGAAAGTAGGCTTTTGAATAAAGACTGCTGATGCATCGCTTTCCTCGTCAGGTCACAACGGTCAGGTGCTACGCCGCCGTGGAATTGCGGATGGTGTAGACGTTGATAAACAAGGCGGATAGGGGGCCAAACCGCAAATCCGCCTTGTCATCAACTAGTTGCGTATGCCTGAAACACCATCAGGTAACGTGATTGACACGGTTGTACACGTTGAACTTGCCGGTAGGTGCGTAGAGACCCTTGACGCGCGCCTTCTCTTTCAGGGTCTTGGCGTCGAAGATGATGATTTCACCGTTGGGCTCTTTACTATCCTTCCGATTCCAGACAGAGGTCCAGACCTCGGAACCATCGCTATTGAACTCGATGTGCACCGCGGCATAGCCGGGTTTCTCGGTCAAGCGAATGGTCTTGACGATCTCGCGGCTCTTCTTCGAGAGGACCTGGATCGATTGCTGGACCTCAGGCTCAGGATGCTTGGTCTGGTCAGCCCAATAGTAGTCGCTCTTCGGATGGGTGCGGATGAATACCCCGGGGCCATCGGTTTCGACTTCGTAGCAGATCTTCCAGGCTTGGCCTTTGTGACCCTTCGGATCGTTGCCCCAGACAGTCACCTTGCCCACGCCCAGATGGGGGGTTCCGCCGACAGGACCGCACTTGGGATCCACCCAGTTTGCGCCGGGACCGGGATGGGGCAGCTTGTCGGTATCGATCATCGCTTCCAGTTTCTGGGTCTTGGTGTCCACCACGACCATTTTATTGGAGGCGTTTGCGGCGATCTGGAAATAGCGGCCCGTCGGATCGTAGAAACCGTCATGCAGGAACTTGGCGGTATCCATCTTGGTGATCTTCAGGTTGTCGATGTCGCTGTAGTCGACCTGCCACATCTGCCCCAGCTCCTTCATGGATACCAGCCAGCTCGGATGGTTGGGTGTGTCGTAAATCGCCGCGACACGGGATTCGTTGACATACTCACCGTCCACATTCACGCCACGGGCGGATACCACTTTCAGTGGTTCCATGGTCACGGCGTCGGCAATCACGAAGTGTGGTGGCCAGTAACCACCGCCAACCACATATTTGCCATCACCGGATACGGCTACGTCTCGCGCATCGTAGGCGATCTGCACCTCTGCTACCTTCATTTTATCGGGTGTCTGCCAAAGATCGATCTTGGTCAGCTTGCCGTCACGACCCTGGGTGTACCAGAATCGACCCGGGTTCTTGGCGTGTAGCGTATTGTGATGCTCGGCCGCCTTGAGTACATGGACCGCATAGCCGGTGGGGACGTGGGCGACCACCTCTTTTTTGTCCCCATCGATAACCGCCACCTTGCCGACATCGCGCTCGATGACCAGGAAGAAGTTCTTCCAGTTGCGGCCATGCAGGGGCTTGTTCGGATAGTCCTTGGGGTCGACGAAGACCTTGTGGCGCTCTTTCATCAGCGCCAGGGACATCTCGGGGGGAATCGGCGGCTCCATCTGGATATAGGTGGCTATCTTCTTGATCTCATCCTTGGTCATGATATCGTCGAAGTTGTTCATGCCGCCTTCAGTACCGAAACTGATGATTTTCTCGAGACGCTTTTGGCCCAGCTTTTGTGTCTCCTTCGGTTCCAGGCTCTTTCCGGTTGCGCCTTTCCGTAGGGTGCCGTGGCAACCTGCGCAACGTTGGAAGTAGATGGTCTTGGATGTCTCGAAGTCTGCTTCGCTGAGAGTGGGTGTGGCGGCTTGGGCGGAAACCCCCAGGCCACTGATGGATATGCCGATTGTCACTGAGAGCGCACTTGCGTGTAGAATAGAATGTGCGCTTGGCCGGGAACTTTTGATCATTGGAGAACTCCTCCCTACTTAAAGTCGATTACGCACAGCAGATTAGGCTCCCGGTCGGGCATGGTCACCTTGACAAAGGTCAAATCAAAAAACGCGCCCTTCTCCGATAGTCTGGAAAAGGGTTCAGGACATGCCGGTTCGCACTTGATGCGGATCAAGGCCTTGCGTGATTTACTTGAGAGATGATTCAATCCGGCGCTGTGGGTCTGCCGGAACGCCACACAGCGCTTTTTTTCGTTTGACAAGCCTCTGGGGATATCAGCCATGCGCAAGAGCTTACAGACATTCGGTCTTTCTCTGTTTATCGTGCTGGCCTTTTTGGTCATCGGGATCGGCTTTTTGTTTGGCATCGATAATCCGGTTCCCTGGATAATGATTATTGTTCTGGCTGCCTTGCCCGTCATTCACAAGAAGATAACCTCGCGCCAATTCGTCTCTTGGGATGACAGCCTGAGTGTCGGTATCCAGGCGATCGATGACGAACATCAGAAGCTGTTGACGCTGATCAATAATCTGCAGACTGCGGTGCTCTATCCGACGGGCGAATCGTTCGAGCGCCATGCATTGAGCGAACTGGTGGATTACACCAAGTACCATTTTCGGCGGGAAGAGGAGCTGATGCAGGAGTACGACTATCCTGAGTATGAGCTGCACAAGCGGCAACATCACGAGATGATCGAAAGGGTTTTGGTTTTTTTGGATGCCTACGAAAAGGATCGTGAAGCTACGATCGATGAGATGACGGTGTTTCTCAAGACATGGCTGACCAACCACATTGCCGGCACTGACCAGAAATATAGTCAGTTCCTCCGCGATAAGGGGGTTCGTTGAGAGACGCTGTTTAACGATTTCGCAATGACCGAGAGGCGCCCCGGATGGGAATGGTGAACTGTCTCTATTGCGGCGAATCCATGGCGGACGATGTAGAACGCTGCCCCAAGTGCGGCTCGCCGTCCCACTATCAGAAACGCGGATTCAGGTTGGGCGCCAGGACAAGGTTGATACTCTTATTCATGGTCTTATCCATGGCATCCTTGATCATCGCGATCTGGTTGCCAAGATAATTCAAGCGAGTTCCCTAGGACACTACACTAGCAGATCAGGAAACTCAGCCAAAGATGACCTGTGCCGGGGGCACCCGGGAGGTGGGTGGATCAATTGAACACAGCCGAATTGGATCCCCGCAAAATCGGATCGTCAGACCTGTTCGCCGCCATTGGTGCGGGTTGGGATCTGTTTCGGTTGATTCCGATGCCGGGCATTGTCTACGCCTTGGTGCCGGCCTTGATAGGCTCGGCGTTGCTGTTCAGTGTGGGCAGGCTGGGAATTTCGCCCATGTCGCTACCCCTGGCCGGGGGGTTCCTGCTGATTGCTCCGGCCATGCTGAGCGGTTTTTTTCAGCTCGCTATCTCTACGCAGACAGGAAAAGAAACCACGCTGGCGACGCCATTCATCGCCTTTTTTCGCACCCCTCTCCAGGTCTGGATGATTGCGGTTTTCTGCGTTTTTATCTTTCTTATCTGGATGACGGATGTCGGGGTGCTGTATAGCTTCATCATTGGCGGGGCCCACCTCCCCTATGATCCCCCCTGGATGATGACGATGGATGAAAAGATCGTCAGCTTCTGGTTCTGGACAGGACTGATGGGATCGGTATTGGCCTTTACTGTCTTTTGTGTCTCGGCGTTTTCCATCCCCATTCTCTTCGAGGGAAGAGGGACCCTGGTGCAAGCGGTTCACGCCAGTGTCCGGGGGGTATTCAGCAATTTTCTCCTGACCCTGTCATGGGGTGTGATGATCACCCTGTCGATTTCGATCGCCATTCTGCTCATGCCCCTGCTGCTGCTGGTGTTGCCTGTCACGGCGTATGCGGGATTCGCCCTCTATCGCAGCGTTTTTCCATAACTTCTCTCCAGTCCGTTCGGGAGCATGTCAGCAGAAAATCGGCCGATTTGATCAATGTCAAGGCTCCGGTGGCCGAGTCCTTTCTAATAGCTGCGAGCAACCATGATTGATCCGGGAGGGGAGCGATGGCACAGGCATTCACGAAGGAGATGTCGAGGAACATCTTTTACGGCGGGACAGCGTTTTTCTTTTTGCTGTTTCTGG
>JAHXHS010000057.1 GCA_025656455.1 Candidatus Thiodiazotropha sp. (ex Epidulcina cf. delphinae) | reverse complement strand
GTCCCGAGAATTTATCCTCGCCACACAAGAAGGCGCGGCGGACACAACGGGATACGCAGTGGTAATAGGGGGTTTCTTCCAGGCAGATCTGACTTTTGCGGGGTGTGGTCATGGGCCCTCTCCTTGGGTTTTGGTCTGTCCGTATGCAAATTACTCTAACTCATGCTACAGTTGATTTCAATCGTTGAATCGTTGGGTGTCCCGGTTTTTGCCGGTTTTTGCGCTCGGTTTTTATCGTTATCTGTTATCTGCTTTTATTTATGCTCCTTGTATGCCATTAGCTTTTGAAGCAAAGGACGAATATGAAGTTCAAAGATAAAGTATGGAAATATGCAACTGTAATGGTTGTGTTGCTTGTCATACTTAATCCGGAAATGGCCGAGTTGGCCTTGTTTATAGATGCTATCGGACTTGAAATGTTCCTAATGCTGTTAGAGGTTCAGATAGTTGCAATATTTAGTGTATTTTTTAGTTCAAAAATCAAGCCTGCATATATCTATGTAAAAAACTTTTGTTTGAGGTTCTTGACAATTGTCTCTTGGAAAAACATTAAAGAAAATCCAGATAGCCTTATGCTGGCTGTGCCAAGTCCGGTCATGCTCATGAATGCGCTGGTTGTTTCAACTTTGATGGGTATCATATTTTATGCACATTAAACTCAAAGCTAACGAGCGGCTTCGCCGGATGTTAGATTGCGCTGAAAATCCATAACCAAGGGAAGTTTATATGGGAAATGATATTGAAATAAATGAAGTAGACATGCCACCAAAGTCACTACTAAATGGAGAAATCAAATCGCCTGTTTATATGGATGCATTGAAATTCGAGTTACCTTCTGAGGAAATTATTGAAATTGAGGGCGTAGTAAGAAACTTTTTCAATTCTCAGCCGCTTTGGCTCCTGAGTATAATGATTAACATAATTTCAAAAGGTAAACTTGAAAAATCACTAGTAAAAAATAATTTTTCCGAAGGTTCCAAGGTTGGACACTGGAAAGTAACAAGATCTGATAATACTGAAATTGTTTTTGGAGAGTCGTTGGGTTTCATTGAACATAGATTGTCATTTTGTAAAGTAAGTAACGATAAGAATGAGTTCATGACTATGTCCAGTGTTAAGACTCACAATAGATTTGGGGTTTTTTACTTCTATTTCGTAAAACTAGTGCATATGAAACTAGTAAAGTTTGCAATTAAAAATATGTATGAAAAGAAATATAAAGGTGCAATATAACGCTTAAAAATGACGCCAAAAAGCGGACATCTAGCTTCCCACGGCAATGACCACCTTGCCTTTGTGATGACCTTCTATGAAATAACGGAATGCTTCAGGCGCCTCACTCAGCTTGTATACTCTGTCGACAACGGGAATGACTTTACCGGCTTCGATAAGCGCTTTCAGATCCGCCAAACCCTTATTGGGTCCCTCCATCACTAAACGGAATTTTTGGCCCTCGGTGATTGAACTCCATAATCCGAAAAAGTAGGCTTGAAAGATACGAGGCATGGCGCCTCCGACCATGGCATAAGTGCCATGAGGGCTCAATGCCCGTTGGTAATCGAACATCGAACGAACCCCTTGAACGTCAAGAATCAGGTCATATCGTTGTCCATTTTGGGTGAAATCCTCTTTCGTATAATCGATAACCTGGTCTGCGCCAACGGACCGAACGACTTCCAGTTTGTGTGCTTTGTCTATGCCTGTTACTTCCGTTCCGTTGAGCTTGGCAAGCTGCACCGCAAATGTGCCCACGCCACCACCGGCGCCATTGATCAAAACCTTCTGTCCAGGCTGAATCTGTCCGGTCTTGCGAAGTCCTTGGAGGGCCAGAACCCCTGCTTGGGGTACGGCCGCTGCTTCCTCAAAGGTC
Source organism: Candidatus Thiodiazotropha sp. (ex Epidulcina cf. delphinae) (assembly GCA_025656455.1). Taxonomy (GTDB): domain Bacteria; phylum Pseudomonadota; class Gammaproteobacteria; order Chromatiales; family Chromatiaceae; genus Thiodiazotropha. Next base: position 28,300 of record JAHXHS010000057.1, on the reverse strand, counting down.
GAATTAACCGGTTTTAGCTCCAAGGAACGTTCAGGAGCGCGCGCATACTCGGCAAAACCGCCCCAGCTATCCCATAGGTCGCCGAATACCTCATCGCCTGGTTGGAATCGTGTTACATTTTTACCGACCTCTTCGACCGTCCCAGCAATGTCAGCTCCAAGTATCCGCTTCTCCGGCTTTGGCTTGAATAGTCCGAATAGAAGGCGGTTAATAAACGACGTACCACTCTGAAACTCCCAGTCCCACGAGTTGATGGATGACGCATGCACTTTTACCAGCACTTCGTCGTCCTTTGGCGTGGGTTTCGCCACCTCTTTGATCTGCAGACGGTCTGGAGATCCGTACTCAGTAAATACAATCGCTTTCATACGCCACCGCGATGGACTTCGCTAACAAATTGAGCGAATCCTTGTCGTTAATAGTTTTTGTCGGCTTTGGGTCGTGAGTTGTCATTTACCTTTCCAATCTGGATGTCTGTTAAGAAATCCGCAGGTCAGGCTGCGCAGCTACGTGATATCCCCCTTGAGTCAGGTAGCCGCTCTGCGTCAACCTGACCTACGACTGAACCCGACAATATTACCAAATCCCCGGGATCAACCTATAGGGTACCCTGTTTGCATAGTCTCGGTAACCGGTGAGTTCTTCATGGAGCGTCCGGTCTTCCAGTGCAGCCCGAATCACAATAAGGACTATGGATAGCAAAGCCGGAAGAAATGCCCACCATGAGCCCAGAAATAGAGGGGTGGACAGGCTCCAACCGAGGAATCCCAGGTAGCCGGGGTGGCGAACGTAACTATATGGACCGGTATCGATGACACGGTGTCCGCGTTCCGTCTGGATTCGGACCGTTTTCTCAAAGAAAGGATTGACACCCATGGACCAGGTAAACAGGATGTTGCCTGGTAGCCAGAGGGCGAATCCCAAGGGCCATAGCCACCAGGGCATAGTTGACCATTCAAAACGGACCGCATCGAAACCTGCGATGACGTAGATTGCCAGGAAGGCCGGTGTGAAGAAAACACTCCATAGCTTGTCCCAGAGCTTGGTGCCTTTACCCAACCGGAGCCGATGTTCGATAACCTCGGGATTTATACGCCGAAGGTAGACAAAGTTGATTAACAGGTTCGTGGTGACAAGCCCGAAGTAGAGCCAGCCTTCTATCCAGTCAATTCTCCCTGCGGGCCAGAAGATAATCGCGGCAAAAAAAACAAGGCCGGTTATAGAAGCGGTGAGCAATCGAGCCACAGACCCTGTTTTCCGTGTTCCCATATGCTGAAGTGTCATGTCACTTTCCTATACAGGGGGCGGAATGAAGCGCAGCTCTCGCACCCTGTTCTACACTACGACTTGAGACAGTGGTTTTACCCCGTCACTGGATAGGGATATTCCAATTGTAGCCATATCTGGTTAATGGGTTTCCAGTCTATAGGTCTAAGCTGTCGTGTTGTTGAGATAAATACTAATAAAAACAATAAGTAAAGCGGTTGTGGCCTAGGTTGGCGCATGGTTTGCACAGCTACTTTCCATCATTCGATCTGAACCTACGGATTCAGGTTAGAAATACCAACGCCGGAGCCGGATATGACTGAAGCACCCCCTGTGCTGATTCTCGGGATCGGAAATCTTCTCTGGGCCGATGAGGGATTTGGCGTGCGTGCCTTGGAAGCACTACAGCGCAACTACCGGTTTCCTGAGCATGTTCGACTCCTGGATGGCGGCACCCAGGGAATCTATCTCGTTCAGCACATTCGCGAGGCGGAGATCCTGGTGGTCTTCGATGCCGTGGACTACGGTCTGCCCGGCGGTGCCCTGAAACGGGTGGAGGGTGGGGAGGTGCCCAAGTTCATGGGCGCCAAGAAAGTGAGTCTGCACCAGACCGGGTTTCAGGAAGTACTCGCTATGGCTGAGATGCTCGGGGACTATCCCCGGCATCTGTTGTTGGTGGGGGTGCAACCGGTTGAACTGGAAGATTATGGGGGCAGTCTGAGGGAACCGGTTCGAGCTCAGATCGAACCTGCTATGCAGATCGTACTGGCGTATCTGCAAGGCTTTGGTATCCAGGCAGAACGACGTGAAACCCCCTTGGGTCCCGATACCGGGCTGCAGGGTTCCATCTCCGATATACAGCGTTATGAAGCGGAGCGACCATCAGAACAGTATGCCTGTCGGGTAGGTGATGCCAGGGTCCTGGAATCGGATCGGTTTGATCTGGCCTACCGCCCGGTCCTGCTGGAAGAAGATGCCATCAATGTGGATGTGGATGCACATCTCGATAAATACCGGGGTAAAGGGGTAATCTGATGTGTATCGGTGTGCCGATGCAGGTGATCGCCACAGAACCGGGTTTTGCCGTCTGTAGCGGGCGATCAACCGGTCGGCGGTTGGTTACCGGTATTTATCGATTCTGCTCGTGAAGTGTTGAGTGAGGAGCAGGCCGGTCGGATTCGACAGGCATTGCAGGCCCTTGACCTGGCTATCCATGGACGGACACTAACTCTCAGGAGATTCCTATGCCTTCACCGCCGATCAGAGACCTCATCGACCATAAAGGTGTCCCCCTGGTCGATGAACGGACGCTCAAAAGTTTCACCCAGGCACACAAACGGAGTTTGCTCTTTTTTACCGAGAATCCGTTACAGTTCCCTGAGAGTAACGATGTGGCCGTGGTGTTACCGCTATTGATGCAGGCCTTTGCTGACCGTCTTCAGGTGGCGGTGGTCGATCGTACCTGTGAACATCAGCTTCACGCCCGCTTTCCTTTCGATGGTTGGCCGGCTTTGGTGATGCTGAGGGATGGAGATTATGTAGGCGCCATCTCTCGCATGCAGGACTGGGAGGTCTACCTCTCTGAGATCGAACGTCTATTGAGCACCGAACCGACCACAGCACCGCAGTTCAAGATTCCTGTGGTGAGCGCCGGCAGCCACTGTCATTAAGCGGAGTGATTAAAAACAATGCATGAAATCAATATTCCTGTCTCTGTCGGCGGTCCGGGTTCACAACCGTCGGAGGAGGATGGGGCGAGCCTCGATATCCTGCAGCTGCCATCAGAAATGTCGACGTTCAGTATCCCGGACATGGCAATGTCCGATCAGAGGGATAATCTGGATCAGGGTATGTCATCCCTGAGAGAACTGGCCCAACTCTTGCGGCAACAGGCTAAGATCGAGAGCGAGCAACCGGAGGCAATCGATATTACAGCTTTGGATGATGCCAACCGAACCCTGGTGGATCAGGTGCTGGGTGAGGGAGAAGTCAGCATGGTCTATCTGGGAAGAGAAAGCAGCGCTAGGATACAAGAGTCGGTCATGGCGGGCATCTGGCGGATCAGGTGCTTTGATGAAGCCGGTAAATTGACAACCGATACCATTGAGGTGGCATCAGTTCCAAGGCTATGTCGTCGCAATGTCTTCAAACATGCCGCTCAGCGGGTGAAAAGCGCACATCAATCGTTTCCGGAGGGGGTGCTTAACGCACCGCCGTTACTGGCAGAAATCAATGACAAGATAGCCGAATACCGATCCGGCAGCGAAGCATATGTGATCAACCTCACCCTACTGCCGCAGACAGAGCAGGATCTGGCCTTTTTGATAGAACATCTGGGCGAGGGTCCGTTGACAATACTCTCCCGCGGGTACGGAAACTGCCGCATCACCAGCACCGCTGTGGACAATGTCTGGTGGGTGCAGTATTTCAACTCCCAGGATAAAAATATCCTCAACACACTCGAAATAGGCGGTGTGCCTGCTGTTGCCGCCGCTGCCAGCGAAGATATCCAGGATAGCGCACAGCGTCTGGATGAGATCATGGGAGCCTACCGGTGAGCAGTGCCTTCTTCGCGGGTTCCTATGGAGGGGATGACAACAAGCTTAGAGACGAGAGCCGTCTGGAGTGCAAGATCTGTTGGTATGTCTACGATCCCGCGGAGGGTGACGACTATTGGCAAATACCGCCCGGGACACCTTTCTCACAACTGCCAGCGCATTGGAGTTGCCCTAATTGTGACGGCAACAAGCACGAATTTATCGTGCTGCGGGAGGAGGCATGATCTGTCCCGACTATCTTATTGAAGGTCTGGAACAGCAGTTTCGCCACATCGAACGGGAGCGCATGCAGGGGTTGCCGTTGCGCAATCCGGCCCTGCAGGTGGAAGCCGTCGGTTTCTGCGATTGGAACTGCTTTTGCCTCGGTGTGCTGATTACACCTTGGTTCATGAATCTGATGCTGTTGTCGGATGAAGGGGATGCCTGGCGCGATCTCCAGATTGGCGACAAGCAACTTCATCAACTGCCATCGGGTCCATACGAGTTTATTCTCGGTGAAGAGGAGGGTATCGGACGCTATCAGATGTGCTCCCTCTTTTCGCCGGTGTTCGAATTTGCCGATCAGGCTACCGCCGTGGCGACGGCGGAGGCAGTGATGCATGCCCTGATGAGTGAAGAAAATCGGGATACGCTCTCGACCCGTGAAGGCGAGATAAGCCGACGCTGGTTGAGGGAACCCGGGGAGGAAAGCACCAACCGGCAGGATAGGCTTGGCTGCGACGATCAAGCCCCTGGTCTGCGTCAGCGTCTGCAACAACCTCTGAGTCGTCGTGATCTGTTGCGTGGACAATTCCAACGGGATGCCGATCAATGAGTGTCGAGGGTGGGTTGCGGATTGAACTTCATCGTCAGGAAGACAGCATCGACCAGGTTCGAATCCTATCGACCCGTCCTCTGCAGTTGACACGTCTCTTCGAAGGTAAGCCGGTAGAGGAACTGCTGCGCATGATACCCATGCTCTACAGTGTCTGCGCCACGGCACAGGCCTGTGCCTCTGTACAGGCCTGTCGTCAGGCGCTAAGGTTGGATACGGACCGGCAGGCCGCCCTGGCCGAACAGATGCTGGTCACCGTGGAGACGGCCCGCGAGCATCTGTGGCGGATCCTTATCGATTGGTCCGGCTTTGCCGGTATCCCAATCGATCGTCCACTGGTTGCCTCGCTCTCGATACTTATCCCGCGCGCAAAACAGGCCTGTTTTGGTAACGGTGATCTGTTTACCCTCAAGCCGGTGCTGCAACTTGATCAAAAATCCTTTGCGTCAATCATTGAACAGATCGCTAACATAGGGACCCATGCCGTTTTCGGCATTCAGCCGTCTGCCTGGTATGCCATGGACAGCATGGGCAGCTTCAATCGCTGGCTCGACGAGGGGGCGACAATTGCATCGCAGCTACTCCGGCAACTCAGAGACAGGGAGTTGGGCCACCTGGGTGACGGAGGATCGTTTTTGTTACCCGATATCGCCCCCCAGGCGATGAGTCAGCGGTTGGCTCGGGCGGATGCCGATCGATTTATTGCAGCACCCGATTGGGAAGGCAATACTTATGAGACCAACCCTTTGGCGCGTCAGGCCTCCCATCCATTGCTTCAACACCTTAACCGGCATTTCGGTTCCGGTCTGATGACACGCATGGTGGCCAGGTTGTTGGAGCTGGCGTCGATTCCTGATCAGTTATCTGCTCAGTTGGTGGGGCTGGCAGGAGAACAGGTGGGTGCAAAAGAAAAACCATCCGCGGAGAGTGGACAACAAGGGCTGGGTGAGGTCGAGGCCGCAAGAGGGCGTCTGATACACCGCGCCGTGCAGCAGGACGGTGTCATTACAAGCTATCAGATCTTGGCTCCAACCGAATGGAATTTCCATCCGCAAGGGGTGGTCGCTAGAGGATTGCAGGGACTGCCGGCAGAGAATGAATCGTTGTTGAAACATCAGGCAGACCTCTTCATCAACGCTGTCGATCCTTGTGTCGGCTACCAACTCGAGATCGCCTGATGCATGAGATATCGCTTTGTGAGGGGGTACTGCAGGTATTACAGGAGAATGCCGTCAGCCAGGGATATAGTAAGGTCAAGACTGTCTGGCTGGAGATCGGTGCTTTATCGGGTGTGGAGCCGGAGGCGATGCGTTTCGGCTTCGATGTGGTGATGAAGAATAGCCTGGCGGATGGGGCGAGATTGGAGATCATTCATCTGCCTGGCGAGGCCTGGTGTATGCAGTGTAGTAAGTCTGTCCAAGTGTCGGCCCGTTTCGAAGCCTGTCCTGAATGCAGCAGTTATCAACTGCAAGTGACCGGGGGAGATGAGATGCGAATCAAACAACTGGAAGTTGATTGATTAATTATGAATTATGAATTTTGAATTAATGTGTGCGCATAGCGCACGGCTTTTTTAAAAAAAGCCGCGAGCAAAGCGAGCACCACAATTCAAAATTCATAATTCAAAATTCAAAATTATTTAATGAGGTTTGTTATGTGTACAGTTTGCGGTTGCGGCGAAGGTGAGACGCAGATCGAAGGTCACGATCATCACCATCACGACCATGGCGAGCAGCATGGGCACACCCATGACTACGGTCAAGGGCCGGCCCATGCCCATGCGCCGGGAATGACTCAGTCGCGTATGGTGCGGATCGAGCAGGATATCCTCAGCAAGAATAACCAGTATGCCGCAGCCAACCGGCGCTATTTTCAGCAACACGGCATCCTTGGCCTCAATCTGGTCTCCAGTCCCGGCTCGGGAAAAACGACCTTGCTGACCCGCACCATCGATGATCTACAATCAGACTATGCCATGGCTGTCATCGAGGGTGATCAGCAGACCGCCAACGATGCCGAACGTATCCGTGCAACGGGGGTGAAGGCGTTGCAGATCAATACCGGTAAAGGGTGTCACCTGGATGGCCATATGGTCGGGCATGCCCTTGTGACGCTGAAGCCCGAGGACGGGAGTCTGCTGTTTATCGAGAATGTCGGTAATCTGGTCTGTCCGGCCGCCTTCGATCTGGGCGAGGCGCACAAGGTGGCGATCCTCTCTGTCACTGAAGGCGAGGACAAACCCCTCAAATATCCCGACATGTTCCATGCCGCCGATCTGATGTTGTTGAACAAGATCGACTTACTACCCTATCTCGATTTTGATGTGGCTCGCTGTATTGCCTATGCGCAGCAGGTCAATCCGCGTATCAAGGTATTGCAACTGTCCGCCACCACCGGCGAGGGGATGCAGGCCTGGTATCAATGGATTGCGGCTACGCGTCAGATGGCGTTGGTCGGGCACCCTGCATTGGCGGTTTAGAGTGTGTTGGATTGAGCGCAGTATCAAGATATTGCTGAGTCAATTTCCGTCCATAAACAACAATGATCGTCATTCCGGCGAATGCCGGAATCCAGGGATGCAGTGGAGTTGAGTTACTCAGTGTATATTTTGGTATTTGTCTCTGTGTACAAGGTAATGAGGTCTGTCAGTAGATGAACATGAACCATTTTTGGAGAGATAAATTATGTGTTTGGCAGTTCCAGCAAAAGTAGTCGCAATCGACGATCTGGGTGAGAACGCCACAGTGCTGTTGGGCGAGGTCAAAAAAAACATCTCTCTGGCCCTGGTCGATGATGTACAGGTGGATGACTTTGTGCTCATTCATGTGGGCTATGCCTTGAACAAAGTCAGTGAGGAGGAGGCGGAACGTACCCTCGAGCTATTTGCCCAGGCGGGAGTGGTTCGATGAAATATGTCAACGAATTCCGCCAGCATGAACTGGCCAAGCAGTTGGCGGCAGCGATTAGAGATGAAGCGGATCCTTCGAGGGATTATAACTTGATGGAGTTCTGTGGCGGTCATACCCATGCCATCTTTCGCTATGGGGTACAGGACCTGATGCCGGACAATGTACGCTTCGTACATGGACCGGGTTGTCCGGTTTGTGTGCTGCCGGTAGGACGTATCGATGAGGCAATCCAACTGGTTGAAGCGGAAAATGTCATTCTCTGTACCTATGGGGATCTGCTCAGGGTGCCGGCCAGCGGACGCAAGAGTCTGATCAAAGTCAAAGCGGCTGGTGGCGATGTGCGTATGGTCTACTCCACTCAGGATGCCCTGCGCATCGCCCGGGAGAATCCTGATCGGGAGGTGGTGTTCCTGGCCATCGGCTTTGAGACCACGACACCGCCCAGCGCCGTGGCCATCCAACAGGCGAAAGCAGAAGGGCTGAAAAACGTCTCTCTTTTCTGCAACCATGTGCTGACCCCTGCGGCGATCCAGAACATCCTCGAATCACCTGAGGTGAGAGAGATCGGTTCGGTATCGATCGATGGTTTTTTCGGGCCCTCCCATGTGAGTTCCATCATCGGCAGCCGTCCCTATGAATTCTTTGCCGAGGAGTTTCAGAGACCGGTGGTGATTGCAGGCTTTGAACCCCTGGATGTGATGCAGTCGGCCCTGATGCTGATCCGCCAGCTCAATGAAGGGCGATACGAGGTGGAGAATGAGTACACCCGGGTGGTGAACCGTGATGGGAACCTGAAAGCGCAGCGACGGGTGGCGGATGTCTTCGAGCTACGCCGCAGTTTCGAGTGGCGTGGCCTCGGTACGGTTCCCTACAGCGCCTTGAAGATTAAACAGGGCTATCAGGCGTTCGATGCCGAGAGACGCTTCGCCATACCCGTTGTCCAGGCCAGGGATATTAAAGGGTGCGAGTGTCCCTCGATCCTGCGAGGCGCGAAACGTCCTACGGATTGCAAGTTGTTCGGCAGCGTCTGCACCCCGGATAACCCGATGGGTTCCTGCATGGTCTCCTCTGAGGGCGCCTGTGCCGCCTACTGGAGTTACGGGCGTTTCCGTCAGCCGGTACAGCGGAGTGCATGATGAGAGCCGAGCTGCCGGCAAATCGGATTGGTGCGGCAGGGCCGCACCCTACGCTGGAAATACATGTAGGGTGCGGCCCTGCCGCACCAGAGCAATTCAGTAAACAATGAACACAGGTATCTACCGATGAACGCAGTGGTTAAACGTTTCCCGTTACGCCTCGATACCCATGGCGGCAGGATCGACATGACCCACGGCAGTGGCGGCAGGGCAATGGCCCAATTGATCGATGAGCTGTTCGTCAAACACTTCGATAATGCATTGTTACGTCAGGCCAATGATCAGGCCGCCTTCGATGTGACGGCAGGTCGCATGGTGATGAGTGTGGATGGCCATGTGATCTCTCCCCTGTTCTTTCCGGGGGGCGATATCGGTTCGCTCTCGGTTCATGGCACGATCAATGATGTCGTCATGTCGGGTGCACGACCGCTCTACCTCTCTGCGGGCTTCATCCTCGAAGAGGGATTCCCGCTGGCCGATCTGGACCGTATCGTTGCCAGCATGGGTCAGGCTGCTCTGGAGGCAGGCGTACCGGTGGTGACCGGTGATACCAAAGTGGTGGAGAAGGGCAAGGGTGACGGTGTCTTTATTACCACTACCGGTATCGGAGTCGTGCCTGAAGGTGTCCGGATATCAGGTGATCAGGCACGTCCCGGTGATCTGATTCTGCTCAGTGGCAGCATCGGTGATCATGGTGTGGCGATCATGTCGAGCAGAGAGAATCTGGGGTTCGAGACAAGCATAGAATCAGACTCCGCATCGCTGCATCGATTGGTGGAGAAGATGGTGACAACCGCGCCGACTATTCGTTGCCTGCGTGATCCAACCCGCGGTGGTGTGGCGACAACACTCAATGAGCTGGCGATGCAGTCTCAGGTGGGGATGCGGTTGATCGAATCGGATATACCGGTGAAATCCGCTGTGGCCTCAGCCTGTGAATTGTTGGGGCTCGATCCTCTCTATGTGGCCAACGAAGGTAAACTCATCTGTATCTGTTCAAAACAGGATGCCGAACAGTTATTGCCGGTGATGCGTGATGATCCGTTGGGTGGAGAGAGCCGGATTATCGGTGAAGTGGTCGAGGACCCGCATCACTTTATACAGATGGAGACCCTGTTCGGTGGCTGCCGGGTAGTCGATTGGCTCTCTGGTGAGCAGTTACCAAGAATTTGTTGAGCGATTGGCAGAGCGGACAGCAACTGATGCGAATCCTTTTTCTGACACATGCCTTTAACAGCCTCACCCAGCGTCTCTTCGTGGAGTTGCAGGGGCAGGGCCACGAGGTCTCGGTCGAGTTCGATATCAATGATGCGGTTGCATTGGAAGCGGTCGCACTTTGTCAACCTGACCTGATCATTGCGCCTTTTCTTAAGCGGGCCATTTCTGAAGGGATCTGGCGTAACACTACCTGCTTTGTGGTTCATCCGGGAATCCGTGGCGATCGGGGTCCATCGGCGCTCGACTGGGCCATCCTGAGGGGTTTGCCAAAGTGGGGTGTGACTGTGTTGCAGGCCAATGGGGAGATGGATGCCGGTGACATCTGGTCGTGGGTCGAATTTGAAATGCGGGAAACCGCTAAGGGCAGCCTCTACCGCAATGAGGTGACGGAGGCAGCTGTAAAGGCGATGCTGTTGGCGGTCGATCGTTTTGCCGGCGGAGAGTTTCGGCCGGAACCGTTGCATCCCAATGATCCTTCGATAACAGGGACTTGGCAGCCGTTGATGAGACAGAGCGAGCGTGTCATCGATTGGCAATGTGACAACAGTAGCGATGTGTTATGCAAGATTCGCGGTGCTGACGGATTTCCAGGTGTTAAGGATGAGATCTTTGGCCGTGAGCTGTTTCTCTACGATGCTCGGTCGGAGCCAACGCTGCAGGGAGAACCGGGCCGTGTCATCGCCCGTTGCGGTCCCGCCATCTGCCGTGCAACCAACGATGGCGCGATATGGATCGGGCACTTGAAAGATAAGACGGCGGCGCATCCGTTCAAGCTGCCGGCCACACACCTGCTGGCTGATGAGGTCGCCGAACTGCCTGAGATTGAAGCAGATGAAACGTCGGGTTATCGGGAGATCTGGTATGAACAGCGAAATGGCGTAGGCTATCTCCACTTTCCCTTCTATAACGGCGCCATGAGCACCCGCCAGTGTAGGGCGTTGCTGAAGGCCTACAAACAGGCGAAACAGCAGGATACCCAGGCCATCGTGTTGCTTGGCGGACCCGATTACTGGTCCAACGGCATGCACCTGAATCTTATCGAAGCGGCAGAGAGCGCAGCGGACGAGTCCTGGCGTAACATCAATGCCATCGATGATCTGGCATTGGAGATCATCACCACCGACAGCCATCTGACCATCGCCGCTCTGCAGGGTAATGCAGGTGCGGGTGGTGTCTTCCTGGCCCGAGCGGCGGATGAGGTTTGGGTAAGGGAGGGGGTGATCCTGAATCCCCACTATAAGGATATGGGGAATCTCTATGGCTCGGAATATTGGAGCTATCTACTGCCCCGCTATGTGGGTGAGGCGCATGCTGCGATGATCATCGATAATCGCTTGCCGCTGAGTACCCGGCAGGCTGTGGCGTTAAAGCTGGCGGATCGGGAGATCGGACAAACAGGGGATGGATTCATATCCCAGGTGTGCCGACTGGCGGAAGCGATGATTCGCACCCCGGCCTTTACCGAACGTCTACATTATAAGAATGCACGGCGACGGGCGGATGAGCAGGTAAAACCCCTCTCCCGCTACCGTGAGGAGGAACTTGAGCAGATGAAACGTAACTTTTATGGGTTCGATCCCAGTTATCACATGGCCCGTTATAACTTTGTCCATAAGGTGCCGAAGTCGCGTACACCCCTGACAATCGCCAGCCATCGTCGCATGGCCTCAAAATGGAAGCGTGTCTCATGAGCAATCAGCCTACCGTATTGATTGTCGACGATGAGGTTCGTGGCCTTGAGACTTTACAACGCATCCTGCAGGACGACTTTAATGTTCAGACTGCGGAAAATGTTGAGCAGGCAAGAGAGATTCTGGAAAACGAGTGGGTGCAGATTATTCTTTGCGATCAACGTATGCCGGATATCACTGGCGTGGAATTCCTTAAGCAGGTGCGCGATCAGTGGCCTGAAGTGATTCGCATGATTATCTCCGGCTATACGGACTCCGAGGATATCATCAGCGCCGTCAATGATGCGGGTATCTACCATTTCATTACCAAGCCCTGGCATCCTGATAGCCTGATTCTGTTGTTGAAGAATGCGGCTGAGCTGTTCGAACTGCAGCGCAAGAACGAGATCCTCTCTATCGAGCTGAAGATGTCCCCAAGCCGTCTGCAGGCGGCAATGGACAAGAAACGCAAACGTTTGCGTGATGACTATCAATGCGAAGATCAGATCGTACGCAGCCCGCAAAGCTGCATGAATCAGGTCTGTGAAAAGATCCGACGGGTCTCGCCCTATGATGTCTCTGTACTGCTGACCGGTGAGTCGGGTACCGGCAAGGAGTTGGCGGCGCGCGCCTTACACTACAACAGTGCCCGCTGGGACCAGCCGTTTGTTGTAGAGAACTGCGGGGCTCTGCCGGATGAACTGCTGGAGAGTGAACTCTTCGGATATAAGAAGGGCGCCTTTACCGGTGCGGTTGAAGATCGGGCAGGCCTGTTTGAGCGGGCCAGTGGCGGTACCGTTTTCCTGGATGAGATCGGCGAGGTCTCTCCCGCCTTCCAGGTGAAATTGTTGCGTGTGCTGCAAGAGGGTGAAATCAGACCATTGGGCAGCAGTCAGACCCGGCAGGTGGATGTCAGAATCATCGCCGCAACCAATCGTGATCTGGAACAGGAAGTGAGAGAGGGGCGATTCCGTGAGGATCTCTACTATCGATTGGCCACCGTAACCATCCATCTGCCGGCATTGCGTGAACGAAATAGCGACATACCGTTGATCGCTAACAGTATCCTCGATGCAGCCATGCAGCATCTGGGTAAAAGTGTCGATGGATTTACCGCGGAATCCCTGGCCTGTATGCAGGCCTACCACTGGCCAGGCAATGTACGTGAGCTACAGAATGAGATCCGGCATATGCTGGTGATGAGCGACAACGATGAGTTGGGTGCGGAGTTGCTTTCACCCCGGGTGCTTCGAGCAGCACCGGAGGAGGATGAAGCCGACCTGCAGACCATGGATGGTCTCGAAGGCTCATTGAAAGAGCGCGTCGAGTCATTGGAGGCACGGATTCTCAAGGAGACCTTGATTCGTCACCGCTGGAACAAGAGTCAGGCAGCGAAAGAGCTGGGTCTCTCTCGCGTTGGCTTACGCAGCAAACTGGAGCGATATGGTCTGGAAAAGGTCGAGCAATTGCGTGACCAGGATGAACGGGATGTTATGTGACTATTTTCTCACTGGAGAAGGCCAAGGTATGAATCAGCGACTCCATTGCATAACCTCGTCATTCCGGCGAATGCCGGAATCCATATCCCCCCTCATTCAGAGTACATGTCCGAGTGTTTATTGCAACTCTTCCGCCGGTTCGGAGTGAAGCGGTCATTATGCAGTGGCAGTTATTTCGATAACTAGCCATGAGAGATGTGAATGGATATCGAACCTTACTGTGTCATTGCATCGAATTCTGGATTCCGGCATTCGCCGGAATGACGGAGGTGGTGGAATGCCAGGATCGATGAAATGAAGGGGCATGAGTAATAGCTCCATGGACTACCAGATATGCACGGTAACAGCCTATCGGTATCGCAACGGTAATGGAAAACAGGATAGAGGAAAGGAACTATGAAAGCAGACACCAGAGAACGTCCGAACATCAGCCTCATCGATGAGGCCGGTGTGGGTGATCCGCTGCAACTCACTGAGAGCACGGAGAGCGCCTGGATCGATGTCATTCAGAAGATGGATAAGGTCTATGCTGATCTGGTCCACTACCAGGTAGAACTGGAACAGAAGAATGCCGCTCTGGAAGAGGCTCAGCAGTTTATCGGCAGTGTATTGGAGTCGATGACCGATGCGCTCATTGTGTGCGATATCCAGGGGCGTATCCAACAGGTCAACCGTGCCCTGGAAAGATTGAGCGGCAAGCAGGAGCAAGATCTGTTGCAGCGGTCGATCAGCGAGATCTTCTGTGTCGATTCCCAACCCCTGGTGGACAGCTTTCCTGAAAAACTGGGCAGTGACTCGATTATCGATTGTGAAGTCAATCTGTCGGACCTCGATAGTAGGCCAATACCCTTGGCGATGAACTGTTCTTCCCGATATGACACCAATGGACGGCTGATGGGAATGGTGCTGATCGGACGCCCTGTGGGTGAGTTGCGACGCGCTTACGAACAGCTCAACAAGACCCATCTGGATTTGAAACAGACCCAGCAGCAGTTGGTCCATTCCGAGAAGATGGCTTCCCTTGGCCGGTTGGTGGCGGGTGTGGCCCATGAACTGAACAACCCGATCAGTTTCGTATTCGGCAACATGCATGCCCTTAAGCGATATGGAGAGCGTATCAATCATTACTTCACCGAAGTAGGGAAGTATCTCGACCCGGACCTTCATCAGCGTCTTCGCGAGGCCTTTAAAATCGATCACATCGAGGGTGATATCGGCCCCTTGATCGAGGGTACCCTGGAGGGTGCGGAACGCATCAGCGATATCGTGTTGGAGCTGCGGCGTTACTCAGGGATCCAGAAGGAGAGCCCGGAGCTGTTTGACCTGACCAAAGTGATCGACACTGCGACTCAATGGGTCATCAAAGCGTGTCGTGAGAAACCCGAGGTGGTTTTTCGACCCGAAGGGCTGCTTGAGGTGACCGGCCGAAAAGGGCAGGTGCATCAGATCCTGGTCAATCTGGTGCAGAACGCGGTTGATGTCATGGAGCAGCGGTCGGGTGCCCGCTTGGGAATCAGTTGTGGTCTAGAGGGTGAGAGCGCTTGGATTAAGGTACGGGACAACGGTCCGGGAATACCTGACGAGGATCTGCGGAAGCTCTTCGATCCCTTCTTTACCACCAAGGCGGTGGGTAAGGGGACAGGCTTGGGTCTTTATATCAGTTACGGACTGGCCCGTGACCTCGGTGGGGATCTGTTGGTCGATAATCATCCTGATGGAGGTGCGGAGTTCACTTTGCTATTACCCCTGGATGGAAAGACTCATGGCTGAGAGGAGTGGGTTAAATCTGCTCTGGCTGCAGTCCGGCGGTTGTGGCGGCTGTTCGCTTTCAATGCTGTGCGCCGAAGGTCCCGACTTGGTGACGCTGTTTGAGAGTGCGGGCATCAATTTGTTGTGGCATCCCTCGTTGAGTGAGGCGTCGGGATGGGAATTGATCGAATTGTTGGAAAAGATCATTTCAGAAGAGGTATCTCTGGATATTCTCTGTCTCGAGGGGTCCGTGGTTCGCGGACCAAACGGCAGCGGTCTCTTTCATCGCCTTTCCGGGACGGGAAAGCCGATGCGGGAATGGATAGAAAAGCTGGCAAGGATGGCGAGACATGTGGTTGCCGTCGGTAGCTGCGCCGCCTATGGCGGAATTACCGCAGCAGGGAACAATCCCAGTGAGGCCTGTGGCCTGCAGTATGAGGATCAACTCCCCGGTGGTCTGTTGGGAAGCGATTTCAGGGATAGTTCGGGGTTACCGGTGATTAACATTGCCGGTTGTCCGGTGCATCCCAACTGGGTGACCGAGACCCTAGTGCAGATGGCATTCAGGGAATTGCAGGCGGGTGACCTGGATGAGTGGGGACGGCCGCGCAGCTATGTGGATCATCTGGTCCATCATGGCTGTACGCGCAATGAATACTATGAATACAAGGCGAGCGCGAAAAAACCCTCCGATCTCGGTTGTATGATGGAGCACATGGGGTGTCTCGGTACCCAGGCCCATGCCGACTGTAATACCCGATTGTGGAACGGAGAGGGTTCCTGTCTGCGTGGGGGCTATGCCTGTATCAACTGCACAGCTCCCGGGTTTGAAGAGCCCGGCCATGCCTTTACCCAAACCCCTAAGATCGCCGGCATTCCCATCGGTCTGCCGACCGATATGCCCAAGGCCTGGTTCGTGGCGCTGGCGTCACTCTCCAAAGCCGCCACTCCCACACGTCTGAAAGAGAATGCGGTGGCGGACCACATCCGTGTTCCGCCAACCCGCCGCAGGTTGAAAAAGAAATGAGTCGACGTATTGTAGGACCCTTCAACCGGGTCGAGGGCGATCTGGAAGTGGAATTGGATATCCAGCAGGGGCGGGTGGATTCAGCGCGGGTCTCCTCCTCCCTCTACCGAGGATTTGAGCAGATACTCCAGGGCAAGGAGCCGAGGGATGCACTGGTCTATACACCACGAATCTGTGGCATATGTTCTGTTTCTCAATCGGTGGCCGCGGCCCGCGCCCTGGCCGATGCGCAAGGATTGAGCGCAACGCCCAATGGTGATCTGGCGATGAATCTGATTCTCGCCAATGAGAATATGGCCGACCATCTGACCCACTTCTATCTCTTCTTCATGCCCGATTTCGCGCGTCAGACCTACAGTAACGAAGCCTGGTTTCCCTTGATTGCCGAGCGATTCACCGCCCAGAGAGGGAGTGCTATCCGCGAGATGCTGCCTGCCAGGGCCCAGTTCATGCACCTGATGGGGCTGTTGGCGGGCAAGTGGCCACACAGTCTCGCCATCCAGCCCGGTGGTACGACACGCTCCGTAGAGATGCAGGAGAGGGCGAGAATACAGGCTATCCTGTATGGTTTTCGCCAATTCCTGCAAACCAGACTGTTTGGCGACAGTCTGGAACACATCGTCGCGCTTGATTCCATCCAGGCCCTTGAGCAGTGGCGTGCCGATCGTGCCATCGATAGCAGCGACTTTCGTCTGTTTCTGGAGTTGGCCGACCAACTGCAGTTATCCCGACTGGGGCGCGCCAGCGATCGCTTTATGAGTTATGGGGCTTATATCCTGAAGGGCTCTCCGACATTTACACAAGGGGTCTGGGATGGCGGTAGCCAACCACTCGATACGCATGCCATTACCGAAGATATCAGCTACAGTTGGATGGGACATCAGAAGGAACCGAAACACCCCTTCAACGGCATCACCATACCGGATGCCGAGATTGAACAGGCCTACAGTTGGTGCAAAGCGCCAAGATTGAATGGCCGTGTCATGGAGGTCGGAGCATTGGCGCGCCAACAGCTCGACGGCCATCCGTTGATCAGGGAGCTGGTGATACACAGCGGTGGTAATGTGCAGAATAGGGTGATCGCCCGCCTGCTGGAGATCGCAAGGGTGGTGATGCTCATGGAAGCGTGGGTCAGAGCGATCAAACCCAAGGAACCCTTTTGCATTCAAGGGGCCATCCCGGATGAGACACAGGGTTGCGGATTGGTGGAAGCGGCGAGAGGCAGTTTGGGGCATTGGCTAAAGATCAAACGCGGTCGTATCCTTAACTATCAGATTGTGGCCCCGACAACCTGGAATTTTTCACCCAGGGACAATCAGAATCAACCGGGCGCATTGGAACTTGCCCTACAAGGCGCGCAGACGCGTGAGGGTGAGACGGAACCGGTATCAGTGCAGCACATTGTCAGATCATTCGATCCCTGTATGGTTTGTACGGTGCATTGAGACACGGAAATAGTTAGCGCATGACGGATATCTATAAAACACCTGAATCATCTTTGGAAATCGAAGCCGATAATAACTCCAGTAGCGGCAATCGCCATCCCGGCATACCAGGACTATGTCGCCCGTGCGGGCGGTACTTGATCCCGCCTTTGCCTCTGTTCGCGGACAATCGACCTTGAACTGATGGATTGAATCATTGCGGTTGGCATGATCCACTCACCTAATCAGGGAGTGAGCCCTGTTTATTTCACCCATCGCTTTCATCTATTGCGAATGTGCCGGAATATGAAAAAGTCCTGCCAAACAGAGGGTGAGTTATCTTGAAATCCATGAAGAACGCCGTCTCCGACAGTGCTTTTTCAATGATTACGGCGTCGCCGAGTATCATCCAATTCGGGATGTGCAGGGTAATATGCCCGATTTTCCAGACATAGCCGATACCCTTGAATACCAGTGAGGCATCATGTTCGGAAAGAAGCATTCTAATGCCCATGCCATGTTTTACATACTCAACAATTTCGTTGCCGTTTATGTGTTCCATGCGTGAACTGAAGATAACTGGCGCTTTATCCGGGAAATGAAGCGTTCGATGCCAGAACATGGCCATGCTGTTATCGTTGGTCGTCCAGTTCCTGACTTCAGTTGGAATGTTTTTGCCTTGGTAGGGGACCAGAGCCCCGAACAGTCGGCCCGGGAGGAGAAACAGCTTGGCTATCTTGGAGTGATAAACCTCGCCCATGACACCCTTGATCGTCATGCTGGTTTTATTCCCTGGCGTTATGTCGTAGTGCCGCTTGACGATCGTTTCCAATTCATCCCAGCGGTCACCCAGTGCCTTTCTGATAACGGGTAGTGGTGTTGATTGTGACATGATTGTTCCCTCTAAATACCGATAACCGGTTTGAAAACCATAACAAAGTAAACAATGACCATGGCGACGAATGCCGGAATGCCAAGCCAGAACCAGATCCGCGCATAACTATGGTATCTCGGATCGATGGAGATTTTGTCAGTGTTTGCCGAAGTCGATAGATCACGCATGCGTATCTGTAGCCAGACGACGGGCAACCAACATATACCGGCGAGAATATAGAGAACGATCGTTAACATAACCCATCCCTGGGTCAGCGGGATACCCAGCAGTTGCAGAAGCCATAGCCCGGTTATTGGCTGAATGATAATCGTGGGCGAGGTGAATACCCAGTCGGCGATTACGACAATCCTGTTGGTTTGCGCCATAGCGGCCGGGTCACCGCCCCTGTCGGTAAGCCATTTATAGAATGCACTCCCCAAGCCCGTGCCAAAGAGAAAGGTTGCGCTCAAAATATGGATCCATTTAATTAATAGATACTCGTTCATTGCCGCTTCTCCAATACCATCATGATAAGAATCGCCATTATCAACGGCGCATTTTTCGTCACCGGACCAAATGGATGTAGCCATTGTTCGGGTTGTGAAATGCTGATGATCAGGGTGTACAGAAGGATCAGCGATATTTGCGTCCATCCACTCAGAGTCATTCGATATCGAATCAGGACAGCGATACCCAGTAAGATGTCTGTGGCTGCCGCGCCGTACAGCATGAGAGGCGCAAACACACCACTGATGCCGGCCTTGGCCAGCATGGCATAGCTCGTTTCGGTAGGCACCGCAAAGGCGGATATGAACCCGGTGAACAACCAGACAAAGGCAATACTCAGGCGCAGGGCGGGACGTAAAAAATAGAGTCCCGCATGCCATCTGTCGCTATCCTGCGAAGGTGTGTCGATCAGTCGTTGATCGATGGATTTTGGCAAGTCCCATGTCTGATCCACGAATTGACCGACATCCCCGGTGTTGCCTTTGCGCAGCATTGCCACGGTTTCATCGGTCATCGGCGTACTGCCGAGAAACCTTCCCCAACGGGCAAGCCGCAATGCGACGGGATAGGGGATGGAAAAAAACCTCGGTGAACCCAGGCCTAGCCACTCTCTCAGCTTCGTATAGAGCGCCTTCATGGTAATCGGGGCCGGACCGACGATTTCACACCGCTTTTTCAGTGCGGATGGCGACTTGACGACACCAGAGATCAATTTCGTCAGATCGCTGATGTGAATCGGTTGTATCGGTTGATCGCCCCTGTCCACCAGCGGGATCCATGGCAAGCCAGCTATCGCCTTGAAAAAAGCCATACTTTTGGCCCCCTTGCCATAAACGATAGAGGGCATGAGCACCAGCCAGTTCAGCGCCAGTGTTGCTAGGTGGTCATCGGCCGCCTTTTTACTCAGGTGGTATTGACTGAATGCCGTATCGTCCGCGCCCAGGGCAGAGATCTGGATAACCTTTTTTACGCCGGCCTTTTCGCAGGCGCGAAACAGGGCAATGGGTCCCTTCGTGTGCAATGAGGCAAAGGTTTGATTACCCTGCTCGCGAATGATACCGACTGCGTTGATGACGATATCCATGTCGCTTACGCGAGGGAGCCAATCAGCCACTGCATGGTCGGTTGCATAGTCAGCCTGAATAAAAGCGGCGTTGGGGTGATGTGGCATAACCGTTCCAGGATGGCGAGTACATCCGACAACCTGATGTCCATCGAGCAACAATGTCCGCATGATATGGCTGCCGATGAAGCCGGTTGCGCCTGTTATCAAGATACGCATCTCATTTGGCCCCATTAACTGGCAATAAGGCGATCTCTTTTCCGTCGGCGCCAGTTGAGTGTCGAGGAGGGGTGCTGGAGCAGGGGATCGCTCCAGGGGTAAACAGGATAAACGGGTCCATTATGAGGTTCCTCCTCGTATCCATCATTCAGAAATTTCAGAACTAACAGAAATAACGGCTTAAAAAACTCAGGATTTACCGAGAAAACCCTGCACTTTGGCGCCGAGTTTGATTAACTTCAGCAGGGTGTTTTTCGGCAGACCTTTTATCTGACTATGCCATGTATCCAGGGTTTCCATGAATTCCAATACCTCCTTGATGCGTTTCTTGACCTCTGCGGGGGTCTGTTTATCCTCTTCCCCGTCGAGGATACATTCACGCAACAGCGAAAGGGTGGGATCCAGCTCCCTTTTTTTACGGCCCTCCATGATGGTGTAGAACAGCTCCCAGGGATCTTGCATGGTTTCAAAGTGGTCTCGCCGGTCTCCAAGCAGAGGGACGGTCCTGACGAGTTGCCAGGATTGCAACTCCTTGATGCTGGTGCTGACATTGGATCGCGCCACACCCAGTGTCTCAGTGATCTCCTCGGCGTTCATCGCTGAGGAAGAGAGATAAAGCAGGGCGTGGATCTGGGCCACGGTGCGGTTTACGCCCCATCGAGTGCCCATTTCTCCCCAATGGAGGATATATTTTTCCATCATGGGTGTGAGTTTCATGTATAGCCCTTCAGTAATTTCTGTTATTACAGAAATTAGTAAAATTTTTTGCCATTGTCAAGTGATTGTTTAGGCGATGCTATTCCGGGGTTGTATATTCATCCAGGGCCTGTTATTAACCCGGCAACTAACTATTCGGATTATCCGATTAGTGTTAACAGGCCCTGGCAAAATCCGTTTGAGGTGGCGAGAGCGGGTGGAACAGACCACCTCTCCGAGAAGAGACGAATAACCGAACGATGAACATGCATGGATATCTGCGCCATATAGAGATGCTCAATAGCTGGGATCCGGAGAATTTCAAAACGCTCTTTTTCTCAGGTCTACGAATAGGACGACTCAAGCACTCCATGCGGGAGGCCCTGGCCGATTGGCCGGAGGTTTTTCGCATCGACGCCGCTGGTATTCACTTGAGAGCGCGTTTTGACAGCTTCGAGGCGCGTACTCGCATATTGGATGAGATAACGACTGCCTTAGTGGATAGGAAACTCATTTCACATCGTCATGGCGAGCAGTATCCCGTTACCCATAGTGGTAGAGAGCGTGCCATAGCGACCATCGATCGCGCCGCCGCACCCTATTTCGGCTTGCGCGCATACGGTCAGCACTTGAACGGTTTCGTGCACAGCGAGGAGGGCATGAAGCTGTGGATTGCGAGGCGCGCGGCCGACCGGCGCACGTTTCCCAACCGTTTGGACAACATGGTGGCCGGCGGACTGCCCCACAATCTTTCACTGGCGGAGAATTTGCAAAAGGAGTGCATGGAGGAGGCGAGTGTGCCGGTTTCGATAGCGAATCGCGCGCTTCCCGTGGGTGTCCTGACCTACTGCAAGGAGACCCAGGTTGGGCTGAAGCCTGATACCCTCTACTGTTACGACCTGGAGCTTCCCGCCGATTTTCAACCCCGAAATTCCGATGGCGAGGTGGCGGATTTCATGCTGTTGCCGGTATCGGAGGTTGCAAGGCTGGTTTCAGAGACGGACGAGTTCAAACTGAATTGCAACCTGGTGGTGATTGACTTTTTGGTGCGTCATGGGATTATAAATCCTGAAACACCCGGTTATCTTGACCTCGTACAGGGTCTGCACGAGAAAATTTGAACTATCATGATAAATTGTTGCGGTCCAGTACGCCTTTTTTTAGTAAACGGAACCTGGGGACTGGAAAATCAGTCCAAAGCGTATAATTAATAATGATGACAGTGGTTGATTTTTTTACTCGTTTCCAAATGGCCAGGTAGTTCCATGAAAAATCTCAAGGTTATTCTGCTCAGCTGGTTGGTGCTGCTCTTTGCCAGCACGCCTCTCTGGGCCAGCCGTCAGCTTGTACCGATCAACGAATTGCAACCGACGCCTGAACAGCAGCAGACTGCCAGTGTCATCGTCAAGGTCATTGAAAAGTATCATTATAAAGACGCCGCGTTGGATGACGCGATGTCAGAGATGATCCTCCAGCGCTATTTCGAGGCGCTCGATCCCAATCGTTCGTTTTTTCATGCCAGGGACATCATCCTGTTCTCCCGTTATCAGGACAAACTGGATGATTATCTGAAAAATGCCAGGATCGAACCGGCCTTTGAGATCTTTCGTCTCTATCGCAAACGGGTAGCCGAAGCCGTTGCCCATGCACAGAAGCTGGTGGGCGGTGAGTTCGATTTCACCATTGACGAGAGCTATGTCTTTGAGAGGGATGAGGAACCCTGGCCTCAGACCCGGACCGAGTTGAACAATATCTGGCGTAAGCGGGTGAAGAATGATTTCCTCAATCTGCGATTGATGGACAAAGAGGACAAGGAGATTCGAAAAACCCTGCATGAACGCTATCAACGCCTGCTGAGTCGGGTGGAGCAGTTCGATGCCAATGATATCTTTCAGACCTTCATCAACGCCTATACCCTGAGCTTGGAGCCCCATACCAGTTATATGTCCCCAAGCACATCGGAGAATTTCGATATCAGCATGCGCCTCTCTCTGGAGGGAATCGGCGCCGTTCTAAAAGATGAAGACGGTTACACCGTGGTGCAAAAGACAGTGATCGGCGGGCCTGCGGAACAGAGCGATCTGCTACGCGCCGGTGATCGTATCGTGGGTGTTGGACAGGGTCTGGAGGGGAGCATCACCGATATTGTCGGATGGCGCCTGCAGGATGTGGTTGAGCAGATCCGTGGTCCCAAGGGTTCTGTGGTGCGCTTGGATATCCTCCCCAAGGGTGATGAGACCGGGAGCAATCGACATACCATCACCCTGGTGCGTAACAAGATCAAGTTGGAAGAACAGGCGGCCAAGAGCTACATCATCGAAAAGTTGGACGGGATGGAGAACTACCGTATCGGTGTTGTCGAGGTCCCCACTTTTTATCGGGATTTCGCGGCCGAAGCACGAGGTGAGGAGGATTTTCGAAGCACTACCCGCGATGTGCGCGATTTGCTGATGGATCTGAAAAAGCAGGGCGTCAACGGCATCGTCATCGATCTTAGGGAAAACGGAGGCGGCTCCCTTTCTGAAGCCACCGAGCTGACAGGTTTGTTTATCGATTCCGGGCCCGTGGTGCAGATCAAGGATGCCTTTGGCAAGATAGAGGTGGAGCAGGACCCTGATCAGGCAATCGCCTATGAGGGACCGCTGGCTGTGCTGGTCGACCGTAACAGCGCCTCAGCTTCCGAGATCTTTGCCGGGGCCATCCAGGACTACAAACGTGGCATTGTCATCGGTGAACCCACATTCGGAAAGGGGACGGTGCAGACTCTGGTGGATCTGGGACGCTTCGTACCGGGCCGGAAAAAGGACCTTGGACGCCTGCGACTGACCATGGCGCAATTCTTCCGCATCAACGGCGGCAGCACCCAGCATCGAGGTGTGGTGCCCGATATCCAGTTTCCCACGGCAAAGTACTCCGATGAGTATGGTGAGCGGTCGCTGGAGAATGCCCTGCCATGGGCACAGATCAGGCCTGCCAACTTCTTGCCCAAGGGAAAGGACGCGGTTCCCCGTCTTGTGGACCGACACATGCACCGCGTTGAAAAGGACCCGGGGTTCGAAATGTTGGTGGATCGGGAGAAACGCTTTTTGGAACTGGACAAGCGCACCGAGGTCAGTCTACTCGAGCGGCAGCGCCGCGCCGAATGGGACGATCGGGAGCATGAACGGCTGCTGCACAAGAACCGCTTCCGCGCCTCCCAGGGAATGAAAGCGATCAACGTCGTAGAGAAGGTGGAAGTGGACGATGAAACGGATGAAAAAGAGTCGGAAGCCACCCATCGCATCGAACTGAACGAAGCCGCGCGCATCCTGATGGATTCCATCCGTTTGCAAGCGCCGATGGCTGTGATGCGCTGACCGGCTCCCCTTTCGAGGATAAGTGCGCTGTGTGTGGGTTGTTCCCAGCTTGAGGGTATCGATGGTTGCCGTCAAGCGCTTTGCCATATCACCCGTTTACAAAATAAACTGTGTTTTACCGTTGAACCAGGGTCTATAATCTTCGATCTTTTTTTACATGGATTGCCTAGGTTTGGATAAAACACTCAAAGAACGGCTCCAGCGCTTAAGCCAGGCTCATCAGATCGAGCGCTTGAAAGGCGGTTTGATAGGCCTGGAAAAGGAGGGACTGAGAGTTTCTCCCCATGGCGGCATTTCCCAAAAGCCTCACCCAGAGGCGCTTGGCTCGCCACTGACCAATCGCTATATCACCACCGATTATTCAGAGGCGCTGACTGAGATTATCACGCCGCCTTCGGCGGACCGTGAAGAGCCGCTACGGCTTCTTTTCGAGGCCCACCACTTTCTCTATCAGCATCTAGGCGATGAGATCCTCTGGTCCACCAGCATGCCTTGTGTGGTCGAGGGTGACGAAATGATACCGATCGCCGGATACGGCAGCTCCAATGCGGGGATGATGAAGACCGTCTACCGGCGTGGGTTGGGACACCGCTATGGCAGAGTGATGCAGGTGATTGCCGGCGTGCACTTCAACTACTCCCTGCCGCAGGCGTTCTGGCACACCTACCAGATGCTTGAGGAGGATAAGGGTCCAACCCAGACATTCATCTCAGAATCCTATTTTGCCATGTTGAGGAACCTGCAACGGGTCGGCTGGCTGATACCCTACCTGTTCGGCGCCTCCCCCGCGGTTTGCAAGTCATTTCTGGGAGGAAGGCCGACCAGCCTGCAAAAGTTCGATGACTACACCTACTATTCACCCCATGCCACCTCGCTGCGGATGGGGGATATCGGCTATCAGAACAGCAAGGAGCAGGGGACGGGCATCAAAGCCTGTTACGATAGCCTGGCGGCCTATATCAAATCCCTCTCCTGCGCCATCGAGACGCCCTGTCCCATCTACCAGGCGATAGGCGTGAAGGTCGACGGCCGTTATGAGCAGTTGAATGCGAATATCCTGCAGATCGAGAATGAGTACTACAGTACGGTGCGCCCGAAACAGATACCCGAAATGATGGAGAAGCCGATCCATGCCCTGAAGCGCCGGGGCGTCCGTTATGTTGAACTGCGATCATTGGACGTCAACGCCTTCCATCCTTTGGGCATCGCCGAGGAGCAGGTCTATTTTGTCGAGGCCTTGATGTTGTTGTGCCTGCTGCAGGAGAGTCCCAAAATCAACGCCGAGGAGCAGAAGGCGATCGACTGGAATGAGCTGGCGGCCGCCCACCAAGGCAGAGAACCGGGGCTGGAGCTCCAGAGACACGGGGGGGGGGTGTTACTGCGGGATTGGGGGCTGGAAATTTGCGACGCCATCCAGCCGATCTGTGAAATACTGGAAGCCGGCATGCCCGGCGAACCCTATTCCAGGAGTCTGATGTTGCAGCGACAGAGATTGCAAGATGCCGACCTCACCCCATCTGCACGGATGCTGGCGGAGATGAGAGACAAAGGAGAGAGCTTTTTTCAGTTCGCCCAGCGGATGTCGAAACAGCACCAGCACTATTTCAATCAGCAAGCCTACTCCAGTCAGGATCAGGAGCTGCTGATTCAGGAGGCCAGGGATTCCTGGCGGCGGCAACGTGAAATCGAGGCCTCTGATACAATAGGCTTTGACGCGTTCTTGGCGGACTATTTTTCTCAGCAGATCGACTCGACATCGCAGGCTGAGGAGGAAAAGTGGTACATTTCTACAGGCTGAGCCCCGAATAGCGCCGAATCCGGGTTAATATTCATATCTACGAGGATGTTTTAATGGGGGAACAGAGAGAGGAGGAATGGGGCTTTTCAACCAGAGCGATACGCACTGGGCATCGTCGCACGCCCGAGGGTGAGCATAGCGAACCGATCTTTCCCACTTCCAGCTTTGTCTTCAGCAGCGCTGCCGAGGCCGCTGCGCGATTCAGTGGCGCAGAGCCGGGTAATATCTATGCACGCTTCACCAACCCTACGGTGAGATGCTTTGAGGAGCGGCTTGCGGCCCTGGAGGGCGGAGAGCGTTGCGTGGCCACGGCATCGGGCATGTCGGCTATATTGGCGACCTGCATGGGATTGCTGCAGGCGGGAGATCATATCCTCTCCTCACGCAGCATATTCGGCTCCACCACGATTCTGTTCAATAAGTACCTCTCCCGTTTCGGCATAGCGACCGGTTTTGTGGATCTTACCGACCTGGCAGCCTGGGAAGCGGCGATTCGACCCGAAACAAAACTGCTGTTTCTGGAGACGCCCTCCAATCCACTGACCGAGGTGGCCGACATCGCCGGGTTGAGTGAGTTGGCCCATGCCCATGGATGCCTGCTGGTCGTGGACAACTGCTTCTGCACACCGGCCCTGCAGCGTCCCCTGGGCCTGGGCGCGGACATTGTCATACACTCCGCCACCAAGTACCTGGATGGTCAGGGACGCTCTATCGGTGGGGCCGTGGTGGGCAGCCATGAGCTGGTTGGCGAGGAGGTGTTCGGAGTGCTCAGGACGGCCGGGCCAACCCTGAGCCCTTTCAATGCCTGGATCTTTCTCAAAGGGTTGGAGACCCTCGATCTGCGCATGCAGGCCCATTCGCGCAATGCACAACGGTTGGCCGAGTGGCTGGAAGGGCGCTCGCAAGTGGAGCGTGTCTATTTCCCTGGTCTGCCCAGCCATCCTCAGCATGCGCTGGCCATGCAGCAGCAGCAAGCGCCAGGCGGCATTGTCGCCTTCGATGTCAAGGGAGGACAGCCCGCCGCCTGGTCGCTGATCGACGCCACGCGAATACTCTCCATTACCGCCAATCTGGGAGATACCAAGACGACCATCACCCATCCGGCTAGCACAACCCACGGCAGACTGACACCAGAGGAGCGCCGGTCTTCAGGGATTGGCAACGGACTCGTGCGCATCGCTGTGGGATTAGAGGCTGTCGAAGATATCCAGGCCGATCTGGAGCGCGGCCTCGATAGCCTATGAGCGGCCGGGAGGCAGAGGAGTCCCTGCGCAAAAAGTGGGATGAACGCCACGCTGGTGCGGAGAAAGCACCGCTGGCGGCTGAAGTCCTGCAACACAATCTGCATCTCCTTCCGGCTAAGGGACGGGCGCTCGATCTTGCCTGCGGATTGGGGGGCAATGCGTTGCTCTTGGCGCGCCAGGGTCTGCAGGTCAGTGCTTGGGATATCTCCCCAGTCGCCATTGAGCGCCTGCAGGGGTTCGTCGCTGAGGAGGGGTTGCAAAACCTCTTGGCTGAAGTGCGCAATGTAGAGCGTTCGCCGCCGCCACCGGGCAGGTTTGATCTGATCATTGTCAGCTACTATCTGGAGCGGGCGCTAATTCCATCCCTGATCGATGCATTGCGGCCTGGCGGTTTGATCTATTATCAGACCTTTACCCGCATTGCCGTCTCGTCGCTGGGACCGCAAGACCCGGCTTATCGGTTGGATGACAATGAGCTACTGCGGCTGTTCAACGGTTTGCATCTCCGCTTCTATCGTGAGGAGAACTTACTCGGCGATGTTTTGCAAGGGATCAGGGATGTAGCGATGTTGGTGGTCGAGAAACCGCCGGTCCTTCGACCGGCGGCATGAGAAATATCCTGGGTTAACCCGGTTAATCGAGCAAGTCGCCCGGCGTGGCGGGCAGCCGGGGCATGGTTTGCACCGGGAACTCTCCATTCAGGCTATCCAGAAAGGCAGCGATATCAGCGACTTTCCGCTCATCCAAGTCCTTGTCGAACTGGGTCTTCGCCATCACTTTGATGGCATCCTCCATGAGTGAGTGCAGGGCTTGTCGCATCAAACCGTGCCGCTAAAAGCTAACCCTCTTAACTGAAATGAAACTGAATAATCAGTGTTTAAATAAAGTGGGGATGCCTATTGCTCTCGCTGTGCCGCCCGCCTCATCCCGTCAATTCAACGCCCGACACGGGTGAAATCAGTTCCGGGGACGAGGCCGAATACCTCCTCCAGAGCCAGTTCTTCAATTAACTGGTCGCCTGCCTGGAGACCATATTCCCGTTGGATTTCACCCAGCAGCAGACGAACCGCATTGCGGTTGTATCCACTGCCGAAGCTGATCTGTTGTTTGATGATTTTGCGTGCTTTGTCGATTGTCATGATGCGATCCCGTACTGTTTTCATTAACCCGGATCGATTGCATGGGCTAGTGTGGTGTAACGTATAAACTGTACCAATCAGAGGCCCGTCAATGCCTCAAGACCAGGCGCAGCGCGCAGGCAATGGCAGCGCCC
>JAHXHS010000056.1 GCA_025656455.1 Candidatus Thiodiazotropha sp. (ex Epidulcina cf. delphinae) | reverse complement strand
ACACCACACTAGTACCTCTGTTATTCAAGTAAACTCAGCAAAAAGGCTAAGTAAGCTACATGGTAAGGTTGGTTCGTTTACTTCAAAAGTATGCAACAGGCAGAGTGGTATTGGTGTTATTTACACTGACCATGGTTGTTTATCTGACAATGTTGTTTTATTCAATTCCGGCAGTTGTTTCCTTTGCGCCTGATATGACGTTGCTTGATCTATCTCCTAGTGGTTATACGTTTGATTATGCAGTTGCATTGCTTGAAGCGTTAGGTCCGGAGGGCAGGACTGCCTACCTAACACTCCAGTTACCATTGGATTTTCTTTATCCTGGATTGTTTGCCATCACATACTCACTGTTACTGATTTGGCTATTTCGTAAAGGGACAAAAGCAGGGCCTAAAATTCTTTATTTTGCATTTGTTCCCATATTTGCGGGACTTTTTGATTATATTGAAAATGTATATATAGTAATAATGCTTAAGTCATTTCCTGACATTCCGTCGAGAATTGTTGAATTGGC
Organism: Candidatus Thiodiazotropha sp. (ex Epidulcina cf. delphinae); assembly: GCA_025656455.1. Taxonomy (GTDB): domain Bacteria; phylum Pseudomonadota; class Gammaproteobacteria; order Chromatiales; family Chromatiaceae; genus Thiodiazotropha. The sequence goes on along the minus strand of JAHXHS010000056.1, from coordinate 30,527 downwards.
AAGTCTATTTACCATACTGAAAAGTAGCTTTACTACTATTTTCTTTGTTCTGTTTTTCTGGGCGTTAATTCGTTTCATTAAGGAAAAACGAAGCGTTGTCAGGGCAGAAGGTTAGCTTTTCTGAAACAGAGGCAGGTGGAGCCGAAAATGATTCATAATTTCCGCGACCTTTGTTTTTGAACGACATACTTCCCATGTTCTATCGCATCCTCGCTGATCTTGTCGCCTTCGTTCACTTCGCATTCATCGTCTTTGTTATCTTCGGCGGTCTGCTCGCCCTGCGTTGGCGTTGGGCGCCATGGGTGCATGCGCCTGCGGCGGTTTGGGGGACGGGGGTAGAGTTGTTCGGATTTTTCTGTCCGCTGACCACCCTTGAGAATTCGCTTCGCCGCGTCAGCGGAGCAGCCGGATACTCAGGTGGATTCATGGAGCAATACCTGCTCCCCCTCATCTATCCGGATGAGATCACGCGGGAGATACAGATGCTCCTCGGTGCTGTTCTTGTCGTTCTCAACTTGGTTATCTATTTCGTGATATGGCGGCGGTTTCGTACCCGCAAGGTCTGGTAGCAGGTTGTTGGCCTTCTAACAAGGAGTAAACGAGAGGCCTGCACAAAGAGACTCATCAAGCCTGTGCAGAGAGCGGTATCTGATCGTAAATCATCGGAATCCCGACCCGCGTGATGGTGCGGCAGGGCCGCACCCTACGGGCCTGGCCAGCGTAGGGTGCGGTTCTGCCGCACCATTTATCTGGCCAAGGTGGCGCTGTGTGTGGAATTTTTCGCAGCTATCCTCTAGGATGGTGTGCATCCATTGGATGCATAACAACAACAGCATTAGGACGGATCAGGTAATGGATATCGATGACAATCGGGAATTGGATCTTTGGTCGCTCTTCTGGACATTTCTCAAGATCGGCAGTACGGCATTCGGCGGGTTCATGGCGCTCATATCGGTGGTCCAGAACTATGTGGTCGAGCGCCGCAAGCTGCTGACCAATGAGGAGATGCTGGACGGGGTTTCGCTGGCGACCATTCTGCCCGGTCCGATCGCAGTCAATGTGGTGGCCTATGTGGGCTATCAATTGCGGGGGGGCGTGGGTGCGCTGGTCTCCGCCACGGCCGTTACCCTGCCCACCTTCCTGTTGGTGCTTTTTCTCAGCTACAGCTACTTTACCTGGGGCGACATTCCTTCGGTCAACAAGTTCTTTCAAGGGTTCATTCCCGCCGTGGCGGCGATCATCGTGGCCGCGGTCTGGAATATGGGCCGCAAAGCCATCAAGGGGGCGCCTGAGGCGGTTATCGCGGTCCTGGCCTGTGCCCTGCTGATCGGTGTGGGCGGCTTTTTCATTACCCTATGTATCATTCTGGCCGCGGGTGTTGCGGGATTCCTGCTGTTTCGGGAGCCGTCGAAGGATGATGGCCCGGTAGCGCCGAAGCCAGTTAGCCAGGGAGAAAAGAGCGACGGCGGCAAGCGACTCTATAGCTCAGCCGCTTTGCCGGCGCTTTCCGTGGTGGCGCCGTTCTTGAGCACTGATCTGGTAATGGCGGGCAAACTGCTGTCGACTTTCGCCGGGATGAGCCTGCTCCTTTTCGGGGGAGGATTTGTGTTCATCCCCTTGATTCAGGAGATCGTCGTTGACGGTCAGGGCTGGGTGACTCACAAGGAGTTCATCGACGGCATCGCCCTCGGACAGGTGACGCCCGGTCCGATTTTGATCAGTGCGGCATTTATCGGCTACAAGATGGCAGGGTTGTTGGGCGCCACGGCAGCCACCATCGGTATTTTTACGCCTCCAGCGGTGGTGATGGTGCTGTGCGCCCGTTATTTGGACAAGATCAAACGCTCCAAGGTGCTGAGTGCGGCCATGCGTGGTATCCGCTCCGGCGTGATCGGCATGATTCTGGCCGCATCGTACGTGGTGGCGAGCACGGCTCAGATGAACTGGATTTCGTTATTGATTTTCACTGCCGCAGTCGTTGCGTTGATCAAATTAAAATTAGAAGTGGTTTGGATTATTCCAGGTGCGGGAATCTTAGGACTTTTATTCTACTGACTTTTCCAATAACTACCTTATAATAGGTAGATCACCACCGGGAAGTTGTGGGATCGGTGTTGTGTCGGGAATGTAGTGAGTGACTCATGTTCGAGACGATATAAAGAGCAGGTCGTCATGACACTTCTCGTGGACTGTTGCGGTAAACGATATCGCATGTGGACTTTATTGGGATCGTAGCTCGTTTTCCGGTCCCGTTCTTTGTTTATGCAATGGAAAAAAAGGATATTGCTATGCAACCAATATTCATGATCGGAATGCAACGTTCCGGTTCCAACCTACTACGGTTAATGTTGAATCAGCTCAGCGAAATCGTATCACCCCATCCTCCTCATATCCTGCATCGGATCTGCCCCCTCCAGGAGCGCTACGGAGATCTTTCCGATGAACGTAATTTCAACCTCCTCACGGACGATGTCTGTCGTTTGGTGGAACTCAACCCTGTGCCATGGGAAAAGGTTGTGTTGGACCGCGACGATGTAAAATCGCGCTGTCGCGAAAACAGCCTGGTGGCCCTGCTTGGTGCGGTCTACGATATCTGCGCTGAGGTTCAGCAGGCTCAAACCTGGTGCTGTAAGAGCCTTGCCAATATCAGATATGTAGATGAGATTGAGCGCTATTACGATGCGCCCAAGTATATTTTCCTCTACCGGGACGGCCGGGACGTGGCCCTCTCGTTCCGTAAGGCGGTAGTGGGTGAGAAACATTTCTACAATATCGCCAAGGGTTGGATGCATGTCCAGGAGACCGGTTTGGCGCTGCGGGACAAGATCGGACCGAAAAGACTCTGCTCGGTCTCTTACGAGGAGTTGACCGGCGAGCCGGAGGAGACAGCCAAACGTCTTTGCGAGTTTTTGGGTGTTGATTACGCTGAGGGCATGCTGGAGTTTCATCGCAGCGATGAAGCCAAGCGGGCTGCGGGGTCCAGTGACTTGTGGGGCAAGCTGACACAACCGGTGATGAAGAACAATACCCGCAAGTTCCTGCGTGAAGCATCGGAACACGATATCCGTATCTTCGAATCGGTGGCCGGCGATGTGTTGGAAAGGCTTGGTTACGATCGGGTCTATGTGCCCAGCGGGGAGGAGCTGGCATTGTCGGACCTGGAGATCGAGGCGTTCAATGAGGAGAACGAACGCTTGAAGCAGGAACTGATGAGCCGTGTCGATAAGGAAGATCTGGAGCGAAGGGATCGCCAAGCCGGTCTGTTATCCGAGATCAAGTCACGCCCCAGGGCCTGACAGACTCAATTCTCGTTAGGCTGAACGGTGATTCTTCCAAACCGCAACAAGACTATATCGATTCAATCCAATTGAGTGTCTCTTCTCCTTCAGGGAGAGGAAAAAGAAGCGAGTCTATCTTGCAGGCGGGTTAGAACGCCGTGATCAAAACGCCATCGGTGAGGGGTGTTCTTGCCCCTCACCGTGTGCGAGGTATTGCCGGGTTCCGGTACATGTTGCTCACACCTTGAACTGTTGGACGATCTCTCCCAGTTCCCGGCTGAGTTTTGCCAGCGATTCACTTACCGCTGCGGTTTCCTCTGAACCGCTGGCGGTTTCGTTGGCCACGTTGCTGATAGTGACTATGTTGCGATTCATCTCTTCAGCGACAGTGCTCTGCTCTTCCACCGCGTTCGCTATCTGGATCGTCATGTCGGTGATCGAGGTGACGGCTTCGGTGATGCCGTCCAGGGATGAGCCTGCATTCGAGGCCAGTTCGACACTCCGCTTGACGGCATCCTGGCCCTCCTGCATGACACTTACGGCCTCTTCCGCGCCCGCCTGCACTCTTTCGATTATCCCCTGAATCTCCGCGGTGGATTCCTGTGTGCGTTGGGCGAGATTGCGGACTTCGTCCGCCACGACCGCAAAACCGCGTCCCTGTTCACCGGCGCGTGCGGCCTCGATGGCGGCATTGAGGGCCAATAGGTTGGTTTGTTCGGCAATGCTTTTAATGACATCGATGACGGTGCCGATGCTGACGGTGTGCTGTTCCAACTCCTTGATCACTTGGGCGGCATTGTCCACCTTGTTCGCCATGGAGCCAATGGCGTCAATGGTCTCTCTGACCACCAGCTTGCCGTCGTTGGCCTGCTCGCTCGCTTCAGTGGCATGGGTGGAGGCCTGGGAGGCGTTATTCGCCACTTCCTGAACCGTGGCAGACATCTCGCTCATGGCGGTGGCCACCATTTCGGTATCGGACTGCTGATGTTTGACACCTTTGCTGGTCTGCTCCGTGACCGCTGTCATATGTTCAGCGGAGTTGGAGAGTTTGGAGGTGGTTTCGATCAGCATGACAATGACCTGGTTGAACTTCGCCGCCATCTCATTGAATGCACTGCTCAGCACACCCAGCTCATCCTGGCTGGCGTGATCGACCCGGGTCAGGAGATCTCCATCCGCCAGGGTGCGCGAGGCTTTGACCACGCGGGAGAGTGGCTTGGTGATCACGACCTTGACCAGGACCACCACCCCCAATATGGCCACAATGGCGCTTGCGGTAAACATCACCACCGTACTCAGTATCGAGGTCTTGAGGGCCTTCTTTTGAGCGCCCTTCATACCGCTCAGGTGGGCATCCGTCTTGGCATTGATCGCGGCCAGCAGGTCATTGGCCCTGTGGTGGTTGTAACCGACGACGACCTTGCCGAGAGAGATATCTTCATGGGTGATGGTTTTCGTGAGCAGGTTTTCCGCGGCCGATTTATCACCCGCCATGGCGAACGGCTTATTGTCATTGCTGAGAAAGGCCACGAACGAGATATCCGGATCCTCCACTGCCATCTCGGCATATTGAGACAGCAGGGAGAGATCGAATTCGGCAATGGGCTGGGGGGCGATCGCCGCCAGTAGACTGTTGAGTTGATTTGCGTTGAATAGTACGGATTCCTCAGTACGGTTGAACTGCTCCTGAGTGATCTGCTTTACGACTTCTACCGAAGCGACGAGGGTTTCGTCCAGCGCATTCCGTTCCAACAAGACAATATAATAACCCGATGCCGTGGTGAGTATCGCAAGGATCAGACCGAGTATCAGGGTGAACTTGACTGATACCGCAAGGCTGCGGAAACGATGAATCCAAGGAACTCCAGGTGTGTTCATAGCGGCATTCCTGCATGTGATGTGAATAAAGGTCCGTCTACCCGCTGTATGGGGCGATCTGGAGTGTCTCCAAGGCTTGTTTAATACCGTCAAGCGGCACCGGTTGGACGAAGCCCTCTATTCTCGCTTTATTTGCCGCCGACATTTCGGGGGTGAGTTTGAACAGTGCGGATGAGACCTGACTGGCATCTTCGCCGGCCACATGGGGGAGGACGGAAAAGCACCACTCGGGATAGAGCGCCGTGCTGTGCAGGAGTGGAAAGCCGTCATCCTTGCGGTTGTCGACGATTTCAAAATCGTCAACCTTGATTTTTCCCTCTCGCTGCATATTTTCAAGCAGTCCGGAGCGTATGAACGCGGCATCGATGAACCCGTTCTTCACCGCCAGCACCAGGTCGTCCTGTTTCTTGCCGGCCTTGAGCGAGGCGAAGTCTTTGTGCGGGTCTATGCCTTTCTGCGTCAGATGAAAGGTCTGGAAAATATAGGCGCCGGCGGCCGCCTTGAATTTCAGCGACATCACATTCTTGCCCTGAAGATCTTTAGCCGTGGTAATGCCACTTCCCTTTTTGGCGATGATGACGCCACCAAAACGGGGGCCCACCTTGGTGTTGAGCGTCGCCATCACGTTGGCGCCCAGTTTTTCCAGCACATAGACCGTATGCGGTGCGTGGGAAAGCAGAAAATCGATCTTTTGCGATGCGGCGGCCTCGATCACGCGCGAGGGCGGCAATGGAACGATGGTGACCGGCTTGCCGATCTCCTTGCTCAGATAATCGCCGAACTCCTGCCAACGGGCGCTGGCCTTGAGTTCGCCACGGGGAGCGAGTACCGCGACCTTGAGATCTTGGGAGAAAACTGTGGGGGAAAGGCCGATAAGCAAAACAATGCTCACTACCAGCCAGACAATCTTTTTGGACATGATTGACTCCATTTTATTGGTGTTGATCCATTCACACATTTGTGAATTCCTGACGGCCGGTCTGTCCGTCAAGACGTCTATCGGCGCGACCCTGAAAAATCTTTAACAAATTGTTACAAATTCGTAAATAAATGGGTCGGCGGTGGGGAAAAGAGATCGTGGTGGGGAAGCGGTATGGCGCCTAGTCGATTAATAATTACTTGATTTATAGATAAAAATCCGAATTTAGGCGCCGGGGAGCCCAACGCCCTATTCGGAGTGGCAAGTCGTCGAGCCATCCCGAAACCGGTGGGTCGAAACGCAGTCGCCGGAGGTGATAAAGGCGTTTTCCCGGCATCTGACGCTATCAGGGGCTCGGCAGGGCTTTAATCCTCGGTCCAGTTCTGCAGGGCCTCGATAATGGCCTTTGCCTGATCCTTGCTGGAGATATTGAATTTGCTTTTTTGCATATATTCACCGCTGCGCTTCTGGTAGCGGCGGATGGTGTATTTATCAGCGCCATATTGTTCCTTGGCCCTGTCCCAGTCCTGATAACGGAAGATGATGGTGGTCCATGCGCCCTTGGAAAGAACGGCCTTGTCCAGTTCTTTGACGACGTCGATGCCCTCTTCGGTGTAGTTGACGCTTAGCTCTTCTGGTGTTGATGCCATGATTGTTTTGATTTCCCCAAATGATTTGTTGGTAAGAGACTGATATCAGCGGTTTTCCGATGCGCCGAATTGCCTCAATATTCTTTCGATGTCCGGATTTTTTCGTTCAATGGCCAAAGCCAGAGGGGTTAAGCCCGCATGGTTGATAGCGTCCAGACTGGCGCCTCGGTTGATGAGATATTTCGCCACGACCCGCTGGCCGTTGAGAATGGCTGAATGAAGAGGCGTATTGCCATTTTCGTCCCTATTATCAAGGGCTGCCCCCTGTTTGACCAGGAAATCGATCACGTCGCGGTCGGCGCTGCCGAGTTTCGCCGTTTCGTGCAGGGCGGCATCGGGGTCGAGGTTCGCGCCGCTTCTCACCAGGTCAGCCGCCACAATCGTGTTGCGCGTGATCAGGGCCTTAAGCAGTGGGGTATGCCCCTGGGGGTCGACGGCTTCGAGGTCTGCGCCGTGTTTGACAAGGATCCTGCTCATCACCAAGCTACCTTTTTGGGCGGCCACATGCAGCGGGGTCAGGCCATCCGGTCCTGCCTTATTGACATCGGCGTTCCAGTACAGGTTGCGCTCCAGTTGATCGATGTCTCCGACATGAACGGCACGGGCGAGGTTGATGGTAGGCTCGTGCGGCTTGCTGCAACCGAACAGCATCAGCAGGCTGAATAGTAATGTGAGGATAATTCTGTTGAACATAGTCGGGATAGTAAATCGTTAGTTGCAGGGGCTGCAAGCATAGTACTCTTTCAAAGTGATATTGTCGGGTTCAGTCGTAGGTCAGGTTGACGCGGAGCGGCTACCTGACTCAATGGGGGTGTCACGTAGCTGCGCAACGTGACCTACGGGTTAATAAGAGGCACTGCCGCAGTTGGTTGGCAGGTTCAGGCAGGGAGGTTGAAACTGAACCCTCACTGGAGATCATGAGACGAAAAGAGACTCTCGCCAAGATCGCAAAGCCCGCAAAGGACCCTAGGGCCTGTTAACACTAATTTGATAGCCACTGTTGTGCCTGAAAAAGCGCCAATCAAGGCACGAGGAGCGTAGTTTGGTTGTTCCAAATAAGCGACGAGTAACGCCGAGTGGCGCTTTTTCAGGCACAACAGTGGCTATCAAATTAGTGTTAACAGGCCCTAAGACAATGTCTTCTTGGCGTGCTTTGCGATCTTGGCCTGCCGGGTTTCACATGATAGGGTTTCCCGGCCATGATTAGCAAAATTCTCCTGACACTTACCGTCATCGCCGTCGCCTGGTTGGTGATTCGCAACCGCCAGCAACATTTGCCGACCCCCTCCAGCGATGCCGGACCGTCAGGAGTTTCCGGGAAGCCTAACTCCCTGATCAGATGGGGAGGGTATGCCTTATTGGTGATGATGCTCCTGGGGAGCGGCATGTTTCTGTTCCTGCAATGGCAGGATAGCTACCGCGTGGTGACGGTCAGGGTGATTGATACCCAGTCCGGCAGGAGCGTTAGCTACAGCGCCCGGCGGGCGGATGTGGGTGATCGCCGTTTCCTGACTCTGGACGGCAGGGAGGTGAATGTGGCTAACAGCGAGCGCATTGAGCTGGAATCCACGCCAAACCAACAGTTTAGCACACCTTAGCGGAGGGGTATTCTCCAGGTTTTTCCGCTCGTGCCGATATACTCGGTGATTAACGATTAACCCAGCGACCTGATATTTTCAGATCTAAGGTGGATAGCGTCCGTTTTATGTCCTTTTCCCATCGAGTCATCAAACAGTGTTACGCCATGGAGGGCTCGACCCGTTATAAGGGGCTCAAACAGGCGGTATTCAACCTGTTGGAGAATCCCAGGGCGCCGATTCGTCCCTATTTCGACATCTTCATGATCCTGCTGGTCCTGACGAGTGTCTGGATGTTGATCTATGAAGTGAAAAATGACTTGGGATTATTGGGGGATATTTTCGAAATCATCGTTGTGGGCATCTTCATTATAGAGTACCTGTTGCGATTCTGGATCTACAACGATGGTCATAAAACGATTCTCGAACGCTATGAGCGGGCGCAGTTCATCAATGAGTCGTTCCATGTCTGGTCAGCATTGGGGCATGCATCGCTTGAAAAGCTGAGGTACATTGTCCGGCCGCTGGCGATAATCGATCTGCTGGCAATCATTCCCAGCTATCGTCCATTGCGCTTTCTGCGCATCTTTTTGCTGTTTCGCCTGTTCAAGCTCTTCCGCTATACCCGCAGCATCAGTGAGTTCGTCAAGGTGCTGTCGGAGAAACGGATCGAATTGGTGACCCTGTTCATCTTCATGGCCTTTATCACCTTTACCGCCGCTACGGCGATGTTCTTTTTCGAGGCCGACCGGAGCGATCCCCAGATCAGCGGTTTTTTCGACAGCATCTATTGGGCGCTGGTGACGATCTCCACCGTGGGTTACGGCGATATCACCCCTCACACCACAGAGGGCCGCATCGTGACCCTGGTGCTGATCATCGCGGGATTGGGCGTGATCTCTTTTTTCACCTCCATCATCGTCTCCGCATTCGGGGAGAAGATCCACGAGATTCGCGCCCATCGGATCTTCTCCGAAGTCGAGCGCAAGCACATCGATACCCTGATCTGCGGTTTCGGGCGCGTGGGGCAGGTGGTGGCTGAGCGGTTGGCCGCGGATAAACAGATGTTCGTGGTAGTGGATCCTAAGGAGGAGAATGTCCGGATAGCGAAGAAGCAGGGCTACCCGGCGGTGCTCGGCGATGGAGAAGACAACGATCTGCTGCTGAGTCTCGGTATCGATACCCGGGTCAGGCGCCTGCTCTGTCTTACCGGCGATGATGTGGTAAACGTTTACATCACCCTGACGGCGCGTCAAATCAATCCTGGGATCGAGATCATCTCCCGCGCCAACCACAGAGAGAATGTGACCAAGCTCTATCGCGCCGGCGCCAGCCATTGCGTCGCTCCCTATGAGGTGCTCGGCCTGATCGCCGCCGAATATGCGGGTCAGCCGGTGGCTTTCGAGGCGGTCTATGGTCTGTTGACTGGCCAATCCCACGAAGGCATCGAGGCGGTACGTATTCAACAGGGCGGCGTACTGGACGGGCAGCCAATGGGTGATGTCGATTTCAGACATCGTAAACTCACCCCCTTCGGCGTAATCCGCAAGGGGGATTGCGAGCCTGGCGACAGTCGTTATCCCCTGCGGGATAGCTGCTTTCATTTCAATCCTCGGGATGATTTCACCCTCAGGGCCGATGATCTGCTGGTGCTGTTCGGGCATGAATACAGCGTTGTCCATTTCCGGGATTGCCTGGAGAGGGGGACACTGTGATGAGCAGACGGGATACACTGATATTCGGTTGCAGCGCCTTGGGGCATGAGGTGGCCATGCAGTTGTCTGACCGTGGTATTGATGTCTTTCTCTACAGCAATGATCTGGATGAAGTGGGAGCGTTGCTGGCGAAAGGGCTGCAGGCCGGGGTGGTCGACTACACGGACGATGAGAAACTACGTGATATCGGCATTGGCAACTGGGTGAAGACCATCTTTTGCCTGTTTTCCGAAGAGCCGAAAAATCTCTTTCTCACCCTCTCCGCGCGTGCCCTGGACGAGAAGCTCAAGATCATCTGTGTCTGTGAATCGAATGCCTCGGCTGAGAGGCTGAGGGCGGCGGGAGCGACCAAGGTGATCGACCCCTATGAGATCAGCGGCCATCGGGTGCATGAACTCATTGCCCGTCCCTATCTGGTTGAGATGCTGGAAAACGCCATGTTCGGCAAATATATCGACATTGCCGAGATTGAGATTCCCGAACACTCCACCCTCTCCGGCGTTCCCTTGAACGACCTGCAGCTGGACAAGCGATACAACCTGATCGTGATGGGCGTGGTGGATCTGGAGCTGGGAAACCAGCTGATCTTCAGCACCAGCGGCGTTGCCCACCGGCTGGATGCGGGAGATATCCTGGTAGTGATCGGACCCATGGGGGAGATCAGCCGCTTGAAGCAGGCGGTGTTCGAGAATGAGATGGAACCCTTGCCCGGTTCCCGTGATCCATAGAGAGAAGGGTTTTCCGACAATATTGCCCTTGACGGGCCCCTGAAAATGCTAGGCTAGGCCGGTGCGCTCTCCAGTAGGCTGGCCAAGGGTTGGGTTGCCTTGGCGCTTTGGGACTTCATGGCGTCCTCCGGGGAGGCGGTGAATTGATGGAGGATGTTATCGAGGAGCGCCCGCGCCTGCGCGGGCGTCGAGATGTCCGAGTCCGCGCCATTCGCACGGCCCGCCTCCATTTCGAAAAGCCGGCGCGCCTTGTCCACCTCGAGGGTGGAGCCGGCCGCTTCGGGCGCATGGGTTTCGAGGTTGGTGGCGTTGACCGTCGTCTGATCCGTTTTAACGCTACGATTGGAGTGTCCCGACTTTTCTGCCGTGGTATTGATGGGTTTGTCACTGTTGACGGGACTGACCATGGCGTTAACTCCTCTAGAGACAAAATATTGACGCATTCAGCAGCGATTCAGCGTTTATTGTCCATATTGCGAGAAACGTGCCAACCGGCTCATGCTCAGTATAGCCAAGATGTAACTCTGGAGGTGTGTATCCAATGATCTTGCGAATTGAAGCCCTGCCGATAGCCTTGCTGATGTGGATGCTGACAGGAGTGGCCGGCGCGACGGCGCCGGTCCTCGGCGAGAAGTTGGAGTACACGCTGAAATTTCGTGGTTTTGTCACCGGCTTCGTGGAATTGGATATTGCCAGACTCACCTTGGATGTGGAGCGGGAGTTGGGGAGGGTGGCCGGCACGCCTGCCTATGTCACCAATCTGCGACTCACTACCGAACCCTATGGCAAGGCGGAAATGCTCTATCCGGTGCGCCTGAGTTACCGGAGCTGGCTGGATGCCAGCCGGCTACAGCCACTGATTGCGGTCAAGTCGCTCAAAACCAGGAAAGAGAGGGAAGAGTTTTTCTGGTTCGACCGGGTAACCGGTCTGGCCTACCACTACCAGACAGGCGATTCCGAGGCCTCCCAGCCCCTGACTCCGCCGGCAAGCCTGCAGGTGGTGACCGCCTTGTCGAATGAGCGATGGTCGAACCTGTGGCAGAACCAGGTCATTGAAATCGGCGATGCCGAGGCGTTGGATTACATCAGCTTCCTTCATCGCCTGCGCAGGATGCCCCTGGAAAACGGCAAGGGTATCGATTTCTCTGCCTACAATGGCAAGGAGCTTGAGTGGTTTCATGCCGACGTCAGCCGGGAGCGGTTGATAAGGGCCGGTTGGAACCTGCCTGCTTACAGACTCAGACTCTGGGAGGTCGATCTGGAGAGCGGGAAACGGCATGGCGAGGTGAATCTCTGGTTGAGTGACGACGAAAGACGCGTGCTGGTGCGTTTTTATGCTGAGCGGGCCTTCGGCGCCATGGAAGGGATTCTGGAGACAGGGCGTCCCGCGGATGGGCATGATGAGGGGCTCTCCGAAGCCACCCGCTCATCCCTCGATACCTATCTGGATTTATACTAACCCTAACCCTGACAAAGCCTCATCCGCGGGGCTCCCTACGGGCGAGCCGCTGGGCGGTCATCCACCGTGCCGCACCAGCTTCCAATAGCCTAAGCCATTGATGATTGAGGAAATACCGATCCTGAGCGACGAGATCGGTGCAAGGGCGCGTGCAGCGTTGCCGGGTAACACCTTGCGCTTTGCTAATATTCTAAATATTTCATTTTAAATCAAAAGGTTAATTTACAATGTCAGCGGCCGGGTGAAATATCCGGGTTAGGGTTAGTCATCCTGGGAAATCGTGAACTGGGCCTTGCCTTTTATCGCTTTGCGTTCCGGCTGCTCGATTTTCAGATGGTCGATATTGGGAATGGGAGCGGGTTCGACCGCTACCTGGCAATCTTCCAGGCTACCCTCACGGGCGGGGGAGACGCTCAATGCCGTGGTATCGATCTCTGGCGGTTCGACCAGCGACTGTTCCGTCAGGATGGCGCCCGAGGTGTCCAGCTCCAGTGCCGAAGTGTCGATTTCGAGGGGCTCGGGGTCGGGGGATTCATCGATGCCGATGCCGGGTTTGTCCAGATCCAGGGCGCTGATATCGGGTATCTCAGCGGCTTCCACCTCGGGCATGCAGTCGGACAGATCGAAACCCTGTGGGGATGACAGGGGATAATCCGGGGCAGTGACGGGTATGACCTCTGCGTCGGAGGGAGGCGCCATGGGACCCTCTGCAAGCGTCATCTCCTGGGTTGACGGGGCGCTCCCGGCCGGGGGGGATGCGGCCGGCCTGGGACGGGCCGGGGGTGGTGGTTTGGGCGTAGGGGCCGGTTGGCCGGCGGGAACGATATCCACCAAGCCACCGGCGTCACGAAAGGCGATGCGGAATTTGATGGCGCGGTCCATGTCCACGTCCTTTTTTATCGGGATCGGCTTACCGCTGAAGAGCCGTTCCAACTGCTCTCCGTGCAGCTTGAACATGGCGCCGATTTTTCGCTTTACCTCCTCGGGGTCCTTGTCCTTGAGAATGGCGCCGGCGAAATAGACATCGTAGCTCTCTAGGCTCATGGGTCGGTATCTCCTGGGTTCCGGTCCAAATCCCGGTATCGTCGATTGATACTGTAGACGTCTGTGTCCTGTTTGTCCTGGATGAAGGGAATCATCAGCATGCCTGGCAGACGCGTGATCAGCCGTGGCTCTTGCAGGGAGCTGACGCCGATGCGCATTTGCTGATGCCCAAGGCGCGGCTGTGGTTGATAGGTGCCCATGAGACGGTCCCAGACGGAGAGATTGAAACCGAAATTGCTATTTGTCTCGGTGGGTTCGACCGAGTGGTGTACGCGGTGCATGTCAGGTGTCACGACAAACCGGCGCAAGCGATGGTCCAATCCGGGCCGAAGACTGATATTGGCATGATTGAACATCGCCATCCCATTCAGCACGATTTCGAAGATGATCACCGCCACCACCGGTGGGCCAAGGGCGGCGATGGTGGCTATTTTGATCACCATCGAGAGAATGATCTCGATTGGGTGAAAACGCGCGCCGGTGGTCAAGTCGTAGTCCGGATCAGCATGATGCACCCGGTGCAATCGCCACAACATGGGGACGGCATGGATCATGACATGCTGCAGGTAGATCACCAGGTCCAGTAAAACAACGGCGGTGGTCAGGCTCAACCAGTAGGGGAGGCTGATGACATTCAACAATCCCCAGCCAGCGTGGGTTGTGAAGGCCGCCATGCCTACCGCCGCTGCCGGGAATAGCAGACGCAGCAGCAGGCTGTTGAGGATCACGATGCCGAGGTTGCCGCTCCAGCGTTGTAGCCGGGAGAACGATAAACGGCGGCATGGCGTGGCCATCTCCCACAAGGCCATGAGGGTGAAGACGCCGAAAAAGGCGCTCAGGCGAATGGCCATTTCATGGGTAAGGATAAAATCTGTCATCGGTTGAGTCTTCTCTCTGGTTGTATCCAGTTTAACTCACCAAACCGGGTTCAGGTCAGTGGTTCGAAGCCATGTCAGGGTTAATAATAGGCCCATAGGTAGATTTGTTGACCTGAAAGAACGGTCAGGGGTCTATAATTGAATAGTTATATGCCGAACGTTACTTGATCCAGGTTCGGGGTATGTATCATGGATCGAGAGCCAAATCTCCGTTTTATCTCCGTGATGGGAGTCTGAGACAGAAATCAACCCATGTTTGAGAAAGATCCACGCACCTTCTCCCCTGAGTACCAGAGTCTATCGCCGGAACAGAAGGCGATGGTCAAGTTGGAAATCACCCTCACCAACTTTTTCAAGTCTTTCGACAAGAGCCTCTCCCGCTGGGAGCGCATGATCTATCCCACGATGGTGGTGGTCGGCATCCTCGGGTTGTCCGGTTTCTATCTGATCTATAACGTCACCCGGGATATGCACCAGTTGACTCAACAGGTGGACCCGCGGATGGAGACCAATCTGCAGTCGATGTCGAGCCACATGGGGCAGTTGACCCAGAATATTCAGATCATGACCGAGCAGATCACCGTGCTGGTGCAGCGGGTTGACAGCATGGAGCAGCATGTCGCCGCGATGGACGGTAACATTGGTGCTTTGGCGCTCGACGTGGGTAATATGAACCAAAATGTGGGAGTGATGACGGTCAATATCGCCGATATGAATCAGGCCATGCGCACCATAACCGTGAATACCGGGTTCATGAGCCGGGATATCAATCAGATGGGGCGCCCGATGGATTTCATGAACTCCTTCACTCCCTGGTGAGCGAATCCAGTACTCCTTCAACATGATAATGACGGGTTCAGTGCTCCTTTGGTGTCTCGCGGCGGCGTTGCAGTGCGTACCTATCAGTAGGTCAGGTTGACGCGGAGCGGCTACCTGACTCAATGGAGATGTCACCTAGTACTCTTTCAATATGATAATGCCGGGTTCAGTTGGTCTGTCAGCGTTCAGGGCAAGGCGCAGCTTGCCGTTAATGGCCGTCGCCCTTAGCAAAAGCTGCAACGCGGCCATGGACGTTGACAGACCAACCCTTCGGGCGCTCCTGTGGTGTCCCGCTACGGCGTTACAGTGCTTGACAAGGACTCAGGCCATTCCATCCTTCGGTCCGTAAACGGCACATCCATGTGCCACTCCTGCCTGCGCACTGTGCCTTGTAGCGAAACACCACAGGAGCGCTGAACCCGGCATTATCATATTGAAAGAGTACTAGCTGCGCAACGTGACCTACGGGGTTCTAAACAGACATCCACTACACGAGTTCACGCATTACCTTTGTCCTTCATTTCGATATCGTGCTGAGCGGCAAAGTCGAGCATGCGCCGAATCGGGATCACGGCCCGCTCCCTGATCGCCGGGTCGATGACAATCTCATTGCCCCCGCTGTCGAGCGCTTGCTCTAGATTCTGTAGGGCGTTCATTCCCATCCAGGGGCAGTGGGCGCAGCTGACGCAGGTCGCTCCCTCACCCGCCGTAGGGGCCTCGATCAGGACTTTTCCCGGCGCCGTCTGTTGCATTTTGTAGAAGATGCCGCCGTCGGTGGCGACGATGAACTCCTTGTTATCCATCTCCGCCACGGCCTTGATCAGGGCGGTGGTGGAGCCGACCACATCGGCCTGGGCTATCACGTTTTCCGGCGACTCCGGGTGCACCAGCACGGCTGCTTGGGGATGCAGGCGTCGGGTACGCTCCAAGGCCACTGCCTTGAACTCCTCGTGCACCACGCATGAGCCGGGCCAAAGCACCATCTCCACCCCGGTGATCCGCTGCACATAACTTCCCAGGTGGCGGTCCGGGGCCCAGAGGATCTTCTCCCCCTTTTCGGCCAGGTGCTCCACGATCGGCAAGGCGATGCCCGATGTGACCACCCAGTCAGCGCGGGCCTTGACCTCGGCGCTGGTATTGGCGTAGACCACCACGGTATGCTGCGGATGGGCGTCGCAAAAGGCGTTGAACCGGTCTGCCGGGCAGCCCTCGTCAAGGGAGCAGGTGGCCCCGAGATCCGGCATGATGACCCGTTTTTCCGGGCTCAGGATTTTCGCTGTCTCGCCCATGAAGCGGACCCCGCAAACCACCAGGGTTTCCGCCTCCTGGGCTGCGCCGAAACGGGCCATCTCCAACGAGTCGGCCACACAGCCCCCGCTCTCCTCGGCCAGCGCCTGCAAGTCGGCATCGGTGTAATAGTGGGCCACCAGCACCGCGTTCTGCGCTTTGAGTTTGCCGGTGATGCGTGCCTTGAGCTCCGACCTCTCTTGGTCAGACAGCATGGGCCAGTGGGGATGTTGCGGAACGAGGATGTTGGGTGGTTTCATTGATTGGACACTCATGAGACTCTCGTAATATCTATTTTATGATCTCAACCCGGGTCGGGTTGACGACAGCGTAGGTCTTGGCCGGCCGGTGGCTGCCGTTTCGGGAAAACTCACCGGTCTCCTTGATGATGCCGCGGGCCAGGATGCCCTTACGGAAATTGCGTTTGTCCAGGCGTTCGTTGAGCAGGATCTCATACACAGACTGCAGTTGGCTCAGGGTGAAACGGCTCGGCAGTATTTGAAAGGCGATCGTCGAGTAGTTCAACTTGGCCAGCAGACGGCTTCTGGCCAATTGGATGATATCCGCATGGTCAAAGGCGAGTTCAGGGAGTTGGTCGACGGGGAACCAGGCGGCCCGTGTGGCATCGCTGGCCGGCTTGAGTTTCAGGCGGTCGGATTGAGTCAGGGCAAAATAGGCGATGCTGATCACCCGTTCCCTGGGATCTCTTTCCGGCTTACCGAAGGTATAGAGCTGCTCCAGATAGACGCCTTCGATACCGGTCTCTTCCTGCAATTCGCGCTTGGCGCAAGCCTCGAGATCCTCGCCGATATCCAAAAAGCCGCCGGGCAAGGCCCACATCCCGCGGTAGGGTGGATTGCCTCGCCGGATCAGCAGGATGGACAGGGCCTCCCCGCGGATGGTGAACAGCACGACATCGGTGGTCACTGCGGGGTGCGGATAGGGATAGCAATAGCTGTCGTTCTGATTCACTGGTGGGCGTGCAATATTGATGGCTGGCCGATTGTCGAGTGTTAGTGTATCAAATACACGAAATAAAATAGAAACATTTTTTCTCCAGGAGGATGCGTCCCGGCAGGGTTAAGGCTTGCAATGGCTTTTCAGGGGAGTGATCTGGATCAGTCGCCAGGGGGTTAAAGATCGAGATGGCTGCGCCGCTAACGAGTTCAGAAGGAACTTGCATTAATTCATGTTAAGCCTAGAAAAAAATGAATTCCGCCACTCAAGCAACACAAAAAGTCTTGAAACTGCAACATCTGCCGCCGCTTTCGGCAACGGCAACCCGCCTGCTCGGGATGTTGAGTGATGACAGTTTCTCGTTGGAAGATCTGGCCCGGGTCATCAATCAGGACCCGGCGCTGAGCGCAAGGATTCTGGGTCTCGCCAATTCCGCCTATTTTGGTCAGGTGAACCCGATCTACTCGGTTGAAGAGGCGATCATTCGTGTGCTTGGACTGAATATGGTGAAGAGCCTGGCCTTCAGCCTCGCTGTTAGTGGTGGCTTTGAGACATCACGATGCCGGAGCTTTGATTTGAGAAAATATTGGAGCCATGGCCTCTCCATCGCCATGCTGTCTCGCCAGATCAGCCTGATGGCGGATGCCGGGCAACGCGTGGATCCTGATGGCGTCTACCTGGCCGGGTTGTTGTTCGATATCGGCGTCCTGGTGTTGGTCCACGAGTTTCCCGAGGATTACGCTAGGGTGCTGGGGATGCTGAAACAGCAGTCGAATCGGAACAGAGCGCAGCTTGAGAGGGAGATCATCGGCATCAGCAGCGGCGAGGCCGGCGCCTGGCTGATCGATCGATGGCATCTTCCGGAAATGATCGTGCAGGTGGTGGCGCAGCCGGATCTGTCCGTTGCGGCGCAGACCCATCGGCAGGAAATTCTGTTGGTAGGGGCCGTGGCTGAATGGGTGAAGCACGGCTTTTACGACGACCATGGATCATCCGAGACCGGATCCACACTGGAGGATTGCTGCGGGTTGTCGGTCGAGAAGCTGGTGACCATCAAAACCAATTTTTTGCGTAAGGAAGAGGAAGTTAGCGCTATTGCCGGTATGTTGGCCAAGTAACTGAGGTATTAAGTTGGACCTATCCTTCAACCAGACGTCGATGGATTTGAGAGAGCGCTTTTTCAGTCTCCTGGACTCTCTCTCAGCTCTGCGGGCATTGTCACAGATCGACCTTGACGGTGTCAGTGAGGAAGAGCTGATGGCAAAGGCGCTGGGTGAACTGGTGAGATACCAGAACGTGGAACACTGTTCCGTATTCCGTATGGAGGGGGAGCTGTTGAGTTGCGTGGTTGGCGTGAGCATGGCTGAGTCCCATGCCGAGATTACCGGCACGGCAAGCGGGGTTAAGGAGATTCGCCAGGGCATGCAGTTCAAGCCTGGGGAGGGGATTGTCGGTATCGCCTATGCCACGGGTCAGCTGCAATACTGTCGTGACTGTTCACACAGCCGCGATTTTAGGGTGAATCCCCACCCCGGCGCCGACCTGCCCGGTTCCTTGATCAGCGCTCCGATCAAGATGGGCGAGCAGGTGCTGGGGGTGCTGAATGCCTCTCATCCCCTGCCGGAGTATTTTGAGCCATGGCAGCAGCATACCTTAAGCCTGTTTTGCAGTTGCCTTGGACAGATACTGTATAACCACAAATTGCTCAACGATCTGGAGTTTGAGGTCGATCAGCGCACCGATGAGCTGAGGCAAGCCCTGCAGGAAGCAGAGACCTTGCGGAAACGCTACGAACAACTGTCGACGGTAGACGAACTGACGGGACTGAATAATCGACGCTACTTTTTTGCAGAGGCCGAGGCGGTACTCTCTCGCGCCCTGCGGCATGATCAGATCTGCAGCATGATGCTGATAGATGTGGACTATTTCAAGCGAATCAACGACCAGTTGGGACATTTGGCCGGTGATGAGGTCCTCGTCGCGATTGCACGGATCCTCAAGGAAGAGGCCCGTGGCGGCGATATTGTCGCCAGGGTGGGTGGCGAGGAGTTCGTTGTCCTGTTGCCTGAAGTTGGGCTGGAGGGCGCTAATCTGATGGCGCAACGTATTCAGGAGCGGTTGGCGCAACTGGAAGCCGGGCGCGATCTGGCCGGCTTCAACCTGACCGCCAGCGTCGGCATGACTGTCCTGACTCCAGACTATGACCGTGAATTGTCAGCAACCGAGCTGCTGGATCTGCTCTACTCACAGGCGGATAGGGCGATGTACGACTGTAAACGTGAAGGTCGTAATTGCCGGAAGAGCTATTATTGACCCGGCACAAAATAACGTAAACCTCAGCTATCGCCGCCCGCCCTTACTGAACCTCATCCAATGCCTGATCGACCGGTTGCGGCGGCGATTCGGCCGCCAGTAGTTTTTCGCTGCCCGAGGGATTGGTGAATTGGTCGTTGAGGGTTTGAATATAGGTATCGGTGGATTGCAGCACATCATGGAGTTGTCTGCGGGATTTTCTTCCCCATCCCGCGGGCCGCTTGCTGAACATGGAGCGCCAGGGCTTGGTGCTGCGAAGAAAGGTGTTGGCCGGATTTCCCTTGATGCCTGCCTTGCTTGCCTGTTTGCGCAGGCCGCCCAGCAGACTGCGGGCGGCAAGGGTCCTGACGGAAAAATGGATGGCCGATAGGCCAAGCATGAGCAGGCCCAGCAGGAGCCAGGGAAGTAGGCCGCCGCCGGTTGCGAGCCAAGGCGGGGCGAAGTCGAAACCTTGCCAGTAGCCTGCATTGAGCGAGAGGATCAGCAGCACCGCCAGGAGTCCGCCGATCAGGATGGCATCGCCCAGCATGACCCGTTTGCGCCAGCGCTCCAGGGCCGATGTAACCAGGGGTATGCAGCGCTCCTCGATGTCCCGCGCAGTCTTTTCCAAGGCGCCGACGATCCGGTAGGCGCGTTCGATTTCGACCTCCTCCATGCGGCTGTGTATCTCATCCAGGTCGATGTCGCGCTTGGTCTCATAGCGATTGCGCAAGGCCTCGTCTTCGATCGGCACCGCCGCATCCGGGTTGTAGACGGCATAGAATCGGCCGGCCGTCAGGCCCCGTTCACCCAGGGCGCGTTGCCAGGCGGCGATCACGTCTTCCGGATTGTTCTCTCTGGCCGTGGTGTCTATTTGATTGAGGATGTAGAGAAACTTGCCGGTATCGTTACGATGGATAGTGCGCTCGATGAGGTGGCTCAAGGTATCCTGCATCGCTCCGGGTTCGGGATGGCGGGCGTCGAAAAACACCAGCACCAGATCCGACAGGTCGATGATGTGGTCGGTGATGCGCAACGTGGAGGTGCGTTGCGCATCGGCGTCGAAGCCGGGCGAGTCGATCAATATCTTGCCGCGCAGTTTTTCGCTGGGACAGGTCTTGAGCTGCAAATAGGCATCGATCCGGTCGCCTTCGCCTTTGGCCACCTTCTCGATTTCATCTGACATCTGGTAGAAAGGGAAGCGGGGATCCGAGTCGAGTGCAACGCCCGGCAGGGCATGGGCGGTGGCCTCCTTGCTGTAGCAGATGACGGTGAATTTATCGTCCACCGCCTGATTGCCTGAACGCTGTAGGGTATTTTCGATATAGTGGTTGATAAAGGTCGATTTACCAGCGGAAAAGGTGCCCAGTATGGAGATCAACGGCCACCAGGGTATTTGGGTGGCAAAGGAGTTGTCTCCCTCCAGGAGGCCGAGCCGGAAGGCAACCTCATCGAGAATGCGAAAACCCTGCACGGTGCTGAGGAGTATCGGGTTTTCCTGTTCCAGGTGGGTTTCAAGGTGTTGAAGGCGTGCTTCGATGACCTGTCCGGCTGGATGCATTGTTATCTCACTCCCCTTTACGATTGAGCTGTACTGTCGTCCGCTTGGTTTGACTATCTTAATGGCAGTCTGGGAGATCTGCATGACTTTTTTTCAGGCCGTCGGACAGGCATCGGGAAAAACCTGTGGTGTCCATGCCGCAGCCACTTAATCTTGTGGGCAACGGTGCTGTTTCAGGCAGAAATCCGACTTACATAAAATCGGACCGAAAGATAATATAATTAATTGGTAAAAAACTTAAATAAATGATTTAATGGAGGTTCTGATGAAATTCCTCAGTTGCATTGGTGCCAACCTTCATAGATACTGACAGGTTCCTAAAAGGGGTTGAATTTAACCTGAACCGGTGGATTCAGCTTGACCCTCCGACATAAAAAACAATTCAAGGAATTCTTAGGAGATCGTGATGGCAGAACTGTTTTCCGAGATTTGGATGAGTGAATTCGCAACCCACTGGAACGCAGAACCGGAGCTCGCGGACGCCCTGTCTCAGATAGGCTTCAACAGCGTGATCGGCTATGGCTTCGATGGCGATGACGAGCCAAAGGGGGTTCTCACCGTCGAGAACGGCAAGGCCGTGAGCGGTGGGGTTTATAGCGGCCAGACTCTGAACTGGGATATTCGCGCCTCGCAGGAGCAGTGGCGCAAATGGATCGCCAAGCCGCCTGGCATGATGGGACTGGGCATGGCATTCACCTCGCGGAAGATGAAATTTGTCGTTGGCGACTACTCCTCCATGATAAAGGATCCGCGCATGGCAGGGCCGTTCATCAAGAGCTTCGCGGTGATGGGGCGAGTGTGACGGGACCGGGTGGCGGAATGTCCCTATTCCGGGCGATTTAACACTGGGTAGTAGTGAACAATGGGTCTTAAATTCAAGGCGATGGTATTGGCTGCCGGTTTTGCTTGCTACGGTGTGGCGGGCGGATTACAGGCGCAACCCAACAGTAACGAATTCGTGGTTCAGCAGACGCAGGGCGTGACCCATGTCTCGCTCGGCGGCACGGTGGTTCCGTACAAGGAGGTCACCCTTTCGGCACAGCTTCCCGGTCGGGTGAATTTCCTCGCGGGCATCGAAGGCGATACCTTCCATGACGGTGACCGGTTGGTTGAGCTGGATGACAACGAATTAATGGCGAAACGCCAGGCGGCCTTGGCGCAATTGGCCAATGCGGATGCCCAGTTGCGCAATGCGGGCGTGCAGTACAATCGGGAGCTCTGGTCCCCCAAGTCCAGATCGGCGATGGGCGGCATGGGAGTGCCCAATCTTTTCGATCAGATGTTCACCCGTCCGATGGAAGATACTTTCGGCGAGCGGGATCGGGGCGCCGAACGGTCGGCGGATATCTTCTCCTCCCGCACCAATATCCAACAGGCGCAAAACACCATCTATCGGGTGCAGGCTGAGATTCGCGCCATCGACGCCAAACTGCGTGACGCCAAGAGCCTGGCGCCCTTCGACGGCGTGATCATGAAGAAATTCGTCGAGGTGGGGGATACCGTGCAACCTGGGCAGCCACTGCTGAAGTATGCTGATGTCGAGTATCTGCAGATCGTTGTGGATGTGCCGGGGCGTCTGCGTCCTGGGCTGTCCGAAGGCATGATGGTGTGGTCAGAGTTGGATGTGGGTGATGAAAAGGTGCCGGCCAGAGTGGCGCAGATCTTTCCCATGGCCGACGCTCAACGCCATACCGTGACCATCAAGTTTGATCTGCCCCAGGGGGTATCAGCGCCAGGCATGTACGCCAAGGTGCTGGTTCCCGATTTCAATGCGCCTGCCAGGTCCAACCCGGTCATTCCCAATAGCGCGATCCGCTACAACGGCAGTCTGCCCGGCGTCTACATCGTGGGTGGGGATGGCAAACCGATGCTTAGACTGATTCGTGTGGGTGAACAGTTGCCGGGCGGTATGACTACGGTATTGTCAGGGTTGCAGGCCGGTGAACGGGTGCTACGGAATCCACCGTTGGGCATCAGCGCGGGATGGACCACACCCCAGCGCTAGGCATTGTCCACCAGACAGCGCGGAAAAACCGAGAAGATGATGAAATTCGACGGACTCAGTTGCGAAAAATGACGGTAGTACATTTACACCCCGTCCTATTTGGTTTTTGGGGCATGTTGGCCTCGCCCTTCCGGGGTGCTTCGCCGGTTAATCCTAAAAATCTTAATCCTGGCGAACAATGTGGGCTAGCGATTATTGGGTAAGCGCGCTGTATCGCCAAGGCGTTTTCAGGGAAGAGAGAGCTCTCAAACGACACCTTAGTATCCGGGCCAGGACCTTTGTTGAGGTCTGCCTGATTTCAATGTTTCGAGATCAAATATGAGCCAGAACGACGATAAACTCGATCAGCTCCACTCCATGGATCCCAGCAACGAGGCGCATCTGGGGATTGCAGGCAGGACAGCGCGATTTTTCATCCAGTCCCCCCTCTCGCCGCTGTTTTTTCTGGCCATGATGCTGATGGGGTTGCTGGGGTTGGTGATTACGCCGCGTCAGGAGGATCCACAGATATCGGTGCCGATGGTGGATATCTTCGTCCAATATCCCGGTGCGGCCGCGGACCAGGTTTCCGCTCTGGCGATCGAACCCCTTGAGCGCATTATGTCGGAAATACCCGGCATGAAGCATGTCTATTCCGCAGCGCAACGGGGTGGTGGTGTGGTGACTATCGAGTTTGAGGTCGGGGAGAGCATGGGACCCTCCCTGGTCAAGGTCAATGACAAGATCGACTCCAACATGGACCTGATCCCGCCGGGCGTGATGCCGCCATTGGTCAAGGCAAAGGGCATTGACGATGTGCCGGTGGTGACCCTGACCCTGTGGTCGAAGGATATGGACAGGGACGGCGCGCCCGATGTGGACGACGGCCAACTGCGCATGTTGGGACACGATGTGCTTCAGGCCCTGAAGGAACTGCCCGATACCGGTAACGGATTCGTGGTGGGGGGGCGCCGCGAGCAGGTCACCATCGAGATCCTTCCCGAGCGCCTGGTCGGATACGGCATCAGTCTGGATCAGGTCTCCGACAGGATCAGAAAGTCAAACAGCGAACTGCAGGCCGGCGGGGTCGAGGCCGGCAGCAGGCACTTTAACGTGACCACCGGCGCCTTTCTGAAGACGGTGGAAGACATCAACCGCCTGGTGGTGGGCACGCATAACGATGTCAATGTCTACATGCACGATATCGCCCGGGTGAAACAGGGGCCGGAGGATGCCAAACAGTTGGTGGGGTTCTATACCGGCGCGGCGAGCGATCTGACCATCAAGGCCGACGGCGTTCCCGCCGTGACCCTGGCGATTGCCAAAAAAGAGGGTTCTAACGGTGTCACCGTCGCTAACGCCATCAAGGCGCGCGTGGAGCATATCAAAGGTTCGCTGATCCCGGATAACGTCGAGGTCAGTATCACCAGAAACTACGGCAAGACCGCCGATGACAAGGTCACCGAACTGATCTTCAAGTTGTTTGTCGCCACCGGTTTTGTGTTCCTGTTGGTGTTGGCCGCGTTTCGCGCTTTCCGCCCGGCGATCGTGGTGGTGCTGGTTATTCCAGTGGTGCTGTTGATGACCATATTCAGCGCTTGGGTAATGGGCTATACCATCGATCGGGTGAGCCTGTTTGCATTGATCTTTTCAATCGGCATTCTGGTGGATGACGCCATTGTGGTGGTGGAGAATATCTACCGGCGCTGGCTCGAGGAGCGGTCCACCGATGTGGTGACGGCTGTGGATGCGGTGAGGGAAGTGGGCAATCCCACCATTCTCGCCACCTTCACCGTTATCGCGGCCCTATTGCCGATGGGTTTTGTGACCGGCATGATGGGGCCCTATATGGAGCCGATTCCGGCGTTGGGTTCGGTGGCGATGTTGATCTCCCTGTTCGCCGCCTTTGTGTTTACTCCCTACCTGACCGTCTCCCACTGGCTGCGGCCTTCGATGCGCTATCTGGAGGTGGCCGGCGAGCGCGAGCACAAGGAGTCGAAGTGGCTTGAAGGGTTGTTCAAGCGCATTCTCGTACCGATGATCGAGTCACCGCGCAAGGCGCGGCTGTTCAAACTGGTCATGTGGGGTACCTTCCTCGTGACTTGTTCGTTTTTCTATTTCAAATTGGTAGCGGTGAAGATGTTGCCGCTGGACAACAAACCGGAGTTTGCGGTGGTGCTGGATATGTCAGAGGGCACGGCCCTGCCGGTGACCGCCAATCTCGCCCATCATATGGCGGAAAAGATTCGCGTCATGCCTGAGGTCATGGCGGTGCAGGTCTATGCCGGCACTGCCCGCCCCTTCGATTTCAACGGTATGGTCCGGCACTACTATCTGCGTTCGGAACCCTGGCAGGCGGAGATTCAGGTGCAGTTGCTGGATAAGACCGACCGCGATCGCACCAGCCATGAGATCGCGGTCGAGACCAGGGCGATGCTGGATAAGCTCATCGAAGGCTCTGGCGCCAGGCTGTCGGTGGTGGAGATGCCGCCCGGTCCGCCGGTGCTGCAGTCAGTGGTTGCCGAAGTGCATGGCCCCAGTTCGGAAGTCAGGCGGCGAGTGGCGCAGGACCTGACTCACTATTTCGAGCAGACGGAGAGCCTGCGCGACGTGGATAACTACATGCGTGACCCCTATCAATATTGGCGCTTTACCGTGGATACGGAGAAGTCGGTGCGCCGGGGTATTTCGGTGGATACCATCAATCGCAATCTAGGCATGGCCCTGGGCGGCTCGCCGTTGGGCGATGTCAAACAACGGGCAGGTCACGAGCCGATCAACATCATGATGCAGGTGCCCCTGGCTGAGCGCTCCGAGATCACCCGGCTGGGTGATCTGCCAATCCAGTCCACCACGGGCGTCAGCGTGCCGTTGCGAGAGCTGGGGCGCTTCGAGCAGGTATTGGAGGACCCGATCATCTATCACAAAGACCTGCGGGATGTGGAGTACGTGGTGGCCGAAGTCGGGGGTAAGCTGGCCGCGCCGGTCTACGGCATGATGCAGGTGCAGGATCTGTTGCAGGAGGAGGACTATATCGCGCCAGATGGCGTGGCTGTGGATACTCACTGGCTGGGGGCGCCGCAGAACGACTCGACCACCGCCATCGAGTGGGCGGGAGAGTGGACCGTCACCTATGAGACCTTCCGTGACATGGGCGCCGCCTTCGCCGTCGCGTTGGTGCTGATCTATATCCTGGTGGTTTGGGAGTTCGGCAACTTCCGCATCCCGGCGTTGATCATGGCGCCGATTCCTCTCACCCTACTGGGCATAATCCCGGCGCACTTCATCTTTTTTCAGTTCGGTTGGGGCGGGGAGTTTACCGCGACCTCGATGATCGGCTGGATTGCATTGGCGGGAATTATCGTGCGTAACTCCATCCTGTTGGTGGACTTCTCCATTCATCAGGTGCAGCAGGGGACACCGGTCGTAGACGCCGTCATCATGGCGTGTACGACGCGTACCCGTCCGATCATGATCACCGCCCTGGCGCTTGTGTGCGGTTCCTCGGTGATCTTTTTCGATCCGATCTTTCAGGGGATGGCGATCTCCCTTGCCTCCGGGGTACTGGTCTCCACCGTGCTTACCCTGATTGTCATTCCACTGGGTTGCATCGCCGCCAGCAAGGATATCATGGAGGTGGCCGGTGTCACGTCATTGCCGGAGGCGTCCGTTCTTGCCCGGGAGACCGAACCGGTCAAGGCATTGCCGAAACAGGCTGAGCCGTCAACCGCACCGCAGACCGTGGCTGAGAGATCCTTGCCGATCCGGGCGTGGGGCAGATTTATCGCGGTTGTCACGGTCTTGTTTTATCTGCTCAGGGGGATTTTCCTGCTGATTCTGCAACGCTTCAAAGGGCGTGATCGCAGCGGCAAGGCACAACCGCAAACGCCCGCGACGGGCGGCGAAACCGGTGGCGGCGGATCGCCAGGCGGTTCTCCCGCCGGAGGGACATCACAGGGGGGGACGCCATCGGTGGATTCCGGTGAACGGGCGGTTGCCGCCTCCCCGGTCGCGCAACCGCAACCCATAACCGCCGTCGGGAGGGCCGATGAGAAACCGGACAGCGCATCGTCTGGCGCCGCGAAACAGAAGAACGTTGTTGCTGAAACATCAGCCGGGAAACAGCCGAAGCGAGCAAAGCGCCCATCCGCACTGAAGAAACAGGTGGTGAAGAAGAAGGTAGCCGCGACCGCCTCGAGTGCCGAGAAGAAGGATAATGGTTCGACGGGTAAAGCGCCGTCATCGGCAAAATCGGCCTCGAATCCCTCTTCAAACGTGGCAAGCTTTCCGGTGCGTAAAAAGGTCGCCCGCAGGGGGATTCGTCTCAAGTAATGGGATGTCTATGTATCGCTACGGTTGGTTGTTGATACTCTGTCTGATTGACCCTGGAGGGGCCATGGCTCAGCACCCCTATGCCGATTATCGATTTCGTGGCCAGCAAACCGATCAGGCATCCGTCTGGAGTCAGTATCGTTGGCGTCCCTTGGATGACGAGACGCCTCCTGTTCATCAGGCCGATCAGCCGGTCGAGCCTAGTGTCTCTATCGAGCAACGCTATCCGCCTGTGACCGACTATGCCGAAACGCCGCCGGGTCTGCCGCGGGGGGTTTATCGTCCGGTAGAGGAGCGTCACAACATTACACCGCACCATGAGGGGTTTCGCTTTCGCAGTTTGAGTCCGAGCGAGCAATCGCGTATCGAACGCAGGAATCAGCAGAGCAGGCAGTCGCGCATGAAACTTGAAAACGGAGGGCGTCGGGAAATGCCGGCAACCCCCTACGCCAAGGGCGATCGCATCAACTGGGGCGGGTATACCTTTCGTCCCGACAAACGACTCGATAACAAAGGGCGGGGAGATGTCGTTCCCTCTTATCCCTATCCTCCGGCATTTTCCAACGCCTATCCGGCGCCGCAATTCCGCCAGGATTGAGCGGGGATTGGATGGCTAGTGTACTGTCTCATACTAATGGCTGATATCAGAGGCCCGCCAAGGCCCCAAGTCAAGGCACGCCGCGCCGGCAATGGCGCGCCCTTGTCAAGCGGTGTAACGCAGGATTGGGGCCTTGGCGGGCCTCCCTGCGGGCGCGACGCCAGGCCATCATCCGCGTTGTTGCGTGGCTTGGAAAGGGCGCGCCATTCCCTGCGCCACGCGCCTAGCGGCTAATGGCCTGGCGTCACGCTGATATCAGCCATTAGTATGAGACAGTACACTACGTTGATGGTTTTGCAGCGACCTGTTTGTCGCTAAACTGTCGTTTATGTGGGTCAATCGTCTTTCCAATGGCGCGATGTCCCCGAATCGAACACTATGGCTGAACGCTAAGGAGACAGGTAATCCTGATGAGAAATAAAGCATTTACGCTACTGGTTTGTGGAATACTCTCTCCGGCGCTGCTACCTCCGGCATCAATCGCGGCGGAACTTTCGCCAACGGCGCAGGCCGCCGATCATTGGCAAGCGCAGCCGTTCGCGATGTTGCAGCAAGGCCCGCTACACTTAGCTGACCCGTCATGGAGACAGGTGAGGCAAAACCCTGGCTACCGGCCATATAAACCTCTGCCCAGGTATCGGTTCCGACCCTGGAGTGGCGAGGCCGCTCAGACTGCCTCCTGGGCGCCAAATCCTCGTAGGTGGGCGGTCGAAGGCCCAAAGGGCTATCGGCAGGTGGGGAACGGCATGCCGTCAGCGCCCGCGCAAGCCGCAGCGTTTCCGTCGTCAAATAGCGCCTTTTCAGGGCAACCCGACTGGCGGGGCAACAACATGGCGCCGGTTTATCCCGGTTCCCCGACCGGAGGCGGGTACAGGTTCAGACCCTGGGATAATCAGCAGCCGTCGCAGACACCTGCCAGACGGACCTATCGGCCGGTTCAATTCGATATTCCGAATCACTACGTCTATCGGCCGCTGAATCCTGTGAAATACAAGCAACCCAGGGTCCGGCATCGGGCCTGGTCTGCGCCACCTCAGTCCTATGGGTATCTGCCTCCTGAGCCTGCCCGCTATCGGCCATACCCCTATCCGCCCCAGAGGATGGCGTCGCCACCACCCGCTAGCCGTTATGTCTATGGCGGACGTCTGAGACCCGCGCCGATCCACTATCCCGCACACCCCATGGGACCAAACATTGGCGCTCCTGCCGCCTGGTCAGCTCCCATGCCGCGCTATACGCGCAATATGGACTTCAACAGACCGAGGTTTCGTCCACAGGCGCAGCCAAGACCGGTTGGATACCGCCGTTCCAATCAGGGGCGTAGCGGGATCGCACGCTATTCATACCCGGCCCGGTCGGGCCATCCGGCAATGGCATACCAATGGCGATATCCCGAGAGGGGACACCTGTCCACCCACCCTCGTCCCCATATCCCCCAGCCGGTGATGGGTATCGCTACCCGCCGGGCGGCTACGCCCAACCGCTACGGCGTCGACTGGTATGACGGCCGCTCTGACGGGGATGGCGCCTGGTATAAGTTAGCTGAACAGAAGGCGTGGCCCCAGGTTTCACAACATTGGCCGGCGGAGTAAACGCAACGGATAGCTGCACTAACGACCTGAACCTGCGTAAAGCATAAGAAAAGGGGAGTGTATGATCACGGTAATAGGTAGTCTGAAAGGGGGGTCTGGGAAAAGCACAGTGACTTTCAATCTGGCTGTCTGGCTGGAGATGGCGGAGGCCGAAGTACTGGTCATCGATGCGGATCCTCAGGCAACCTTGAGCGATGTCTCTGAAGTTCGTACGGAAGAAGGGTTCGAACCCTTCCTGAATATTAAAGATGCCTCAGCGTTGTCGCGGAAAAAGCTGGCCGGTTATGATGAGGTGCTGATCGACGTGGGCACATCGGATATCGAGGCAATGAAACTGGCGCTGGCGCTGGCTGACCGGGTGGTGATTCCGGTGCCGCCGTCACAGGCGGATATCTGGTCGACGCAACGGTTTTTGAATTTTCTCGATGAAGCGGTCGATGGCGATCGTCCAGAGTTGTTGACGTTCATCAATCGGGCCGATACGCATCATGCGATCAGAGAGTCCGACGAAGCCGCCGCCGCTCTGGTATCCCTGCCGGAGGTTCGTTTCGTCAAACACCGTCTCTGCCAGAGAACGGTCTTTCGAAGATCCTTCAGCGAAGGTTTGGCGGTTTACGAGTTGGATCCGAGAGGCAAGGGCAGCAAAGAGTTTTATGCACTGACCGCGGCGCTGTACCCAGAGTACATCGCCCACTGACCGGAGTCCCTAGCACTCCTTCAAAGTCGTAGGTCAGGTTGACGCGGAGCGGCTACCTGACTCAATGGGGGTGTCACGTAGCTGCGCAACGTGACCTACGGGTTTCTAGTGTGGTGTAACGTATAAACTGTACCAATCAGAGGCCCGTCAATGCCTCAAGACCAGGCGCAGCGCGCAGACAATGGCAGCGTCCTTGTTAAGCGCTGCAACGCAGGATTGAGGCATTGACGGGCCTCCCTTCGGGCGAGACGCTAAGCCGTCATCTGCGTTGTTGCGTTGCTT
>JAHXHS010000055.1 GCA_025656455.1 Candidatus Thiodiazotropha sp. (ex Epidulcina cf. delphinae) | reverse complement strand
CGCCTAGCACCCCAAGGGCACTTCCTTCGGGGCGCAGCTAACGGCTTAGCGTCTCGCTGATTGGTGCAGTTTATACGTTACACCACACTAGATGGGATCGGCTGGCCGCTTACCCTGCTCTACGTACACTTTGTACCTTACCTTCGTTCAGCTTCAGCTCCACATCAGTTGAACCACAGAAAAACCGGCTACCAAGAGCCTGACTGCAAAGGGCTTTGATCTCTCATGCATATTACGTTAATCTGCCCAATCAAGTAGGAAAAGGAGCAAAAAATATGGAGATTAAACATGGAGAAAATACGCAATGGAAGCAGGTTGTTGTCTAAGCGTGAAACGGAAGTTCTGCAATGGCTGTGCAGCGGTAAGTCCAACTGGGAGATAGGTCAAATAATGAGTTTGAGTGAGTACACAGTAAAGAATCATGTCAGCCAAATTCTGAAAAAGCTTGAGGCAAACAATCGGCAACACGCCGTAGCAAAAGGTATTGAGATGGGTTTGATCGATTTCGAGTGATGATGCCGTAGTCAATAATTCGAATGGCCAATTGCAGATTGCATTTGGTTATGAGACGAAGGCCTATTCCACAGAATCTGCAGGTAACAAAATGGCGATACGATCGTGATTTTTGGGTAGAACATCCTGCCTAAATTCTGAGAAAATGGTAGTGCTAGGTGGGGTTAACTGATCGTTTACGGATGCACTATCCTTAAACCAAATTGTAATTCGTACTCCGGGGCGGTTATTCGTCCTTATTTTAATCCACAAATTTTCTTGAAGCCCCTTATCCTTATAACAATAAGAAATATCATTAAAGAAAAAATGTCGGGCATTCCAATCATGCCCCCACCCCCAGCTTGGTCAGAATCATTAACGATGATTGAATCCATATCATCATCAAAGGGTTCTTCCTGATCGGATGCTTTATAATTTCGTGCTAAATCAACCGCTGCTTCAGCCTGAATCAGGCCAAACCCACTATCGAAATCAAATCCAGGGCCGGTAGCAGTTTTTAAGTCATCATTTCTTTGCAAAATGTCAATAGCGGTATTCTGCAGTATTTGTTTGATATCAATTGGTTGGAGTTTAGGATTGATTTCTAATAATAAAGCCGCCACACCCGCGGCATGTGGTGCTGCAGCTGAAGTGCCTGAAATATTAGGCATACCGTCATCGTCTGTATCCAACCCAAAAAATGTTGTATTAACATTGTCAGGAGCAACAATATCAGGTTTCTGCGGAATATACGGATTACTCAGAACGGTTCCACTCAAGTCAAACATAACGGGGGTGCCTCCCGCTGAAGAGAAAAGCTGCACCAAGGGCGGGGACACGCCAAATTCAGGTGTTTCAGCGTAATTTGCCGCGCCTACTGTTAAAGCTGATTTCGAATTTGCATGTCCAAATATCGCGCTACTGCTTGTTTCATACTCTTGAATAATGCCATCGAAACTGTTGAGAATAATGTACTTTAACAAGTTAGGTGGTTTTCCAACTGGTTTTGTGATCATAAGATCGAATTGGCTCCGCCCTGAGCCCTCGGGATTGAAAAATAAAAGAACCTCAACTGGGTCTCTACCGATATTTCCAAATGTAGATGATGCCAGAATTTCCGTATGCATTTCATCGAATATAAAGATATCAAGATCAGTTTGCGCCCCTCCTGCCCCACTTATTGAATAAGCCGGAGAGTCCCACTGTAGTAGCAACATAAAGCCTAAGCCTTCCGGGACAGCAATACGCTGATAAATATCGATATCGGGACCAGGATCAAAATCATGCGCATTAAGCTGGGTCGCTATATTAATATTTTCGGCATAAGGGCTTTGGTATGAATTTCGCGCACTGTTACCGGCTGCTGTCACATAGACAACACCTGCACGAACAACTTTGCCTACAGCTTGTGAAAGCGCATCTTCCTGAAAAAAATTGGCAGAGAGTGACTTTTGATCGTCCACGATAATGTCGACCTTATAATCGAATGCCAGCGTTAAGATGGCATTGGCTGTATTCGCAAGACCATTGGCGCCACTCTGAAATATAAGATCTGCTCCTGGCGCCAGATCATGAATGATCTGCATTAAAGCCCTGCCTTCATCGGTCTTGCCAGCACAATCAAGAGCGTCTTCAACGGATACGATCTGTTCTGGCAGGTCTTCACTCTGCTTGTCTTTTGAGGCACCTCCCAAACAATTATAGCTGTCCGATATAATTCCGATAGTAACTCCGCTACCATCTACACCGAAGTATTGGCGTGCAAGATCTGATTTCAGGGCATGATCTCCTTTAGAAGTAACAGACCCGTGCTCAGTGATTATGCGGCTGAGTCTAATCTCATTTAAGGACTCCAGGGAATCCAGCTTATTTAATGCGTCAAGCGGGAGGCTGCCTGAAATGATTCGCCCATGGATTCCTGTAGATTGCAACCCAAGGGTTATCAAGTCATCTAAAAGAATCTTGGGGTCTCCTTTGGCAATAGCATCCACTAATACTAATTGTTGTTTGCTTTTTTGTTTTGTAGATAGCATGCCTGATGGAATCTGAGCAGTACTTTGGGCTTCAGATTTGTGTAATATTTTTATCAGCTCAGGACGAAGTTTAGTTGTTTTATTATTCTGATTAGACGAAAGAATCGAGTTTGGTTCGACAAAATCCAACGGCTCAGCTCGCAGAGAAACAGAGTGAGAAAATAAAAGAGAAAAAACGAGAATAAAGATATAAAAAACATAGATATTCATTATAGTTTTGGCGACTCTATTTTAGGTTGATCTAACAAAGATTGCCGTAACAATTCCAGCTCATTTCGGAACTTTGAAGAATGTGATATCGCTAAAGCATGCTTATCTGGGGCGCCAAAACCCTCTTTACCTAAAACAAATGTTTCTCCTTTCCATTCATTCATAAACTCTTTAATGGATAAGCGAACGTTGCCGCGGCTTGGATCAGCCAAAAAAACCCTGTCCTCTCTTACTCCTCTTAAAACTGCAAAATGCCTGTAATATTTCGTCTTCAGAAAAACAATGACCGGACCTGATAATTGTAGTAAGGCTGGTAATTTTAGCCTTACACTAGCAGACTGGTACCCCATTGAACTGCCGATTTTTTCTAGATCAAGAAGAGATAAGCCATCTTTTTCAACTTCTGCGTATTCTTGTTTGCTAAATGTGCTCTTTATATAGCCCAGTATTTCTTTTTCAGAAATATCGTCATTGAAGTAGTACTTCATGAGCGTTGCAAGTGATGCCGCCCCACACGAATAGTCATAGTGCTGCATGATTACATTTTGCTCATTTAGCTCCTTCCAGCTAGCCACTGGATTTGCGGAACCATCAACCGGATGACCCGCATTGCTTAACAGAGGCATTTTAGAGGCGCACCCTATATTAAACGCAAGGAAAGGCACTAATAAAATAGGTTTTAAAAAATAGTGCATAATCACTTATAAGTTCCAGATATAGGCAAAGCCAATTTCTACATTATCCGCATCCTCTGACACGCCTTGACTAAGGGTTGTTTCAATCCGAATTTTATCGTTAAGCCGATAAGACATACTCCATATTAAAGAAACAGATTCGGAAATTGTCCCCTGCACGATCTTTTTATTTAATTTGGTTTCTTTTTGATAACTACCTAATATACGGCCAGAGAACGCGACTAAGCTATTGACGGATAATCCTGCGCCAAAACCATAGTTGTAAGCGTCTCCAGGCTGTATGTTATAACCAAATTGTTCTTCCTCGAAAGTATGTTGATAGCCAATATTAAAAAACACAACAGCAGGATCAATCGATTTTGAAAAGTTAAGACTTGTTGATACCCCCCAAAAACCAGCACCAGTAGAAAGGCCATTGAAGTCTTTCGGGTCAGTTGCCTCTCCCGTTGGGGTAATGATATTCAGCGAAGCCGTGATAGAAGGAGACGAGACTGACTCGGATTTTAATCTGTAGGACAGAGGTGGACCCCGATAGTTGGACAGAAAAGAGGAAAGTTTAAGTGTCTTCTGCAAGACTATTGTCCGAGAGACAGGAGCAGAAGATGAGAAGAAAGCGTAGAAATCATAAATCGAGTTTTAAAGCCAAGGTAGCCTTGGCAGCTTTGAAGGGAGATAAAACGCTGGCGGAGCTGGCTGAGCAGTTTGATGTTCATCCCAACCAGATCACCGAGTGGAAGCGCCAACTGCTGGAGAATGCAGATCAGATCTTTGGCCAATCTCAAAGGCAGGCTGAAGGAAATGAACATAAGATCAAAGAGTTACACGCCAAGATCGGCCAGTTGACAATGGAACGGGATTTTTTAGAAAGCGGGCTGGAAAGGATTCACGGCCCGACAGGAAAAGGATGATTGAGCATCAAGCGCCATTGCCAGTCACTCGCCAGTGCCAGTTACTGTCACTGAGTCGCTCAACGGTTTACTATCAGCCCAAGAGCGTGTCGGCCGAAGACCTGAGGCTGATGCGGCGTATTGATGAGATGCACCTGAAGCGTCCCTTCTACGGCAGCCGTCGGATCCGCGATTGGCTCTGGGAAGCGGGTCATGAAATCAACCGCAAGCGTGTACAGCGGCTGATGCGCCAAATGGGGATAACGGCCCTGTATCCCAAGCCGGGCAGCAGTCGGCCGGGCAAGGGGCACAAGATTTACCCCTACTTGTTGAAGGGGGTGGAGATCAACCGAGCGGGCCAGGTATACTGCAGCGATATCACCTATATCCCGATGGCCAGAGGCTTTGTCTATCTGGTGGTGATTATGGACTGGTACAGTCGCAAGGTATTGAGCTGGCGAGTTTCCAACACAATGGACAGTGGGTTCTGTGTGGATGCACTGGAGGAGGCGATCAGCCGCTATGGTTCCCCGGATATCTTCAACACGGACCAGGGTGCCCAGTTCACCAGCGAAGCGTTTACGGGTGTGCTGAAGGCATCGGGGATAAAGATCAGTATGGATGGCAAGGGGCGCTGGGTAGACAATGTTTTTGTTGAGCGGCTTTGGCGTAGTGTCAAGTACGAAGAAGTCTATCTACGGGCCTACGAGTCCGTGAGGGAGGCACGTTCCAGGATTGGGGACTATTTTGATTTCTACAATTCGGAACGAAAGCACCAGGGGCTGGGAGCAACACCAGATCAGGTATATTTTGGAGAAATCGTGCTGCCGGAGGTGGCATAATCAGAGAAGCAGATGACACTTAAGCGGCTGTCTGAAAATTGGGGTCCACTTCTGACAAACCAAGTGAGAGATCCCCTATGCCTGATTTACTATCGTCGCTTACATTCGTATCAGAAAGCACTTCATTTTCATTGTAAATAAATGGAACAGAGGCATTTACCTCTAATCTTCTTGTTAAACCATAACTGACATTAAGCGGTATGGATATGCTACGACTCCGGTTTTTTCTAAAACTTCGTTGAGTTTCATTGGTGGTATAGTTAAATCCGATAGACATCTGAATTTCCCTTGGGTTTAGCAAGACTTCTGAATCCCGGAGAAATAGACGGCTTAAATCATGACTAACATCATCTGTGGAAGCTTCACCAATCACCTTTTCAGTTTTGTCATCTGCTTCAGCGGAAGAAATAACCAGGATCAAAGATAAATAAAATGAGGTTAATATTATTTTTGGGTATCTATATTTGCAGATGTTTATTTTTCCTCGTTCCATCCTAAAACCATTTCATCCTAAAATAATTAATACTTACTAACTCAAGTTTCGGCGTTCAAATTTAACGCGTTCCCATGTTCTATGTGGGAACGCACAATGTGAACAGGGCGTAGGGTGCGGCCCTGCCGCACCATGCTGGGTTGCGCTCCTGTTTGCTATGACGGATTTCTTCACTTCGCGGCCCCCTGACCCAATACCTTGGGTTCCAGGGCTTCAAGTTACGGTGCGGCAGGGCCGCACCCTACGAAACGCGTAGAACATGGGAACAAGATGAACTCCGAAACTTGAGTTACTAATCAAAGTAAGTCAGCCAGATTCCCTTGCAAAGGACCCTACTCCATTTATCGCAGATTTTTCAATTTCAGAGATTGGGTCCTTTCTGTATTCGTCCTTTTATATTGCCTTATCCAAGCTCAACGTATATCGAAGCCGCAATTTTTTTCATCTGCAGGGTAGAAATATCTCGCTAACATTCTCGAATTCCTGAAAAGTTTAGCCGTAGCTGTCACAGAAATACTTTTTTGAAACAATTTCCATTACAGTTCAAGTTAAATTCGAAAAATCCTGTTTAAGACTCAATCTTTATTCTTGCTTGGATAAATAAATTTTAAGCACCTCGCTTGAGTAAATCTTGTACGCTAAAAATGAAAGAGGAACGCCAAAGACTAAAGATGACGTTAGAAAATTGATCCTCATCTCCGGCATAACTCTTTGAAAATATATACTCATGCCAAGCATCAAAAGTACTTCAACAACTACTACGCTGAAGGCAATTATTCTTGCCCATGAAGTTCTTTTCATCAGCCCAAATATAGCAA
Organism: Candidatus Thiodiazotropha sp. (ex Epidulcina cf. delphinae); assembly: GCA_025656455.1. Taxonomy (GTDB): domain Bacteria; phylum Pseudomonadota; class Gammaproteobacteria; order Chromatiales; family Chromatiaceae; genus Thiodiazotropha. The sequence continues at coordinate 25,140 of JAHXHS010000055.1, read as the reverse complement.
TTGTTGCTGCAGCAAAGACGACTGAAGATATTATAGGGAAAGTATCGGGCATTTGAAATAAATAAATTACAATATCTAGTATATTGCTCAATAATATATAGCCCAAGCCAATATAAGCCCATATGACAATACTTGCTTTCATACGAATACCCCACAACATCCATGAAGCAAATATCGGCGAAAGATCGCCGATATTTGTTATTACCTAGTACCTAGTATCGAGAGGCCTACCGGGAAACCCAAAAACTTGTCCCAGGAAACCTATATTTCCATACAACCCGTATATAGCTGTTACTAAAAGGCTCAGAAGTTGACCAAGTAGTAATACATCTATCAACAGTCCTACCACAAACGTGATACTCGCCTCTGATCTCTGAAGACTCAGCTTTCGTTAAGGCCACTACTGATTCAGGTGAAACAGATGACAGTATATCAGGAGTTTGCATTTCCGCCTGCGCAGAAAATGCACCAAATGACAACATTGCCCCAAAAAAAGCTAACCTCAATATCTTCATGATGAATCTCCTTATTTATCAAGTTAATAGAGATGGAACATTGTGTTTATGGGAAAAAGTACGCAATGGAACGTTAAGTTCGACTACAACAATAATATTTCACCAAACACGCGTCTCAATTTTTACAGGAAGAGATGACGCAACTCAATAGTCCGTTCGGACTATTGTCCTAAACTGGATATTGCATAAATAAAAAAGACAAAACCTTGTTAAATTAGATATAAGCTCCTCTCACAGATAGCTGTATTCCTCTTCACCAACTTCTGTGCGTCGGTTGCATTTGGCACGAACGATAAATTCTGCTCTCTCTTCCAGCGGCCGGCTTTGGGCATCAACAAACCACTCATGTATAGCTCCCTCTCGGTCCGCTACACTAACCACCAGCGTATTTCACAGTCACCCGCGACACCCTTGCCGTTCGGCTAACACTTCCACTTGCCGGGCATGTAGAGGACTTTCACCTCCAAGTGAGTGCGCCACAGAAAGCATCGCCCGAGGACCCATTGCGGACTTGGTGATCTTGGCGAGAGTTTCGTAGGGTGCGGCAGGGCCGCACCCTACGCCCTGAATCTAGAAGATTCTAGCTATTTATCAGCTTGATGATAAAACATTGATCTGTAGTGATGAAAGGAAATGTCTCGCAAATTCATGATTCTTTATGAAGCTTGAATAAATAAATTCCAAGTGGTTTACTTGAGTAAAGTTTGTATGCTAAAAATAAAAGAGGGATACCAAACAACAAAGATGTCATTAACAGGCTGACCTCTTCTCCTTTACTCGAAAAATATACATATATGCTCATGCCAAACATATGAAATGTTTCCGCGCCTATAGCAACTAAGGAAGCAACTCTTGCCCACGATACTCTTCTTACTAGCCCGCCAATAGCAGCTATTGACAGAAGAACAATTAGTATTTGTAAAATAGGATATCCTATAAAACCAGCATCCTTTTCATAGGTTTTTATTTGAAAAACAGATATAATGTTAAGGATATTGTCTAGCAATAAAAACCCTAAACCCAAGTAGGCCCAATATACAATGCTCGGCTTCATACTACGCGCCTCCTTATGAGGTAAGAAGATATTTTAAAGACGGATACCGACAAAAAATGTCGGTATCCGCAGATAGCATTTCAAATACTACCGAGAAACATAATAATCCCACCACTTACCGATATATCTTCTATAGATTCTCTCGTTGCCATGATTTTCATAACCTGGCAGGATTTTCGTTGAAAGCTGAGGGACACATGTACTACCGCTTGGTACTGAATAATAATGGCATGTCAAATATTCACCCCTAGTTGCTGCAGACTCAGCTTTCGTTAAAACTTGCACTGATTCAGGTGAAACAGATGACAGTATATCAGGAGTTTGCATTTCCGCCTGCGCGGAAAATGCACCAAATGACAACATTGCCCCAAAAAAAGCTAACCTCAATATCTTCATGATGAATCTCCTTATTTATCAAGTTAATAGAGATGGAACATTGTGTTTATGGGAAAAAGTACGCAATGGAACGTTAAGTTCGACTACAACAATAATATTTCACCAAACACGCGTCTCAATTTTTACAGGAAGAGATGACGCAACTCAATAGTCCGTTCGGACTATTGTCCTAAACTGGATATTGCATAAATAAAAAAGACAAAACCTTGTTAAATTAGATATAAGCTCCTCTCACAGATAGCTGTATTCCTCTTCACCAACTTCTGTGCGTCGGTTGCATTTGGCACGAACGATAAATTCTGCTCTCTCTTCCAGCGGCCGGCTTTGGGCATCAACAAACCACTCATGTATAGCTCCCTCTCGGTCCGCTACACTAACCACCAGCGTATTTCACAGTCACCCGCGACACCCTTGCCGTTCGGCTAACACTTCCACTTGCCGGGCATGTAGAGGACTTTCACCTCCAAGTGAGTGCGCCACAGAAAGCATCGCCCGAGGACCCATTGCGGACTTGGTGATCTTGGCGAGAGTTTCGTAGGGTGCGGCCCTGCCGCACCGTAACTTGAAGCCCTGGAACCCAAGGTATTGGGTCAGGGAGCCGCGAAGTGAAGAAATCCGTCATTGCAAACAGAAGCGCAACCCAGCATGGTGCGACAGGGCCGCACCCTACGCCCTGTTCACATTGTGCGTTCCCACATAGAACATGGGAACGCGTTAAATTTGAACTCCGAAACTTGAGCAATAATATTTCACCGAACACGCCTCCTGGGTTGCGTCAAAGCTTGAACCGGGTCACCAGGACCTTCAGTTTTTCACCGAGACTGGGCAGATCCCGACGCTTGTCCGCTGTCTGGTTACTGCCCTCGGTCGCGGTTTCAGAGACTTCGGATATCCGTATCACGCCGCGCTTCGATCATCGCCGAACACCACTTTGTGATGGGGATGATAGGGCGTCCAGATAAACTGAGACCAGAAGGCCTCGTTGACCTCCACCCAGGTGCGTAAATCTTCCGGGCTGGCCAAAAAATGGCGATGACTGGCCAGCAGCCAGGAACTGACTGCCTGAGAATCCCGGCAGAGCGAACAATTGCCGGCGTTGCAACACTTGATCGGCTTGAGCTCGTTGGAGTAGGCGTTGAAAGCAGGCAGGGTAGGCGTGGAAGCCGCCAGCCTTTCGGCATTGCCGGGATAGTCCTGGCTGAATGCGGGACATGTCTCGGCGCCGAAGACACCCCAAACCCGCCCGTTGGCGAGACGCGCCTCGCCAGAGAGCAGCGCGGTGATGTAATAGGGGTGCGAGATCACAATATCGGGATACTTGTCCTTGAGCCGCAAGGCCTCATCCAACAAGCGCTTTTCCGTTTCCAGCGCATTATCGCCATGGCTAAAGTCGCGGTAGTAGTTGAACATCGCGCGCAGACCGGCATCGCCGATACGCTGGATGGTCTCTTCCATGTAAGGCATGGCTTTTTCGGTGAGTCCGTAGACAAAACCGGCGCGAGGGTCGTTACGATAGTTGTCGAGGACCTTTCGGAACAGACCCGAGAATCGCTTCCTGTTCGGTCTTATGGCGCGGATATCATCATCGACCGGACCGCCGCCGAACAGGGTGTTGGCAATCGTCACATCGGGAAAATCATCCCGAGAGAGGTAAAACTCGCCATTGGTCGAGACGGTGACGAAGGGGATGTAATCACGAATGGCCGCGACTCTCGCGGGGTAGAGGGTCGGTTCGCCGCCGATCAGTATGCCGACATTGATGCCGCGTTCAGCCTCATGCTTGGCAAATGCCCGCCACTGCCCAATCTCTCGAATATCCTGACTGCGCTTTTCGAACTCATCCGCATAGAACCAGCACCCATCGCAACGCAGATTACATTTGTTGGTGACGTGAACCAGCATGGTGCGGGTTTTTTTGGTAAAAGCCACCAGACCTTTAAAACGTTTTGCCAGTTCCTTGTCGCCGCCGAAACGGCCCGTTTCCGATTTCGTATCCATGCTTCAATCTCCCTATGCATAAACTCCATTCCGAAATATAAAGCCCTAGTACTCCTTCAACATGATAATGATGGGTTCAGCGAGCCACCCAGTAGAGCGTCCATCTCATCACCCATTCAAATCTCAGGTAATTTTGAGTGGATGTCTGTTTAGAAACCTTAGAAACCCGTAGGTCATGTTGCGCAGCTACGTGACACCCCCCTTGAGTCAGGTAGCCGCTCCACGTCAACCTGACCTACGACTGAACTCAACAATATCACCTTGAAAGAGTACTAGTGTGGTGTAACGTATAAACTGTACCAATCAGCGAGACGCTAAGCCGTTAGCTGCTAGGCGCGTTGCGCCGGGAATGGCGCGCCCTTTCCAAGCAACGCAACAACGCAGATGACGGCTTAGCGTCTCGCCCGAAGGGAGGCCCGTCAATGCCTCAATCCTGCGTTGCAGCGCTTAACAAGGGCGCTGCCATTGTCTGCGCGCTGCGCCTGGTCTTGAGGCATTGACGGGCCTCTGATTGGTACAGTTTATACGTTACACCACACTAGGGCCTGTCCAGAAACAACAGCGTTCGTCATTCCGGCGCATGCCGGGATGACGTAGCTTTAAAAAATATGCGTTTCTGGACGGAGACTAAATAGGCAAATCGACACTGAAGCCGTTGATCCTCACTCATCCTCATCCTTTAGCGAAGCCTTGCGAAAAACCGGCAAGTCCGGATTCTTGTCCTCTTCCAGCTCGACCTTCTCGATCTTTTCGAAGCGGTTGCTGATTTTACGTGCTGAAACATTGACGTCGCTGACATCCTGATGGGCCTGCCCGATATGTCTCGCCAGACTATCCATACGGGTCTGAAAGCGTCCGAAGTCCTTTGACAAGGCGCGCAGGTGCTCCTGGATGATATGCACCTGCTCACGGGTGGCCGCATCCTTGAGCACCGCCCGCGCGGTGGTGAGAATGGCCATCATGGTGGTCGGTGAGACCAGCCAGACCCGCTTGCGAAAGGCCGCTTCCACCAGGTCGGGAAAATGGGCATGGATCTCTGCGAACACCGCCTCCGCAGGGATGAACATCACCGCACCGTCCGAGGTCTCTCCCGGGATGATGTATCGAGTGGCGATGTCATCCATGTGTTTCCTGATATCCACGCGGAATTGCCGCTGCGCCTGGACCCGCTCCGACTCGGGCAGTTGATCGTCCAGCATGCGTTGATAGGACTCCAGGGGAAACTTGGCGTCGATCACCACGTTTCCGGTGGGGTCCGGCAGGAACAGCACACAATCGGCGCGCCTGCCGTTACTCAGGGTATGCTGGAGGGCGAAACCGGACTCCGGCATCACATTCCGCACCAGGGCCGTCAGTTGCACCTCGCCGAAAGCGCCGCGGGAGCGTTTGTCCGAAAGCACCTCCTGCAGGCTGACCACATTGGTGGAGAGTTCGGTAATCTTCTTCTGCGCCTCATCGATACGGGTCAGATGGGTGAGCACTTGATTGAAGGTCTCGGTGGTCTTCTCAAATCCCTCGTTGAGGCGCTTCTCGACCTGACCGCTGATCTCCTTGAGTCGCTGATCGGTGGTCTCGGTCAGGCCCTGCACCCGCTTACCCAGGTTGTCCGCATACTGTACCAGGGCCTCGGCCACCTGCTTGCGCACCTCGCCCATCCCCGACTGCAGGGTCTCATGTTGTTGGCGCATCGCCTGGAGTTGACGTTCATCAAAGGCCTCACGGTGGCGCACCAGTGACTGGGCCAGGGAATCGCGCAACTCGCCCAGCTTCTCCTGTTGCTGCAGCCGCCCCTCGCCCAGGCCCTCGGTGACGACCTTTTTCAACCCCTCGAACTGCTCCAACAATTCGAGACGCAAGCGGCCTGTATCCCCGGAAAGATGCTGTTGCATCTCGCTAAAACGTCGCTCCATGCCGTGATAGAGCTTATCGGAACGCTCCATCAGGGTCTGTTGCATGCCATGCAGCAGGCGCTGCTGCGCCAAGGCGCCCCGGGCGATCCGCTCGGTCAGCAAATCGCGCAATTCACTCTGCTCCCGGGCATAGCGCAGCTCCTGATCGTGCAGCAGTTCCTGCAATTGCTGCTGATGCTGGAGCCTCGCCTGCTGTTCGCGCTGTTGGGCATCGAGCAGGCGCGCAAGCCAATACAACGCCCAGCCCAAGAGCGCCAAACAGATCAGGACTAGGGCGAACAGGGCCTGTAGGGACGAAGACATTTCCGTAAGCCATTCCATGCCAGCACTATACCCCATCCAGTAACGCAAAACTTGAACCGGCGCATGCATCCCATGTTGAAACCTGAATCCGTAGGATCATGGCGGCCAATTAATGATTCAAATTTGTTACGCTATCCGAATCAAGCCGTTGCACACTCCATCCGCCATGAACCCACTAATTCAAATGACATCATTACCCTTGCTGACTATCCAAACAGACGCTGACCAACGATGCGCATTCATCTAAAGACATTGGGTTGCCGTCTCAACGAGGCGGAACTGGAGACCTGGAGCCGTGACTTTCAGGCCCGGGGACACGCCATGACCGGCAATGCCGAGGAGGCCGATCTGCTGGTGGTCAACACCTGTGCGGTCACCGAGGAGGCGGTGCGTAAATCCCGTAAGCTGCTGGGACGCAGCAGCCGGCAGAACCCCAACGCCCGCCTGGTGGTCAGTGGCTGTTTCGCCTCACTGGATCCGAATGCCGCCCTGGAGATGGAGGGGGTCGATCTGGTGATTAACAACCAGGACAAGGAGAGACTGGTCGAGCTTGTCAGTGAAAAACTGGACCTCACCGTCATGGCGGAAGCCGCCACCGAACCCGAGGCCACCGGCCTGCTGGAACGGGGGCGCCAGCGCGCCTTCATCAAGGTGCAGGACGGTTGCCGCTATCGCTGCGCCTTCTGCATTGTCACCTTGGCCCGTGGGGAAGAACGCAGTCGCCCGGTGCGGGAGATCATCGCGGAAATCAATCGGCTGTACGGCGAAGGCATCCGGGAGGTGGTGTTGACCGGGGTGCATATCGGCGGCTATGGCAGCGACATTGGCGCCAGCCTTGCCGGGCTGATCCGCCGGATCCTGAATGAGACCGATATCCCCCGCCTGCGTATCGGCTCCATCGAACCTTGGGATCTGCCCAGGGATTTCTGGTCTCTGTTCAATAATCCCCGCTTCATGCCCCACCTGCACCTGCCGCTGCAAAGCGGTTCCGATAGCGTATTACGCCGCATGGCGCGCCGTTGCCGCAGTGGCGAATACCGTCAACTGTTCAAACAGGCAACACGGCAAGTAGCGGATTTGAATGTCACGACCGACATCATTGTCGGTTTTCCCGGTGAGACCGAGGCCGAATGGCAACAGACCCTCGACTTCGTCGAAGAGACCGGCTTTGGCGATCTGCATATCTTCGCCTACTCTCCCCGCCAGGGAACCAAGGCGGCCACCCTGCCCGACCCCGTCAGCCGTGAAGTCAAACGGCGGCGCAGCGAAACGTTGCACCGGCTCAACGAGCGTTTAAGGCGACAAACGCTGAAACGCCACATCGGCCGGACCTTCCCGGTATTGATCGAGGGTCAGGGGGTGCGCGGCTGGGGCGGCTATACCCCCAACTATCTACGCATCTCGCTGGAGACCGGCAAGGGTGGCTCTCTGGAAAACCGAATCGTCAGGGTGCGGGCCGAGGGTCTGTCGGCAGACGGCCGGGAGCTAAGGGGGAGGCTGCAGGCTGATCGGACTCAGTAATAACCGCCATCGGCACTCCGGCGTGCGACAAAGGCGCCTGCCCGTTACTGCGACCGTCTCCCGCCTTAAACAGTGATCTAGCTCATTGTGGGCATCCAGGTTATTGCATAAGCTTGATCGTTGTCTCAATGGAGCGCGTTCAATCTATTCTGCTTGAGGATTTATACTATGGAGTCGACCAAGACCAGAGCAACCCTCTCGATCATTGCCATCACAACCCTGCTCATCACCGCCTGCGGCGGAGGCGGTGATAACGACGGTGACGGCGGCGGGAGCACACCGACCACCGGGGTCAGCCTATCAACCTCCAACGCCAAGCCGGTCGGCGCCGCCGCGGTGAACTCGGTGGACACGGTGCAAGGGATGACCGGAGGCACTACCGTACTCACCGGCGTATCGGTCAATGCGCCTGGGAGTGATTTCAATTTTCCTGACTTCTTTGTCCAGCAATTGGGATGGTTCTCGGCGTTGGATAACTTGCCGAACGAGAACATCACCGGTGTGGCTATTTCAGAGAGTGAGGCATGCGCCAACGGCGGCTCGGTCAGTCTATCTGGAAATGTCAACAACCTGAATGTTCTGACCGCCGGTGACACTCTTACCCTCTCTTTCAATAACTGCAATATGGCCGGCGCCGTCACCAACGGCGCCATGTCCCTGACCATTACCCAGATCACCCCGAATTTTGACGGAGACCCCCCCTATACCCTGGGTCTCGACGTGGTGTTGACCAATCTCTCGGTAAATGACGGCGGCTTGGTCGCCACCGGCAGCGGCGACATGTCCATGCTGCTCGCGATAGACTCGGCCGGCAACGAAAGCATGGTGCTGGCCGGTGCCTCCCTGACCGCCTCGGCGTCCGGCCAGACTGAAACACTGAGCAACTACCGGTACGAGATCACGATCAATGACCTCACCGGCAGCTACAGTATCTCTCTGCAGGCTACCTTCGCCAGCACTGAGATCGGCGGCTCCATGTCCTTTACCACCATCACCCCCTTTAGCGGCAACGACTTTATCGGCGCAGGGGATCCGACCGCGGGCCAACTGCATGTCACGACCAGCATCGACGGTTCGCAATTGTGGCTTATCGCCCAACCGGACGGGATTAATGTCCAGATCGATATTGACACGGATGGCGATAACAACGTGGATAGCACCGTCATGACCACATGGGCGGAGCTGGAGAGTCTCTGATCAAGCCAGCAGGCGCCGTCAACGTCCGGGACCCTTATGAAACCCATTCTGTGGATCCTGGCGCTGGCGGCCTGCTTGCCGCCGTCAGCGGCGGCTGATAGCGGTTCGGCCGGATCCGCCTGGCTCGGATTGACCGCCCTGGCGTTCGATTACGAGGAGTTCGGCGACCAGGGGGACAGCCTGGACCGGGAGCAAGGTCCGTTACCGGGATTGGTTGCGGGCGCGGACCTCGAACATGAACGTTGGTTTGTCGGAGCCAGCCTGTTGTGGTTGTCCGGGGATGCGGACTATACCTCACCGGCGGTCGATACACGGACCGATGAAGATATCCTCAATCTTGAGCTAATGGCAGGAACCCGGTTGTTCGCATGGGAGGAGCAACGGCTCAGTCTTATCGCCGGCGTCGGTTACCGGAAGTGGCGGCGCAATATCCGCTCGACAGCGCAGGCCTATGGACTGGATGAGACCTATCGCTGGGGGTATGGCCTGCTCGGGCTGCGCGGCGAACACGCCTTCAACGGCTTGACCCGCCTGGTCACGGACCTGAGTGTGACCAGGACCATCAACCCAGACCTTGAAGTGCGCTTTCTCCAGGGTTTCGACGATGTCGGTCTTGCCCTGGGAGAGGAGACCGGCTTTAAAGTCACCCTTGCGCTGCACAGACAACTGGGGCGTACGACAATCCTCCGCGTAGCGCCCTGGTATGAATATTGGGAGCTTGGCCGCAGCAGCGACACCACCCTGCTACGCAACGGCATTCCGGCCGGGGTGGTATTCGAGCCGCGCAGCGAGACCAGCAATTACGGTGTCAATATCGGTGTGAGTTGGCGGTTCTGAGCGAACGTCGTCACTCCCAGCCATAGGTATTGGAGACACCGTTAAAGGTGACCACATACTGGGAACAGCTAATGAACTCGATACTCCCCGTGGCGCCGCCCGCTGCCTCAAAGGCGATGCGTCCCGCGCCCGGACGCCCACCCGCACAATTGAACGTCACCGGCACCACGGTGCTGATGGTGGTGTAACCGTAGTCAGGATCGTACACCCTGGCCGATACGTTAAAACCCGATGAGGCGCCGCCGGAAACGCTGACCTCCGTCACCCGGTAGGTGCGATTGTCATAGCCGCTGTAGTCCGCATAGTAATCGCATCTCAAACCGCTCGCGTTGGCGCTGGTGGAGGTGCAGGTCATGGATAGGTTGATGGTCTCGGTATAGCTGACCGCCGGACCTGAGACACTCACCGTAAAATTCTCGAAATGGAACTCCCAGCGGAATCCGCCCCCGTCGCTACGGGCATAGGAACCACGCATGAGGCCGTTGTAGCGATAGGTATTCGTCTCGACGCCGTCGTGGATGGTTAGAGTGCAGTCAGTGAATAGAATACTCCAACTGGCGCTGGAGCCGTCTGACGCATCGGAATAGTCGAGGATGGCGCTGCCTGAATCGCATGCCCCGGAGGATATGTCCTCTACCCGGGCGGACGCCGATCTGGCCGCCAGGCCCTGATTGTGTTTCAGCAATGTCTCAGCGGTTCTCCGCGCCAGCGCCTCCAGCAACGCTGCCTGGTCAGGCGCGGATTGCCGTTGCGCCAGACCGGCGCTCTGGTCAGAAATGACGGCCTGCTTGGCGCCCGAGGCCGCCGCGCGTGCAAGCGCATCCGCATTCTCATCCGTCAGCGTCGCCTGGTTTGTCACGCCGGTATAGGAGATGGTGGCGGTATCGCCACTGTCACCGCTGGGATCGCCGTCGCCGCCACCACAAGCCTGGAGAAGAAAAAACGCAAAAAAAACGGGGGCCCACTGGATTCTGTTCAATTTCATCGTTCACACGTCCTTTGGTAATCAGACCAGCGATCTTGTCGGGTTCAGCGACCGGGGTGGAAAAACCGGCTAAAGCCCCTCCATTTTCGCCGCCTGCTGTTTGCTATCCAACGCATTGACCAGGTAGGCGATGGCAATACCCAGTTTTCGCGTCCAACCCAACTCCACCCGCCAAGATTCACCGGGGATTTGCCAGACATATTTCAGTTCGCCTTCGCCCCGCCGGATAGCGCCGATCTTTCCCGCCGCCCAGGCAATAGTGCTTGAAAACCTGCTTGAGACAACTACCCGATGGTGGCGCGGCCATCAGCAAGCCGGGTAAAGACATCAGTATAATCAGCAACATCCACTGCCGCATCTTTTGCTCGCCCGCATTTCTCACCAGGATTTGGATTTTTGGGGCAAGCTGGCGAAGGAGGTTGAACGATTAGCCGCCGAAGCATAGCCGTCGCTATGGTTCAAGGCTAATCGTTCAAGATACGCCCCGCAGGAAGTGCCCTTGGGGTGCGAAGCCAGCTTGTTCCAAAAACCAGAAGTGGTGCAGGGATGCACCGTTAACGGACCTAAGGATGGAAATAGGACAGGGTGTAAATGTACTACCATCATTTTTCGAAGCTAAGTCGGTTAAATTTCATCATATTATCAGTTCATCCGGTCCGCCTGGTGAGAAATGCGGGCTAACCCTCCGATTGAGTCAGGCCAGTACCCGCAACGGTGCTGATGAAATCCCTCAACTGGCGATAGTGACCGCCCTTCCAGTATATCCGGCCACAATCACTACAGCGCCAGAATTCATTATAGGTTTGCCTGACCCGATTTGGCAGCTTCGCTTCGATGCGGTTTTTCCCCACCGCCTGCAACCGGCCATTACACGTCATACAGCGGGTGAAGGGCTTGCATTGCCGTTCCAGATCGAGACGCTGTATCAACTCTCTGAGTTGTAACTGCGGCTCGATGGCGTGGATAAAGCAACCGTGGGTGATGACACGGTGCATGAGCAGCGCCCTGTCACGAGTCAGCAGGATGCGCCGCTCCCCGGCTGAGAGGGCGGCCAAATCCCGGTCTCCCGCCTGATTGAAAAACAGCGTATCGAAGCCGAGCAGACGCAGATGGCGCGCCAGCTTTCCCAGGTGGGCGTCGGCGATAAAACGCGGGGTCCTCAGGGGTCCGGGGCGAAGGCGCAGCAACGGCGTCACATCCAGCGACTCGAACATCGGATAGACACTGATTCGATCATCCTGTTGCAGTTGCCGGTTCAGATCCACCGATTGACCGTTGACCAGGATGATCTCCACCTCCGTGTGGGGCACGCCGAGATTTTCGATCAGGTGCTTGACGCTCTGCCCCGGCGTGAAGGTTTTCTCAAAAGACCGCCCGCGCATCGGGCTCGGAAGAAAATCGTTCAGCTCCTGGTAAAAACGCAGGCTGACCTGTGGCATGGCGATCAGAAGTCGAACTCGGCCCATACGGGACAGTGGTCCGAGGGCTTCTCCATCGCCCGCACATCATAGGCGATGCCTACATCGGTACAGCAGTCGATCAACCCTGGTGTAGCCAGCACCAGATCAATGCGCAGCCCCCGCTTGGGTTCACGCTCAAATCCGCGGCTACGGTAGTCGAACCAACTGAAAAGATCCGTCGCCTCCGGCTTCAGGGCGCGGAAACTATCCTGCAACCCCCAGGACTGAAGGGCCTCGAGCCACTCACGCTCCTCCGGCAGGAAACTGCATTTACCGGTTTTTAACCAGCGTTTGGCGTTGTCGGCGCCGATACCGACATCGGCATCCAGGGGGGCCACGTTCATGTCGCCTATCACCAGCAGCGCCTCCTTAGGGTCATGCTCCCGTGTCAGATAGGCAAGCAGATCGGCATAGAATCGGCGTTTGGCGGGAAACTTCAGCGCATGAGAACGGCTTTCGCCCTGGGGAAAATAGCCGTTGATCACTGTCAGGGGTTCTCCCTTGGGTGAGCGGTATCGTCCGATAATCAGCCGCCGCTGGGCATCTTCACCATCTTGCGGGAAGCCCTTAGAGACCTCCACCGCCTCGGACTTGGAGAGCAGGGCCACGCCATAGTGGGTCTTTTGGCCATGGTATTGGGCCTTGTAACCGAGCCGGTCGATCATCTCAGCGGGAAAGTCGGCATCCTGCACCTTGCTCTCCTGGATACCGATGATATCCGGGTCGTAAACAGCCTTAAGCCGGTTCAGTTGATGCTCACGCACGCGAATACCGTTGGTATTGAAGGAGACGACTCTCATGACTGTTTTTCCTGGAGGACCTCAACGGTCTCCCGTTCACCCATTTCAAAACCATGCCGGTAGGCCTTTCCCCAGGGAAGAAGCTCCTGACCGGCAACCAAAGCGCTATCAGCGGCTATGACAATGCCATCTGCTTGCTGGGTAAAACCCAACGCCTTGATGGCGCTGACCATGCCATCCGCATAGCCCCGGTTGTACCAGCGTTGCAGCTCACTCTCAGCTTCGGAAAGGTCTGCGGTCTCCGCATACAGATCCCGCGCCACCTGTAGAAGACGTTGAAGCACGACCTCAGTCGCCTGACTCATATCCGCTCTCAGCAATGATGTTGTTATCCAGTAAGCCTATACGACAACCCCTGAAAAGCCTGCAAGCCTAACATGGGTTGGGAGTCGCCTCTAGATTCACGGTGCGGCAGAGCCGCACCCTACTCTATTTCATGGGTAGGGTGTGGCCCTGCCGCACCGTCTCTCGCTCGAACGCTTTACCCCTTGATGTGCAGCGGTTGTATTTAAACGCCGCTCTGGCGATCATTGACGGACATCACCATTAAACAGGCAAAGAGTTAGATGCTGATTGCGATTTCCCCCGCCAAGACCCTCGATTACGAAACAGTTCCGGTTACCAAGACCCACACCAAACCGGCCTTTCTGAAGCAATCGCGGGTACTGATCGACAATCTGCGCAACTACTCCGCCCTGGATCTGGCCGAGCTGATGAAACTGAGCATGAAGCTGTCGGAACTCAACTTCGATCGCTACCAGGCCTGGAAGACGCCGTTTACCCTGAAAAACGCCAAACAGGCCGTGCTGGCGATGAAGGGCGATGTCTACACAGGATTGGATGCCGAGTCCCTGAGTGAAGAGGCGTTCACATTCGCCCAGCAGCACCTGCGCATCCTCTCCGGCCTGCATGGTCTACTCAGGCCGCTCGATCTCATGCAACCCTACCGGCTGGAGATGGGGACCCAGCTAGCCAACGAAAAGGGCAAGGACCTGTATGCCTTCTGGGGTGATTCGATCACACAGGCGATCAATAAGGATCTCAAGGCCCAGGGCGATGAGATCCTGATCAATCTCGCCTCCAACGAGTATTTCAAGTCGATCAAACCCAAGCTTGTGGAGGGCCGCGTCATCACCCCGCAATTCAAGGAGAAGAAGAGCGGCAGCTATCGCATGATCGGTGTCTTCGCAAAAAAGGCCCGTGGACTGATGAGCCGTTATATCATCGACAACCGGCTCCAGGACCCGCAGGATATCAAGGGCTTCAACACAGACGGCTATCGCTTCAACAAACGGCTCTCCAAGGATGATCAATGGGTATTCAGCCGCAGCTGATCGACGCTCACAGCCACTTCGACGATGCCAGCTTCGATGCCGACCGCCGGCAGGCTTTGCAGCGAGCCCACGAGGCCGGTGTCGAGCAACAGATTATTCCCGGGATCAGGGCGGCATGGTGGCCGAGGATCAAACAGCTTTGCCAGGCAATACCCGGACTCTATCCAAGCTATGGCCTGCATCCGATGTATCTCTCCGATCACTGTCAGGAACACCTGGCGGAGTTGCGGGAATGGGTTGACCGGGAACGAGCCGTGGCAATTGGTGAGTGCGGGCTCGATTTCTATATTGAGGATCCGCAACCTGAACGGCAGCAGTACTATTTCGAACAACAGCTGGGCATTGCCGGGGAGCATGATCTGCCGGTGATCATCCATGCCCGCCGCTCAGTCGAAGAAGTGATCAACACTCTGCGGCGCTTTCCCGGCGTGCGGGGTATGCTGCACAGCTTTTCCGGCAGCGAGCAACAGGCGCTGCGACTGATCGATATGGGTTTCTACCTGAGTTTCGGCGGTCCGATCACCTATGATCGAGCCAATCGACTGCACCGGTTGATCAAGACACTCCCCCTGGAAGCAATCCTGTTGGAGACAGACTCACCTGATCAACCCGCCAGCTGCCACCGTGGGAGACGCAATGAACCGGCCTATCTAGTCGAGGTTCTCAACACGGTCAGCCGATTACGAAATCAACGACCAGGCCATATCGCCGAGCAGACAGCATCCAACACCCGGAGACTATTCCGAATCTGACATACTTGCCAGCTTCTCCGAAAAAATTGGCCCTTCCCCTGGTCGAGTGGGTCAGAACAGTAAGTCGCAACGATTTTATTCGCCGTATCAGAATTGATTATCCGCAAATAAACGCCAATTAACGCGAATGGTATGAGATCTGTATAACCATCTCATTCCAGCGCCGTACGGTCACACCGGCGTTGCCCCCTTTTCGTCATTCCGGCGCATGCCGCCATGACGAGTTCAAGGAAGTCTTCGAATTCACCTTTGATGGGTTCGCAAGACATGACTCAGCCATCAACGCCCGCTATCATGTGCGCCATGCCGCTGATCATCCAATCGACATAAAGGAGCGCAATTCATGTCACAGAAAGGGGTTCTCATCACCGGTGGCGCGGGTTATATCGGTAGCCATACGGCGCGTCAGCTCGGTGAAGCCGGCGAGCGTATCGCTACGCTGGACAATCTCTGCACCGGCTTTCGCCAGGCAGTGCTAGATGGCGAGTTGATCGTTGGAGACACGGGGGACCGGGAGCTGGTCAGCCGTATTCTCAAAGAACACGACATCGACACGGTTCTGCATTTCGCCGCCCATACCATCGTTCCGGAATCGGTCGAGAACCCACTCAAGTACTACGCCAACAACACCTGCAATACCCGTAATCTGCTGGCGTGCTGCGCCGAGGCCGGGGTCAAGCACTTCGTCTTCTCATCCACCGCGGCCGTGTACGGTATTCCCGAAACAGGCATTGCCTATGAAGAGGCGCCCACCAAACCGATTAATCCCTACGGCACCTCCAAACTGATGTCGGAGATGATGCTGCGCGATCTGGCCAATGCCGGTGACATGCGCTATGTGGCGCTGCGCTATTTCAATGTCGCGGGTTGTGACCTGGAGGGTCGTATCGGCCAATCGACGCCGAAGGCGACCCTGTTGACCAAGGTGGCCTGCGAAGCGGCTGTCGGCAAGCGCGAGGCCGTCTACATCTTCGGCACCGACTACCCGACCGTCGACGGCACCGGGGTGCGTGATTACATCCATGTCGAGGACCTGGCCGGCGCCCATGTCAAGGCGCTGGAATACCTGCGCAACGGCGGTGACTCGACGACCCTCAATTGTGGCTACGGCCATGGCTACTCGGTGCGCGAACTGCTCGAATCGGTGGAGAAAGCCAACGGCGCCCCGCTCAATATCATTGAGGCGGAGCGGCGCGCGGGTGATCCGCCGGAACTGGTGGCCGGCGCCGACAAGGTGCGTGAAGTGCTGGGGTGGACGCCACGCTACGATGACTTATCGATCATCGCCGGCTCCGCCCTTGCCTGGGAGAGAAAACAGTTGGCAGCGCCGTGGGCGAACCCATGAGGGTATAGCAGACATCCACCATGGAACTGCTGCAGATCTTTATCCTCGCCGCCCTGCAGGGGCTGACGGAATT
Source organism: Candidatus Thiodiazotropha sp. (ex Epidulcina cf. delphinae) (assembly GCA_025656455.1). Classification (GTDB taxonomy): domain Bacteria; phylum Pseudomonadota; class Gammaproteobacteria; order Chromatiales; family Chromatiaceae; genus Thiodiazotropha. The sequence goes on along the minus strand of JAHXHS010000055.1, from coordinate 8,660 downwards.
CCTGCCAATTTCAAGCTCGGCGCACCTGATCCTGGCGCCCCGCGTCATCGGCTACGCGGACCAGGGTCTGGCCTTCGATGTTGCGGTGCATGTGGGCACCCTGGCGGCGGTGGTCGGCTATTTCCGCCACGAAGTGATCACCATCGGCAGCGACTTTTTCCGCTCCTGGGTCAATCCAGCCGTGCGCACCAGGGCATCCAGGCTGGGTTGGATGATCATCCTCGCCACCCTGCCGGTGGGCCTGTTCGGCCTGCTGATGAAGTCCCTGGTCGAGACCGACCTGCGCTCACCCATGGTGATCGCCGTCACCACCATCGGCTTCGGCATCCTGTTGCTGATCGCCGACCGCTACGGCAAACGGCAGCGGGATGAGTATTCGATTCGCTGGCCGGACGCCCTGATCATCGGCCTGTTTCAGGCCCTGGCCATCATTCCCGGCACCTCCCGCTCAGGCTCCACCATCACCGCCGGGCTGTTTCTCGGACTGACCCGCAAGGCGGCCTCGCGCTTCTCTTTCCTGATCGCTATCCCGACCATTCTCATGTCAGGGGGGCTGCTGACCCTGGACCTCATCCGCAGCGACGCAGCGGTAGATTGGTTCTCACTGATGCTGGGCGCGGGCCTGGCCTTTATCGCCGCTTACCTGTGCATCCACTATTTCCTGCGTTTTATCGAAAACATCGGGATGTTCCCCTTTGTCGTCTACCGGCTCATTCTGGGGAGCCTGATTCTCCTGTTTATGCTTTAAACATCCGTTCACTATCATTTCGCATTTGCGTTCATTCGCGGACAATCAGCTTTGAGTCGAGGTGTTGAACCCCGATGCAGGGTTGACAGACTCGGCTGATAGGGCATTTTCACATTGCCAAGGGGGCATCGGGTCCAGAGTAAGGCCGACAGAACCTTGACTCGAACCCGCCTCACGGGGATTATTCCACTTACTTTTATTCTCTGAACGATATTTTTCCAAGGAAAGAGGCATTATCTATGCTGAAACATCTACTCCGATTTTCGATGATGGGCGTACTGATACTCGCCGGCTGCGGCGGCGGTGACGATGTCAACGTCGACGAATTCGACGTCACCGGCACCTCGGCAGACCTGGAGGAGGGGCGCGCGCCCATCGATCCTGCCATCAACGACGGCAATTTCGAACTCACCTGGAAGGTGGATGACGATGATGCCCTGAGCTACACAGCCACTTTCTACCTCAGCGTCAACAGTAATCTGTCGAGAAACAACGACATCGAGTTCGCCAGCATCCTCTGCGACAACTTCCTTTCCTGTGACAATGACAAACGAAACGACGAAGACTGCTATTTCACCAACGACCTCGAGATGTATTGCGGGGATGAGGACAGCGTAGTGCAATACGATGTCGACGAAGTCGTCGACAGCCTGCCGATGGACGCCTATATCATCATTGAGGCCTGCACCCTCTTCGACTGCGACACGGAAACACACCCCGTCCGGCTGCTGTGAGATCGGTTGAAGGGGAATGGCACTTACTTAAGGTGAATATGCCTGGATCTGATTCGTCATTCCATCAACCACGTCATTCCGGCGAATGCCGGAGAAGTGGTGCATGGATGCACCGTTTACGGACCTAAGGATGGAATCCAGGGAAATGGCACCTGTTGGGGATTCTGGATCCCGGCATTCGCCGGGATGACGGTGGTTTTATCTGATCTGACAGTGGTTTTAATCTGAAGTAAGTGCCATTCGGCTGAAGGGGAAGTTGGCAACCTTTGCGGCGCCGGCTTGCTTACCCCGCCCATCCGGATATGCGATAATTCGCCTTTTTTCCAGGCTTGGAAGCCTGCTATATAAGATTCAGCCGGATAGACTAGCGATATGAACAACACGCCGCGAAAGATTCTCGTCACCAGCGCCTTGCCCTACGCCAACGGTCCGATCCATATCGGCCATCTGGTGGAGTATATCCAGACCGACATCTGGGTGCGTTTCCAGAAAATGCGCGGCCATCAGTGTCTCTACGTCTGCGCCGACGACGCCCACGGCACCCCGATCATGCTGCGCGCCCGTCAGGAGGGCATAACACCGGAACAACTGATCGCCCGGATGGCCGAGGAGCACCAGACGGACTTTGCTGAGTTCCGGGTCGGATTCGATAACTACCACTCGACCCATTCGGCGGAAAACCAGTGGTTCGCCAACACCATCTACGAACGCAACCGGGATGGGGGACATATCGCCAAGCGCACGATTACCCAGGCCTACGACCCGCTGGAGCGGATGTTCCTGCCCGACCGTTTCATCAAGGGCACCTGCCCCAAATGCGGGGCCGAGGAGCAGTATGGCGACAACTGCGAGGTCTGCGGCGCCAGCTACTCCCCGGCCGAACTGAAAAACCCGGTCTCCGCGGTCTCCGGCGCGACACCGGAACAACGGGAATCCGACCACTACTTTTTCAAGTTGGCTGATTTCGAAGCGATGCTCAAACAATGGACCCGCGGCGGCCATCTGCAGGCCGAGGTCGCCAACAAGCTCGACGAGTGGTTCGAGGCTGGACTTCAGGAGTGGGACATCTCCCGGGACGCCCCCTACTTCGGTTTTGAAATCCCCGACCACCCGGGGAAGTACTTCTATGTCTGGCTCGATGCACCCATCGGCTACATGGCCAGTTTCAAGCATCTTTGCGACAATACCGAAGGGTTGGAATTCAACGACTTCTGGGCCCCGGACGCCGCCGCCGAGCTCTATCACTTTATCGGCAAGGACATCATCTACTTCCACACTCTGTTCTGGCCAGCGATGCTGCACGGCGCGGGCTATCGTACCCCTGACGCCATTTTCACCCACGGTTTTCTCACCGTGGACGGCGCCAAGATGTCCAAGTCCCGCGGCACCTTCATCAAGGCCCGCACCTACCTGGACCACCTCAACCCGGAGTACCTGCGCTACTACTTCGCCGCCAAGCTGGGCGCCGGGGTGGATGACATCGACCTCAACCTGGAGGACTTCGCCCAGCGGGTCAACAGCGACCTGGTCGGCAAGGTGGTCAATATCGCCAGCCGTTGCGCCGGCTTCGTCAGTAAACGTTTCGCGGGCAGGCTCTCCGAGACGCTTTCGGAACAGGCGCTTTTCGACGATTTCATTCGGGCCGGTAACAGGATCGCCGATCACTATGAGAAGCGTGAGTTCAGCCGAGCCGTGCGTGAGATCATGGCCCTGGCCGACCGCGCCAACCAGTACATCGACGAGATGAAGCCCTGGGTGGTCGCCAAACAGGAGGGCGAGGAACCGGCGCTACAGGCGATCTGCTCCATGGGGCTCAACCTGTTCCGCTTGCTGATCGGCTATTTGCGCCCGATCCTCCCCGCCACCGCCGAAGCGGCGGAGCGGTTCCTGGGGATCGAACCCCTCACCTGGGCATCCCTTACGACTCCGCTCAACGGCCACACCATCGGCAAATTCAAGCCCCTGATGACCCGTGTCGAGCCAAAGCAGATCGAGGCCATGCTCGCGCACTCCAAGGAGGACCTGGCCGCGCAATCCCCTGCCGCGGAGGCCGGACCGGCCGCCGACTCAACGCTGGCCAGGGAGCCGATCGCCGAGACCGTTCAGTTCGACGATTTCACCAAGCTCGACCTGCGCGTCGCACGCATCGCCAAGGCCGAGGAGGTCGACGGCGCGGATAAACTGCTGCGACTGACCCTCGACCTGGATGGCGAGACACGCAATGTCTTCGCCGGGATCAAGTCAGCCTACTCGCCGGAAGAACTGGAGGGTAAGTTGACGGTGATGGTCGCCAACCTGGCGCCGCGCAAGATGCGTTTCGGTGTCTCCGAAGGCATGGTGCTGGCGGCAGGGCCAGGGGGTAGGGACCTCTATATCCTCAACCCCGATGAGGGGGCGCAACCCGGTATGCGGGTGAAATAGCGACGCGTATCATCATACTCAATGTATGACATCTACTTTTGCTCACTCATATTGAGGCTCTTCCCCAATTCGAGTGGGTGAAAAAAGTCGTAGGTCAGGTTGACGCGGAGCGGCTAGCTGACTCAATGGGGGTGTCACGTAGCTGCGCAATCGAGCAACATTAGTCCGCAAATGCACGCAAATGGACTTGTCCGGATCCGTCGCCTGCCTTCTCTCCCTCTCAGGGCTGACTATTATTCACACTGGCGATGGCCATTGGTCTGAACCACCGTTGCCACTGCTATTTCTAAATCTAAACAGACATCCACGCAAAATTACCTGGGATTTGAATGGGTGATGAGAGGGACGCTTTACTGAGTGGCACTGAACCCGTCAATCACCGCCTTGGGCGGCGTGACACGAAGCGACTGCGGCGCGCCGGCGTACAGCCGGGTGGCCGGTCCAGGCGGGGAGCGCGATACGGATGCCTCGCTGAGACCTTATGACGAAAAGAGACTCTCGCAAAGATCGCAAAGGATTCCCGGACAATGCCTTGTTGGCGCACTTAGCGAGCTTGGCGAGAAAAATAGTGCCTGCCTGGCCAGTGATTGAAAACCATCAAGGCGTCGTGCAGGACGGGAAATTCGCATTCGCGTTGATTTGCGTTTATTCGCGGACAATCAATAGGAGAATGAATGCCAAGCAGCTAACGGTAATGCTGTTCAACTTCCGCGAAAAACCTTAGGATTATTGTTGTATTGCTGAGACAACTATTTTACAGTAACCCCGAAAAGAGGGCCAAGGTCGGCTGGAGATCCCGGGGTTCCAGCACTCCGCTCTCGCAGATAACTGACCTCTTTAATACGGACATTTAAATGAAGCGCGCGGTCATCAGCCAAGCCACAGACGCGCCCACTACCAAAAACCCCAGCAGCCCTGCAACGACGCAGGCGCGAAAGCGCTGCACGATGTCGGACGCTTGCCGGGCTGAACGGCATGGCCCAGGCTTAGGATGACGACCGCCCAGGCCCCATCCTGCCGCTATCGTGCCGCTGGGTCTCCCATAGCGCGGAGCCACTATGCCTTACTCCATCCCCCATGACAATTGCGCCTCCAATCTGAGCTTGAGGAACAAACAAAGGAGAATGGAGTGTGAAATGAATCTTTATACCAATAAGTCATCTTTCAGAATGGCGGCTTGGGTGCTGGCAGCGATCGCCGTGCTCACTGCCGCACCTGCGCAGAAGGCGTTTGCGGAGTATCATCATGTCGCCGACTGTTTCGTCTGTCATGATCTATTCGGATTTGGCGGAAACAATCTCTACTTCGTCCACGAGGTGATATGGACGCCCAACAACGGCCCCAAACCGGTGGTATTCACAGCGACCACCGGTCCCAATTCCCTGGCCGACGGTGATGAGGTCTACAACGGACCCTGCGAGGTGTGCCATACCCAAAACGAGCACCATAATAACGACGGCCACGACAATACCGAGCACTTCGATGGCGAGTGGTGTGTCGAGTGCCATCTGCACGGACGGGAGTTCGAGGCGCCCTATGCGAAAGCGCACAAGACCCATGTGCATGCGGACAAGGGACCGCGCTTGGATTGCACCGATTGCCATACCGATCCCTTCCAATTCTTTCCCGCTGTTTTCAAGGATGGCCAGGAACTCGCCACCACCACCGTCTGCGACACTTGTCACAGCCCGGATGGCGACTACGACGGGGTCAACGACCCGGTTATCGGCGCCAAGAGCAACTGGGCCGACGGGGTCTATGACGATACGGAGAACCTGCAGGCGGGCAAGGAGAAATGGTGCGTAAGCTGCCACGACAATGCCCCCTCACAGATCGCCAATGTGCTCGCTCCCAACATCGCCGGGGACGAGAGCGCGTCCACTCCCTACGGCATCGGCTGGGGCTTCTACAAGACCGGCCACGGCGTACCCTTCAGCGAGGTCTATCCCGCTTCCGGCGTCAAGGGAGCGGGCCGAGGCTGTCTCGATTGCCACGATGCGAAAATGGCCCATATCGACGGCGAACCCCGCAGCTACAGCGCCGACGGTAACTACTTCACCTGGGATCCCGCCAGCGCCGGCTACCAGAACGGCTACCGGCTGAAGGATATGGCGGGGGGCTATGAGGGCAAGTACCCGATGCACATACCGCGTACCGGCCACGTCTTTCCGCCGGGATTCCGGGAGAGCCAGGAGTTCGCCCTCTGCTACGCCTGCCACGATGAAAACAAGCTCTATAACGGCGGAGACCCGGTTACCGGAGAAGGGGCGGGCACCAACTTCCGCAACAAGGTGGATAGCACCTGGATCAGCATGCACGATCTGCACACCGACGGGCGCAACGGTCCCTTCGGGCCCACCACGCCCCAATACGATTCGGATTATGACGGCATCGCCGAGTCGCGCATCAGCTGTCCCGCCTGCCACAATGTCCACGGCTCGCCCTCGCCGGTAATGCTGCGCCATGGGGAACTGATCAGCACCATGGGGACCACGGACAAGGTACCTTCGCTGGATTTCAAGTACACGCCGGAGGGGGCCTATCCCATGCTGGCTGACAGCACTGGCGGCAAGACCCGCTTCAGCGGCGGCGGTCCCGGTAATCCGAGCAAGAACGGCGTCTGCAACATGTGCCACAACGACCGGGTGACCTATACCAGACCTCCCGCGGTCGGCACACCGCCGGACGCTCCCGTCAACCTCTCCCCGACCGACGGTGAGGCTTCGCTGGAGGTCACGCCACAGCTCTCCGCCAGCGCCTATTACGATCCCGACCCGGAGGATCTGCACCAGGCCTCTCAGTGGCAGATTACCGCCACCGGCGGGGATTACAGCAAACCGGTCTACGACAGCGAAGCGAGCGCCGATCTGACCAGCCATCAGGTAGCGGTGCCGTTGAACAACGCCACCACCTACTATTGGCGAGTACGCTATCAGAACAGCGCGGGAGCCTGGTCCGACTTCTCGCCGGAGACCCGCTTCTCGACCTTGGTCGACGGTTCGGGAGCGACCTTGACCCTCAACCCCTCCAACCTGGTGAGCAATCCGGGCGCCTATTCGGTCAGCTCAGGCTCAACCTGGGCCACGGCCCTGGACGGGGACGATGGAGACGTGAGCTATATCCACCTCTGCTGCTCCTCGCCGGGACAATCCTTCACCGTGAGCCTGGACGATCCCGTGGGATTGGAGTGGGCGACGATCGACAGCGTCACCCTTTATGTCACGGCCCGCTACCTGGAGGGCCCATGGCCCAACGCACTGCCCTATGCAGCGGGGGTGAATGTGGGTTACCAGACCGGGTCGGCGACCCAATGGAGTGGTAGCCAGATGACCGATACCAGCGGTGGCTATAGCCTGATCAGCACCCAGACGTTCACCACCGATGCCGATGGCGGTCTTCTGGATCTGAGCGATATCAACAATCTCCAGGTCACCATCAAGCGTGAGATCGCGGGTTCCTATCTGCTGAGGATCACCGAAATCCGCGCGGAGGTCTCTTACAGCTTCTAAGCAAGCCGCTCAGGCCGGGACCCGCGCGCTCAGCGCGGGTCCCGGTCTCAAGCCGCCCCACCCCGCTTTTATCGTTGCCCGCTCCGGGCTCGCCTCCCCTTACAACTGCGGCAGGATGGTGCCGCTGGCGAGGAGACCGTCATGGAGCCGGTGGCCGGATCGTGGAACGGCAGATCCCCATCGAACTTAGGCAACGGCCCCGAGCGCTGGGCCTCGTAGAAGTACCAGGCCATCTGTAGCGCCTTGCCATAGTTAAATAGGGGCTACAGCGAAGGGCCGAAGCCGGTATAGGCCGGTGGGGCGGTGACGGTGAGATCGGGATTGTTCTGCGCTGTGACACTGATGGTCGCAGAGCAAAGCCATGTACTCCAAGCAAATAAAAAAAGAGCCGCTACCCAGCGCGCGGTAAAATCGAACCGTTGCTTCATAATGCCCCCTCGCAGATCACGGCTGTAGGTCGCCGCATCTTGCATCTATTATCCAAATTAAGCTGCCAAGACAGCCTCCCCTCCCGACGTTGTGGTGGAGCTGGCCGCACCCTGATATGGATTGACCGGTTAACTATTGCTACTTGTTTTCATCTTTTTCCTATTTTCTTCAATAGCTTAGCTTTGGTCATGCACTGCATGCCTATGTGGTTTTACCACGAAGAACACGAAGAGCACGAAGGGGGCATAGCACGAATCGCTTAATCCCATACTTCGTGTCCTTCGTGTTCTTCGTGGTAAAACCACATAGGCATCCGTGCATTGCTAATAAGGGATTCAATGCCTCGCCATTTGGGCTGAGACGCTTGAGCAGGTCAATCCATGATGTCTACATTTCATGCTATTGGTAGGGTGGGGCCTGCCCCACCAATCTCTGCTGATTTAGGTCGCCTGTATTCGAGCAACTGCTGTTAAGTAAGTGCCATTGCCCTTAAGGCGCAAGGCGCGCTGGCGCAGCAATAGGAAGCCTGCGGTGACTGCCGGGTGGCTACTGCTAAGGTGTTGTTTGTGTCTGTCGAGATGGGTGAGAATCTTGTCGATGACCACCGGATCTTCAATGCAGACGATGATCCTGACTGCATTTAACACGGTGCGGCAGGGCCGCACTCTTGATCCCGGAAAAAATACCGGACGGCTTAAACGGTCACGCCGTCCGGCGAGGGGTTGGTGGGTTGATCGGCTGCGGCTGGGCACACCCTACGCCGATGGGTAGGGTGCGGCCCGCCGCACCGGCGGGGGGGTCCGCTCAGCCGGCGGCGGC
>JAHXHS010000054.1 GCA_025656455.1 Candidatus Thiodiazotropha sp. (ex Epidulcina cf. delphinae) | reverse complement strand
CTGATGGTTTTTACCCTCAGCCGGTGGTGTTGCTATGTTTCCAGTACAGAAAATCCTTGCGAATCCCTCTTCTCAAAGCTGAACGCGTCGTGAAGATTGTTTTTGGCCGCTCATCTCGTGCATCAATGCACTCGCAATGACCTGTCGATCCTGGCCTAAATCTATGTAAGATAGATTTATAAAATGTTGGATGTCTTTGTATTGTTGTATTGCTCTTCAGTGTCCCTATATGTCTTATGGTCCGCGGATTAACGCAAATATATTAGTCGTAGGTCAGGTTGACGCGGAGCGGCTACCTGACTTAATGGTGATGTCACGTAGCTGCGCAACGTGACCTACTCAAAATAAAACCCGCCAGGAACAGCATATCAAGGTCAACCAGATCCATTACACCTATCGGCTGAAAGACGATCACCTTGGCGTCGGTCGGCCTGTGCCGTGGATTCAGCTTAAAGGCCACTGGCTGCAACAGGCGGGGTTTGAGATCAACACTCCGGTTAAGGGCTTCGGAAAAAAAATTTAACCCAAACTACTTGTCTTCTTGCCCGCCTTCTTTGTTGTAGCTTCGGTTACGTAGGCCCGGCTACGCGCCCTTCGCTATGCCTCGAAGGCAGGCAACAATCCGGCGCATTTTGGGTTAAATCTTTTTTTCCGAGGCCCTAAGGTCCGGGTCATGCCGGGCTGTTTGGTGCTGACCTTGGCGGAGGACTGAGACAAAAAGCCCCGCTCAACTCCGGGCGGGGTTTTTTTGAAGGAGCAAAAATGATGAGTGTCCCCGTTTACCGTTTACCGTTTCCAACATTGCCATTTATGTGATCAAGCGCCGCCCGCCTGAGGCGCTGGCAATCTTTAATCGGCATGCCAGCCAGCTCTGTATAAGCGCAATCACGTTGGCAGAGCTACTGCACGGTGTAGAGAAAAGCACCAAGCCTGATCATAACCTGCGGCAAGTCGAAGATTTTGCTTCCCGTTTAACGGTACTGGAGTATGGCAATAAAGGGACAGCCCACTATGGAGATATTAGGGCGGCGCTGGAACTTAAGGGTATGCCTATCGGTGTTAACGACTTGCATATAGCGGGGCATGCCAGAAGTGAAGGGCTAACGCTGGTGACGAATAATTTGAAAGAGTTCGAGCGAGTGGATGGCCTGCGCTTGGAAAACTGGGTTTAATTCCGAACAAATACAGAAATACAAGGACAGCATTTACAACTCAAGTTTCGGAGTTCATCTTGTTCCCATGTTCTACGAGTTTCGTAGGGTGCGGCCCTGCCGCACCGTAACTTGAAGCCCTGGAACCCAAGGTATTGGGTCAGGGGGCCGCGAAGTGAAGAAATCCGTCATAGCAAACAGGAGCGCAACCCAGCATGGTGCGGCAGGGCCGCACCCTACGCCCTGTTCACATTGTGCGTTCCCACATAGAACATGGGAACGCGTTAAATTTGAACTCCGAAACTTGAGTTACAAATTGTCATACATGAATTCAGTCCTCATCCTCTCGCTTGACCTTACCAATCTTTGAGATGGGCACAACCTTCGTCGCGGCCGGTTGATCCGCGAAATAGGGCCGCTCTTGCGCGGTTCTACCGGCAGCATCGGCCAGCTCCTTCTCCCGGGCGGTGATCAGGCCGAGACAGCTGCGGATATCCTGAATGGTCTGATCCGACAGGGGATGCCGCAAGCTTTTGTGTTCCGGTGTCACTTCGCGCACGATGGTGGTCAGCAGCTTGCGCATCACCATCATGATTTCCCGCTCTTTTTTCGATTCGTCATTCATTGTTTTTCCCTGCAACCGGTGAGTGGGTCGTACAAGCTAGCATGAGGGCAGAGCCGAATAAACACGCGGCCTGAAACGTTATTGGGCATGTTCAAGCATGGTCTGCAGCGCCGCCTCATCCAGGACCGCCACACCCAACTTCTCGGCTTTGGCGAGTTTCGAGCCGGCTGCCTCGCCGGCAAGCAGATAGTCGGTCTTTTTCGAGACGCTGCCGGTGACCTTTGCCCCAAGCGCCAGCAACTCGCGCTTGATCTCGTCCCGTGGACGATTGAGGGCGCCGGTGATGACGATGGTCTTTCCCGACAGGGGATGATCGACCGCCTGGCGTTCTATCTCGGGCCAATGGATACCGGCCTCCAGCAACTGCTCGATGACCTCCCGGTTATGCGCCTGGCGAAAGAAAGCGACGATATGCGCCGCCACCACGGGGCCCACGTCCGGTGCCTGCTGCAACAGCGCTTCATCCGCTTGCTGGATGGCGTCAAGGGTTAAAAACTGGTTTGCCAGGGAGCTTGCCGTTGCTTCACCCACTTCACGAATACCCAGGGCAAAAAGAAAATGGGCCAGTGTCGTCAGTTTGCTCTTATCCAGGGCATCAAGCAGATTCCGCGCCGACTTCTCGGCCATCCGCTGCAGGCCGCTCAACTGTTCCAGGGTCAGACGATAGAGATCAGCGGGACTATCCACCAATCCCTCGTCAACCAGTTGCTCGACCAACTTCTCCCCCAGTCCCTCGATATCCATCGCCTTGCGCGAGGCAAAGTGCCTGAGTGCCTCCTTGCGTTGGGCGGGACAGTAGAGCCCCCCGGAACAGCGGGCCACCGCCTCGCCCTCGGGTTTGGTTATTTCCGAGCCACAGACCGGGCAACGGGTGGGCAGGATGACGGGCGAGATGCCGTGGGGACGTTTAGCCGGCACCACACTGACCACTTCGGGAATGACATCTCCTGCCCGCCTCACCACGACCGTGTCTCCGGGCCGCACATCCTTGCGCATCACCTCGTCCATGTTATGCAGGGTGGCGTTGCTGACCGTCACGCCACCGACAAACACCGGATGCAGGCGCGCAACCGGGGTGATGGCGCCGGTCCTTCCGACTTGGAACGCTATCGCCTCGACCTGGGTCATCTCCTCTTGGGCGGGAAACTTATAGGCAATGGCCCAGCGCGGCGCGCGGGAGACTGAACCGAGCTGCGCCTGCAGCCTCAGCTCATCGACCTTGAATACCACGCCGTCGATGTCATAGGGCAGACTATCGCGCAACTGCAATATTCGCTGAAAGTAGGCGAGACAACCCTGCGTGCCTTCCACCACTTCATGCAGTGGCGAAATCGGCACGCCCCAGCGGCGTAGCCGGCGGATACTGTCGCTTTGGCTATCGGCGATGGGCGCGGGATCCACCTCGCCGAAGCCATAGGCATAAAAGGTCAACGGACGCTGTGCCGTGAGACGGGGATCGAGCTGGCGCAGGGAGCCGGCAGCCGCATTGCGCGGGTTGACAAAGCCTTTCTCCCCCGCCTCCCGCGCCCGTTGGTTGAACGCTTCGAATCCATCCTTGGGCATGAACACTTCACCGCGCACCTCGAGGATATCGGGCCAGTCGTCACCCTGAAGTTTGAGGGGAACGGCCTTGATGGTGCGGATATTCCCGGTGACATCCTCGCCCCGGCTACCGTCGCCCCGGGTCGCGCCCAGCACCAATCGACCCTCTACATAGCGCAGATTGATAGCCAGGCCATCGAGTTTGGGCTCGGCCAGATAGACGATTTTCTCCTCATCATCGAGCTTCAGCCGGTCCCGGATACGCCGCTCGAAATCACCCATCGCCTCCTCACCGAAGGCGTTGTCGAGCGAGAGCATGGGCCTGCGGTGGACCACTTCGCCGAACCCTGCCAAGGGGGTCTCCCCAACACGCTGGGTCGGCGAGTCGGGGGTGATGAGATGGGGATGCTCTGCCTCCAACCGCTGCAGTTCGCGCAGCAGCCGATCATATTCCGCATCGGCTATCTCCGGCGCGTCGAAGACATAATATTGTCGGTTGTGATGGTCGATTTCGTTGCGCAACGCCTGAATACGCGCTGCCACGGCGGTTGCTGACTTCAACCCTTGCTCCGCGCCAACTGGACCTGACGGCGATGCTCCATGATCTGACCGCGCAGGTGCTCGATGGTCTGTTTCGTCAACGCGCTGTGGGTTTCGTCCTGCAGTTCGCCACCGAGTATGGCGGCGAGTCTCTCGGCGGTGAACAGCATGTCGGAGAAGATCGCCATCCCGTCTCCCGGACCGGGCAGCTGGGCGAACAGGGTCAGCCCCGGTGTTTGGAAGCTCTCAATCCCTTTCGTTGGAAAGACCCCCGGCTCCACCATACTGGCCACACTGAAGAGGGGAGCGCCGCCGGCATCGCCGGCGATGCGTTGATAGACCGGCACTTCACCCATCATCATCCCGGTATCCCGCATCGCCTTCTGAATCGATGGACCGGTAAAGGGCTCGGATTTGGCCCGCAGATTGATCTGGATAATCAATTTCGGGACATCGACGGGAGACTCCTCCCTGGCGCTGAAGCCGAACAGCTCCTGTTGCTGCGGCTTGTCGGGTGCCGTTTCCTTTATCTCGGCGGTGTCGGCTCCGGATGTCGATTCGGAGTCTGCCTGCAGGCCTTCCAGCTCCCTGAACTCCTTCTCCAGCACCTCGGTATCCTCCTCATCATCATCCCAATTCACCCAGGTGTCACTATCATCCGGGGACTCCGGGACAGGCTCGGGCTCGGGCTCGGGTTCGGCCTCGGGTTCGATCACCGTCTCCTCGGTTTCGGCCATGGCGGGTGGTGTGATCTCCGGCGTGATACGCCTTCGCGCCTGGGCGGATTCCCGCTTGCGGCGGTTGGTCTCATAAAGATAGATCCCGGCAAGAAAAGCAAGGCCGGCGACAAGCAGAACGATGCGCAGTGTCGTGGCATCCATATGAGCTATAGCGCGGCGAGTTGTGCCGCCTCCTCCACATCGACGGTGACCAGACGCGAAACGCCCGGCTCATACATGGTGATGCCGGATAGCTGGTTGGCGATCTCCATGGTGATCTTGTTATGAGTGATGAATATGAATTGTACCTGATCGGACATGGTCTTCACCATATCGCAAAAACGCCCGACATTGGCATCATCCAAGGGGGCGTCAACCTCGTCCAGCAAACAAAACGGCGCCGGATTGAGCTGAAAGATAGCGAATACCAGCGCCACCGCCGTCAGCGCCTTTTCGCCGCCGGACAACAGGTGAATGTTGGTATTGCGTTTGCCGGGCGGGCGCGCCATCACGGTGACGCCGGTATCCAGCAGATCCTCGCCGGTCAATTCCAGATAGGCGTGTCCGCCACCGAACAGACGGGGAAAGAGCTCCTTGATGCCCGCGTTGACCTTGTCGAAGGTCTCCTTGAAGCGGGTGCGCGTCTCCCGGTCTATTTTACGGATGGCGTTCTCCAGGGTCTCCAGGGAGCCGGTGATGTCCGCATGCTGCTCATCCAGGTAGTTCAGTCTCTCCGACTGTTCCTGAAACTCGTCGATCGCCGCCAGGTTGATCGGACCCAGGCGCTGGATACGGCTGGCCAGGGCCTCGACCTGTTCCTGCCAGACCGTTTCACTGGCATCCTCGGCCATGCTATTGAACAGTTGCTGGGCATCCAACCCGCTCTCCTGCAACTGCTCCTGAAGGGTTTTGCAGCGGACACTGACCTCCTGGCTCTGCAGGCGGGCCTGATTGAGTCTGTCACGCCGCTGCTGAACCTGTTGTTCCACCTGGTGGCGTTGCTGCTCCTTTTCACGCAACAGACCGTCCACATCCTCCAGTTCCCGGCGTACATCGCTGAGTTCTTTTTCAACGTCCGCCCGTTCAGTCAGCTTCAGATTCAACATCTCGACCTGCTGCTGCAGGGGGGCCTCACTACTCTCCAATGCGGTTTTCAATTCGTCACGCCGCTGCGCCAGTTGAGACAATTGGCTTCGCGCGCGTTCAAGATTCTGGGTCAGCGAGGCGTGCGCGGTGCGCATCGACTCGACCTGCAGGGCGATCTGATGCGTGGCCGAGCGCTGCCGGTTGAGGCTCTCCCTGGCGCCGGTCACCTGCTGACGCAATGCGTCCCGCCGTTTAACCAGCGACTCACGACGACTCCCCAGGGTTTCGATCGACTCCAGGGCGGCATGCAGCCGCCGGCGGGTCTCCTCCATGAGCTGCTGATCCGAACCGATCTGTTCGGCGATCTCTTTCTGCTCCTGTTGCAACTGCTCGCGCCGCTGACGCAGATGGTCGGCGCGAGTGCGCTTGCCGCTCAGGCCGGCGCGAATCTCTGACAGTGAACGGTTGACCTGATTGAACTTGGCCTGGGTCTGTTCTCTGGCCTGTTCGGCCTGTTTCAGAACATCCCTTCCCTGATCCAACTGATCCGCTAGCTCGGAGACCTGTTGTTGCTGCGCCTGCAGGGTCTGTTGGAGCTGCCGCAACTCCTCTTCACGGGCCAGCACGCCAGCGCTCTCATCGGCCTCGCGGGCAATCCTGAGCCAATGCCGGCCGAGCCAGATCCCTTCCGGGGTGACCAGGGACTCATCGTCCCGCAGGCTGTGACGCCGACCCATGGCATCGGCCAGATCCTCGGCCAGATTCACCCCGGCCAACAGGTTGTGCAGATTCCAGGGCGCCTCGACCTTTGACAGCAGGGAAGCGGATGGCGGGCTTGCGTCGATTTCACCGCTGCCTCGGGTATCCCAAAAGGCCAGGGCTCCCTTTTGCAGCTCTGACAGGGGGCCCTGCAGTGGCTCCAGCCCCTCGACACACACCGCCTGCAGATGGAAACCCAGGACAATCTCCGCCGCTTGCTGCCAGCGGGGTTCAACCATGATCTGCTGGGCGAGGCGTTTCGCCGACTGCAACTGACGGCCTTCCAGCCACTGCGTCACGTCGCCGCCCCGCTTGCCGAGCGCGGCCTGCTGCAAGGCCTCAAGGGAAGCCAGACGCCCTTTGTTGGATTGAAAATCCGCCCGCTCCCGGTCCAGCTGTGTGGTCAGACGGTTATTGTTCTCCCGCTGGCGATCGATCTGCTCCACGGCCTGCGTCAGCTGCTCGTGCAGCGTCTCCGCTTCGCCCTTGTGAGCGGCTTCATCGGACTCCAGTTCGGTGATTTCACTCAGCAGACGGCTGTCATCGACACGCCCCAACTCCTCGTCGAGACGCTGCAGACGCCGCTCCAGGTCACCCCCCTGCTGTTCGAGGTGATTGATCCTTGTCCGTTCCACCTGCGCTGTCTGAGCCGGCTCCGCCGCCTGTTGATTGAAGCTCTCCCACTCGCCCTGCCAAACCTGCATCGCCTGTTCCGCCTGTGACAAGGCCTCAGAGAGTTGCGCTTCTTGCTGTCGCGCCTCATCCAGTCTGGGCTGCTCCCGCTGCAGATTGTCCGTAAGCTCCGACAACCGCTCTTCGTCCTGGGCGCGGTGGGCCTCGGATTCCTGCAGGGCATGACCGACCTGATCCAGATCCAGTTGTTGTTGGCGCTGCCCGTCCCGGGTGAACTGGATCGCCTGCTCCAGACCGCTGATCTCCGCGCCCAGGCTGTAGAACCGCCCCTGGACTTCGTTGAACTGATCATTCGCCTCGGTATGTCTCTCCCGCTCGGATTCGATGACCGACTCCAGCTTGCGCTGCCCGGCAATAGCCTCCTCGAGGTGATTCTGCAGTTCAGCGATGCTGCGCTCCCGCTGCTTCAGGTCATGGTCCAGGGTCCGCCAGCGCAGGGCCAGCAGCTCGGCCTTGGTCTGCCGCTCCTGCTGTTTGAGCTGCTGGTACTTTTCTGCCGTGGCTGCCTGACGCTTCAGGTGTTGCAGCTGTTTGGCCACCTCGTCGCGCAGGTCGGTCAGGCGCTCCAGATTTTCCCGGGTGTGGCGGATACGATTTTCGGTCTCCCGGCGACGCTCCTTATATTTGGAGATACCGGCCGCCTCTTCCAGGAATGAGCGCAACTCCTCCGGCCGCGCCTCGATCAGGCGGGTGATCATGCCCTGTTCGATGATCGAGTAGCTGCGAGGCCCCAGGCCCGTACCGAGAAACAGGTCCGTGATGTCCCGCCGCCGACAGCGGACGGTATTCAAATAGTAGAGCGACTGGCCGTCCCTGGATACCTGGCGTTTCACCGAGATCTGATTGTACTGGGCGTACTGGCCTCCGGCCCTGCCCTGCGAATTGTCGAAAAGCAGTTCAATGGTCGCGGCGCCGACCGGCTTGCGCACACTGGAGCCGTTGAAGATCACATCCGCCATGGATTCGCCGCGTAACATCTTGGCCGAGCTTTCGCCCATCACCCAGCGCACCGCATCGATGACATTGGATTTTCCACATCCATTCGGCCCGACGATGCCGACCAGATTACTGGGGATCGGCACAGAGGTCGGATCCACGAATGACTTAAACCCGGCAAGCTTGATTTTCTGCAGACGCATGGGCGGCTAAGATACACCAAAGAGGGGCATTGTTACAGTGTGGCCCGAGCATTTTTTACACTTTAACTATTCACCATAACTTATTGTTTTTAATAGGCTATAGAAGAAACGCTTCTGGTCGGGATTTGGTCTGCGTATAATTCACCACGATTTCATCGACGAGTAAACAAAATCATGCCCAGCCAACCCAGCAAAGACCTGGAAACCTTTGACAACCCGCAACCGGAAAGGGACTACACCATCCGTATCAACATCCCGGAGTTCACCTGTCTCTGCCCCAAGACCGGACAACCCGATTTTGCCGAGCTGACCCTGGAATACGTCCCGGACAGGCTCTGCGTCGAGTTAAAGGCGTTGAAGCTGTATATCTGGTCGTTTCGCGACCAGGGCGCATTCCACGAGGCGGTGACGAATGAAATTCTCGCTGATCTGGTCAGGGCCACCCACCCCCGCTATATGCGTCTGACCGCTGAATTCAATGTACGCGGTGGCATCTATACCACCGTGGTGGCCGACCACCGAGCCGATGGGTGGACCCCTCCCTCACCCATGGCACTGCCGTGAACCCGACAGATTGAACACTTTCATCGGAATCGATCTGGGCACCTCCGGGTGTCGCGCCGTCGCCATCGATGAAGCAGGAAACATCAAGGCGCTAGCGTCCGCCCCCCTGCCGCCACCGGAGAGATCGCAGGCCGGACACAATCAGCAGGATCCCGAACACTGGTGGCAGGTCGTTACGGAGCTCCTGCGCCAGATAGGAGAAGCCTGTGAAGGTTGTCACTTTGCAGCGATTGCCGTGGACGGCACTTCCTCAACCCTGCTGCTCAGCGATCCGCAGGGGGAACCGATCACCCCGGCATTGATGTACAACGACAGCCGCAGCCGGAAGATGTTGACGAAGCTGAAACAAGTGGCACCCGAGGACAGCCCTGTACTCAGCGCCGGTTCAAGCCTAGCCAAGCTGCTGTATCTGCGGCAACAGGTTTCCGCTAAACGCTATTTCGCCTTACACCAGGCCGACTGGATTGCCGGAAAACTCTGCGGTCGTTTTCCGCTCAGTGACGAAAACAATGCCCTCAAGCTGGGCTACGATCCGATCCGGCGGGAGTGGCCGGCCTGGATCGCCGGGCTGGATATCGCCCGGGAGACCCTCCCGCGGGTCTCACCCTGCGCCGCACCGATCGGCCGGCTCAGCCGCCAGGCCGCGGCCGATACGGGATTGAAAAGCGGCATCCCCATCGTCGCGGGCACCACTGACGGCAATGCCGCCTTCCTCGCCGCCGGCGCAGCGGAGATCGGCGAAGCCGTAACCTCGCTGGGCAGCACGCTGGTGTTAAAAATCCTCTCCGGTAAACCGGTGTTCGCCGCTGAATACGGCATATACAGCCACCGCTTGGGAGAGCGCTGGCTGGTGGGCGGCGCCTCGAACAGCGGCGGCGCGGTATTGCGCGACTACTTCGACGAGGCACGGATGCAATCCCTGACCTCGCTGCTGAAACCGGACCGGCCAACCAGGCTCGACTACTATCCGCTATCGCGCCCCGGTGAGCGTTTTCCCATCAACGATGCCGATTACCCCCCACGGCTTCACCCGCGACCCACCAGTGATGCGATCTTCTTCCAGGCCCTGTTGGAGGGCATCGCCAGGATCGAATCCGAGGGCTATCTTCTGCTGCAGCGACTGGGCGCCCCAAAACCGAGCCGCGTGCTCTCTATCGGTGGCGGCGCCCTCAATGAACCCTGGCGCATGATCCGGGAGCAGGCGCTGGGGATCCCGGTAGTCCGCGCGGCACAGCAGGAAGCCGCTTACGGCACGGCTTTGTTGGCAATGCAGGGAGCAGAAGCGCCCCTGGGGACGATAGCATCTCTCTTCAAACCTCACGCTGGTGCGGCAGGGCCGCACCCTACCTAGTGTGGTGTAACGTATAAACTGTACCAATCAGAGGCCCGTCAATGCCTCAAGACCAGGCGCAGCGCGCAGGCAATGGCAGCGCCCTTGTCAAGCGCTGCAACGCAGGATTGAGGCATTGACGGGCCTCCCTTCGGGCGAGGCGCTAAGCCGTCATCTGCGTTGTTGCGTTGCTTGGAAAGGGCGCGCCATTCCCGGCGCAACGCGCCTAGCAGCTAACGGCTTAGCGTCTCGCTGATTGGTACAGTTTATACGTTACACCACACTAGTGTCCGTCCAGAAACGCACACTTTTTGAAGACACGTCATCCCGGCGCATGCCGGGATCCAGGGAATTCAACGACTTACTGGATTCCGGCATGCGCCGGAATGACGATCGCTGTAGTTTATGGACAGACACTACCTAGTGTGGTGTCCCGCTACCGCGTTACAGTGCTTGACAAGGACTCAGTCAGCCATTGCCTGCGCATGGACCTTAACGTGATCAGCAAAGCCGGTGCCGGCTTCCGTATAGATATTGAAGACAGCGGTCGCACCGGCTTGTCGCAAATGCTCCACCTCATCCGGGTACCTGGCTGTTGCGGCAATACATCCGGGGAAAGATATCTTGCGTAGTTGCTCCAGGGCAGCCAGGTTGGCTTGAACATTTGGCAGCGCCAGCATGACGAGTTCGATACAGTGGTCTTGCTCTATTTTTTCCCAGAAGTCCGCATCGCTCGGGTCACCGTGTAGCACTTTGCACCCCATCGCCCGGTGTCTATTAACCAACTCTGCATCAAAGTCGATGCCGACCACGGTATCACCGTGAAATTCACGCATCCTGTCATAGGCGCCACTGCCAACCCGGCCCATGCCAAAGACAGCGATGGTTGCTCCATGCGTACCCAGCAACATGTCGTCTGGCAGCCGTTCTCTGCGCTGGTACTTCATCCACAGGTCCCTAAACCGGCCATAGATTCTGTCACCCGCACTATTCAGCGGGGCGGCAATAACAAAAGAGATGGAGAGGGCAATGGCGATCACCACCAGCCATTCACCATTCATCCAGCCGTTCGATACGCCGATTGCTGCAATGACCAGGCCGAATTCACTGTAGTTGGTCAGGTTAAGCGTTGCTAACAACGCTGTTCGGGCCCTCAGTTTGAAACGGGTCATCAGGGCAAAAAAGAGCGCTGATTTGATAAAGATGAAGGGTACGAGCAATAGCCCGATGATTAGTGCCTCCATCGAGAGCTGGCCTGACATGCCGATAGAGAGGAAAAAACCCATCAGGAACAGGTCCTTGAAGCCCAACATTGTCTTGGCCATTTCCGCCGATTTGGGATGGGTCGAGATCAGAACGCCCATGATAAGGGCTCCCAGGTCGTCCTTTACACCTCCCAACTCAAAGAGTTCGGCACCACCCAGCGCCAGGACCAGGCCATACAAAATCAACAGTTCTCCATGACCTGTTTTTTGCAGCAGATGGTGAAACAGTGGTCGTAACGGGATGAGTAGAAACAGCAGTAACGCCAGGGGTGACGGGAGCTTCTCTGTGGATGCCGCCAGAAAGATGACCGCCGCCAGGTCTTGCATAACCAGGATACCGATAGCGATCCGTCCATGCAGGGAGTTCATCTCGCCTTTTTCCTCCAGCGCCTTGACCACGAAAACCGTACTGGAGAAGCTCAATGCAAAGGCGAGCATCAAAGAAAGCTTGAACTCCAGCTCGGAGAAGAGCGGCACACCCATCAAAGCCAGACCGAATATCGCCGCGCCGAAAAGGACAATGATGAGTGAGATATGCAGCGCTGTGACTGACCAGACCTGGGGCCTGATCAGCACCTTAGGGTTCAGTTTCAGACCGACAGTGAACAGCAGCAGTGTGATGCCAAGATCAGCCAGCTTCTGCAGCATCTCCCCGCTAGCGAAGCCAAAGGTATTGAGTACAAAACCGGTTGCCAGGAAGCCAACCAAAGGCGGCAGGCCGATCAGCCTTGCCAGGAAGCCCAAAGCAAAGGCCAGGGATATCCAGGCGACATCTCCCAGTGCAATAGCAACCCATTCAAAATCCATTGACTCCTTACCCTGCCCTGTTCGAGGCTCAATTTCATAATCAGCGCAATTTCAGGCTACCGTTCCCCCGCTGTCAAAAAGAGACGCAGCAGGGAGGCGTCGCCACTCATTCGATGCAGTCAAGAAAACGGAATGCATCACAGCATCAGTATACTCAGCACAAACACTAAGCGGTTAGCGGAGTATTTAGGTTCCGAAACAGTAAATCTCGAATGGACTGACCTGGCGAAGTCGGAATCAAAAGCTATTGACCGTCATCGGCAAACAGCGAATCACGCGCTGTCTCCAACAAGGTGGAAACCACGGGATGGGTGATCCGGCGTTCAATGGAAATGGCGTAGAAATGCTCTTTCACCTCATCGACCTGGCCAATCGACCTGACCTGAAACTGCCGTTCCACCTCTTCCTTGGTGGCAGCGGGCGCGATGAAGATGCCTGCCCCCTCCTGACCAAAGGCCTTCATCAGTGCACTGTCATCGAACTCGGCAATCAGTCGCGGATGGATGCGATATTTGTCAAACCACTGGTCGATATTCGAGCGCAGCTGGTTACCGCTGCTGGGCAAGAGTAGTGGCGCACCATCCAGACAGTGCGGAAAATCCCCTTTCAGCTGCTGTCGCAGTTGCTCCGTGGCAAAGAAGCCAGCCGCACACTCTCCGAGCTTGTGACTGAAGCCCCGGGTGCTGACCGTGGGAGGGATGGGACGGTCCGCCAGAACCAGATCGAGGCGGTGCACTGCCAGCTCCGCCAAGAGTGTATCGAGACTCGCCTCACGGCAGATCATGCGTACCGAATCCGTCATCTGCAACGCAGGCTGAAGAATACGATGGGCGATGGACTTGGGCAGCACATCGACCACGCCCACCCTGAATAGTTGGGACCGCCCCGTCGGCAGCTGATGTATCACCTCTTCCAACTCGCCGCCCAGCGAGAAGATCTCGTCGGCATAACTCAATACCAGCCGTCCGGTTTCAGTCAGCTCCAGGTTGCGCCCGACCCGGGTGAACAAAGTTGTCCCAAGATGATCCTCCAGCAGGCTCAGTTGCCCGCTAATGGTCTGCGGTGTCAGGTGCAGTCGTTCGCTGGCACGGGTAACGCCTCCCTCCTTGGCCACCACCCAGAAGTAGCGCAGGTGCTTGTAGTTGATCATCGTTTTGATGATACTTCGTATTTTTCGAAAGGTATAGCAATTATTATCGATTTTTATTACTTCTTATGACCGCCTAGCATCTCTCACTTGTGAAACAACTACATCGAAGTAGAGGACTCCATGCAGATTGACATCCAGGCACGCAATTTCCCCCTCACCGATACCCTGCGCAGCCATGCCGAACGACGGCTGCGTTTCGCCCTTGCCCGTTTTGACGATTATATTCAACGGGTTGTCATGCGCCTCTCAGACATCAACGGCCCGCGCGGCGGCGCAGACAAACGCTGCCACCTGCAGTTGGTGCTGGCCGGCCTGCCTGACGTGGTGATCGAAGATATCGAGGCGGACCTGTACGTGGCTATCGATCGGGCAGCCGATCGGGCCGGGCGCACCCTCGTACGCAGGATCGATCGCCAGAAAACCTTGTTTAAGCAGGGTCCTGCGCTCGCTTTGGATGCGAGTTAGTCAGCCGGTTTAACAAACCAGACAGAGGTAACAGACCATGAATAATCCTGCCGTTATTTCATCGAATCAAAGTCAAACCACCGCCCTCTCTACCAACAAGGTGGTTCGCAACACCTACATGTTGCTATCCATGACGGTGAAACCAACTACATCATGGCCACTGTCACCCTGTACGTATCCATCTTCAACCTGTTCACCAGCCTGCTGCACCTGCTAGTGTACTGTCTCATACTAATGCGTGATATCAGAGGCACGCCAAGGTCCCAAGACGCCCCGAAGGAAGTGCCCTTGGGGTACAAGGCGCGGCGCGCAGGCAGGAGTGGCACATGGATGTGCCGTTTACGGACCGAAGGATGGAATGGCAGGCCCTTGTCAAGCGGCGCAACGCAGGATTGGGGCCTTGGCGGGCCTCCCTGCGGGCGCGACGCCAGGCCATCGTCCGCGTTGTTGCGTGGCTTGGAAAGGGCGCGCCATTCCCTGCGCCACGCGCCTAGCGGCCAATGGCCTGGCGTCATGCTGATATTACGCATTAGTATGAGACAGTACACTTTGCTTCATGAACGGGGAAGAGTGAGGTCTTCCAAGGTACCGGCTGTCAGCAGGCGGCCGGTATTGACGGGTAATATGGAGTCGTCATGAGCAGTCATGAGTCGGAACAGTTTGTTCAGGATCGGGAACGACTGATCCGCGCACCGTGGGAGAAGGGCTTCGACCGAATCCTCACCCCATTCGAACAGTTCGTCAAACAGGAGACCACCAGTGGACTGATCCTGATGGCAACAGCCCTGTTGGCGCTGGTACTCGCCAACAGTGCGCTGGCCATTCATTACCAGCATCTGCTGCATGTGCCTGTTGGCATTGCATTCGGTGGCTGGGAACTGGAGAAGAGCCTGCATCATTGGGTCAATGATGGACTGATGACGCTGTTCTTCTTCGTGGTGGGACTCGAACTGAAGCGAGAAATCATGGTGGGTGAACTTGCCAATCCCCGCCAGGCCGCCCTGCCCATCATTGCCGCCATCGGCGGTATGGTGATACCTGCCCTCGTGTTCGTGGCGATCAGTCCGCAGGGAGATGCCCTGCGAGGCTGGGGTATCCCCATGGCCACCGACATCGCCTTCGCCCTTGGGGTCATTGCCCTGTTGGCAAGCCGGGTGCCCAAGGCATTGATCACCTTTCTCGTGGCCCTGGCGATCGTGGACGATCTTGGCGCTGTCGTGGTCATTGCCCTGTTCTACACCGAGCAGTTGGCATGGCAATTCCTGGTGGCGGGCGCCGTACTTACCGGCCTGCTGGTCGCACTCAACATGATTGGCGTGCGACGTCCCCTCATCTATTTCATGATCGGCACGCTACTGTGGCTGGCACTGCTAAAATCAGGTGTGCACGCCACCCTTGCGGGGGTGATCACCGCTTTTACCATCCCGGCCTTGCCACGGTTCGAGCCCTGTTCGTTCAGCCAGCGTATGCGGGAGATGCTGGACCGCTTCGATGCCAGTCATAAACCGGGAGAGAGTATCCTCAGAAACGAGCAGATGAGTGCCGTGGTTCAAACCCTGGAGAACGGTATCCATGGCGTCGAAACACCCCTGCAGCGACTGGAACACTCCATGCACATGCCGGTGGCCTTCCTGGTGTTGCCCCTGTTTGCACTGTTTAACGCCGGCGTGGCGATTGATTTTGGCAACCTGGGAGAGGCCTTGAGCCACCGGGTCACATTAGGCGTGGGCCTTGGCCTGCTGGTGGGGAAATTCATCGGTATCGCGGGTGTCAGCTGGCTGGCTATCCGTCTCGGCCTGGCAGACCTGCCAAAGGGTGTGCGCATCGGCCATATCGGGGGCGCGGCACTGCTCGGCGGCATCGGCTTCACCATGTCGATCTTTATCGCGGAACTGGCCTTTGCCCATCAACCGGAAATGATTCTGCAAGCAAAGCTCGGTATTCTCTCTGCATCTTTGCTGGCAGGCGTCATTGGTTATCTGTGGATCTATCGCCTGGGTAGTGAACCTGTGAGTCCCGAAAGAGGCGCCCCATGACGCTCTCCACATCAGGGCAGCATACCCTGCGCGATAATCTGCGTGACATCATCGACCGACCCGGTGTGCAGCACGGCATTATCGGCCTGATACTGCTCAATGCCGTTTTGCTTGGTCTGGAAACATCCCCCTCGGCAATGGCGGCAGCGGGAGATATCATCACAAGACTGGACCGGCTGATCCTAGCCGTATTCGTCATCGAAATAGCGGCCCGCCTCTACGTACATCGCCTCGCCTTCTGGCGGGACCCCTGGAGCCTGTTCGATTTCGCCGTCGTTGCCATTGCCTTGATACCCACATCCGGTTCCTTTGCGGTGCTGCGCGCCCTGCGGGTGTTGCGCGTGCTACGCCTGCTGACCATGGTGCCCTCCATGCGGCGCGTGGTGGGCGCCCTGCTGGCGGCCATACCCGGACTGGGCTCCATCGCCCTGGTGTTGATGATCCTCTATTACGTCTTCGCGGTGATTGCCACCAACCTGTTTATCGACACCCATCCGGAATGGTTTGGCACCATCGGCCGCTCGCTCTATACGTTGTTCCAGATCATGACGCTGGAGAGCTGGTCGATGGGTATCGTACGTCCCGTGATGGAGCAGTTTCCCTATGCCTGGGCCTTCTTCATCCCCTTCATCCTGGTGGCCACCTTCACCATGCTGAACTTGTTCATCGCCATTATCGTCAATGCGATGCAGAGCTATAGCGAGGCCGAGCACCAGGAGACGGCAGCAGCCCTGCATCAGACACAGGAACAGATCGAGGCGGATCTGCAGAGTGAGCTGAGAGACTTGCGCGCGGAGATACGGGAGTTGAAAACCATGTTGACGCATCAGGATAGTCTTCGGCCTGAAGGGGACGGACGATGTACATAGACAGGGGGTGGCCCTGCCGTACCATAATGCCGATTCGTCAGCCGGCAAAAGCGCGCGAACCAGCGCTATCACGCCTGAACGGGCCAATGAGTCTTGCTACTTCGCTCTGACCATAGGGCGCCTCTCCACGGGTTTTCAACAGCCGTGGAAAGCAGGGCTGCACCACCCGCTTCCTACGCCAGAAACCGGGCAACTGCATGGACTGATTCAATGCCTGTACTCTTGTGTCCCCACCATAGCGGTCGGCCAATCGTCGCTGCCAGGACCGGAAAGCCTGCAATGGCATATCCTCGACAAGCCAATAGTAGTGATAATGGGCCGCTGAAGTCTCGACCTGAATATGCGGCTGCAGGGGAAAGCGTTCGGGATCCCCACCCAAATCGTCATCCAGAAACAGCGCCCGCACCCGGTGGATGTGGGAAACATCCCTGCCCACGCCATCGGTGTGGTTGATGGTGACGGTAATCACCGCACCCTGGCGGTTGAGCTGTACCAGTTCATGCCAGCAGGCCGCAAGGCTGCCATGGATCGCCCTCTCCAGCGGATCGTGAGAAGCTGCGCGTGTATAGCCGGTGTCGGAAAAGGTGCGAAACGAGAAATATTCCGCGTGCGGATCCAGCCACGCCAGGAAGCGCTCAGCCTGCTCCCTGACCGGGCAGAGCCGGCTGCCCTGACAGGCGATCCAGCGGGCGACGTGGGATAGACAGGGATCCCGATTGTATCGGCCTGTCACGCAGCTACGGGCTCGCAAAAGGCATAGGCGCCATACCCGACCACCTGATCCTTGCTGCCCGCGGTGTCTCCGGAGTTTCTCAAGTCGACCAGTTCACCCTGCAGACCCAACCGCTTCGCCTCCAGCAACAATCCCTGAACCGGAATCCGCCCACAGGCATCGTCAAATCCCAACGCCTCCGCATGAAGCGTGATAATCGCCTCGCTGGTCGCCTGATCCATGCGCTGCGCCGTCAGGTAGTCGTGATAGTGGCTGAGATCGGAACTGATCACGATGAGGGTCTCCGCGCCACCCCAGACACGCGCCAGCACTTCAGCGACCTCCTCGCCGGTTGCATCCCCCACCACCAGCGGGATCAGTTCAAATTCACTCAACACCAGTTGCAGGAACGGCAACTGCACTTCCAGCGAGTGCTCATTCACATGAGCCGCCTCAAGATGAATCACCTGGGGTAGATCCTCCAGGGCCTGCACTGCCTGGCGATCGAGCGGAATATCGCCCAACGGGGTTCGAAAACAGTCCGCCTCACTGACGGCAAGCCCGTAGAACGGCACCCGGTGGGAGGGACCCAGCAGCACGACCCGATCGATTTGATGACGGGTGGACACCAGCCGTGCATAGACGCTGGCGGCGATAGGGCCGGAGTAGATATAGCCCGCATGGGGCGCGATCAATGCTTTAGGCGGAACCCCCTCAGGCGCCACTGAGTCAAGATAGCCAGACACCATCCCTCGCAGGCGATCCGGGTCCGCCGGATAGAAGAGATCGGAAACCGCAGGTTTTCTGATCGTTGCCATGTAATCCTCCTTGAGGATTAATTTTGAATTGTGAATTATGAATTTTGAATTGATGTGTGCGCTACGCGCACGGCTTTTTTATCAAAAAAACACGTGAGCGAAGCAAACACTGAAATTCATAATTCAAAATTCATAATTCACTTCATTCTAACCGCCTGCCGCCGACTCCCCCACCCCCCCGGCTTGGCCTCAAACACACCGGCCGCCTTGGCGCCGCAATACTCGCAACACCCCTCGTCGGTAAGATGCCATTCGCCCAGTTGATACCAATCCCTTTGAATCAAGCGCTGACCGCATTGGTGACACCAGGTGCTCGACTCGTCGGCATCGTGCACGTTGCCGATGTAGGCGTAGTGAATGCCGTGGCCGACGGCTATCCTCCGCGCCCGGCTCAGCGTTGCATGGGGGGTGGGCGGATGGTCGCGCATCTTCCAGTCGGGATGGAAGGCGGTGAAGTGCAGCGGCACATCGGGACCCAGATGATCCATCACCCATCGGCACAGGGCGTCAATCTCCTGATCCGAATCGTTCTCGCCCGGAATCAACAAGGTCGTGATCTCGATCCAGACCGAGGTCTCATGCTTGAGGTATTTCAGGGTATCGAGCACCGGTTCCAGATGGGCCCCTGTCAGCTTGTGATAAAAATCTTCGTTGAACGACTTCAGGTCCACATTCGCCGCATCCATATAGCGGTAGAACTCTTCTCGCGGTTCCGCGCAGACATAGCCGGCCGTTACCGCTACCGACTTAACATCCCGCGCGGCGCAGGCCTTGGCCACGTCTATCGCATATTCATGGAAAATCACCGGATCGTTGTAGGTGTATGCGACACTCCGGCACCCCAGGCGTTGCGCCGCCTCGGCAATGGCTTCCGGGGAGGCCTCGTCGGCCAAGGTGTCCATCTCCCGGGACTTGCTGATATCCCAGTTCTGGCAGAACTTGCACGCCAGATTACAGCCGGCGGTGCCGAACGAAAAGACCGGCGTTCCGGGCAAAAAATGGTTCAGCGGCTTCTTCTCGATGGGGTCGATACAGAAACCGCTCGATCTGCCATAGGTATTCAATACCACCGCGCCCTGATGGTTTTCACGCACATAACAGAAGCCTTGTTTGCCTTCCTTGATGCGACAAAAGCGAGGACAGAGGTCGCACTGGACCCTGTCATCTGAAATCTTATGCCAATACCGGGTCGGAAAATGGATATCCATAGGGACCTCAATTGATAAGGACCTCCTGCTTTAAATTTAGTCCTTTGTGATACTTCTTGCTGCGCCAATGGCAGCCTGCCCCAACGCAAGTCCTCCGTCATTGGAGGGGACGTTTCGATGCGATAATACAGAATAACCTTTACGTAGGAGTTGATTTGTTACGAGTTCAAACAGCGTCTTGTTCTGAAAAACGCCTCCCGAAAGCGCCAGCGTGTCCACGCCGTTGGACTGGGCCAGTTCAGTCGCCATTTCAGTCACACCGGTTGCCAGGCCAAGGTGAAAACGCCAGGCTATCCGTTGCCGGTCAAGGCCTGCCCGGAGGTCATCGAGGAGTTCAGGCCAGAGGGTTGCGCTATCCAATCGATAAACGCCCTCATCCACGGTGGTTTGCACGGTATAGGCAGCGTCGGCGGAACATTGACTGCGCCGGGCCGCTGTTTCCAGCTCGATGGCTGCCTGTCCCTCGTAGCTGATCGACTCACGACAGATAGCCAGAATCGCCGCCACCGCGTCAAACAGACGCCCGCAGGAGCTGCTCAAGGGGGAATTGACGCCCGCCTCGATCATCCCGGCTAGCACCTTGAGAGGCTGGCGATCCAGCCAGGCAATCGGTTCCAAGTCACCCCACTGGCGCATGACATGCTCCCAGCCCAGGTGATGATGTAACTGACTGAAGGCGTTTCGCCATGGTTGCAAGATCGCCTGAGCGCCGCCCGGCAGAGGGACAGGTTGCAGCTTTCCCAGCCGTCGATACTCCCGGTAATCCGCCAGCAGGAACTCCCCGCCCCAAACCGTGCCGTCGTCGCCGTAACCTGAGCCGTCCAGGGCAATCCCCAGCACCTTTCCACCCTGTAACGGCCAGCCGCTGTCGGCCAGGACACTGGCGATATGCGCATGGTGGTGTTGCACCAGCAACAGCGGCAAATCCCGTTCAGCCGCCATCGCCTTGGCATGTTGGGTGGAGCGGTAATTGGGATGCAGATCCGCAACCAGCCCGGCCGGCCGATGCTCAAACAGGCCGGCATAGAGGTCGAGGTTCCTCAGATAGTCCTGATAAGCGATCAGGTTTTCCAGGTCACCGATATGTTGAGAGAGAATGGCCTGCCCCTGTCGCACCAGACAGAAGGTATTCTTCAGTTCACCGCCCATGGCGAGCAATGGGGCTGCCTGTTCAAATCCTTCAGGCAGTTGCAGTGGGCGGGGCGCATAGCCTCGCGCGCGTCTCAAGATCCTCGAAGACCCGCCCATCATCCGCACCACGGAATCGTCGACCCGATTGGTAATCGCTCTATCGTGCAGGAGAAACAGATCGGCCAGTGGCCGCAGACGTTCCGCCGCCTCCTGGTTGTCGATACACTGGGGCTCCTCGATACGGTTGCCGCTGGTCATCACCAGGGGTCTATCCCAATCTGCCAACAGCAGATGGTGGAGCGGTGAATAAGGCAGCATAAATCCAAGGGAGGCCTGTTGCGGGGCGACATTCCCGGGAAGCCTCATCTTTTCGCTGCGGGGTAACAGAACAATCGGCGCCGCCGGATTCATCAACAGTTCCGCCTCCGCCTGACTCACCTCGCAGAAGCGCCTAATGACGCTGCAATCCCGCGCCATCAAGGCAAAGGGTTTGTGATATCTCCCCTTGCGCTCCCGCAACCGGGCGACCGCCGCCTCGTTGCTTGCATCGCAGGCCAGATGAAAGCCGCCAATCCCTTTGATCGCGACAATCGCCCCCTCGGACAGACGCCTACTTGCCTCATGCACCGCATCTTCACCAGCCACCGACAGGGCGACCGGCTTCCCCTCGGCATCGCAGAGCCAGATCCTCGGCCCGCAGACAGGACAGGCATTGGGTTGAGCATGAAAGCGCCGATCGGCCGGATCCCGGTATTCCGCCTCACAATCGTCGCAAAGGGGAAAATGGCGCATGCTGGTGTTGGCCCGGTCGTAAGGGATCCCCTCGACAAGGGTCAATCTTGGCCCACAGTGGGTACAGTTGGTGAAAGGGTAGCGGTAGCGCCGGTTTGCCGGATCACGAATATCCCGGAGACAGGCCTCACAGGTTGCCGCGTCCGGCACTATCCCGGTCCGCACCTCGCCTGCGCGGCTGTCGTTGATGACGAACTCGCCCTTTTCGGATAAACGCGCCGTTGGCTGGCGATGCAGGTTATCGATTTTCGCCAACGGCGGCGGTTCAGCAAGCAGGCGTTCACAGAAGCGATCGATCTGCGCGCTTTCGCCACAGACATGGATCTCCACCCCCTGGCCATCGTTCCAGACCGCACCGCGCAGGCCCAGCTCCCTGGCCAGGCGCCAAACCAGGGGACGAAACCCTACCCCTTGCACCAGGCCCTGCACACGGATCTGTTCAGCTACCTCGATGCCGGTCATCACTTCACACCACGCTCCGTCTGATTGATGAATTTTGAAATTGTGTAGTAACCCAGACCCTTTGCCTGGATCGATGCCGACAGCGTAGCAAAAAGCTGGGTGCTATAGGGGCTCGTGATGACGATCGGCGTGGGCTACCCTATAATCCAGTGATCATCGTGCACTATCCATATATCGTCTTTAACTAAAACACTTAACTACTTAATTATCAATAATAATTCAATTCTAGAATATGCTTTTCAACTCCAGCTTGTGGCGCAGCGGACACGCCATCGGCGACTGGTGGTATTGTCTGGAAAAGAGGCCTGGTGCACCGAACAGGCCGTCCGGGTGGCGCAATCCTTGAATCAGCCCGACAGCCTGTGGATCGGCGATCACGGGCCTGACTGGATCCAGACATCGACCAACAGCCAGGCACTGGAGCAGTTGGGTGGCGAGTGCGGCCTGCTGATATACAACGCCTACTCCGGTTTCGATCCCAACGCCTTCGGCGCCCTCAGCGGCTCCTTGCGCGGCGGCGGTCTACTGTTGCTGCTGACGCCGCCGTTGCGGGAGTGGGCCGATTTCGCTGATCCCCAGGCTGAGCGTATCCTGGCCGCCGGTTACCCAGCCTCCGGCCTGAAGCACCGCTTTCTGGAGAGGATCTCGCGTCTCCTGCAGACAGACCCAGCAGCGATATGCCTCTCAGCGGGTGACACACCCTCGCTGCCCCCGACACCAACGCTCTCACCACCACAGTTTCACCATCCCAGTTGCCGCACACACGACCAAGCCAAGGCCGTTGAAGCCATCGTCCATGTCGTGAAGGGGCACCGGAAAAGACCGCTGGTGCTCACCTCCGATCGTGGACGGGGCAAATCCTCGGCACTGGGTATAGCCGCCGCGCAACTGATCAGCGACGGCTACAAGCATATCCTGGTGACCGGGCCGAGACAGGGGGCTGTTTCGACGCTTTTCCAGCAAGCGGCCAACTGTCTGCCTGGGGCAAACATATCTCGTCTGACGCTTCGCAGGGATGGGGCAACCCTGCGCTACAGCGCACCGGACCATCTATTGAGCGATTCACCAAAGGCCGACCTGCTGCTGGTGGATGAGGCGGCCGCCATTCCGACACCGCTGCTTGAGGGACTGCTCAACCGTTATCCGCGAATCGCCTTCGCCACCACGGTGCATGGCTACGAAGGCACCGGCCTGGGATTCAACCATCGCTTCAAGAAGCATCTCGACCGCCAGATGCCCCAGTGGCGTGAAATCACCCTTAAAGAGCCGATCCGCTGGGCGGCGGACGATCCACTGGAGCGATTGATTTTCAAGCTTCTGGCCCTTGACGCCTCACCAGCCGAGGATGCCATGGTAGCGGATGCCCACCCCCAGGAGACAAGGTTGGCGTTCCCCAGCCAACAGCAGCTGCTTGAACAGGAGCGTGACCTCAACCAGCTGTTCGGCCTGCTGGTGCTGGCCCACTACCGAACCACACCGCTGGATCTGCGTCACCTGCTGGACGGCCCCAATCTGCGGATCGCCCTTTTGCGTTATGGCGAGGCCGTGGTCGCGGTGGCCTTGCTGGCCGAGGAAGGGGCGTTTTCGCCACACACGGCAGAGCGGATCTGGGCCGGCCGGCGGCGGCCCCGCGGCCACCTGCTGGCGCAGTCACTCGCTGCACATCTGGGCCTGCAAGCGGCCGCAACCCTGAAGGGAATGCGGGTGATGCGCATCGCCGTCCATCCGGCGGCGCAAGGCAGAGGGCTCGGCAGCCGCTTGCTGGAAGGGGTCAGGCAGCACGCCATTGACCAGGGGTTCGATTATCTTGGGGCCAGTTTCGGCGCAACCCCTGAGCTGATCAAATTCTGGCGAAACAACGGCCTGCAAGCGGTGCGGCTCGGATTGCGTGCAGGTGCTGGCAGCAGCCACCCATCGGTGATCTGCATCCGGCCGCTGAGCCGATCCGGAGAGCAGATGGCCCGCCAGGCCGGATCGCGTTTCGCCAAGCAACTGCCCGCCCTGTTAGGCGATCCAATGCGACAACTCCCCGCCAGGCTGGCGTATCGGCTGCTGGATGGCATCGACCACCAATCGCCCACCTCATTGGATGAACAGGACTGGCTCGACCTGGTCGCTTTCGCCTTTGCACGGCGCGGCTATGATCTCACCCTGCCGGCGATTGAGATCATGGCCCTCTCCGCACTGGCTGAAGGATGGGTTGCCGAAACAGATGCGGCATTACTGATCAAGCGTGTGCTGCAGAAACAGGCCTGGCAAACCTGCGCATCCAGCATCGGCCTCAGTGGCCGGAGGGAGGTAGAGGCGCGGCTCCGCCACATCATCGGCGAAACGGTGATGCGCTATGGCAGCGATGAAGTCCGGCAGCTAGCCGCATCGATTAACCCGGCAACCTAATATGTTGCAGTGTAGTGTCCGGAAAGAAAAACTCTCGCAAAGACGCCAAGATCGCTAAGCTATAAGGTATTGTTTTTTTGTCGTATGTGTTTTTCCTTGGCGGTCTTTGCGTCTTTGCGAGAGAAATTGTCTTGTTTCTGGACGGGCGCTAGCTGGTGTAACGTAATAAACGCACATTTTTTAAAACCGCGTCATCCCGGTGAGAAATGTGGGTTGACGCCGTACACAGCGACCAATCGGGAAATTCTTAGGTTGAAGCCCCAACCTTTTCTGTGACATTATCCTTGGCCCTCCGGCCCACGCACCAGCTGATGGATGCCATGATGACAGAGCACCCTATTCCCGTAGCTATCAATCTGCACAAAAAGTCGCGTCTGCTCACGCTTCGTTTCTCCGATGGCGCGAGTTTCGAGCTTCCCTGTGAGTATCTGCGGGTCTTCTCCACCGCCGCCGAAGTCAAGGCCAGCAACACCCCCGTCACCGGCAAGGAAACGGTCAACATCGAACAGATCGAGCCCCAGGGTCAATATGCCATCCGTATCCTGTTTGACGATGGTCACGACACGGGCATCTACTCCTGGGAGACCCTCTACCGGCTAGGCGTGGAGCGAGAGAGCAACTGGCAGGCCTACCTCGAAAGGCTCGAGGCGATAGGTTATCGTCGTCAGGACGAGAAAGAGACGGAGAGGCGCATCAAGCTCTACTACTTTTCCTGGCTGGCGAACAAAACCGGCAAGGAGAGCGAGGAGATCCTGTTGCCGGCGTCAGTGACCAACATTTCGGAACTGTTGAAGCTGCTGAGTATGCGGCGTCGTGAAATCGCCCAAGTCTTCGACGAGTCCCTACTGAGACCGACCGTCAACAAGCAGTTCGCGGAATTTTTCACCCGCCTGGAGCATGGGGACGAGGTAGCCCTGGTGCCGAACCGGCCAACCCCGCCTGCCACACCAAATCTATAAATCAATTCAGATCGAAAGTCAGGGATTGAGGCTGTCCGTTGCGGACGATATCAACCTGCAGACTCTGTGCCTCTTTCAATTGTTCGATCAGCTTCACCGCCTCCCTTTCATTTGCCAGCGGGATGCCGTTGACGGCGGTCACCAGATCCGATGGGCGCACACCCAGCTGATTGTAGAGCTCCCGATTCTTTTGCGGCAATATGCGATAGCCCTTCATGCCTTCTCTCGATCTCACGGGAACGAAGCGGATATGTTCGAAGATCTTCAAGGGTTCCTTGCTCAACATGTCCCGGTACTGACTGAGATCACGCCCCCCTGTCGATGACACCCGAGAGCCTGGGCCAAAATCAGATTTCGCTCTCGCCCTGGGTCTCGGGGCTGTCCGCGAAGCGGTGTTTGAAACCTTGGGAAAACGCAACACCTCGGACTGGCCGTTTCTCAGCAACACCACCCGATCCTCGAACACCGCCTGTAAGGTGACGCCTGACATGACCGCATTGCCGACCTTATAGTATTTTTGCACTGACCCCGAGGTGCCGATGATGGCAGCCCCTTTCTCCGATTCTTCCCCGACGAAGACCCCGTGCAGGGTCAGATTGAGCCGGGTTTCAGGGGCCTTTTTATCGACCTTTTTGACCGGCTGTACCGCGCCGGCAACGCCGAACAGGTGCAGCTTGGCCACCTCGGCAAGGCGGTTCGAGTCAGCAGGATCCCGTTTATCGATAATCGCCGCGGCTGGTGTGGAGGGGCTGACCTGAAGGAGCGTTTCTGGCGCAGGAATCATGCGCCAGGTAAAATCGGCGGCCCGCCAACTGATAAGCAACACCAACAATAGGGTGACGGCCAGCGGCAACTGATGGGTGAGGAATTTCTCCAGCCACTTGGGGGACGGCTTTTCCAGCACCCAGCCATTAAGATAGGCCTGCGCACGTGTGGCGATGTTCATCTCTCGCTTGGTTCTCCCTGCTCTATTCCGGATAGCGCATCAGCTTCGGATGCAGCTTGAATGTTTTCTCAATCTTATTCAGCATTCTCTGCGCCAGTCTGTGATCCACCTCGGGACCCACCCTGACGCGATAGTGCAATTTACCATCCAGCTTGACCCGCTCCACCTGGGCCGGCAGATCCGCCTTTCGCAGCCTGGCGACCAGTTTCTCGGCATTCTCCCCATTGGTCAGGCTCGCCACCTGGATCATCCAGGCGCTCGGAGAGGACCGGGCAGGGACAGGGGATGCGCTACTGCTCCGCTTTGGCGGCAATGAGCGGACGGGTTCCGGCTTGGATACAGGCCTCGGCTCAGGTTTCACCTCGGGGGGCGCCTCGCCACCGCTGGGGTTACGCGGTTTCTCCACGGAAACACTGGCGGCAGGCGGACGCTGCGGTTTGCTGGGCTCGGGCGGGATGGCGTGATCCGAAACGATCTGCTTATCCATCGGTTTTTCGATCAACATCGGCACGAATATCACCATCAATGCAACCAGTACCGCACCCCCAAGCAATCGCTGTTTTAGTCTCTCCTCCAGGGCCATATCGATTACGTCCACCAAGCTGTTCAACGGATCGCCACACGCCGGCGATTTTCCGGTGCGTGTCCTAATTATTAACCCGGCGGGTTAATATTAGGCAAGTATACCAGTTGCGATCCCGATAGCCCTCATTCCAAGCCTAAATATTGCAGGGCTTCGCCCACAATCAGAAAGGAGCCGAAGATCAGGATCAGATCCTGCGGATGAGCCGCGCGGCAACAGGCCCGGTAGGCCAGGGGAAAGGAGCGAAAACAATTCAGCGGCGACTCGACACCCGCTTGTTGAAACGCCAGGGCCAGTTGCTCGGCGCTACGCCCTCGACTCCCAGGCAGATCGATCAGATACCAGCTCGTCAACCGCTCTCCTAGGATATCGGCCACAGCCGTCGCGTCCTTGTCCTGCAGCAGGCCGAACAGGGCGTGGATGCGGCCTTGCCAGTCAAGCTCCTCCAAGGCATCCCTCAGGGACTCGATCGACTGTCTATTGTGCGCCACATCCAGAAGCAGCGTGGGCGCGCCCTCTACCAGTTGCAACCGTCCGGGTAATTTGAGCTGCCGTAACGCGGTGGCGATCTCTTCCCGGCTCACTGGCAAGGAGGCCTGAAGCAGATGACAGACCATCACCACACCCGCGGCGTTTGCCACTTGCCTGCGCCCGGCCAGTTTAGGCAGGGGAAGTTGCCATCGAAGCCCGTCCGGCCCTGACCAGCGCCAACCGTTCTCCCCGGCTGTGGCGTAAAAGTCCCGTCCGGCTGCAAACACCTTCGCCTGCAACTCCCCGGCATGGCCGAACACCGATTGGGGCATCTCCCCATCCGCCAGCACAACCGGCCTGTGGGCGCGCATGATGCCCGCTTTTTCACGGCCGATCGCTTCACGGTCATCACCCAGCCAATCGGTATGATCCAAATCCACCGTGGTGATCAGGGCCACATCCGCATCGATGATATTAACCGCGTCCAAACGCCCGCCCAGACCCACCTCAAGGATGACCAGGTCGGGCTTTTCCGCCGCGAAGATCGTCAGCGCGGCCAGGGTGGCGAACTCGAAATAGGTCAGGGTTGCCGCAGCCCGGGCCTGATCGACCTCCTCGAAGGCCCGGCATAGCCGCTGGTCGGATGCCGCAACGCCATTCAAGCGGATGCGTTCGTTGTAGCGTAGCAGATGGGGCGAGGTGTAAGCCCCGACACTGAATCCCGCCTGGCGGTAGATCGCCTCCAGCATGGCCACGCTTGAACCCTTGCCATTGGTGCCCGCAACCGTCACCACCCGGGATTGCAGACCTCCCGGTTGCAATCGCCGCCACACAGCGGCAACCCGCTGTAGGCCCAATTCAATCTGTTGCGGGTGCAGCGTGGCTTGCCAGTCGAGCCACTGATCCAGAGTATCGAAGCGCATCGCTTACACTCGCTCACTCATTCCTCGTAATCATCCGCCGGATGGTTCCCAAGAGACCCGGAACCCTACCTGACTTGAGAAGAACGCACGCCGGAATGATGCGGTCTACGCCCTGGGTCTGCTCATCAGGATACTGATCAGATCGGCGATGCGGTCGCGCAGGTCCCGTCGATCGATGATCATGTCGATGGCGCCGTGATCCAACAGAAACTCGCTGCGCTGAAACCCTTCCGGCAGTTTCTCCCGCACTGTCTGCTCGATCACCCGGGGACCGGCAAATCCGATCAGGGCATTGGGCTCGGCCACATTGATGTCGCCCAGCATCGCCAGGCTGGCGGAAACCCCCCCCATGGTCGGGTCGGTCATGACAGAGATGAACGGCAACCCGCGTTTCTGCAGACGCTCCAAGGCAGCACTGGTCTTGGCCATCTGCATCAGGGAAAACAGGGACTCCTGCATCCGCGCTCCACCACTGGCGGAGAAGCAGACCAGGGGGGTATGCCGTTCCAGGGCCATGTTGACGGCGCGCACGAAACGCTCCCCCACCACGGAACCCATCGAACCGCCCATGAAACCGAATTCAAAAGCGGTGACCACCAGATCCACCCCCTTCAACTGACCGCGCATGGCCACCAAGGCATCTTTCTCACCCGAGTTCTTCTGTGCCTGACTGAGACGCTCTCTGTACTTCTTACTATCCTTGAACTTCAGCGGGTCGACCGACTCCAGATTGACGCCGATCTCCTCCTGGGGCTCGGGATCGAGAAAGGTCTCCAAACGACGCCGGGCGCCGATCCGGTTATGGTGGTTGCATTTGGGACAGACATCCAGATTCCTTTCCATTTCAGCCCGGTAGAGAATGGCGCTGCATCCGGGACACTTGGCCCACAAGCCCTCAGGCACCGCACGTTTGTGTCCGGCATCCGTACGGATGCGGCTCGGCATCAATTTTTCGAACCAACTCATAGCTGTACTCGACCTTATATCATTTTCAGACCTGAATCCGGGTACACTAGTGTAGTGTCTGTCCAGAAACGCACACTTTTTAAAGCCATGTCATCCCGGCATGCGCCGGAATGATAAGCGCTGTAGTTTATGGATGGACACTATGCTGTATCTATCGCATGTCTCAGGGATGAGATGATCTCCCGCAATGAAGCGCCTATCTTTTCAGGCTCATCGGCCAGGGCCTCAACCCGCGAAACCAGCGCACTGCCGACCACCACGGCATCCGCCATACGGGAAACGGCCGAGGCTGTCTGCGCATCCTTGATGCCGAAACCGACCCCCACCGGCAGCTCGGTTTCAGCACGAATCTCTTTTAACTTGTCGTCCACCGATTGCAGATCCAGGTGGCTGGAGCCGGTGACCCCTTTCACTGAGACATAGTAGACGAAGCCTCCCGCCAGGCTACAGATGCGCCGGATGCGATCCTTAGTGCTGGTGGGGGCCAACAGGAAAATCTGATCGATGGACCTGGCATGCAACACCTGCTGTAGCTCTCCCCCCTCTTCCGGCGGGACATCGACCACCACTATGCCGCTCACACCGGCATCCGCGGCCTGATCCGCGAACGGCTCATAGCCCATGATCTCGATGGGGTTGAGATAGCCCATCAATACCACCGGGGTCTCCACATCCAGTTGTCTGAACTGTCTGACCATATCCAGCACGTCACGCAATCCGACATGATACTCCAGCGCCCGCTCGCTGGCCCGCTGAATCACCGGACCATCCGCCATGGGATCGGAAAAAGGCACCCCCAATTCGATAATATCCGCGCCGGCGGAGACCAGGTCGTGCATCAGATCGACCGTGATCTCGGGAATCGGGTCGCCGGCGGTAATGAAGGGAATCAATGCCTTCTTGCCCCGCGCCTTGAGTTGCGCAAATCTCTCGCCGATCAGACTCATATACGAATCCCCTCCCGTGCCGCCACGGTATGCATATCCTTGTCGCCACGGCCCGAGAGGTTGACCAGGATGATCTGATCCGGCCTCATGGTCGACGCGAGCTTGGCCGCATACGCCAGGGCATGACTCGATTCAAGGGCCGGGATGATGCCTTCGATACGGGTCAGATCGTGAAACGCAGACAATGCCTCATCATCGGTCACCGCCACATAGTTGGCGCGCCCACTGTCTTTCAGCCAGGCATGTTCGGGCCCCACCCCCGGATAGTCCAACCCGGCGGATATGGAGTGGGTCTCAATAATCTGGCCATCCTTGTCTTCCATCAGGTAGGTGCGATTGCCATGCAGCACGCCCGGCCGGCCTGCGCACAAGGGTGCAGCATGCTGACCGGTGTCGAGACCGTCACCTGCCGCCTCCACACCGTAGATGGCCACATCGCGGTCATCCAGGTAGGGGTAGAAAAGACCGATGGCGTTCGAACCGCCGCCGACGCAAGCCACCAGCGCGTCGGGTTGACGTCCGGCTTGACGAAGCATCTGCTCTCGCGCCTCTCGCCCGATCACCGACTGGAAATCGCGCACCATGGCAGGATAGGGATGCGGACCGGCCACGGTGCCGATAATGTAGAAGGTGTCATCGACATTCGTCACCCAATCGCGCATCGCTTCGTTGAGCGCGTCCTTGAGGGTCTTGGAACCCGACTCCACCGCCCTCACCTCGGCCCCCAACAGACGCATGCGATAGACGTTGGCCTCCTGCCGCGCAATATCCACCGCGCCCATATAGACCACACACTCCAGACCGAGCCGGGCGGCGACAGTGGCGCTGGCCACCCCGTGCTGGCCCGCACCCGTTTCGGCGATGATGCGGGTCTTACTCATGTGGCGCGCCAACAGGGCCTGCCCCACGGTGTTATTCACCTTGTGGGCGCCGGTATGATTCAGATCTTCCCGTTTCAGGTATATCTGCGCCCCGCCCAATCGCCGACTCCAGCGCCTGGCATGGTAGATCGGGGATGGACGGCCGACATAATTCGCCAGGTCCTCATCCAGTTCCCTGAGAAACGCCTCGTCCGCCATGAAACGATGGTAGGCGACACGCAACGCCCGCAGGGGCTCCATTAGGGTTTCCGGCACGAACAGCCCCCCGTACGGGCCGAAATGCCCCCGCTCGTCAGGCAGGGTCCCGATGATATTTTCAGTTGTCGCCACGCTTCACTCCTGCTATGAAGGCCTGGATCCTTGCGGCATCCTTGATGCCTTTCGATAATTCGACGCCACCGCTGACATCCACTGCGTAGGGGCGCACCTGGCGCACCGCCTGTTCCACATTCTCCGCATCGAGGCCACCCGCGAGAATAACCCTGGATGCCAGCGTCTCGGGTATCCGGCTCCAATCGAATCGCAGCCCCGTGCCCCCCGGGATGCCGGCTTGATAAGTATCCAGCAGCAATCCCGAAGCATCAGCGAACTCCCTCTCGGCCGCTGCCAAATCGCACCCCTCCCGCATGCGGATGGCCTTGATCCAGGGCCTGCCATACCCGCTGCACTCCGCAGCGGATTCATCGCCGTGAAACTGCAGCAGATCAAGGGGCGTCTCCTTTGCCACCGCTTCAATCCGCGGTCTGGCCTCATTCACAAAAAGGCCTACCACTGTAACAAATGGCGGCAGGCTTTTCACAATCGCCTGGGCCTCCCGCAAAGTGACCGCCCTGGGGCTGGGGGGATAGAACACCAGGCCGATGGCGTCCACGCCGAGCCTGGTAGCCTCGACTGCATCCTCCGCTCGGGTGATGCCGCAAATTTTTATCCGTGTCCTCATAAGCTGCTGAAAGATACAGCATGCCGCCCGGTTGCGCTATGGCTATTAGGGCCTGTTAACAGGCCCTAAGACCGAACTCCGCCGGATAGTCGACCTTGGTAAGGTAGAGCCCTTGCGGCGGCGCAGTCACACCACCCAGGGTGCGGTCGCGCAAGCCAAGGATCTCCTCCGCCCAGGATTGCGCCTGCTCACCCTTGCCGATGGCAAGCAGAACTCCGGCAATGTTGCGCACCATATGGTGAAGAAAGGCATTCGCATGCACCTCGATAGCTATCATCTCCCCCTCGCGCCTGACAGTCAGGCTATGGAGGGTCCTGACAGGATGTTTGGCCTGGCAGCCCAGCGCCCGGTAGGAGGAGAAGTCATGGGTGCCGACAAGCGCCTGGGCGGCGCTATGCATGCGTATCTCATCCAGTGGTTGATGAACCCACACCGCACGGTTACGCCACAGGGCCGAGCGGAACGCCCGATTGAGGATCAGGTAACGATAGTGACGGCCGACCGCTGAAAAGCGTGCATGGAAGGCATCGGGCATCTCCCTGGCCCAACAAACACTGATATCATCCGGTAAATTGACATTGCTGCCGAGCACCCAGGATCTAGCGGACCGCCGGGCATGGGTCTCGAAGTGAACCACCTGCCCGCTGGCATGCACACCGCTATCGGTGCGACCGGCGCAGTGTACCGTTATCTCATGATCGGCAACCTTCGAGAGGGCCAGTTGCAACAGCTCCTGCACACTGCGTACGTCTCCCTGGAACTGCCAACCGTGAAAGGCGCTGCCATCGTACTCCACGCCCAGAGCTATCTTCATGCTAGTACTCTTTCAATATGATAATGCCGGGTTCAGCGCTCCTGTGGTGTTTCGCTACAAGGCACAGTGCGCAGGCAGGAGTGGCACATG
>JAHXHS010000053.1 GCA_025656455.1 Candidatus Thiodiazotropha sp. (ex Epidulcina cf. delphinae) | reverse complement strand
ACCGCCTTGAACCGTTTTATGATTGAGTTCGAAGACCGCCTGGAGGACTTCGTTTAAACAATGGCAGTTACACAGAATTATTTACAGGCTCATAATCCTTCGTCTGTTTTCGCTAAAATTGTTCAAGTTCACTGGGATAGAATAGCCCCCGGTGCACGTCAGTCTGTTTTCATGAGTGTTGGATTGCAGCACTTGACTCAGTATCTAAATCTTATAAGGCAAGCACCAAGTGGAGTTGATTCTGGTGGTGAACAAACGTTTCTTTTTCCGGGCACTGATCAAATTGAGGCAAGTTACCGGAAAGCAGTAACCGAACACGACCTCCCCGCCCTAACCGCCGTAGACTCCATGTTCAGCATTCTTGACTGGAACGTGGAAGACATCTCCTGGGCGCGAATACTGGCGCCGGAATTGGAGCCTTCACGAATTGTCTATGACTCTACAGTCTTTTTGGATGACAACATCGACGCCCTGAAAGAGGTCTTTCTGACAGCGGCCCTGGTGCGGATCAAATACGGCCAATACGCCTCGGAGCAGCTCAAGCTGCTCATCATGGATGCGCTCGGTGATAATATACCCCAGGTCTTCGGCCTGGAAGACCCCCAGGCGATCGTATTGAACACATCGTCCGGCGCCGACACGCTCATGGGCGGTCTCGGCAATGACACTTACCGGTTGGGTTTGGTTGCCGGCGAGAATCTGATCAAAAATAGCGATGGGTCTGGCGCAAACAGTCATGACAAGGTCGTGTTCGATGCGGGCATCACCCCCGATAGGGTTGTATTATCGCGGGCTGACCATGATCTGGTCATGGCATACTCGGGATCGATAACGCGGGTTGAAGAATTTTTCCATAACAGTGAAATTCATAACATAGACAGCTTCCAGTTTCAGGATGGCGCAAGCTGGAGCTATGACGCGGTCAGAGCCATGTTATTGCAGGGAGACAGTTCTGACCAAACGATTGTCGGGTACGAAACCGATGATGTGATCGATGGCGGCGCCGGCAACGACACGATCGATGGGGCAGCGGGAAGCGATCAACTGTATGGCGGTGCTGGTGACGATACCCTACTTGGCGGCGGCATTGGCAACGATGATCGTAACGATGTTTTAGTCGGTGGGACGGGCAATGATCGTCTAGAAGGCGGCGCTGGAGATGATATCTACCGGTTCCAAAGCGGCGACGGGCAGGACACGATCGATGATACGCGGGGCAATAATCGCATTGAATATCTCGATCTGGCCTCAACCGATGCCATCGCCAGACGCTCGGGTAATGATCTGATTCTGTCCAATCGTAACAACAATGACCAGGTGACTGTCATCGGCCAATTTAATGGCGCCGAACTGATCGACACCGGCAACAGCATCCGCGAGTTCACCTTTGCCGACAACGTCACCTGGAGCATCACCGATCTGTTATCTCAAGCGGTTCTCGGTACAGCCACCGATGATGCCATACAGGGATTCAACAGCACTGAAACCCTAGA
The DNA here is from genome assembly GCA_025656455.1 of Candidatus Thiodiazotropha sp. (ex Epidulcina cf. delphinae). GTDB lineage: Bacteria > Pseudomonadota > Gammaproteobacteria > Chromatiales > Chromatiaceae > Thiodiazotropha. Next base: position 32,397 of record JAHXHS010000053.1, on the reverse strand, counting down.
CGGGCTGGGTGGAAATGACGCCATCGCCTCCTATGGTGGCAGCGATACGGTTCATGGCGGAGACGGCAACGATCAAATCGATGGCGGCAGCGGAAATGACACCCTCCATGGTGACCTGGGGCAGGACACCCTCGATGGCAGCGCAGGCGACGATGTGCTGCATGGCGGCGCCGGAAATGACACTCTTTATGGTGACGGTGATATGGATCATTACGGCCCCGGACTCAGATACACCGAGTCTGCTCATGACCACCTGTATGGCGGAGATGGTGACGACCGGCTGTATGGCGGTAGTCGCTATGAATTTGATGCCTTCCGGGATGATAATTTCGATATCTTCCATGGTGGCTCAGGGTCGGATTACCTCTACGGCCAGGGTGAGCTTTATGGCGAAGCGGGCGATGACGAACTGATCGGTAGAGGTCTTATGTCCGGCGGTAGCGGGCATGACACGATACGCGCGACAAACGCAGGAACGCTCGATATCGCGATTAATGGCGGTGCCGGTGACGATACCTTATGGGGGATCCATTCAGCCACTCGCTTCAGCTTCGCTCTGGGCGATGGGCAGGATATTTTGCATTATAACATCCCCAGGGATACACCTTCTGAAGCGCTGCGTCAGGATACCGTATTATTCGGAGAAGGCATTGCCACATCGGATGTGCGCTTCGAGCGACAGCAAAATGCTCTCCTTGTGCGATACGGTTCGGGCAACGACCAACTTACCATCAATGATTGGTTCCTGGTGAGCAATCGGGGTAAAACCCTGCGCTTTGAATTTTCCGATGGGAGCGTCATTACTGATGATGCCCTGACCGGCTTGAGCGCCAACGAACCCCTGATAACCGCCTCGGGAAATGACGCCCTGGCTGGCAGGGACGATCAAGCGACCATCACACAGGAGTACGACAGGCCAGTCCATACCGTAGACCGGATCGAGACAGACGCTTCGGCATTGCTCAACAATCAGGTCGAACAGTTGGTCGCCGCGATGGCCGTCTTCGACGTGCCAAGTGGCGTGGGTCATGTGATCCCTCAGGATGTCAGGGAGGGTCTACAGCCGATTCTGGTTGAAAACTGGCAGGCGGTCGCCTAATGGAGCAGACACCATTTTCAATAGAATCGGATGACGATCTGTCGCAATACGGCACTTTATAACGTAAAGCGCACGGAGAATCGCCATCAACGCAATGCTCATATAGTGGGTATATCAACCAGCGATGGCGCGGTGTGAGCGAATGTGGGCAAGATGGGTGCGGCATCGCGTCTATTGAACTAGGGCCTGTTAACACTAATTTGGCAGCCACTGCCAAATTAGTGTTAACAGGCCCTAAAACCACAGGGATAGTAAAACTTCAATTAAGGAAAGTCTCATGCAGGACTATTTCATAAAAAATCCTTTAAAAAGCACCTTTGTAACCATTTCATCTTTTGGGTTTATTTTGTTATTCGCCTATTACTGGCACATTCAGTATATCCCGGAAATGTCTCTTGAGGCATTATCAAGCATCCTTGTTTCTGTTGCTTTAACAGGGACACTATTCGTACTAGTCTTGTCATCAGTTTTATTCTATTCAGGAATAGTTTGGCCAACCAACGTAGAAGTTTTGCCAATCGCCACCTACTGGTCAGGTATTGATATAGAAACAGGGAAAGGAATATTATTGTGGTATGGTGTTCCTGTCTTTTTGATACTTGCCAGCCTATTTTCCTTTGCTTCCGTCTTTTGGTGGCTAACTTTCATACCCATAATATTGCTGTTTATTTACTTCAGGTTTTTTCTGTATAAGAGAGCATTGAAAGCTTCGGATGATCGCAAACATCTTTTTCAATACATATCACATACTTGTTATGCAGCACTACTTTACATTCCAGCCGCAGCAGTTCTCTATTCTCTTTTTAAAGCTGCCGAAAGGACAGATGGATGGCTCGATTTATTTTTGTTTATTGCATCTCTTTTGATTATTTGGATTTTTAATCAGCTACTGATCATAAAACCTAAGAACATTGACGTGATGAAATGGCATCTGTCTGTTATCAGTGTCGCCATCATATTGTTACTTTCCTTAACATCAAGCGGACACATAATCCCATCAGTACTTGCAAGAATCAATGGCGTAGGAAATATTCCAGATGTTTACATCGTAGCAAAAGGCGATATCTGCTCAGCACTACCAGAATATGTGTATCTAAATGAAAAAGTGGCCGAGTTTACAGAAGAAGTAAAAATTGCTGATAAATCACCTCTCTGTAAATTCAAACAGTTACGGGTTTTATCCAAATTGGGCAAGGAACTATATCTTGAATATCCCTCAAGGAAAGCAAAAGAAACTGAAATATTCCACCGCTTTACTATATCTAAGCGTAATGTGACAACACAGCGCACTATTAAAAAAATAATTAACAAAACATAACCATTTTTAAGAACCTCAACCAATACCAATTCCCACTTTGCTACGAGTGAGAAGCGTAGGTGAGGCCAACTAAGCCTTTGCATTTGCCAATGAGTTTTCAAAACCGCCAGTTTGCCGAGTATCACAGCTGTCCCTGTAGGGCTGTAACACTCTTGCCGAGGTAAAGATCCGTAAGCACTCATCAAGAAACATGGCAACTTCTCCCGTAAAAATGCTAAGATCGCTGAGTTATTCGGCTCTTCCCCACATCGAGTGGGTGGAAACGCAGTTATCTGGACACCCATTCAAAATCTGAGGTGGTCCAGGTAGATTGTTCCGGTGGTTTCAGACATAACATCAACCAATGCTAACTGCCACTACGCCCCATGCAGTTGGGCGGCAGATTCAGGCAGGGAGGTCGAAACTGACTGCTCACTGAGATCATAGGTGGAAAAGAAATTCTCGCAAAGACCCCAAAGCCCGCAAAGGAACCTCAGGCAATGTCTTCTTGGCGTACTTTGCGAGCTTGGCGAGAGAAATTTTGCATGCCTGGCCAGTCGTGGAAGACCAGGATGGCAGAGTGCAGGAGCGGAAAAGTGAGAGGTAGCCCTAACATAGCCCCCTTTGGGGGAATGGCACTTAACTTAAGATCAAAACCACCGTCATCCCGGCGAATGCCGGGATCCAGAATCACTAACAGGCGTCATTTCCCTGGATTCCGGCATTCGCCGGAATGACGCGGTTACTGGAATGACGAGTAAGATCCAGGCATATTCACCTTAAGTAAGCGCCATTCCCCTTTGGGGGCTTTCATCTACTACCCGCTCTACGGATAGTAGATGATTCACACTGGATGAATACCCACTCGATTTGGGGAAGAGCCAGTTATTCTTTATCTTGGCGGGCTTTGCGTCTTTGCGAGAGTTCTTTCCGGGTAAACAAATAGAGATTATTACCGCTCAGCCACACCCTCACTGCCGCCAGACATAGAGTTCCGTCGCTGCCGGATCACAACGATTGCAGCTACTCCCGCAGGCAGCCTCGACCTTGCGCTGCTCGATGCGGCCCTTACGCACCCACTGTTGCAACATGCCTCTCACCGCATCGGGTTCCGCATCGACATGCAGGGCGATCTCCGCCAGGGTGGCCTGCCCCCGCTTTGCCAGAAAGTCTCTGATGTCGGAGAGAATCACGCCTCTACCTCGGCCAGTAGTTGCCGGCTGCGCAGGGACCAGTACCTCAAGCCGCCGATGACGGCCACAAGCAGTGATACCAGGCCGATGATCCAAATCAATGCGCTTTGCGGATGACCGGCGTAGGTCGCCACCTGATAGAACAGACTGGCGACGATGTACGCGATACCGGTGGACCAGGCCACCACGAAGACGGCCCAGCGCCGGCCCGCCTCACGGCGAATCGCGGCAATCGTGGCGACACAGGGGGAGTAGAGCAGGATGAACAGCAGATAGGCGAACGCCCCGGCCTGACCGTCGAAGCGGGCCGCCATGGCGCCGAAGACATCGATGTTCACTTGCTGTGCCCTGGCGGCCGCTTCGGCGCTGCTGATATCGCCGACATCCATGGCTAACGGATCCTTGAGCAGATCCTTCACCCCGAGAAGATTCTGTGGAATCGTGGCCCCCGCCTCGGCGATCGCCCGCCAAAAATCGAAGGGCTGGACGGACTCCACTCTCCCGCTCTCATCGTTGGCGAGATTCGTATACAGGGCGTCGAGCGTGCCGACGACCGTCTCCTTGGCAAGGATGCCGGTGAAGATACCGACCGTGGCGGGCCAGTTATCCTGGTGAATGCCCATCGGCGCCAGAACCGGGGTAATCCCCTTACTCAAGGCGCTGAGCACCGAGTGTTCGGTATCCTCGTTACCGAAGCTACCGTCGGTACCGATGGCGTTGAGGGTGTTGATCACCAACACCATCAACACGATCACCCGGCCCGCCTCCTTGATGAAGAGCTTGACCCTGTCCCAGGTGCGCAGCATGACACCTCGCAGGGTGGGCATATGATAGTGGGGCAACTCCATCATAAAACCGGTACTCTCGCCTGAAAGCAGGGTCTTTTTCATGATCAGCCCGGTGATGACCGCCACCGCTATGCCTATCAGATAGAGGCCGAACACCAGATTCTGCCCGTTGCTGGGGAAAAAGGCGGCCGCGAACAACACATACACTGGCAGACGCGCGCCGCAGGACATGAAAGGGTTCATCAAAATGGTCAGCTTGCGCTCCCTTTCGCTCTCCAGGGTGCGAGTTGCCATCACCGCAGGCACATTACAGCCGAAGCCGACGATCATCGACACGAAGGCCTTGCCGGGGAGACCGATGGAGCGCATGAACCGGTCCATCACAAACGCGGCCCTGGCCATGTAGCCGGAATCCTCCACCACGGAGAGAAACAGATAGAGGGCGGTGATGATCGGGATGAAGGTGGCGACCACTTGAATGCCGCCGCCGGCCCCGTCGGCGAGCAACACGATCAGCCATTGCGGCAACCCCAGCGAATTCAGCAGATGCCCGAAGCCATCGACAAAGATCGCCCCGGCCACGCCGTCGAAGAAATCGATAAAGGCGCCGCCGATGTTGATCGCAAACATGAACATCAGATACATCACGAACAGAAATACCGGAATCCCGAAGAGCCGGCTCAGCACCACCTTGTCGATGCGGTCGCTGATGGTCTTCTCAACCCGCCCGCGCTGCTGGGTTACATTCTGGGAGACGGCATGGGCGTGCCCGTATCGGGTATCGGCAATATGGATATCCGCCTCTTCATCCACCCGCTCCTCTATCAAATACCGCCAATGGCGCACTTGCTCGCGTAATGCCTCATCGGCATGGCTCAGGGCGAAACGGTCTTCCTCCAGCATCTTCAACAACAGCCAGCGTCGCTTCGAGTGACACTGGTTCTCCGCCATCGGCAGGAGCGGCTCCATGGCCATGATCGCCTGTTCGACCACCTCGTCCTGGGCCAGGGCAAAGCCGCCGCTCACCGCGCCCGCGGCAAGGTCCTGAATCGCCCCCTTGAGTTTGGTGATGCCCTCGCCCGTGACCGCCACAATGGGTATCACCGGACACCCCAGGTCCTGACTCAGACGGTGAACGTCGATCTCCAGGCCGCGCTTGCGCGCCACATCCATCATGTTCAGCGCCAGCAGCAGCGGCACCCCCATCTCCAGCATCTGTATCGAGAAATAGAGATTGCGCTCCAGATTCGAGGCATCCACGATATTGACGATGAGATCGGCTTCACCGGAGAGCAGATAGTCACGGGTGACCTTCTCGTCCAGCGAGGCGGCATCCAGCGAGTAGATACCGGGAAGATCGACCACACTGACCGCTTCACTATCGATATGGAAGCTCCCCTCTTTGCGATCCACTGTCACACCGGGCCAGTTGCCGGTCCGCTGACGAATGCCCGTGAGACTGTTGAAGAGCGCCGTCTTACCGCAGTTGGGGTTGCCTGCGAGGGCGATGGTCAACGGTCGTTGAACTGACCGGGTGACCGGAGGACTCTTTTCGTGACAGGCCACAGCGTCTCCTAATCCGCCGGGTCTCGCGCAGCATCGAGCGGCAGTATCAACAGCTTTTCCGCCACCCCGGCGCCAAGCGCTATGCGGGCGCCCTGGTTGGCAACCACCACACCGCCGCCCCGGCGTTGGATCAACTCGATCTCCGAGCCTACCCTTAATCCCAGACTGAGCAGTCGGTGGATCAGATGTCTACCTCCCATAATCCTTTTGATCAGAGCGCGACTGCCTACCGGCAACCCAGCCAGGGTGGTCAGTTTCTCTGAGATGATGCTTTCAGATGCCACAAACAAGCCACAAAAAATAATTAAATGTTAATGATTATCATTAAAGCAGGGTTTGTGCCTGCATGCAATAAATCATCCGCAATATATCTCAATCAGCTAATAGTCGGTTTGCGCAACAGATCCACCCTCCAGAACCATCTGATTTGCTGACACTCTGCTACTGCTCCATTATGCTATTAACACGACATATTTGGCTGCCGGGTTAATATTAACCCGGCGACTGAATATATTTAGTTCAGGGCTTCAAGCATGCCCTTGATCAAGGCGTGGCTCTTACCAAGGGTTGGCTCCCTTGGTAAGAGCCACAACGCCGAGCAAGGGCCTGCTTGAAGCCCCTAACATTTTGGTTTTTAACAGACAGGCCGCCGTGCGCCTGCCTACGGACGGCGTTATCAAAACTTACTGTAGGAGGGGCTACAGCGGCGTTTTGATGTCTTGCCGTAGGCAGGCGCACGGCGGCTGAACTTAATATATTCAGCCGCCGGGTTAATATTATCTTGAATAGACTACTCCACAGGTATCCTGATTGTGCTCCTTAATGGGATTGTTAACTGGCTCGATCGACTTCGCCTGCAGCTCTCGCGCCACGACGCACTGCTGGTCCTTTCAGCCCTTGGACTGATCTGCGGCTTTGTCGCGGGGATTGTGATAGCGCTCTTCAGGCTTCTGGTGGAATCGAGTCAGTCCGCCATCCTCCCTGGTAGCGGCGCTGAAAACTACGAAGCCCTCCCTCCCCTGTTGCGATTCGCCCTGCCGGTCGTCGGCGGTCTGCTGCTCGGATTGATTTTCCTGCGATTCGCCAAGGGGCTGCATGTTCTCGGCATCCCACGGGTGATGGAGCGGCTGATCTACCACCAGGGACACCTCTCCCTGCGCGGCTTGCTGTTGCAGTTTTTCGGCGCCGCCATCGCCATCATCACCGGCCACTCGGTGGGCCGCGAAGGACCGCATGTGTTTCTCGGGGCTGCCAGCGGCTCCCTGCTGGGGCAGTATCTTTCACTGCCCAACAACAGCATCCGCACCTTGGTCGGCTGCGGCACTGCGGCCGGCATCTCCGCCTCCTTCGACACCCCGCTGGCCGGCGTCATCTTCGCCCTGGAGGTGGTGATGATGGAGTACACGCTGGTCAGTTTCATCCCCATCATGCTGGCCGCCGTCAGCGCTCACAATGTCTCCCTGATACTGTTCGATGGTGAGCGGGTATTCGATATCGCCATTATCCAGTTGGGCTCCCTGCATGAGCTGGCATTCATTCTGCTCCTCGGACTGGCTGCCGGCTGCGCATCAGCGGCCTATGTGCATCTGATCCAGCTCATTTCCGATAAGACGCAACAAATGGCTTTCTGGGTACGCAACGCATTGGCCGGCGTGCTGATCGGTCTCTGTGCCTTGGCGGTCCCTGAAGTGATGGGTATCGGCTACGACACCGTCAATCAGATCCTGCTCGGCGAGTTGGGACTCAAGCTGCTTGTCATTCTGGTGTTCGCAAAGATCCTTGCCACCGCGGTAAGCATCGGTCTGGGGATTCCCGGCGGCACCATCGGCCCCGCACTGTTCATCGGCGCCGCGGTAGGCGGGATCATCGCCCCGCTGCCCGGCCTGGCCTTTGAAGGCCAGGTCTCCGATCCCGGCGTGTATGCCTTGATCGGCATGGGCGCGGTGATGGGCGCCGCCCTCCAGGCGCCGCTCGCTGCCCTCACCGCCGTGATCGAGCTGACCCACAACCCGGAGATCATCATGCCTGGGATGCTGGCTATCGTCATCGCCAGCCTGGTCAACAGCGAGCTTTTCGGCAAATCGTCCATGTTCCACACCCTGCTGGAGGCCACGGGACTCAACTATCATACCGACCCCGTCATGCAGTCGCTGCGACGCACCGGCGCGGCCAGTTTCATGAACCGGAACTTCGTTCAGGTCAGCCCTAATTTGAGCCGTGACTCGGCCAAGTTGATCTTTGATCAGAACCCGGAGTGGATACTCATCAAGGGAGGGGAGGGCGAGATGGTCCTGATGCCCGGCGTGGACCTGCTGCGCAACCTGGAACAGCAACAGGAGGATGAGCTTGATCTGTTCTCGATTCCCGCAACACGCTATGAGCTGGCGCCATTGCCGATGCAGGCCACCCTCCAGGAGGCCCTGGAAAGACTGGACGGCAGCAGCGCGGAAGCACTCTATATCGAGTGGTTCGACCAGGCGCACTACTGGCGCATTCAAGGCATACTCACACGCACCCAGATCGAATCCGCCTATCGCTTTTAAGCGCCGTGATAAAGAAAAAACACCGGCATCCACCGCCCAAAAGGCTTAAGATATCGCTAAGGTCACATCGATTTACCAGAGAGGGGGCATCATGAATGAAGAAATCAATAATCCCGAAACCATCCTCATCGATGAACAGCCGGTCAGGCTGGATGAATTGCTAACTGACTACAAGCGACTCAGGGCCCAGGCCGAACAGGAGCAAAAGACCGAAAAGAAAGCGATTCGCCGATTCAAGCGAGAGGAAGAACTGAAACCCTACCAGGCCGAACTGATCGGTTTGCAACAATATCTCGAAAAGACGCGAACGCGTATGATCATCCTCTTCGAAGGCCGCGACGCAGCCGGTAAGGGCGGCACTATTCGGCGCGTCACTCGCTATATGAACGAGAAGCACTACCGGGTGGTCGCCCTCGGCAAACCCAGCGATGTGCAAAAAACCCAGTGGTTCTTCCAGAAATATGTCGCTCAGTGTCCACGGGGCGGCGAGGTGGTGCTGTTCGACCGTAGCTGGTACAACCGCGCAGTGGTGGAGCCCATTTTCGGATTCTGCACCAAGGAGGAGTATGACAACTTCATGATCGGTTGCCCTGGCTTCGAGAAAGACCTGGTGCGACAGGGGACTATCCTCGTGAAACTCTACTTCTCGGTCACCAAGGAAGAGCAGGCAAGGCGGTTCGAACGCCGCAAAACAGATTCCTTGAGGCAGTGGAAGCTATCCGAAATCGATGTCCAGGCCCAGGATCGCTGGGACGAGTTCACCAATCAGAAGTATGAGATGCTGAAACGCACCCATACCACCCATGCCCCATGGACCATTATCCGCTCCAATGACAAACACATGGCCCGGGTGAATGCCATGAAAGTGATTCTCAACTCGGTTCCTTATGAGCGACTCAATCCCGATCTGGATTTCGTGCCCAATCCCAATGTGGTGATCTCCGGCTCAAGGGAGCTGGAGCTGATGGAGGCTCAACGCCTGCAACGGGGCAAGTTTGTCGGCTGACGAACCGGACCGGGCGTGGCGAAACGCCTGGTCCACCGACCGATAACCCGCCTTGTCTCTGGCGGAAAAGGTAAAACACCACGATTTCAGTCATCAATAGAACCGTCAATTAGCCGCCAATGATCGTACTGACCCTGCTCTGGCTGGCCTATTTTCTACTCCACTCCCTGTTTGCCTCCCTATGGCTTAAGCAGTGGGTTGCCACGCGCCATCCAGCGCTAATACCCTGGTACCGGATCCTCTTCAATGTCCAGGCCGTGATACTCATCCTCCCTCCCCTTGCCGTCATGTGGTGGCTCCGCGCAGAGCCTCTATGGCGCTGGGAGGGTCCTTTCGCCTGGCTGGCCTATGGGTTGATGCTGCTGGCAGGCATAGGATTCTTCCGCTCCCTGAGCTATTACGACAGTCATGAATTCCTTGGCATCCGGCAACTGCAACGATTGTCGCAGAATATTCGAGATCAGGAACGCCTGCATATCTCTCCCATGCACCGATTCGTGCGCCATCCCTGGTACAGCCTCGGGCTGTTGCTGATCTGGACCCAGGATATGGATGCCGCCAGGTTGGTCTCGGCGATCCTGGTCACCCTATACCTGCTCCTCGGATCCCGCTTGGAAGAGCGCAAACTGCTGATCTATCACGGAGCGATCTATCGGGAATATCGAAAACGGGTACCCGGGTTGATACCGCTTCCCTGGCGTTACCTGTCCCGCCGGGAAGCGGAGAAGATCTTGCGCGAAGTGAATTCCTAGCCCGCATTCCTCACACCCGATCACAGCGGGACGGTTCAAGAATGCGTGATGAACGGCTTTGGGTCGGGCCAGCAAAGCTGTCCAGAACGACTCTGGCTATTGATTCGGGTCCCAGAAATTCCCAGGGGCGTATGGACTAGGACCATACCCATAGGGACCGTATCCCATTCCCGGCGCCGTTGCGGGCCCCATCATGCCGCATCCACCCTGCCCCATCATGCCACAACCCCCTCGATGCCCCATGCCCCTGCCAGGCATCATGCCCAGGTGGCGACGATGCATGGCGTGACAGGCAGTCCGCTCTTCGTTGCTCATCCCCTTGATAACTTCCTGGTGTTTGGCCCACTCCTCATCCAAAGCCTGTTGGCGCACCACCCAAGGCGGGGTTTCAGGCATATCCACACCCATCCCTTGGGCCTGTTCACGCATCTCCCGATAACGTTCCCGGCGATAGGCGTCGCGCTCCTCATCAGACATCGACATCATCATTTTACGCTGTTGCATATGCCCTTTCATGCCGGGGCGCATCGGCTGCATATTATCCACGGAGCGCCATGGCGGACGTTCGGGCAACATCACACCGACCTCTTCCGCCCGTTTCCTCAGGGCCTGATACTGCGCTTCACGGGCATGCCAGTGATCGCCAGTGCGATCCTCCGCTATGGTAGGCGCCACCGCCTCTGTTGCGGGCGCTTCTGCCGTATCCGCCGCCTCCGAAGCCATTCCCTGCACCTCCTCTGCATAGAGGGTGTGACCAAGAGGCAGGAGTGATGCAAACACAAGGGTCAGTAGCTTTTTCTTATACATAACGATCTCCTTCAATGGTTCTGAATCAGGATGCGATCTGTTGTTGCGATTGTTCGTAAAAGCGCTTACCGGGCAAGAATCGAGTACGACTCCAACCTACTGTTCAGAAGGAAGTGTTCCCTGTTCACTATTCTTGTTGTTGGATTTGAGTGTTGCAACCTTCTCGGCGAGTTCGGCAAGCAACCCGCTCATACCTTTGCTCTTCACCAGATTACGAAATGAGGTGCGATAGTTGCTCACGAGGCTGACACCATCCACAGCGACGTCGTAGGCGTACCAGTCGTCGTTTCGATAACGCAGCTTGTAACTTACCGCCAACTCCTTGTTGGCCGCCACGATAAAGGTCTGCACATTCGCAAGCTTCCCTTTCAGTCGCTCCCTGCCCATACGCACGGTTTGGTTGTTGTAGCTATCCATGGCGGAGTAGTAGGTCTGCTCCAGCAGCTCCCGGAACAGGGTAATGAACTGCTCCCGCTGGGATTGTGTGGCCTTGCGCCAACTGGCGGCGAGGATGACCTGGGACATCGATTCGTAATCGAACCGCTCACGCACGATCTCCTTCACCCGGCCACGACGATCTTGTTTGTCCAAAGACTCATCCTGCAAGACCTGCAAGACCTGATCAACGGTCTCTTTGACCCGCTCAGAGGGCGTCGCCTTGGCCAGCACCGGCAGGCTGGCGGTGAACAAAAGCGTGGAAAATAGCATGGCTGAAAATCTGATCATAGCTCCTTACTTCCCCAAAATCCGGCTCGTTATTGTGACAGCGAAATGTCGAAATGGTGCTCATCAATCCATAAACTACAGCGATCGTCATTCCGGCGCATGCCGGAATCCAGTAAGTCGTTGAATTCCCTGGATCCCGGCATGCGCCGGGATGACGTGGCTTCAAAAAGTGTGCGTTTCTGGACGGACACTACCTACTAGTACTCTTTCAAGGTGATATTGTCGGGTTCAGCGAACCGGGAAGCGGTTGAGCGCGCCCGTAGGAAGTGCCCTTGGGGTGCTAGGCGCGCCTCGCAGGCAATGGCAAGCCCTTGTCAAGAGGCGCAACACCGCGGGCGAGCGCTTCCCGGCTCGCCCGTAGGGAGCCACCCAGGTGATCCAATGCTGCGTTGCAGCCCTTGAAAAGGGCATGCCATTCCATCCTTCGGTCCGTAAACGCCACATCCATGTGCCACTTCTCCCTGCCGACTGCGCCTTGCCTTGGATCACCTGGGTGGCTCTGAACCCGACAATATCACCTTGAAAGAGTACTAGGCTGCCGGGTTAATAGTATCCCTCGGAGGCGAAAATTTCATCCAGGTAAATCCACTCGCCCACCCATCCCACAAAAAAACAGAACCAGAAAACAACCATAACTCTTTGATAAAAAGAAAAATAAGGCCGCCGCCATCATGATGTCCTGTTTTCTGTACGCTGCTCCCAAGACATGAACTCGACCCCGGTCAAGCAGCGACATGAAGGTCGGAAACGGCCCAAGATGACCCTGTGGTCACAGTTTGTCACGATGGCACACGTAGCGCCCAACCACTTGATTTGGCTCTTCCTCTTAATCAACTGGACGGGATACCCAAATTTAATTCATCAATTGAATCTCTAGTGTGGTGTAAGCCCTTGGGCTTGGTATGGGGTTGGCAATGAGGCTTGAAGATTGCCTGGGAAGATGATGTCATAGCCGAGGAACCTTATGATCCATCGTGGAATAGTCCCTAAGTTTTGCGTCCTTTCGCAAAATATCGCGTCTTCTATGGTAGAGAGCTCATTGAGAGCGAAAACCAATACGATACAGGAGACAAATCATGAATACCCAAACACGGGAATCACCCAATCAACAACAGACATCACCCCGCCAGGTTGATGTTGACTTTCTTTTTCTTGATTTAAATACTTGCACTCGGTGTGTCGGCACAAACGAGCATCTTGAAACGGCCATCGAGGCCGTAAATCAGGTGTTAACGCTCACCGGCGCAAAGTTGAATATCCACAAAGTGCTGATTGACTCAGAAGAAAAAGCCCGGGACCACCAATTTGTCACTTCGCCTACCATTCGGGTTAATGGCCGCGATATTGCCCTTGAAACAAAAGAGAGCCGGTGTGATTCGTGCTCTGACTTGTGTGGTTGCGAAGAGGGGACAGACTGTCGCATCTGGGTATACCAAGGAGAAGAGTATACAGAAGCGCCCATCGCAATGATTGTAGAGGCGATCCTGCAGGAAGTCTATGGAATACCCGGGAAACCAGCAATGACGCCGGTTAAATACGATGAAGCTCCCCAAAACCTGCAAAACTTTTTTGCCGGTCAGGCTATACAACCGGCAAACACGCCATCACCCTGTTGCGCAACTGAGAAACAGGAAAGTTGTTGTGAACCTTTGGAAAAGCCGGCTTGTTGCGGCGAGACGCTTCAAACCGATGACTGCGGGTGTCAGTAACCAGGATAATTGATGTCAACAAGCCGGCAAGGCACCCTTTAAAAGCCGGCTTGTTGCCTTAATTTGCGGAGCATACTTACCTATGACGGAAAACAAAGAGATCGATACCCAGTTATGGAAAGAGTATCGAAGCGCGTTATTTCGATTCATTCTGACACGGGTAGACGACCCGGCTATGGCTGAAGATATTGTGCAGGATGTTTTAATCAAGGTCTATGAACAGTTAAACACCTTGAAAGACAGGGAAAAAATCTTACCCTGGATGTATCAGATAACCAGAAACGCCATTGTAGATCATTACCGAAAATATAGACCGACCGAAGATATCGATAAAGTAGTTTTGATAAAGGAGACCCATACTGAAGATAACGTTGCGAAAGAACTGGCCCAATGTCTTTTACCCTGGGTCAGTCAACTTCCGCCCAATTATCGACAAGCCGTCACAATGAGTGAACTTGATGGCCTGACTCAGCAAGAGGTTGCGCAAAGGCAGGGACTCTCCGTGTCGGGCGCAAAATCACGCGTTCAGCGAGGGCGCAAACTGCTGAAAAAGCGGCTTATGGCGTGTTGCCGGATAGAACTTGACCGCCAGGGCAATGTTTTTAATTATGAATGTGAGAACTGTTAACCAGCATTTTCCAAAGCTAACACCTTTAAGTTTCATGTGGTGACTTTTCTTTTGGCGGAAAAGAAAAGACACTCGCCCAGGAGGGCGAAAAAGAATCTTTCCGCCGGCACGGCAAACAGTCGCTCAGCCCCACCTTCCCAAGGGTTAACAAAAAACTAGAAATAAAACGCTATGCCGATTTGAAGAAAACTGTCTTTACGCAAATCAAAAAAGGCGTCATCCTTTGCGGAATGAACGAAAAAACGTCCATCAACCGAGAGCCTGCTGTTGTCCCCAACCCGCCCACTCCCTTCCAGGATGAAAAAATCGCCGTCGCTATCCAGTCCCAGCATTGAACCAACCAGGAGTTGAGTATCGGCCACATCGTTCGCTCGCCAGCGCACTGCGAGAAACAGGTCGTCACCCAAACCGGTTGCCGAGTCCTCTCCACGATTATCGTAGTTGTATTCGGCAATCAGGCCGAGGTCGGAAGCGCTATCGAAGACACCGAAGCGCGTGTATTCGAAACCGAACACTGATGCCGTATGATCCTGCCCTCCGCCATGCCGGTGGATTGCCTCCAGCTTCCACAACCATTCGGCTTTGGTAACCTGGAGCTCCAGACCGGACTGGTTGATCAGCGGGTAGATGGGTTGCAGAACGGGATCCCCTGAAGACGTCTCAGTAGCCACCAGATTCGGTTCCCGGCTTGTGCCGGAAAAATGTGACATGGCCAAGTCCCAATCGCCGATATGCTGCGACCAGCGCATGGCGAAATCTGCATTGAGCGCATGGCGATCGACCACTGACAGCCTCTCCTCCACCGGGATGGCTGGGCGCAACCGGCCCTCTCGCCCGGGAAAGGTGCGCTCACGAAATTTTCCCAGCAGCAACAGGTCCAGCGTTCCCCAGCTTCTGAACAACGTCAGATTGAGCATCGGTTGGCCGAGTTTCTCCTCTGCATCGGGATTCTCAACCAGATCGGTCTGGTTCACGATATCGACCAAGTGCTGGGATTCGGTAACCCCCCAAAAGACCTTACTGATCCCAACCACCGTTTCCCATCCCTCTCCGATATGTGTCCAGGAGGCCGTGCGAATATCTCCGTGCGTGCGATTCTCATCCGCACCGTCCAAGCGCCAGAACGGAATAAAATGGACCATATCGGCGTCGTTGTTCCACTCACCCTGAATCTCGGCCCTCACCACGAGAGATGGATGACTTCCCGATTGATCGCTATCCAGCGGCGCCTCCAAGAACCAACGATATTGAGGCGAGACTGAAAGTAATCCATCCCACTCAATGCCCGCGATGGGGCGGGAAAACAGCATCGCTCCCACTGCCAGCCATGCAACAACCGAGGGAAACCGACTGGTCCGACCCTCACGCGGCACTGGATTGTAAAAGCTCCCGTGCGACGCCAAGCATCTCCAGACGAATCTGGTCACGCACGGCGCGGAAATTGAGCATTATCTCCGCAGCCGAACCGGTTGCCTTTGCTGGATCGTCAAACGGCAAGTGCCGTTTTTCCACGTTGTCGGGCAAAACCGGGCAGTTTCGGTCAGCGTGACCACAGACCGTTATCACCAGGGATGCCCATTGGATCAGGGCATCATCGATAACATCGGATGTGTGACCTGAGATATCGATCCCGTCTTCCTTCATCACATTTACCGCACGGGGATTGAGTCCATGGGACTCTATCCCCGCTGACCGGACGTCGATCCCTTTTCCGCCGAAATGGCGCAGGTAGCCTTCGGCCATTTGAGATCGACAAGAATTTCCCGTGCACAATACCAAAATCCGATTTTTTGTATGCATTGCATCCTCGCTTGCTGCAATAAGCGGCTTCGTTGGAAAATCGCCTTTCGGCGGGATTAACGCCGGCAATCCGTGACGAATCGCCGACTCGCTTTCAGCGTGACCGCTTGAGTGCGGAAACCGACAAATCCTGATCTGACAGGTTGGTGGAAAAGGCGTAATCCGAATATTCAATCAGGGTGCTTTTTCCGGCTTGGTAGTTCACCATCTCTTTTCTGTCCGGTCGCCAAAAACGCTGTTGATATAATTGGTATCCCGAATTCTTCAATGTCTTCAGCAACTCTCCTTTGCGATCATAATAATCGATGCGCCAGGGAATCATGCGCTCGACCTCCACCCATACCACCTGCTTGGAGTAACCCGAATCCGGGTTCACTGGAAACCGTTCGATCAAGTGACAGGGATTATCTTCATGAACCCCCTGATCCAGATACCGATAGGTATATTTCTCCGGCTCCTGCGATCCAATATCTTCGTAGGCGAACTCGCTGCCGACAAAGGGGCCTGACTGGTTGGCCGACGAAATACGTTTGACGCGTCGCAGTTTCGGCAGGTAGAGCCATTGATCATCCGGGTCCGTTTTATGGGAATAGGTCAGTGCGGTGACGCCTTTGATGTCTCGCGGCTGTTTGAACACCACAATGCTCTTATCGCCGTCTCCATGGGTCTCTTTGGTAAGAAAACGCATGTACCGCCTGCTTTCTCGACCTTTCCGGTCCCGCAGCGTCATCTCCACCGAGGCGCGGTAGTCGCCATACCCCGACTCCACCCGATCCATTTCGAGCGCGATGCGTCTCCCTTCCTCTTCCCGGGTCGCCTGCGCGCTGCCTGCAATCAGCGCCAGCGCCAACCCCAATACCCAGATCTGCGCCTTCATGTCTTCTTGTCCTCTAGATTGAATGGATCATACCTGCCCTCAGTGATGCTGAGCGTTTGCCGATTTTCCAGCCACATCAGCAATGCAGGGAGCAGAGTGAAGTCAGCGACAAGCGCGATAGCGAGAATCAAAGCGGTCAGCAGTCCCATCCCTGCGTTCATTTCAAAGGTGGATTGCGACAACACCAGAAAGCCCGCGACCAATACAGTGGTAGTCACCAGCATTGCGGTTCCAACCGTGGAGAAGGCGTATCGCACCGCACTTTCCGGGTCCTTGCCCAGTATTGTGCGCGCGCGCCTATACTTGCTCAGGAAATGGACGGTATCGTCAATCACGATGCCGATGGTCATGGCGGCCACGATCGAGGTGGCGAGGCCGACCTCGCCAACCAACAGACTCCAGGCGCCGAACCCCAGGATCGCAGGCGCCAGATTCGGCACCAGGCTTACTGCGCCGAGCTTGATACTGCGTAGCGCATAAATAAGGACTATCGACACCGCCACCAGTGCAATCGTGGTTGCGCTCAGCATTTGGCGAATATTACGCTGCGAAATATGCGCGAACATAACGGTGGGGCTCGTGCCTTGTGAAAACATATAAAGGGGAGCATTTTCAACAAGCCATTCGGCGGCCTCCTTCTCAATCCGCTTCAGCTCGACCGTGCTAACCGTGTCCAGGCTGACGACGAGGCGGGTTGCCGACTTGTCAATATCGATCAGGGTGCTCAAGTCGTGACCGAACGGCAGCGACATCTCGTACACCATCAGGTACTGGGCGGCAAGTTGAGGGTCATCCGGGAGACGATAGTAATCCGCCCTATCGCCGTGCAGGTTCATATTGATACGCTTTAACATGTCGCTGAGAACGGACACATGGCGCACCTTGGGTTGTTGTGACCGCCACCATTGTGCGAACGCTGCCAGATGTTGCAGATACTCTGGGTCAGTAATGCCCCCACTATCCTTGGCGGGGAGCGAATACTCGATGGTGTATATTCCAGTCAAATGCTTGGCCGCGAACTCGGTATCGGTTCTGAAAGTGAACGATTCGTCAAAATACTCCAACCACTCGTCATTGAGCTGAATGCTGGGAATGAATGAACCAAGTACTATCACGGCGCCTGCGCCACCGATGAAAAAGGCGTTTCGATGAGTAACAACCGTATCAGCTATGCGATCGACCGCCCTGTCCAGCCAGGCATGACCGACACGGCCACGGACCGGAGCCACGCACATCAGCGCCGGCAGGAAACCCACCGATAGCAGAAACGCGGCCATAACACCAAAGACAGTGATGTTGCCAAGGTCTCTGAACGGTGGCGACTCACTCAGATTCATGGTCAAAAAACCTATCGCAGCAGCGAGCGAGGTCAGCAGCATCGGTTGAAAATTGGCTTTCAGGCTCTCTATGACGGCATTGCGGCGATCGGCTCCAAGACGCATCTGGCGGAACATGTAGGTCAAAAAATGCACACTATCCGCCAGCGCCAATGTCATGATCATGGTCGGTGTCGATGCGGACGGTGGCGTGATGGGCATACCGAGGTAACCGGATAGACCCAATGCAACAAGCACCGAAAAGGTAATCATGAACAGAGCGCCCACCGTGCCCCAGAACGACCTGAGGAATCCTCCGATCAACACCACGATCACAAGGTACATCAATGGCACGAGGGAACTCATGTCCGCCATGGTGGCTTCCGGAAATGCGTGGTTCATCGGAATGATGCCGGTCAAATAGACCTTCAGCCCGGAATACTGGGCCTCGAGGGATGAGACCAACTCCCGGGTATGCGCCATTACCGTACCCGCTTCATCATCCGATGACCCTGGCAGCTCGATGAGTACGTTGATGCCTGCGACCTGCCCATCGCGCCCGACCAGCCTACCCGCTAACAGCGGGTCAGAGGTGGCGCGCCGGCGCAACTCGACTAACGCTGCCGGGTCCAGTTCATCGGGAGCGCGAACCATATCGTCGACGACCAGGTCATCCCCGCTTGCATAGGTATATTGGTGGTTGGTAATCGACTCGACACGGGTCGAAAACGGGATCTTCCATGCCTCGCGCGTGGCCTCCATCACCTGGCGCAGGTGATGCGAGGTAAAAACACCACCCTCATCCCAAGCCAGGACCATCAGTACATTGTCATTTTTATTGTAGGTATCGTGCAGATTGTCCAATGCTTCAAGGGGCGGAAATTCCTCGCTGAAAAACACCCGGTAGTCCTGGTCCATCGCCAATCGCGCCGTACCTCCAGCCAGGATTAGGACCGCGAGGATGGAGACCAGTATCATCCGGACCGGGTGCGCCACCAACCATTTTGCATAGCTTTCTATCATGTCAATACTCTCATTGAATTAGAAATGGGATGGAACTAGAGTTGTCCCTCCAGATAGCTGGTGGTCAGTTCGTGCTCGGGATGCTGAAATACGCGGGCCGCGGGACCCTGTTCAATCAAGCGCCCGACCCCATCCGCATTCCAGAACAGCGCGACATGATCGGCCACGCGGCGGGCCTGCGCGAGATCGTGGGTGACGACGACAATGGTGTAGCTGTTCTTGAGTTGTCCGATCAGTGTCTCTATGCATTTGGTCGAGAGCGGATCCAGGGAGCTGCAGGGTTCATCCATTAGCAGAACTTCAGGCTCCAGCACCAACGCGCGGGCAATGCATAGTCGCTGCTGTTGCCCGCCGGATAAGGTTAGGGCGCTATCCCGCAATCGGTCACCGACCTCCTCCCACAACCCCACCCGGCGCAGGGCCTGCTCGATGACGCTGGAGAGTTCCTGCTTGTTTCTCACCCCATGGTGTTTCAGCGGTAGGGCAAGGTTTTTCCATATAGAGAACGGAAACGGATTCGGATGTTGGAATACCATACCCACCCGCCGCCGCAGGGCAATGGGATTTTTTCCGAGGTCACGATGAATGTCGTGTTCTCCGAGACGCACGGAACCTTCAATGGTCGTAGAACAACAGAGATCCGTCATCCGGTTGAGGCAGCACAGGAAGCTCGATTTGCCACTACCTGACGGGCCGATGATGGCGGTAACGGCGCGCGAGGGGATTCTGAGATTAACGTTTTCGAGTGCGGCTCGCGTGCCATAACTCAGGCATAAGGATTCGGTACACAAGCAAATGTTTCCGCTGCTGCTATCTTGCTCCTGTATGTAGCTAGTGGCTTCGGTGATCCTGTCCATAATGATTATCCCTTGATATTTTGTCAGGCGCGTAAGGAGCGGCGCTGTATCCAGTCACCTAAACGCACCACAGCAGTGTTGATGAGGATCAGCAGCACTACGAGTATCAGAGCTGAGGCATACGCCATCCGGTCGCCCCCGGCGACGTTCATCGCCAAGTCGTAGATGTGAATCGAAATCGTACGCCCGGAATCCATCAGCGATTCAGGCATGCGGGTGACGTATCCACTGGTAAACAGAAGGGCGGCGGTCTCGGCCAGCGCCCGCCCCATGCCCAGTAGAACGCCGGCAATAATCCCCGGCAGCGCGGCCGGCAGCAGTACATGCCACAGGGTGGAGGTGCGTGACATCGCCAGTGCATCGCCCGCTTCCCGATAGCTTCGGGGTACTGCGCGCAGACCATCGACGTTCGCCTTGATCATGAATGGCAACACCATGCAGGCCAAAGTCAATCCGCCGGATAGCAATGAGTATCCGAATCCCAGCAGTTGGTTAAACAGGGCATTGCCGAATAAGCCGAAGACAATGGAGGGCATTCCCGCAAGGACATCGAAACTGGCGACGACCAATCGACTGACGGTGCCGGTGCGTGGCAGAAACTCAGCGATCAGAATCGCTGATGCCAAAGCCAGTGGGAATGCAACGGCGAGTGCTACGGCGACGATACAGGCCGTGGATACCAGCACCGGCGCGATGCCTCCACTACGTCCGGAATCGATGACAGGGGACACCAAGAAGTCCCAGGAGACAGCGCTCACGCCTCTGATCAATACATCACCCACCAGCCATAGAAACACCATCGCCACGATCAGGACCGATCCCCAGACAGCAGCGCTGAACAGTAGATCCCAAAGCTGACCGTTACGCAATCCAATCAGTGATGCGACCCGGTTAGAATCAATGTTCGAGTTTATTCGAAACGATAAATTCATTGATCAGCACCAATAAGATGACGATGGACAGCAGTAACAAGCTGCTTATATACAGAGCGCCCCGGTGGTCGCCCAATGCATAGGCCATTTCGAGGGCAATGTTCGAAGTCAGCGCCCTTACCGGATCGAACAGATCGCCGGGCACCGCCACAATGTTCCCAGTCACCATCATGACCGCCATGGTCTCGCCGATAGCGCGGGCAGCCCCAAGTGTGATCCCTGCCGCGATCGATGCCCGTACCGCGGGCAAGACAACCTGGCGCACCATATAGGCGCGACTCATGGCCAGGGCCTGTGATGCCTCGATATAGTGCCGGGGCATCGCTGCTAGCCCGCTATGGACTACGATAGTGATGGTCGGAAAAATCATCAGGCTGAGCACCAAAATACCGGCCATAAGACTGGCTCCGGGCTGCTGCCAAGCGGCGATGATTGGAACCAGTACGACCAACCCCCACAATCCGTAAACCACGGATGGCATTGCCGCCAGCACCTCGATAATTCGACGCCCGATATCGATCACTGGAGACGGTGCGTAAAAACGCAGGAATACCGCGGTAAATATTGCCAACGGGGCCGCCACGATCACCGCGCCGGCCATCAGCAATACGCTCGCAACGATCATCGGCAGGATGTTGAAGCGTGACATGGTGGGTGACCAGCCTGAATCGGTGAAAAATCGCCCTAACTCCACTCGATTCAACATACCCAGGCTTTCGTTCAGTAAAAAGGCCGCAATGATCGCGATTAAGGATGCGACCATCAGGGTCGCCGCGCCTAGCGTCCAAGTAAGCAAGCGGTCTGTCATTGCACCGGCACAAAGTTTAGAGACTCGATAACCGCCACACCCTCATCGCTATGAATGAAGGCCAATACTTCACTCACTGCGCCCTGCGCGGGCTTGCGGGTCACAATATTCAAAGGACGGGTAATGGGATAGTTACCGGCGGTCACGTTTGCGATCGTCGGTTTCGCGCCTTCCAGGGTTAGCAGTTTGATGGGTACGCCTTCTTGTTGCGCCTGCAGGGCGGCGCCGATCGACACGTAACCGATACCACTTCGATTACCAGCGACGGTCTTCAGCCCCTGCTGGTTATCTCCGATGATGATATCGGGGCGAACTTGGTCTGGGGCAAGATCGAGATAGCGCAGAAAAAGCTCCAATGTCGAACGGCCGGCGGCTTTGTTGACAACAACGACCGGAACACCAGCGATGCCTCCGACATCACCCCAATCCCGCGCCTCTCCCCGATATATCTTAATCAACTGAATGCGGTCGAGCGCATCAACAGGATTGTCCCGGTGGGTTATTACTGCAATGCCATCGTGTGCGATGGTGTAGGCATGCAATACGCGCTCTGAGGGCTTTAGGTCACGCGACACCATACCCATGTCGCAAAGCCCGTTGATCATGTCGGCAACACCGCGCGATGAACCTCCCGTCTGAACATCGATACGGGCACCCGGATGGGCCTGTTCGTATTTACGGGCGAGTTCGGCCATGACCGGGGCCACTGTGCTCGATCCGGTAGCCAGCAGACGCAGCTTATCGCTGGCGTGGGACGCGCTGAACCCAATCCATGATACAACAAACACCAACGCAGTGATGCGCCGGCAATCGAATAAGTATTGCATTGTTTTTCTCCCCATCAGCGTTAAGCCAAGCGCTGGATACAGCACCGGCTTGGCTTCCTTACCTGAGTCGATGATTGACTGATGACGCCGGTTATTTCACCGCCACGGCGCAATATGAGTCGAATCCACTTTGAACCCTCTCCCTGATATCCACTTGAGAAAAGCCCGCCACATGCAACAACTGGCATACATCTTCCCCGGAATAGAGCCGAAACCCATATTGGGTTATGGGTATATTTTCCATTTGCTCCCTGGTTCTAAAACCAATTACCAAAGTCCCTCCTGGCTTCATCACATGCTTGACCTTTTTTATATCCTTTTCTGGTTCGGTCCAGAAATAGATGGTGTTGCCCGTGAACACCTTATCGAAGGTGCCTTCCGGATAGTGAATATCCTGAAGGTCTATCTGATTTATCCTGACTAAACCATTATCGATGTAACGCTTATTTTTTTTGCGGGCCGCATCCACCATATCCCGGGAAAAGTCAATTCCCACCACCAGCCCTTGCGGCGTGGCATCAGCTATGCGACGAAGCAGCGTACCCCGCCCGAAGCCGATCTCCAACACATTGTCGCCTCTCTTTAACTCAAGGATTTCCAAGGCGAAGTCATTCAAACGGGCATTTGCGATATCAAATAGACGACCCATGATATGGCGCCCGAAAAATCCATCCGGCTTTTTCGCTTGTTTGGCCAAGTACTTTGTTAACAGCATAATCCCTCCTCGGCTTTCGCTCTGGGTTCCATCCGTTAACAGCCACAGGTGTTACAGCCTGTGCCGCAGCAGTCCGTTCCCGTGACCTGAGCTTCTGTTTCGCATGGACAGCACTCCTGCGCCTGGGCCAAAGCAGCTACTTTGCCCTGCTGCTCATATGTGGGGCCACAGCCGCTATCACCGCAATCACTGCTGCTGTCACAGCACGCCGTTGGCGCATCCGCTCGCTCAGCCGTGGCGGCGATGGTCGCGCTCTCGAGCGACTCCTCGCTCTCTTGCGTACAGGAGCACCCGGCAGGCTGTTCCATGGCATAGGGATCGCAACATGGGCTACCGTCAGGCTTGGGATCACGGTCCTCGCAACAGGGTTCTGCGTCATCCGCCGGATCGCAGCATGGCGTGTCTTTCCTGGCGGCTTGCGTAGTTGAGGCAGTTGTTTTTGCACCGCTCGCGTCGCCGCAACCGCTGCCGGCGCCACAGGATGATGAGGACTGGGTCACGGATTCAGCCGGTGCGTTACCCTTGACCACGATGAAGGATTCCAGGTAAGGGGTAAGTTTCAAACGCTCGGCAGCGGCACTGGATATGGCTACAGGCTTGAAACGCCCGTATTCATTGCCTTCCTCATCCTTAACCGCAACATAAGGCCCAAGGTATATGGCCAGATTACTCTTTTCATCATTAGTACGATAGGCAGGCGGCTTGTATGCCTCCAGGGTCAGAGAACCGAGGCTATATCCGGCAACTTCCTTCCAGGGCTTTTCATCAAGCTGTGTCAAACCCACAAATCCATTCTGAGAAAAGGCATCGAGCAGCCTGAATACCGACATGGCGCCGGTATAGCATTCACTCCACAGCTGCTCATTCTGTTGATCCTCTTCCGCGATATCACGGTCGGAAACGATGTCCGATATCACAACCTTTCCGTTATCCGCCAGTATACGATTGATCTCGCCAAACACCTTGCCCTTGTCCGGCGAAAGATTCAGCACGCAATTCGATACCACCACATTCACCGACTTATCGTCTATGGGTATCTCCTCTATCGTACCCTTGCGAAATTCGACCACATCGTAAGCCAGGTTCCTAGCGACTTCCTTTTTAAACTCTCCAGCCTTCTCCAGCATCGAATCCGTCATATCTATGCCGATGACCTTACCGTTGGGACCCACCAGCTTGGCCGCGACAAAACAATCGATACCAACACCGGAGCCCAGATCGACAACCGTGTCACCCTCCTTGATGCCTGCTTGCAGAATGGGGCTTCCACATCCGTAATTGTGGTCAAAGGCCTCTTGAGGAACGTGCGCTCTGAAATCGCTTTCATAGGGTTGCGGACAGCAAAGTCCCGGATGAGCTCTTTGAGCCGCATCGCCATACAGAGACTTCACCGTATCATGGATTGCTCTATTGCTTGTATTCGGTAGTCCCTCAATTTGTGATTTTGCTGACCGTATATCCTCGTATTGAACATAACTTCTCTCCATTTCCATGTGGCATATACAGTCAGGACCACAACCCTCCTCTGCGTCAGGCTCAGTGGTGACAAACATTTCCCAACGATTGCCATCCGGGTCCACCACCCATACCTTGCTCTGCACTGCATAACAGCATTCGACATCATCTTCGTTGATAAGCTTGAACCCCTCGGCCTTGAATCGCTCCCAGGCATCAGTCACCACCTTGGTGTTTTTCACTTGAACGCCAAAGTGGCCCTCACCACGGGTATGCTTGGGAAATTCGTTGAGTGTGAAATTCAAGGCCGGATCCTGAAGATCAAATTTTGCGTAACCCTCTCTCACCTTGATCGGATTGACGCCGAAAAACACCCGGTAGAACTCTATAGAGCGTTCCAGCTCCGTCACATTGACACTGATATGCAGCCGACTCTCCGTGGCGAACTTCGCCACACCGTCGATATTGCTTCCGCTTGATTCATCCAGCCCTATTCGCTTGGCAGCTTCCATTGTCTTCACCTTTCTAGCAGCTTAATTGGTTGCTCTCTATATCTCTGTCGAAAACCACTTTATGACCATTTACAACTATCAGTCTCCGGGTCATAACAAATGCAACTTGCCTCGCAGCCCTCGTCAGCGTCTCCGTCCACCACGACAAACACTTCCCAATGGTTACCATCCGGGTCCACCACCCAGATCTTGTTCTGCACGGCAAAGCAGCAGGCCACCTCGCGCTCTTCCGCATCGATGGATACTTTGAGTTTTTTGAACCGTTCATAATAGTCCTTTACCGCATCCGATGATTTCACTTCGATACCGAAGTGACCATCCCGGTCGACCTGGCCCGGATGCTCATTGATGGTAAAGTTGACCGGCGGGGTCTCAGGCTCAAACTTCGCGAAGTCATCTTTGAGTTTGATGGGCGGTTGATTGAACAACATCTGGTAAAATGGCAACGACTCTTTGATACTGGTCACGTTCAGACTCACATGGGGGCGCCTGTCGCCGGAAAACTTTACGGCGCTCTCTAAGTGGCGGACGTTATTTCTTTCTGACCCGGAAGAACAACATGTTGAAGTAGATTGCGCAGTCATAGGATTTTCTCTCTGATTTTCGTTGAGTAATGATGCCAAGGATCTGATTGGATAGCGGCGTACGGCATCGAGAACCTAAGCACCAAACACTGCTCGCCCCACCCATTCACCTCGCGCTCTACAGCTTATCCATGCAATCGCATTTACTCATGTTTGAGGCAATTTCAGACGCCGTCACAGCACCACGAACATGCATGGTCACATTACCATCCATACCTTCTACATCAATGCCTTCCACCTGCGCTCGAAACTCCGGCGTGCAACAATCAGAGTCACATCCCGGGCCGTCCGGATGGCATAGCTCAGAGAGCTTATCGAGTTTTTCCTTTTTAATCGGCTCGCCTTCCAGGTGAACATCGACGCCATGGTCCTTTTGATCGATACCTGTAACAAATTCTTTCATTGGAAATTCTCCTGTTTATTCATCGTATGACCTTACTAAGATCAAGATTGCCGGTTGGGACGGGTGGCAAAATCAATGCTTGACTCAGCCTGACTACTCCTCATCGGTTCCCGCATTCAGAACCACGAAAAGTGTCCAGCGATTCCCTTCCGAATCCATCACGGTCAGTTTTCTCACCGTGCCGTCATCAATCGTGTCTTGCTCAAGCACCTCCATCCCCGCCGACTTGATCCTGTCGCTCATCTCGACAATCTGATGGACATTGTTCAACTGCACACCAAAGTCACCATTCCCTTTGGCGTTGTGTACGACCCGGTTCAGGGAAAAAAGCATTGGCGGTTCTTTTAGGTCGAACTTGGCATAACCGTCACTATGCGTGTCGGGCTGTTTGCCGAACAACGTCTGGTAAAATGGTAAAATCAGCTCAACGTCAACGACATTGAGCGCCACATGAAACCGGCTCGGGGTGGGGAAATCCACCGCACTATCGATCGGTGGCTTTGACTGCTGACTCTGTTGCCAGATACTTGTTGTCATCTTTATCTCTCCTCCACTTTAAACCTGATCTTCTTTACCTGGCCTGCTGATTTCAATCCGAGCGAATTCATCATCCGCAACCCTCTGCTTCGCAGGCACAGGTAGGACCGCACCGTACTTCACTGGTATTCTCTCCGATCAGTACATAGGCCTCCCACAGCGTACCGATGGGATCCGTAAACCACACCCTGCTACCCACGGAGAAGCAACAGGCCGTTTCCGTCTCCTCCAGGTCAACCTTGTAGTTATTCTTTTCCAATCTATCCTGAAATTCTTTGATCTCTGCCGTGTATTTCAACTGTATGCCGAAGTGACCATCCCGTGGCTGCGCGTCGAACCCCTCCACCAGCGTGAGATGCAGTGGCGGATTTTCGAGCTCAAATCGCACATAATCTTCTCCCTGCTGGGATGGCGACTGATTGAATAACACCTCGTAGAACGCACTCACTTGCTCTAGCTTCGGCACGGCCAAGCGTATGTGGGGCCGACTCTGAGTGCAGAAATGAACGGCGCTCCTATATGACGAATCCGCAAACTGCTCAGTGGATTTCACGGTTTGGGTTTGCATGGTTGTCTCTCTCCTGCTGTCTTCTGAGCGTCAATCACTAACGACGCACATTGATAGAACACTTAACACGATTCAGATATTCTGTGGCGACTCTCCCACCTGACCTGAGACATATAAAATCACAACCTCAAAAAACCCGTCACTGTCTGGTTGGACAGGGGCGTAATCTGAGCAAATGGATAGATTCTTGCATTACAATCGCAA
Source organism: Candidatus Thiodiazotropha sp. (ex Epidulcina cf. delphinae) (assembly GCA_025656455.1). Classification (GTDB taxonomy): domain Bacteria; phylum Pseudomonadota; class Gammaproteobacteria; order Chromatiales; family Chromatiaceae; genus Thiodiazotropha. The sequence continues at coordinate 4,865 of JAHXHS010000053.1, read as the reverse complement.
GGCCTGTTGAACCTCTCGTGCATCCCACGCAGCGAACCGCTCTTCAATGCCGAATCCGCGCTATGGAATGGTGCAGCTTATGAGTGAACCCCGCCGAAAACGAACGTTAAACGTAACGGATGCATCCCAGCAGGGCATGCAGGAAAGCATCTACACGATTGATTGCCGAGGATAACTGGGATGCAGAATGGGTCGTCAATAGCAAAGCTATTTGTGGTGATTGGCGTTCATTCGCGGCTGTCACACGTTCCCCTCTAGCCGCTTGATCAGGTGGAGAGCCATACCCGGCCTGCTCACCCGCATGACTCACCACGCTGTGTCCGGATGAACTGATTGCATGATGTAATTTATCCGACTCAGCTTCGAAAAATGATGGCGGTACGTTGACACCCTGACCTATTTGATTTTTGGAATAAGCTTGCCAAAAAATCCGCAACCTGGTGAGAAGTGTTGGGTATGGCCTGTTAACATCCCACGATCCTAGCTTGTATTTCAGAACTCGAAACCTTCCTGAGGATTGTTGCCGAACTCGTGATGTTCGGGTTATAGCTGGCAAGCAGAATATAGGGGTGTTTACGAGAAAACGTGACGGACATCACGCCTGCGATCTCTTCTACATCCCGCAATACGGCAGATTCATGATGTTCGCTGATACCTCGCATCCATATCAGCGCGAAACACCCTTGCGATGTGGACTTCTGCGCATTTCCTGCAGGTCTTTGCGTTTTGACGCTCTCTGCGGACTTTGAGTGCATTTTCATCTCTCCGCGATAAATAGCTCATCTGTTAGCCATGACGGTAACCACATTCACCTGGACCTTTGCAATGTCGGCATTGCGCGAAAGGGCATGCATTGTGGCTATTTCACATTGAGTGGTATGTACAATGTATATGTTGGGCGTTGATCTCACTACTGTCCGAACGGGCAGTATAATTAGGGCGGAGGGATTGATATGCTTTCCACGTGCCCGCAGGCGACGCTCTATCGATTAACTGTACCGTCCGCATTCAAGTTTTTTAGAAATGATACATTCTCCAACAGTTAGCCCGACCCACCTGATGAAAACTGCGGGCTAGTGTAGTGTCCCTAGTGTGGCCTCGGCAGCAGAGAGGCGAGGACCGCCGCCTGCACCCGATTGACGAGGTTGAGCTTGGTCAAGATGTTGGAAATGTGGTATTTCACGGTTCGTTCGGAGATATCGAGAATACGACCGATCTCCCAATTACTCTTCCCTTCGCCAATCCATCTCAGCACCTCCTTTTCGCGTCCGGTCAGCTGCGAGAGTATGAAGCCGGCATTCTGGAGGTCCTCAATCAGATGCAGCAGGTGGGGAATGATTAACTCAAGCACCCTCTTCGTGTCGGAGAGCGCCTCTACCCGGTCCTCGAGAAACAGACAGGAGGCAAAATCACGGCCCAAATGGCTGGTCTGGCAGAAGACAAATCCGCCGTCGATCGATTCCATGGATGCGAACCGCTTCGGTTTGCAGGAGAGCGACATGACATTAACGCGCTCCCTCCATTCGACCTGATCACCCGCGCAGCCACCGGCACAACAGCTATGCGGTTCCGATGAGCCGCATCCCTCTCGTTGCTGCAGACAGTCCGCGGAAATACGCACGGTTTTCAAGAGTTCCGCGTTTGGCTTATTAACGCGGCATAGCCCCAGGGTCCAGTTCTGCGACTGGAACTCATGGAGACGGCGCAGTAGCGCGCAAATATCATTTAGCTGAGGATTTTCGATCTTCTGGCACATCGTGATAAATTCGATGGCGGTGTTGAGATCGTCTGATTCGAGCACGGGGCGCACGATTTCCATGTCTTTCCCTTCCCTGTCATTCCACTGAGAGATCATTACAGCATGAGATGATCATTATAGCTGTGAAATCGCTAACATCCGGCTAAATTTTCCTTATATTGCGTAACACGATATATTTTAAAGAGAAAACTCGCATCCACCTCACCACTCATGGCAGGCTGAATGCTATTTTATTCATTAACACCGCTCATTTAGACATATCTTGCAAATAGAGACCTATCTACACCCCTGGCGCCTACGACTAGCGAAACAGGTCATTGACGCAGGCGGTCTGATCGCCTATCCCACCGAAGCCGTATACGGACTGGGCTGCCATCCCCTCGACGGTGATGCCGTGGCGCGCCTGCTGGCCCTGAAACATCGATCGGTGAAAAAGGGGCTGATCCTCATCGCAGACCGGATTGACCGCCTGCAACCCTATCTGGGCAAGTTACCGGCTGCAGCCATGGAGCCGGTCCTGAAGAGCTGGCCCGGACCGGCCACCTGGCTGGTCCCCGCAGCTTCGGGCGTTCCCGGCTGGCTCACGGGAGATCGTGCCACACTGGCCGTTCGGGTGACCGACCATCCGATCGCCGCCGCGCTTTGCCGCGCCGTGGGAAGCCCCTTGGTATCGACCAGCGCCAATATCAGCCGACACCCGCCTGCGCGCACCCCTCTCGAGGTCCGCATTCGATGTGGCAGGGGAGTGGATCTGATCATACACGGAGAGACCGGCGGCCTGGCGCGGCCGACACCGATCCGTAATGCCTTGAACGGGAGCCTGCACAGGGCATAAAAAAAGACCCACCCGGGGAGAGGGTGGGCTTAAAGCGCTTTTTTGAGCGCCGGAGGAGGATCGAAACCTATGTTTGCCTGTTACCTATAGATGGCGACACCGGCCGATAAAACTTGAGTGTATTTTCAGATGTCCCGACATAGCGAAAAAACACAATGCAACTTATTGAATTTAGACTATTTTTCAGGCTAACTCTTGAGTTATGCCAACCACTATCCAGCAAATCCGGTGAATTTAATTCACAGTTTGGATGGAGCGCTCACGCCCGACGCATCCTGGCGAGGTAGTCGCCGAGGCGCTCTTCGATCCACGCCCTCATCCAATGACTGGCCCGGGAACCGTGAAAACGCCCGATTTCGTCGCCATCCACGAACAGAATCACCGTGGGAAAACCGCGCAAACGATAGCGTCCCGCCAGCCGCATGTTGTCGTCCACCTCCACCTTGGCCAACTGTACCAACCCCTCCAGCTCATTGATCACCCGTTCGAGCGCTGGCGCCAGGGAGAGGCAGGGGGCGCACCACTCAGCCCAGAAATCGACCAGGACCGGCTGCTGACACGAGGCCTGAACGACCTTCTCATCGTAAGTCGCCTCATCAACATCGTAGATATAGGGTGAAAATGACGATTTTTGGCTCATGAGCAGGGCCCTGATGCGCCGAGTTAGTGGTTCAGGGCGTGCATGATAGGTTATCTTAGGGGTTTTACCAATGCCTACAGAGAGCTTCCGATGTCGAATAACAACAGCAGATCCCCATTTCCCACCACCCGTATGCGGCGTATGCGCCGCGACGATTTCTCTCGACGCATGATGCGGGAAACCCTGCTCAGCCCCGCGGATTTCATCTATCCGGTCTTTGTCCTGGAGGGGCAGGGGGAACGGGAGGCGGTGCCCTCCATGCCGGGGGTCGAACGTTTGAGCATCGATCTGCTGGTGGAAGAGGCGAAGGCGATCCATGGCCTAGGCATTCCGGCGATGGCCCTGTTTCCGGTCACACCCATGTCGGTCAAGTCCGAGGATGCCCGCGAGGCCTTCAACCCGGACGGCCTGGCACAGCGCGCCGTACGCGCGTTGAAGGATGCCGTGCCTGACTTGGGGATCGTCACCGATGTCGCCCTCGACCCCTTCACCACCCATGGACAGGACGGCCTGATCGATGAAACCGGCTATGTCATGAACGACGAGACCAAGGCGGTGTTGGTGAAACAGGCCCTCTCCCATGCCCAGGCCGGGGCCGACATCGTCGCCCCCTCGGACATGATGGACGGCCGCATCGGCGCCATCCGTGAGGTGCTGGAGAGCAACGGTCATATCCATACCCGGATCCTCTCCTACGCCGCCAAATACGCCTCCAGTTTCTACGGACCTTTCCGGGACGCGGTAGGCTCCGCCGCCAATCTCGGCGGGGGCAACAAATACAGTTACCAGATGGACCCTGCCAACAGCGACGAGTCCCTGCACGAAGTCGCGCTCGATCTGCAGGAGGGGGCCGACATGGTGATGGTCAAGCCCGGCATGCCCTATCTCGACATCGTCCGGCGGGTAAAGGAGACCTTCCAGGTGCCCACCTACGCCTACCAAGTAAGCGGTGAATACGCCATGCTCAAGGCGGCGTCGCAAAACGGCTGGCTGGATGAGGAGGCAGTGGTGATGGAGTCCCTGCTCTGTATTAAACGCGCCGGTTGCGACGGCATCCTCACCTATTTCGCCAAGCAGGCGGCGGAGTGGCTTCAGTAAAATTATGAATTTTGAATTGTGAATGTTGAATTATAATGTGTGCGCATAGCGCACAACTATTTGATTCGACTAGTGTGGTGTAACGTATAAACTGTACCAATCAGAGGCCCGTCAATGCCTCAAGACGCCCCGCAGGAAGTGCCCTTGGGGTGCCAGACGCAGCGCGCAGGCAATGGCAGCGCCCTTGTCAAGCGCTGCAACGCAGGATTGAGGCATTGACGGGCCTCCCTTCGGGCGAGACGCTAAGCCGTCATCTGCGTTGTTGCGTTGCTTGGAAAGGGCGCGCCATTCCCGGCGCAACGCGCCTAGCAGCTAACGGCTTAGCGTCTCGCTGATTGGTGCAGTTTATACGTTACACCACACTAGATAAGGAGCAACGGAGTGGATGGGGTGTGCGCTTGCAACGGTGCAGTGCAAAATGTGGCGAGGTGGAATAGTGATTCTAGGGGGCGTTCTCAATTAAGCCAAATAACAGTGGCTACCAAACTAAGCATGGCTTGATAAGTAATGGCTAAACGCTCATATCGGGTTGC
>JAHXHS010000052.1 GCA_025656455.1 Candidatus Thiodiazotropha sp. (ex Epidulcina cf. delphinae) | reverse complement strand
GTAAAAAAACTGATTAAAAACCAATAAATCATAGCTTTGCGATCTTGGCGTCTTTGCGAGAGTTTTTCTTTCGGGATGGATACCACACTAGAACAAAGGCTTCATTTAGTGTGTCCAGAGCTTTCTGAAGTCCCTTGTCTCGACCATAAAAACTATTCGCCTGGAGAATCATCGAGGCTTCTCGACCATGCCCGGAGTGAGGTAGGTGTCATCAAGTCCGCTTCCAGTAGCCTAACAAATTGTATGCCATAATGACGCCATGTGTATGTTGGCGGAAAACGCAGGTGAAATGATGGCTACCAATACAGAACGTAAAGAAACCCGTTTAGTGGCACGAGCCTCCACAGAGATTCAAGAAATCATACAAAGGGCAGCCGATTACTCTGGCGCAACACTTTCACAGTTTCTTATTGAATCAGCAATGGAGAAAGCACGTAGCGTGATCGAGCGGACTGAAACCTTGCATCTCTCGATGGCGGGCGCTGATGCCTTGTTTGCAGCTTTGGAAAATCCGCCAAAGGCAAACGCTAAACTACTTAAAGCCGCGAAGCACTATAAGGATACGGTGAGTGTCCGTAATCATTGAAGAAATAACCCGGCAACATGATCGTAAGGCTTTCGATTGCGGCATCAGTGAATTAGGGCCTGTTAACACTAATCGGATTGCCACTGTTGCGCCTGAAAAAGCCCCAATCAAGGCGCGAGGAGCGCGGTTTGGTCGCTCCAAATAAGCGACGAGCAACGCCGAGTGGGGCTTTTTCAGGCGCAACCCGAAGGGCCAGGGGCCATTTTTCACCCAGCGGCGTTATCACTCGCTCATGTAGCTGGGCTACACTACGCTCGTTCTGCCTTGCTGGGTAAAAAATGGCCCCTGGCAGTGACAATCCGATTAGTGTTAACAGGCCCTAAATCAATTCTTACAACAACAAGCCCGGCAGAAAACCGGAAAACACATCTCAAAAACGTACGTGGCCTGCCGGGATTCCGCTCCCACTACTATCATGGGATATCACACGCTTACCGGATATTCCGTAATAACACCGCCTGACCACAGCGATTACAAAAAGTATCCACATCCACTGAGCGCGGTAAGGCTGGCCCGACTCGCTGTGGCTTGTTCACACCAGGGGCAAAGGATCGGCGAACGGCTATTGATTGATGCCATCTATCGAACCGTATTGGTCGCACAGCAAATTTCAGCCATTGGCTTGTTTGTTGACCCCATGACTCCCGAGGTCATTCCGTTTTATCGGCAATATGGCTTTATCCCAGCCAATCCCGACGACAACTCGCGCCTTGAAGTGTGGCTACCCATAAAAACCTGTATAGAGATCGCCAGTATCCTTCTGTGAGTGATCGATTGGAGAAAACCAGCAGGATCCCCCAGATCTTGATGAATCCAGACTTCCATCGGCCACGTATCATCTAACATCAAAGGTGTGAAACGGATCGGCCGCTTCGCACTACCGGGAGTCCAAGTCACGACAAATGCCGAGGTGGCAGCCTATGATCAGCCTTCTACCCGCTACCAAGCAGTGGTTTGTATCCGACAACCCTTCCCTGGCTAACACGCATCCCCAGGTGGCGCCACTGCTACACTCTCTGCTTGTCATGGCCTGGATGGTGGAAGCCCGGGATCCCTATACGGGGGGACATCTTTGGCGCGTCTCTCAATACTGCAGGCTCCTTGCCGCGTCCATAGGATTGGAAAAACAGCAAGTGGCGCGCATCGCCTTGGGTGGTTTTCTGCATGACCTCGGCAAGATCGGGGTGCCGGATACGACGCTGAAGAAACCGGTAAGACTCTCGGATCAGGAATACGAAACGATAAAGACCCATCCGCAAATCGGCGCACGGCTGCTTGTCGGTCATCCCCTGGCCTCGCTGGTTCAGACCGCCATCCTCCATCATCATGAACGACCTGACGGCGCGGGCTATCCCTATGGATTGGACGAAAGCGATCTCTCCGTGGACTCCCGCATTGTCAGTATCTGCGATGCCTTCGATGCCATGACCAGCACCCGCCCCTACCGCCGAGGCATGTCGAGGGATCAGGCATTGCAGGGGCTCAAGATGAATCTGCATACGCAATTCGACGGCAATTTCGGACATCTCTTCATCGAACTCGGACGCGAGGGGCGATTGAATCACATCCTCGGGCATTCGGATCTCGGTATCCCGCTACAGGCATGTCCGCTATGCGGTCCCACCATCGTGATCCACCGCAATCAGAAGACCGGAGATTATGTCTACTGTCAAAACTGTGGCGCCGAAGCTGTGATAGAGAAGGATAAGGAGAGACTCCGCACTCATCCCACCGGTCACAGAGGGTCGCCTGACGCTCTTCAGCCAAAGGTGGATTTCGACATTATCGACGATTTCGTGACCGCTTCCGCACCGGCCCTTGCGGTGGAATAAGAGGAGAGTATAAGAAAATGGCGATGCGTTACTGTGTACCGAGATTTTTTATAGTGCTACTGCTGACTGGCTGGTTGACGGGCAGCGCGCAGGCCGGACCGTCCAAGAACGGGTTTGACCTGTCTGACGCCTTGATTCCGGTCGAGAGCGTATTGTCGGGGGGACCGCCTCGGGACGGCATCCCTGCGATCGACAAACCCCGCTTCCTGAGCGCTGCTAAGGCTGATTTTCTTGCCGCCGACGATCGCATACTCGGCCTGGCGCACAATGGCGTGACCAAGGCCTATCCCATCGCCATCATGGATTGGCACGAGATCGTCAATGACCGCTTCGGCGGTGAAGGCGTTGCCATCACCTACTGCCCTTTATGTGGCACAGGGATAGCGTTTCTGGCGCAAGTGGATGGTGCACGCCTTACCTTCGGGGTCTCGGGACTGCTCTATAACAGCGATGTACTGCTCTATGACAGGCGTACGGATTCGCTATGGTCCCAGATCAAAATGCAGGCTGTCAGCGGCGCTTACAAAGGGCGGCGTCTTACCCCCCTTCCCTTACAACACACGACCTGGTCGGACTGGCGGCAGCGTCATCCCAGGACATTGGTGCTGTCTCAAAAGACGGGCTATTCGCGCAATTATCAGCGATCTCCCTACCAAGGGTACGAGACGAGTCGCCAGGTCTACTTTCCGGTTGAGTTTCTCTCCCAGGGTTACCATCCCAAGGAGCGTGTATTGGGTTTGGAGATCGACGGCCGCGTCAAGGCGTATCCTTTTGTGGAATTGTCAAAAACCAGCGGCTTGGTCAAGGATCGTTTGGCCGGTAAAGCGATCGAAATCCACTACGATGCCGACAATCAAACCGCAACCGCGATTGACGCGACCGGCCGGATGATGCCGTCAGTCACTGCCTTTTGGTTCGCCTGGTATGCCTTTCATCCGGATACGGCTCTGTTTAAGGTTGAATGACGCTTTCTACTAATCGGTGCGGCTGGGCCGCACCCTACGCCTTGAATCCCTGTTTTCCTCAACTGGCCTGAGAGGCAAAATTTCTCCCGTCAAGCTCGCTTTTGTATTTACTCTGAAGCGAAATAGATATCGCCGTACCAGGCTGTTGCCGTGGCGCCTGTATTGTCGGTATCGGTCATGATGGCGACCACATCGATTTCCCGGATATCCTCACCGAAATAGCGCTTGAAATCCTGTTTCACATTGCGCCGTTCGGATTTCCACTGTTGCGCGGCGGCATCCCCTGAACCCACGGCCAGCATCATGGATTGTCCCGTATAGGCGCTGGGCCAGGCGCTTCCCTTGGCCTGACTGCTCGACCAGACATAGTTCATGGAGCGCGTCCGCCAGGGCGCCCATCCACCCTCCTTCACCACATAGATCCTGGCCGGATAGTCATCGCCCGCTTTGCTGCGTTCATCGGGGTTTTCCAACACACCCTCCACCCGCCATCGCCAATGCAGATAGGGCGTTTCATCCAGGTTGATGGTGATGCGCTTCGCCAGGGCGGATGCAGCACCCTTGCTAACCGCCTTTATCGCCGGCCCCTGTTGATCCTCAATGGTCTGATAGGCGGTATTACCCTTAAAGCTTACCTCTTTCCACTCGGAGAGCGGTACTATCCCGACCTCCCGAACAGCGTGGGATGCGGCAAGCAACGGCATCGCGGTAAAGAGTAAGCCGAGGCGTAACAGGTTGTTCATTTCGGCCTTCCATTGTTGATGATGTGATCTCTGTTCTTTATACCCAAAAAAGTCGTCAGGAGATTCAAGATAATGGAATTTTCTTGGCAATTATTTTGGCTCTTCAGCAACATCCGTGTGTATTTCAAGACTATAATTCACTCTCGCAAAGCCGCCAAGCACGCAAAGAATCATCGAATTAATTCAACGGTCAGTTGTTGTGCGTATTCCGACCCATCGTGACCGCTCATTCCGATCGAACGTGACCGTCGTCGGAATGCGCATGTTGAACACGCCGGGGGAGGCATGCGGTGAAAAACCCGTAGGTCACGTTGCGCAGCTACGTGACATCACCGTTATGTCAGGTAGTCGCTCCGCGCCAACCTGACCTACGACTCATGCATGGAGTTTTCCTGACAAGGTGGTGACCGCCTGACCGAGAAGTTTGACCCGCTCGCCCAGGTGTTGAACATTGACCACGCCGCCCCGTGAGGATGCCTGAAAACCGCGCATCGTTGCCTTACCCAGCCGCTCGGCCCAGAATGGGGCGAGGGAACAGTGCGCCGAGCCGGTCACCGGGTCTTCGGGGATACCGATACGCGGACCGAAGAACCTTGAGATGAAGTCATACGCTGACCGATCACTCGGCGCCGTGACAATCACGCCTCTGCACTTCAGGGACATCATGCGCGCCAAGTCCGGCTTGAGACAGCGCAGTTCGTCAGCATGTTTCAATGCCACCAGTATGTCTTCGCGTCCCTTATAGGCCGTCTCCGGCTCGATACCGAGGGATTCGATCAGCAGTTCGCTGATGGGTATGGACGCCAGGTTATCGGTGGGAAAATCGAGTGCGATCACCTCTGCTTCCCGGGTCGCGGCGAGCTGGCCGCTGCGGGTGTGAAAAAGCAGTTGCTTGCCCTCAACGCCAAGCTCACGCCAAAGCACATGCGCCGAAGCGAGGGTGGCATGGCCGCACAGATCCACCTCGACTTTCGGTGTGAACCAGCGCAGGCTCCACTCGCCGGGATTGCCGGGCAGCAGGAAGGCGCTATCCGAAAGATTCATCTCGGCGGCGATCGACTGCATCCAATCACTCTCTGCCTCTTGGTCGAGCAGACAAACGGCTGCCGGATTCCCGCTATAGGGACAATCTGTGAATGCATCAACCACATAGATAGCGTGCTTCATCATTTCTCTCCTTAATTTTCCACTATCCCTTGACTCTATCTGGCAGAAGCACGACGGTACAGATTCAAAAAGCGAATAATGTTACGGTACAGATTGTGATATAAAAAATCTGTACCGTATTAAAGGCCCACAATCTGTACTGGTGAAAGCATGGACTATCTCTACGAAAGACTGGCTTCTGAACTGGCTGAACAGATCGGTTTGGGGCTTTTTCTGCCTGGCGACCGGTTGCCGGGAGTCAGGGCCTTCAGTGGGCAACACAACATCAGCGTTGCGACGGCCGTGGCCGTCTATCGGAGACTCGAGGACGAGGGGTATATCGAGGCGAGGCCCCGCTCGGGCTTCTATGTGCGCGCCCGCGCCAGGAGACACACTGACGAGCCTGGGATCTCCTCACCCAAAAACCGTCCAAGCCCGGTCTCTGGCCAGGAACTTGCCCTGCAATTGGTCAAGGCCGCCAATGACACTGCCATGACGCAACTAGGGGCGGCAGTGCCTGCGCCATCCTTTCTACCGACACGCGCCATCGAACGTGCCGTCGCCAATGCAAACCGCTGTCAGCGCCATCGCAACACAAGCTATGAATTCCCCCCTGGGGTTGGGGAATTGCGCCGGCAAATCGCCCGGCGCATGGCCGAGAACGGCTGTCGGGTGGGGGCGGATGAGATCGTCATTACCCATGGCTGTCAGGAGTCTTTGACCCTTGCCCTGCGCGCCGTCACTTCGCCCGGCGATGTGGTGGCGATCGAGTCGCCCACATTTTACGGTCTGCTTCAGGTGATCGATTCCCTGGGTCTCGAGGCGTTGGAGATACCGACGCATCCTCAAGACGGCGTTTCCCTGGAGGCCCTGCAACTTGCCCTGGAACAGTGGCCCGTAAAGGCGTGCGTGCTGGTGCCCAACTACAGCAACCCACTCGGCTACTGTATGTCTGAAAAGCTTAAACGAGCGCTTGTAGCCCTGCTATCGCAACATCGCATCCCCCTGATCGAAGACGATGTCTATGGTGATCTGGGCTTTACTCAGCGGCGTCCGGATGTTTGCAAGTCATACGATAAAACCGGCGATGTGCTGCACTGCGCTTCATTCTCCAAGACCCTCTCCCCTGGACTGAGGGTAGGTTGGATCGCCGCCGGCAGGTATCAGGAGAAGGTCGAATATCTCAAATTCGTCACCAATCTGGCGACATCGACCCTCCCCCAGCTCGCGGTGGCCGATCTGCTTGAAAGCGGGCTGTATGAGCGTCATCTGCGCAAGATGCGCCGGGAATACGCACGGGCCGTTGAACGCATGATTGCCGGTGTGGAGCGTCATTTTCCCGAAGGCACCAAGGTCACCTCTCCCCAAGGCGGGTTTGTGATCTGGGTTGAACTGCCGGGCGAGACGGACAGCTTCGCGCTTGCCCGCAACCTGCTAAAACAAGGCATCAGCATTGCCCCTGGCGCTATCTTTTCCGCAACCGGCAAGTATCGTAATTTCTTGCGCCTCTCCTGCGCCTGTGACTGGGATGACCGTATTGAGCGGGCTTTGGCGACGATGGCTCGTCTGCTCAATGAATAATTCTGTGTGGATCAACCACCGTCATCCCGGCATTCGCCGGAATGACGCACTTCCTTCGATGAAGTCAACCGCCACCATGCCGGTGCAGTTCACGCATGCTGTCGCTCCAATACTGGCCGAGCAGCGAAAGCGATCGAACACCCTCCTGCGTGCCCGGTTCGAGGGCCAGCTTGACGATCCCCGCGACGCCGCCTTTGGCCGGCGGGGCGGTGGCGATATCGCGGCTCATCTGGCTGAGCGCCTTGCCCAGGCCGAGCAGGAGGTGTTGGGTCTCGGGACGATCGAGCACCTGCAGCAAACGCATCAATCCCTCATTACGCGTAAGGCGATCGAGCAGGGTAATGCCCTCGCTGAACGCCGAGGAGAGCCGAGTGACGATATCGTCCGACAAGGCGTCTCGGGCCGAGAGGACGAGCGTCGCCAGTTCCGACAACTGTTCCAGATCCCGGGAGAGCTCTTCGCGCTCGGCGACTGCCTCGGCAACGGTTTTTTCTTTCTGGGTAGTCATGGGCCTGAACTCCTCAAAGTAGACCGCGAACGCTGGTCCAGTACATCTTGTTGTAACTCATCTTGAACCAGTGCATCGACTTATTCGGCGCTTTCAGGTCGGGCGGGTTTTGATAGTTGAACATGGCGTAGGTGGCCCGGTCATGGCCGGCCTCGATGAAACAGTAGACCTTGCCGTCGTATTCGCGCACCGGGGCGCCGATCTTTATGATCGAAGCGATATTTTCGGCAACCACTTCGGCCTCGAAGTGGGCGGCGGATCCGGTCTTGCTGACCGGCAGATTGGTGGTGTCGCCAAGCACGTAGACGTTGTCGTGACCCTCCATGGTGAGTCGATGACGATCGGTCGGAATCCAGCCGCCGTCGCCGAGTTTGTCTTTTTCGATCACTTCCATGCCGCGATGCGGCGGGATGGAGATCAGCAGATCGTAGGCGAACTCCGTGCCCTCCTCGCTCTTGACGATTTTGTTTTCGACATCGACCTCCCTGACGTTGAACAGGGTCTCGTATTCGATGCCGATGCGGTCGAATTCGGGCTTGGCCCACTTGGCGACATTCTCGATGGTGTGAATGCGACCGATCGGGTAGTGATACTTGATGCGCACCTTATCGCGGATACCGCGGGACTTGAAATAGTCGTGCAGCGAAAAGGTGACCTCGACCGGTGCGATCGGACACTTATGCGGGACCCCGACGACTATCCCCACATTACCTCCCTCAAACTCACGCAGGCTCTTGAACATCTTCACCGCGGACGCTTCGGAGTAGAAGGTCTCGGAACCCTCCCTCAATCCCGGCACCTCCTCGGGAACAATGCGCGAACCGGTAGCGATGACCATCACGTCATACTCGTGGATCTTGCCGGCCTTGGTCTTCACCCGGTTCTGCTCGAGCTGAAACTCCTCCACCGGATCCACATGAAAATCGATACTGGGTTCGAGCAGGCTCGCTTGATCACGATACAGCTCATCCGGCATCATCTGTCCGAAGGCTACATACAGCAAGCCGGGCTGATACATGTGCTGGTCAGAGGCTGACAGCATGGTGATTCTGACCTTTCGGTCACGAATCTCGCCAGCCAGCCGCCGCGCAAGGTTGTTGGCCAGAATGGTGCCACCACAGCCACCACCGACGACTAAGATTCTCATTGCATTCTCCTATCCAAAATTATCAACACGTTTCCGGCCGCATCGGCCGGGCGTATCCGATCTCATCCGCAAGCCCTATTTGGTCTTGCGAACCTTGAGGTGCCAGACCTCTCCGATCTTCTCGCTGCTGACCATCTCGTGCCCCACCTTGTTGACCCATTCCGGGACATCGGAAGCTGTACCCTGATCGGTGGACAGCAGCTCGAGGGTATCGCCCACGCTGGCCTGCTTCATGTAGGTTATGAGCTCCATAAGCGGCCCGGGGCAAAATGTGTCGCGTGCATCAATTGTCTTGCATTCACTCATTCATCATATCCTCTTGCTGACAGTGGTTTGATCCACCGCCCCGGTTAAAAGGTGAGCAGTTGTCCACCCTCGGCGTCGTTCAGAAAACGGGTCAGGCCCGTGGCCGGACCCAACTCGGGATCAAGCGCCTCTTCCGAGATCTTCAGCAGATCGAGGGCCATCGAACAAGGCAGCAGTTTTGCATCGCCGAGTTCCGCCGCCTGCTTGAACAACTGCTTGAAGGGCGGCACCCCAGGCTCCTGCGCCATCAGTGCCCCAAACTCGCCTTCCACCGGCGCCTCTACGGCATTGTCCTTGACGAAATAGGGCAAGGCATTCATTGAGAAGAACACTGAGACCTGCTCCCCGGTCGCAGCCGCCACCGACGCAAACATCGCGGCCATCTGTAACTTCTCTCGTGTGCCTGAAATACAAACGATATGAAAATCTTGGGACATATTGCTTTCGCCTCTCTCACTGCCTCATCGTCTGTGCGATGCGGGATTCTATTGCTGCTCGTATGCGCCGGGATCCGGCGATTGGCATTACCATTTTTTCGATACAACCTGTTTGAGCGCCTGGTTGCGGAGGGTAAGATCGGCGACGATCGCCTTCAGACGCCGGTTCTCCTCCTCAAGCTGTTTCAGGCGCCTCGACTCGGTGTCTGACTGCTCCCTGAGCTTAGCGCGCCATTTGTAGAATGTGGCGCAGGAGATGCCGTACCGGCGGCAAACATCCCGGACCTTCACCCCAGCCTCTGCTTCTTTCAGCACGGCTAGGATCTGCTCTTCATTGAAGCGTGATTTAGTCATCACACGACATCCCAAGGTTTGGTACTTCAACCATCGCCACGATGCCAACTGAAACGCTTGATAAGCAACACGCAGGAGCTGTCGAGTACATAACCGATGGCCCCGATAATGAGCACCCATGCCATGAGATGGTCGTATGACAACCCCTCACGGGCATCCTGAATGGAGTAGCCAAGGCCGGAAGTCACTCCGAGAAACTCTGCCGGCACGAGCACGATCCAGGCCACGCCAAGGGCGAGACGTATGCCGGTGAGTACATCGAAAGTGATCGCCGGGACGATGATCCGCATCACGATATGCCAAGGTTTGGCGCCGAGATTTCGCGCCACTTTGAACCAGGCCGGGTCGACCTTGGCCAACCCGGCGGCGGTGGCGAAGGCCACCGGCCAGACCGAGGCGATGGCGATGAGAAAGATGATCGCCTGGTTCCAGGTGGCGAAAACGATTACCGCAATCGGCTCCCAGGAGAGCGGGCTGATCATGCGTAGCAGCTGGAACGGGGAGTTGCTCAGTTCGCGGAATCGTTTACTGCGGCCCATCAGGATGCCGATCGGTACGCCGATGCAGATGGCGATGAGAAGCCCGCTGCCCAAACGATAGCCGCTGGATAAAATCGCACTCTGGATCGTCCCTTCCTCCCACAGCTCCGGGAACGCCTGAAGCGCCGGTATGGGTCCGAAATCGGCGAAGTGCTCCGTCGATGGCGTGGAAGAGATAAGATAGACACCGAACCACCAGACAACGAACAGAATCGCAAGGCCCCCGAAAAAGTTCGACAGACCCCGCCACGAGGACTTTAGAACGCGGGACGATCTGGTTTCACCACTCCCGGCGTTGACTACATTCACCCCGACAGGCGCGGTGTCATTGCTCATAGTTTGATAACCTCTTCAACAGGGTGCATAGTCTTAAATCTCACCGACACTCATTCACTTGATCCCTTGCCTCACGATTCCGCATGGTGCCAACTGAACCGCTTGATAAACAGCACGCAGGTGCTATCGAGGATATAGCCGATGGCCCCAATAACCAGCACGATCGCTGTGAGATGGTCATACGACAATGTCTCGCGCGCATCCTCGATGGAGTAACCAAGACCGGAAGTTACGCCGAGATATTCTGCCGGGACAAGGACAATCCATGCCACGCCAAGGGCAAGCCGAATGCCGGTGAATACGTCGAAGCTGATCGCCGGCATGATGATTTTTGTCAGTAAGTGCAAAGGCTTGGCGCCTAGATTACGGGCAACTTTGAACCAGGCCGGATCCACTTTGGCCAGGCCGGCGGCGGTTGCGAATGCTATCGGCCAGAGTGAGGCGATTGCGATGAGAAAGATAATCGACTGGTTCCAGGTGGCAAACACAACCACCGCAAGCGGCATCCAGGCGAGCGGACTGATCATGCGCAACAACTGGAATGGAGAGTTGCTCATCTCACGGAACTTCTTGCTGCGGCCCATGAGAATACCAATCGGCACACCGAGAAT
This sequence comes from Candidatus Thiodiazotropha sp. (ex Epidulcina cf. delphinae), assembly GCA_025656455.1. GTDB lineage: Bacteria > Pseudomonadota > Gammaproteobacteria > Chromatiales > Chromatiaceae > Thiodiazotropha. The sequence goes on along the minus strand of JAHXHS010000052.1, from coordinate 23,554 downwards.
GATGGCAATCAGAAGTCCGATGCCCAAACGGTAGCCGCTGGCTGCAATCGCACTCTGTATCGTCCCTGACGACCACAGCTCCGGAAACGCCTTGAATGTCGGGATGGGTCCGAACGCTGCAAAATGCGTCGTCGAAGGATTGATAGAGATCAAGTAGCCTCCGATCCACCACAGGGTGAACAGGATCGCCAGGCCCCCGAAAAAGTTTGACAGGCCACGCCCTGAGGTTTTCAGGGCGCGGAACGATCGAGATTCGCCAATGCCGACAGATGGAGCGCCGTCACTCACAGCTCAACCACCTCTACCCGAGTATAGGGATCGCCTGTACTGGGGACACTCGGGTCGTTTCTCCATTTGGGATTCGCTTCAAGCGCCTTCTTGACAAAATCGTAATTGACCAGATCATCCGCGACATGCTCGGGCGTGAGATTATCGAGGAACCCTGCGTCACCCGTCAGCACCGTCTTCTTCAGGTCGGAGACGACAAGCTCAGTCGCCGAGCGGTATGGCCAACTCTGGAAATTGATGCGATCCATACCCCATTCCGGGTGCTTGATCGCCACCGGGTTGTTGTAGTAGGCGGGATCGTAGAAGAGCATGGCGCGCTCGATCACCTTTTTCGGGAACGGCAGATATTTCTTGCCGTTGCGAGAGAGCATATGAGCCATCTCTTTCCTGTTCTCGCCCAGGTGAATCTGTGCGGCGATCACGGCGTTGTGTACACCCTGCGCCCATGCCGCGCGATCGGGATCCATGGCATCGGCCTCGTGCATCACCACCACGCAGCAGGGGTGTCCCTTCCAGACGTCGCCGGTAAAACGCAGCACCTTGCCGCCGGCCTTGATCTCACCCAGGGCGTTGAATGGCTCTGCCACGCAGTAGCCGTCAATCGACTTCGCTGCAAGCGCAGGCGGCATGTCGGGTGGATTCAGCACCAGGAAATTGCACTCGTTGGGTCCCAGTTTCGCGGTTTGCGGTCGTATCACCGGCGTAATACCCGCTTCCTTCATGATTTTTTGCGAGACGATGTTATGGATCGAGTACCAGTAGGGCACGGCAAACTGCTTGCCGCCGAAATCCTTGGGGGTATTGATGCCGCTATCCTTATGGACGATGATCGCCGAACCGTTGGTATGATCCCAGGCGGTGATCTTTAGCGGATATTTGTTGTTGTAGCGCATCCAGATCGGAATCGGAATCAGCATGTGGGTAAGGTTGAAGCGATGTGAAGCGAATGCTTCGACCAGCGGCGACCAGCCACGAATGAGGGTTGGACGAACAGAGTCGATGCCCTCCTTCTTGAAATAGCCCAGTTCATGCGCGACCAGCAGCGCAGCCGCGTCGGTAATCGGGATATAACCGATACGGACCACCGGATCCCATTTCTTCTCCTGGGCGAAGGTGGCGGCAGAGGGCACCAGGCTGCTCAACGCAGCAAGACTGCCCATCTTGAGAAAATCGCGCCGGTCGACACCGCTACCTAACACGTTACTGAAAAGCGGATCATAGTCCAAGACAAGTTGGGGATCGTCTATTCCTTCACCATACTTATCGATTAGCTGCTTCTGCTTCTTCATCTTCGGTATCCTCCGTTAGGCAGTCGGATATTCCGACTTATGCACGGTCAGGCATGCTGCGTGACGCTGTGTGGTTTGGAATCATCACCAACATCCTTGCTGGAGGCGCTCGGGTGTTCGTTTGCTGCATTTTGAAAGGCTTCCATGAGGCGCGCGCGCATCGCCTGTACTGCCGGATCCTGACGTTCGCGCGGGTCGGGGAGATTGACTTCGAGTTCATCGTAGATCTTGCCGGGGGAACCAGCCATAATCAGCGCCCGATCGGCCATCAATACCGCTTCGTCGATGTCATGAGTAACAATCACCACATTGAAACCGAGACGTTTGGCGATGGAGCGGACATCGTGTTGAAGGGATGCGCGGGTGAAGGCATCGAGGGCTGAAAAGGGTTCATCCAGAAGTAGCAATTCCGGTTCCATCACCAGGGAGCGGGCAAGCGCCACACGCTGTTGCTGTCCACCCGAAAGGTCCTGGACATTGTTGTCGGCATAGTCCTGAAGATCGACGAGACTGAGTGCATCGGCAACCCGGTCACTCATTTTCGTCTCATCCCAACCGGCAAAGCGAAGACCAATACCGACATTTTGCGACACCTGCATCCAGGGAAAAAGATGGGGCGCCTGGAACATCATCACCCACTGCGGCGAAGGCGCGGTGACCAGTGTGTCATCAAGGTAAACCGTGCCATCCGTGGGGCGCAGCAGACCTGCCAGGATATGCAACAAAGTCGACTTGCCACAACCGGATCGGCCAATGATGACTATTATCTCTCCCTGCTTTGCGTCCAGATTGACCTTGTCAAAAGTCACCGGACTTTTCGGCGTATAACGATGGCTAAGCTCTTGGATCTTGATGCGGACTCCGCGTATTGACATTAATCAATTCCTCTGTAAGCAACAGTCGGCGATGGCTCCTGACATGCGGGAGCCAGGTATGCTCCAAGAACCAGGAAACCGATCGGTAGTTATCTCTCACCACCCTGGTGGGTCGCTCTATCAATCGGCAAAAAACCTTTCTTTAGGCGCTGTTGAGACGCTGATCAACCTCCTCCATGTGACGGGCGAGTTCATCCTCATTGATGAGTCCGCGTCGGATCAAGGTATGGGCCAGCGCCAGCAGCTGTCTTTCCGGGAATGGAACTTCAGCATAATGCTGATTAACCAGCTGGTCTTCTTCCCAACGGCGTTCAACGGCATCAAGCTTTTTGCTTTCCTCTTCGGGATTCCGTTCCTCTTTGGGTTTGCAGATATTGAATGTTTCCCAATAGCCGTCGGCGAGCATATCGCAGGTCGCTTCAAGGGTAATCCGCCATGGCGGGTCAGGATTGTCCACGCCATACTCTTCGCTCAGATCATCCCAGACTCTTCCCTCTTGCTTGATTTTCTCAAGTAGCTCAACTGGCGAGTGGTCCAGATCACGGCTGGCCATCTCTTCATCAAGTTCGTGAAACTTAGGATTGATTTCGGCCATCGGCTTTCTCTAGTGATGATGGTATGGATTAACCGCGGGGCGCACGGGACGCGGATCGTTTGCTGTCTTGCCGGGCTTCGGCACAGCGACGCCGATCAGGCAATCCCTGGTCACGATTTCGGCCAGTTGATCCTCCGTCCAGCCCTCTGTGCCTTCGGGGCGCACCGGTAGCACGATGAAGCGAGACTTCTGGTTCGAATCCTCAACTCTTACTTCCACGTCCTCGGGTAGTTGGAGTCCGAACTCGGCGAGTACCTGCCGCGGCCAGCGGACGAGCCGACGGCGATAGTTCGGGGTCCGGTACCACTCAGGTGATTGGCCAAGGATTGGCCGTGGATAGCACGAACACAGCGTACATACGACCACGTGCTTCAACTTGGGTGTGTCTTCGAGGACACGCAGGTTGCAGTAGTCGCTCGGTGTGCCGAATTTTGTCGGCATGCTATTGACCCAGTCTATTCCGACTTCCAGACTGGCCTTGACACCATCTTTTACGGCTAGCTTCTTGTATTCAGGATCCAGCCAGGCTTTGGCGACAAGGCGCGCCGCTGGTAGCGGACCGAGGGTGTGCATGTACTCTGTCCAATGCTGATGATCTTCGGCAGTGAAAAGACCTTTCTCGATAGCGAGTTCGCGAACCGCTATTTCAAGTACCTCGAATTCACTGACTTCATCAACCATGGGTGCGGGCTTATGTTTCTCCGCCATTTTCTTATCCTCTCTAATTGCTGTTCCGTATGTTCTGCATCTGCATTCGCATGCCCGGTTACATCGGCTCCAGCCAACGTTCGGGCAGCTCGGTCTCTACCGTGTCGTTAGCGAATGCGTCAGGATAATCCGGCCAAAGATCCTTCTGCCTGAATACCACGCTGTAGAACCATACGGGATTGTCTGTGTTATCCCATGACTCATCTTCCGCCGCGGGGCTTTCATAGACCAACTCAGCTACCGTAGCGGGCGCGCCTCGTGTGTAGACTTGGGTGCGGGAATAAAAGATATCCGGCAAATCCTTGATCCTTACCTTATCGCCCACCTTAAACTTGGCTGGTCCCGCCTCGCCTTTGAAACACTGGGGGTCACCGATTCCAGTAGCTTTTTTTACATGGTGCTCTCTATCGTAGTGTGGTTTACTCATAGCGTTTCTTGACCTCATCAATCTTGTCGGACAGTTCAGTGAGTGTGACATACTGCTTGTCGACCAAAATCCTCGCCGCGGTCAGCAACCACCGGCCATAATAGGGCAACCCCAGATACTGGGTCTGACCCACATCAACGTTCTGCCGACGACGCCTCTCCTCGGCGTTCCAAACGCCACGCCAGGCCAAAACTTCACAGGTCACGAAGGTGTTGTGCTCCCACACTTCCTCTTCTTTTTCTTCCCATCTAATCGGCACATCCGGTTCGCCGCCGACATCATGCGCCATTCGCGTGTACGCCCTGTAGTGTGCGTTGTCGACTTGATCGGGAGCTGGTGCATGCGTTTCCTCATGCAGCGCCGGCTGTAGATGACCGACAATGTCAAGATGCCGCATTACTTTCTGTCTGATGGTTGATGACATGGTCTCGTGACCTCCTTAATTCGGTTTCGAACAAGTCGTCTTGCACCTAATGATTTAAAATATTTTTTCTCATTTAGGTTTAAAACTCTCACACTTCTGCCTGCGCAAACGGTGAGTGAAAGATCAACGACCTTAAGTTTTTCTTAACATATTGCACGAGGCATCTCTGCAAGCTCTCGTGTTAAGTGAAACTATTTACTAAGCATCGATAATTGTCCAAGACCAAATTCTGATTAGCTCTATAGGCGATGGCTATGGACCGGGGAAGTTGGCTAAACCGTTTGCCTGACAGCATTGCCATTTAGGCATTTAATTCTTGAAAGAGCCCGTAGATATCGACTCTTGATCGAGAAAATAGGCTACACTGAATTACCACACAACAATAATTGTCCAATATCGCACTATTGATTAACTCCATAGAGGTTGGCTATGGATCGAAATATCATGTGTCCTCGCTCGCTTCGCTATTTGCTGGCGGTTGCGGAACACCACAGTTTTACCCGGGCGGCAGAGGCGTTATATGTCTCGCAGCCGACGTTGTCTCAACAAATCAAACAGTTAGAAGAGTCGTTGGACGTACAGCTGCTGGACCGCTCCGGACGCAGCGTACGGCTGACCGACGCCGGCGAAGTCTATGTGGGCTATGCCCGCCGCGCCCTGGGAGAACTGGACGCGGGCAAGCGGGCTATCCATGAACTGCAGGATCTGAGCCGGGGTTCGCTCCGTTTGGGAATGACGCCCATCACGGATTACCTGGCCGCCCCGCTCCTGGATAACTTCAATACCCGCTACCCCGGCATCACCGTAAGCACTCTGGAAATGCCCCAGGATGACATTGAGTCCGGGGTCGCCGAAGACAACATCGACATCGGTATTGCATTTACCAATACACTCTCGACCGAAGCCCGTTCGAACGGCATCGAAACACAGCTACTGTTTATCGAACCGCTCAACATTGCCGTCGGTAAAGCTCACCATTGTGCGGGACAGGAGGAGCCGCTGAACGAGCATGCGTTTGAGCAAGAACCGCTGGTGCTGCTCAATAGCGATTTTGCGCTGCGGCGCCATATCGACCTGTATTGCCTGGAACACAACATCTCGCCGCACATTGCCATCGAGACCAACTCGCTCAGCACGATCATAGAGGTCCTCCGCCTTGGGCGGCTCGCCACCATACTTCCCGACAGCATCGTCTGCCGGCAGCATGAGGTTTATTCAGTTATGCTGCTCCCGGAATTGCCCCACCACACGATCACCCTGATCAGTCGCAAAGAATCCTATAAGAGTCCTGCCTCCCTGGCCTTTATGGATCTGGCGGCCGGGTGGGGCGTTGACGGATGCCGTAAAATACCCAGCCATCGATCAGGGCCTTGCCCGATGTCGGAGCTGTGTGATCCTGACGAAGACTAGGCAAGACTCGCCGGCTGCGCGTAGTAGGTCAGGTTGACGCGGAGCGGCTACCTGACTCAATGGGGGTGTCACGTAGCTGCGCAACGTGACCTACGGGTTTTCTAAACAGACATCCACTAGTTTCGTAGGGTGCGGCCCTGCCGCACCGTAACTTGAAGCCCTGGAACCCAAGGTATTGGGTCAAGGGGCCGCGAAGTGAAGAAATCCGTCATAGCAAACAGGAGCGCAACCCAGCATGGTGCGGCAGGGCCGCACCCTACGCCCCGTTCACATTGTGCGGTCCCACATAGAACATGGGAACGAGTTAAATTTGAACTCCGAAACTTGAGTTTAAGAATACTCCTCCAAGGCGCGAGGCATCGGCCCGCCTGTCGCCCAATCCAGCAATTCCACTGTGTGGACCACCGGCAATCCGGTGGCGGAGCCGATCTGCATCATACAGCCGATATTGCCTGCGGCGATCACATCCGGCGCGCCCTCTTCCAGCGCCTTAACCTTACGCGCCTTTAACCGCTCCGAAATCTCTGGTTGCAACAGGTTATAGGTTCCGCCAGCGCCGCAGCAGGCGTGTGAGTCCCTGGGCTCGATCACGGTAAAACCCGCCGACTTCAGTAGCCGCTTTGGGGTAAATCTGATCCGCTGGCCGAATTGCAGGGAACAGGTGGCATGGTAGGCGACGCGCAAACCGGGCATCGGATTGTGATTCAGTTCGATATCCGCCAGCAACTCGGAGATATCTTTAGCCAACCTGGAGATCGTCGCGGCATCCTCTGCCTGCTCTCCATCTCTGAACATGTGAGCATAGTCCTTGACCACAGTGCCACAACCACTGGTATTGATCACAATCGCATCCAATCCCGCACCATTCACCTCTTTCATCCAGGCGCGTATGTTCCTGGCAGCCGCGGCATGGCTCTCCCTGGTCTTTCCCATGTGATGGGTCAACGCGCCGCAACAGCCGGTGTCTTGCGCAACCACGACCTCACAGCCATGACGACGCAGAATGCGGATCGTCGCATCATTGATATCCGTATTCAACGTCTTTTGCGCGCAGCCTGTCATCAGCGCCACGCGGCGCTTGCGTTCACCCATCGCCGGGAAGCACTGCGGCTTCTCATTCACACTGGGTGGAGGCAGTCTGTCGGGGGTGTACTCAATCATTCCACGGATCTTCCTGGGCATGACAAAGGCCAACGGTTTCACCAACCGGGCGCCGCGCATGGCCAGCCGAAAGCGCCCCGGATAGGGTAGAAGCTGCGCCAGCATCCAACGCAACGCCCGATCATACAACGGACGTTGATGCTTCTGTTCGATATACTCCCGGGCATGATCCAGCAAATGCATATAGTGAACGCTTGACGGACAGGTGGACATGCACGCCAGGCAAGAGAGGCATTGGTCGATATGTGTGACCGTTTTCTCATCCGGCTTGCAGTCGCTCTCCAGCATATCCTTGATCAGGTGGATCCGACCGCGCGAACTGTCAAACTCATCGCCCATTAGTTGATAGGTGGGACAGTTTGGGGTGCAGTAGTCACATTGCAGACAAGCGCACAGCTCCACGTAGGAACTCGCCATCGCCGGCTCGGCAAGCTGTTGTTGGGTGAAGTTAATTTGCATCTTCCCTTTCCATCAACTCCGCTGCGCCAGATAAGTGTAATAAGTGCACGACGCGAAAAACGTACCGTTCTCCATCGCTTGTCGTTGTGCCGCCAGCCAACCCTCAACCGCCTCTGCCGGTAACAAACCCGCGCCCGTCACATATGGCGCATAGGTTTCTGCAAAAGACTTGAAGTAGCTCCCGTTGCCGATTTCGACCACAGCATCGCCCCAAGCCGCATTCACCTCCAGCCCGAACGCCGGCAACAGACGCGGCAAGTCGCGCATGATCCGCGGATTATTGAATGAGGCGCTTGCCAGGGCCACATCCATTTGATGGCCGAAATCGTGATCGGGAAAGGCATAAGTCAAAGAGGCGTAATCACCGTCAAAAATGGCCACTGTGCCGCCCGGACGAACGACGCGAGCCATCTCTCGAAGCACCGTTTCCGGCTCTGTGACGTGGCTGATCAGCGTATTGGCGATGACCGCATCGAACGCCGCAGCCGGGAAATCCAGGTTGTGGGCGTCACCGATTCGAAAAGCGACCCTGTCGTCGACACGCTCCCGTTGTGCGAATCCGGTTGCGGCTTCAATAAACGGAGGGCTTTGATCAACACCGATCGCCTTGCCTGAAAAATCGCTGCGCTTTGCAAGAAATCGCATCATTGCGCCAGTGCCGCAGCCGACCTCCAATACTTGAGCAGACGGCGGGAGAGCCAGTCGAGCGGCGTACTTGTCAAACAACCTGGTAAAGACGGCGTCTTTTGCGCGGCTTTCGAGCCGCGCAATAAGGCGTTCAACGGCAGCCTCATCAAGCTCATTGACGAATCGGTGCGGGTCGCGTGTAACCATGCTTCACGGCGCCATGCATCGTTACCAGGATTTATAAGGCAGAAACTTGCCATTCAGTGTAGCCACCACCCGGTCACCCTTCGGGTCCTCCTGTTTGTCGATCTCCATCGTAAAATCGATGGCGCTCATGATGCCGTCACCGAACTTCTCGTGGATCAATTCCTTGATGGTTTCGCCGTAAACGCCGACGATCTCGTACCAACGGTAGATTACCGGATCGGTGGGGATCGCCTGATTCCAGGTTTTATGCGGAAAACTTTGCAGAGCCATCGAAACCTCATCGCCCAAGCCGAGCAACTCAGCCACGATATCCGCCTGCTGTTTGTCCAGGTGATTCATGCCGAGGCATGCGGAGCAGGTGTACTCAGTGGAAAGGCCAGCGGCTTTTGCGATGTCACTCCACTTCAGACCTTTTTCGAATTTGGCCTCGGAGATGATCTCTTTCATTTCAGCTTTGTTCATCAATTTTGTTCCTTCTTATTTCAAAACGGGTATGTTGGGAACATAGGCGGAACCAATACCCACCTTTCCCCGCGTCCGTATGACGAAATTGAATCGGAGCGGCGGTCTGCCGCTCCGATTCGATGAGATGGCTTGCGTTTATACGAAGCTCTTAGCAGGGCAACGGCGCTCGCCGCGGGTCAGTGAATGCGGTTGGCGCAAAAGGTCTCGTCTCCGGCACAGTTGCCGGAGACCCGATTCCGTTAATTAAGCGGCAGCCCGGTAGAGACGCGGATGGAATACCTTGCTGTCTTTGAGTTGATGCAGGGATTTGGCGACGGCAAGAACCGCCAGATCCAAAACCGGCTCTACAACAATAACTAGCGCATAGGCGGCACTGAACGAACCGACTTGCGCGAGATTCTCCGCACCAAATCCGTTGCCGTAAAAAGCCCAGAATGCAACCCAGGCTATGACGCCGCCCTGGTAGGCTGTCGACATCGCCAGGGCTTGGCGGTATTTGATATCCTTGTAGGCGGTCTTTTGCGGAATCAAGCGGCGTGCCATGGCGTCGACAAGCAGCAACGGCACTAACAGGCTCGTTACATTCATGCCATACTGAGGCAGATCCGTTGGCGCGAAAAAGAGCCCCTGTGCCAGCAAGCCCAGCGCCAAACCGATGGCGGCAGGGCCAGCGCCGAAGATCAGAAAGAGTGTTGCGCCGAGGATGAAGTGCACTTCGGACACGCCAACCGGATAGTGCGGCAAGACCTGGAAAAAGCAGAATACGAGGACTGTCGCTATCATGCTGCGAACAGCAAGCGGAGCGACACCGTCATGCTTAACCGTACTCAGCGCGAGTTTGGCCGCATAGCCAACCGCACCTACAGCCGTAACATAGCTAAGCGCTATTTTTGCGCCATCGACGACGCCTGGTTCAATATGCATCTGTACCCCCTCTTCTCTCACTTATGTATGATCATGCCGCCAAACGGAGCGCTGGCGACGGTTTACTATTGCCACGACACCTAAGGTGGGATGAACAGGCATCGCCAACTCAAAGTATCACTTCAGTTCTCTACGAGACGACATGGTCTTGCACACTTCCTCATAGCATCCGAACAAGCCGTCATTAAGAGAAACTATTTACCACGCAACGCTATTTGTCCAAGACCTAATTCTGATTAACTCCATAGGCGTTAGCTATAGGCGCGCAATACCATCCCGGCCGGGCTATTTGAACCGGTACTGAGCCATCAGCCAGAATTTCTCCGTATCGAAGCTGAAGCCATCGCCAGCGTCGTCGAAGCTGGCGTATTTCACCACGCCCAGCCACTCCTTGGTAAACGGCTTGCCAAACAGCACGCCCCACTCGTCTCCATAGTCGCTGATACCGCCTACCGTCTGATCAGCCTCGTAGTCGTGATACTGGAAGACCAGTTTGGACGGACCGATCAGGCTGGCTAACAGGCCCTTGACCACTACCGTGACGCTGGTGTCCTTGAGGCCGCCGGCCGGGGTCGCCGAGCCACCGGGGGCGCCGACGAATTTGTCGCTCCAGCCGTTGAAGGCGTGTACCGTGGCAAGGGGCGTTTGCAGGGCATTTGTACCGTTGCCTTCCAGAACCTCATGACCCAGCTTCACGACCACCGGCTTACCGGCCACGTCGAAGGCGCCACCGATCTCGATGTTGATGTAGTCATTGTCGTCTAGCGTGGGACCCGCATCGCCGCTGGGATCCTGATTCGCCCACTCCAGTTCGGTCAGTAGGGTAAAGCCATCGCTGATCATGTGCTTACCCACGAATCGCAGGCCCCAGGTATCCGAATCGAAGTTGGTGATGCCCGGACCAACCCCCACGCCCTCAGGGAAGGGAGTGCGCGTATTGTCATCAAAGTCCAATAGATAGGCATAACCGGTCAGCTTGCCGAAGGGAAGCGTATAGGCCACATTGATGAGGTGGGAGTTGTTCATTTCATACTCCCTGAATGCCGAGTCATCGCCGAACAGGCGGTTTACGCGATCGACATAGGCGTATGAGATACTGAGATTATCGATCGAGCTGTTGTCGATCCGAAAGGCATCATAGGACTGAAAGTTCTGGCGCCAAACGATGTTGCCCACCCAGCGGTGATTGTTATAGATAATGGCTTGCCGTCCCAGCTTGAACGAGGTGTGGCCGTTGCATGCCCCCGGTGCGTTTGGGCAACCTCCCGTTGCGCTGCGCCAGCCGAAGTAGGCCTCGTTGATCTCTTCGAAGTTGTTATCCGGGATCAGGGCATGACCCTCGGCGATACGAGAACCGGCCGGCCCGGGTGGAAAGGTCAGATCTTCGTCCACATTGAGCGCCTTGTCGCTGTTTAAGCGTCTGCTGGCCTCTAACTCCAAGCGAGCCCAGAAGCCATGATAGCGGGCCGTGGTATAGCCCAACGCGGCGCGCAGGCTCAACAACTCGGCGTCTTCGGTACCGGTCAGGGGTGACCCTGCGGGGATATCGTCCTCTACATCCTCATAGCGTAGCCGGAGCCATACGTCGGGCTTGCCGGTTGTGATTGCGCTGGTGAATTCGGCTGTTTCCGGCAATACCTTGCCTTGATGAGTATTGGAAACGTCGGGTAGACCTACTGCGACGGCGCCCTGTGCGGCGACGAAAGCGGTGACCGCCATCAGACATGACGCGGAATTGAATAGTTGCATGCACTTTCCTCCTCAGACAATGAACAGGTATAGCCGGATGTCATCCGCATTCCCCGGCTTTTGTTATTGGCACTGCTATGGAGGGAGCGACTTGCTGGCTCCCGCGGATCATCGGAAGAGTCAACATGCCTCATCCTATTGACTCATCACTAACCCTTAACTTCGCTTTCGCTAACTATTTACCAAGCGAATAGTCTTGTCCAAGATCTAATTCTGATTAAGGCCATAGGGATTGACTATAGGAGTGAATAATCATCCGACTGCGATTGACCGTGATTCATGCGTCTTTTTTCGGTATTCTCTGCAAACGCTTCAGGCAGCTATTTAAGGTAGATTATGGCTACAAAAGATGATCGTCCGGTATCCCGAGATGAAGCGACAAAACTGGCTACCACCAAAACCGTAGAGAGCCAGACCGGCGCTGATACCACCAGCCCGGTTACGGATCCGGCACAGGCCTCCACCCAGGCCTTGACCGCCATTTCCGAAGAGCTGGCCAATGCGACCTCCGAGGTGGTGACCATCGGTTCAGTGCTGAAAAATCGATTCGTTCTCGAAGAGATGCTGGGACGTGGCGGCATGGGCGTGGTCTATAAGGCCAGAGATCTCAGGAAGGTCGAGGCCATGGACAGGGAGCCCTATATCGCGGTCAAGGTGCTGTCGAAGGATTTTCAGACGAATCCGGATTCATTCATCGCCCTGCAGCGCGAGAGCAAGAAGGCCCAACAACTGGCCCATCCCAATATTGTCACCGTTTACGATTTCGACCGAGACGGCCCCAATGTCTTCATGACCATGGAGCTGCTGGAGGGAGAGCCGCTGGATCAGCTGATCCGACGACTCCGCCCCGGCACCCTGCCCTTCCAAGAGGCCCTGTCGATCATCGAGCAGATGAGCCGCGCCCTGGCCTATGCCCACTCGGAAAAGATCGTTCACTCCGACTTCAAGCCGGGAAACGTCTTCCTGACCTCGAAAAATGTCATCAAGGTGGTGGATTTCGGTATCGCCCGGGCAGCCAAGGATTCAGACCGGGTCGTCGAAGATGCGACGGTATTCGATCCAGGCTCCCTCGGCGCCCTGACCCCGACCTACGCCAGTTGTGAAATGCTCGAGTATGGAGCGCCGGACCCCCGTGACGATGTCTACGGCTTGGCGGTCGTCGCCTATGAATTGCTCGCCGGGACACATCCCTTCGGTCGCAAACCGGCGACATACGCCCGGGACCTGGAACTCAAACCGCGCCGCCCCAAGGAGTTGCCCAAGGAGATCTGGCAAGCCATCTTCCACGGCCTGGCGTTCGAACGAGAGAAGCGCACCACCGATGCCACCCAGTTCCTCCGGGAGATGTCCGGCCCTCGCGCGGGGCGGGACGAGATGCGTCCCAAGTGGCTGGTCCCGGTTGCCTCGGCTGGCGCCCTCTCCCTGGTGGTGACAGTTGCGGCGATGCTCTTTTTCGGCCAGCCAAACGACATCCAACCGGAGACCGTCCTTGAGGATACCGCCACCCTCGACGCCGACACCCAGGAGAAGGTGGCTAATCTGCTTGAGGTCGCCGAGGTCCATGTACTGGTTGGCCGCTATCTCGAACCCTCCGGCAGCAGCGCCTATGATGCCTATCAGCAGATTCTGGTCATGCACCAGAACAACAGGCAGGCTGTGGAGGGTCTGCAAGCGTTAGGCGATCGCATCGAAGAGCGTCTCAGGGAACACCTGCGATCAGGCGATCATGAAGAGGGGATAAAGCAGCTCACGAAAGCGTTGGACAGCCTCCCCCGGCACCAGGGATTGATCGATTTGAAAAATCAGTTCAGCAAGCAGGCAGCCCGATGATCCGCTCCCGCAGGGAGCCTGCTTAGGGCTGGCTGTGGGCCCATTCACACGCCTCGCTGACGCAGGCCAATACATCCCGCCACACCTTTTTCCAGCAACAGGTGTGGGTAAAATCCTCGAAAATGATGAACTGACTGTTTGACTGGTTACCCAGCGCCCCCTGTATGATCCCTGGGGGAATATTCCCGTCCTTAGCTCCGGCCAGATGGTATTGGCGGATCCGGTTCGGCAAAGGGGCCATCGATTTCGGGTTCAACGACCCATCAAGAGGATCATAATCGTGATGGCTGGCCCAGGCATGGATATCAAGATTGCCGGCCAAGGTGACGATGGCGCGGGTTTCCGGGAATCTTCGGGCCAGAAACATCGCTAGGCTGCCTCCCCCGCTAAAGCCGATAAAGACAAGTTCGGAATAGTCGTCATCTTCCACGATGCCCCGCAATACCCGTTCCATGCTTTCGATCACCTCGGCGGAGTAGCGGGCAGAGGTCCAAATCGCTGGCGAGCAGGGTTCGCTGTCTGACTCGCCGTGATAACAGGGTCGGCCCAAGTAGATGCTGGGGCTGTCGTCCTGGGCCATCAGCGCCAAAATCAGGGGATTCCGCGGGGTGGGGTCCCTGGCAACCCGGTATCGACCGATCCAGGGTGTGCCGTCCCCACCCAGATAGACATGCAGCCTGGGCAAGGCCTCCTGCCGCCCATTGCTGAATACCGCGTGGGCATACCCCTTGCCCACAAGCTCGACTCTGTGGAAACCGTATTCGTGGGCCGTCCGGTCAAATCGGAGACTCGGATCCGTACAGGCAGAGAGAAGAATCGATGCTGCAATGCAAAAAAACAGTGAATATGTCATAGATACCGTCTGCGGCGTTTCCAGGGGGGTGCGAATTGTCTATCCTTACTCGAGAGGCAATAATATATGTATTGGGATATACCATGTTACATCTTCATACCGCGAAACCCCGTATCAAACTCCCCACCCTGGCCGTCAGCACACTCTTCTCCGCCCTGATCTCTCTTGCCGGCTGTCAATCCCAGACCACCAAGACCTTGCCGGCCGATGCCGAGGCGGCGGGCACTGGCAATCCGGATAAGTTTCTGATTATCGACTGCCTACTCCCCGGCCAGGTGCGCAAACTCGGTTCGAATATGACCTATATGTCGCCGAGAAGGCCGGTCAAGACCACGGCCTCGGAGTGCGAGATTCGCGGTGGAGAGTATGTCGCCTTCGATCGGGCCGACTACCGGACTTCATTGCATGTCTGGTTGCCTCAGGCCCAGGAGGGAGATCCCGTCGCACAGAACTATGTGGGTGAGATCTATGAAAAAGGCCTGGGCATCGAACCCGACTACGCCACTGCGGCAGCCTGGTACGGCAAGGCCGCCGAGCAAGGTAATTCCAGGGCGCGCATCAATCTGGGCTTTCTCCACGAAAAGGGACTGGGGGTCGAGAAAGACCTGGCTCAGGCGCTGAACTGGTACCGTAAGGCATCGGGGCTTGAGCAAGACAATCTCCAGTTCTCCTCCTCTGTCGAGATCTCCAAAGCGGAACGCAATGAACTCCGCCTGCTGAAACAGGAGAGACAGCAGCAGAAAGCGGAAACAGAGCATTTGCGCCGGCAACTCAAGCGCACCAAAGGGCAATTGAAGTCCGAGCGCTCCAAACTGACCGAAGCGGAACAGAGACTGACCAATCTGCGAAGCTCGTTGAGCCGCCAGAGTTCCATCCCCTCCCCGGTCGCTGGCGCCGTCTCCAGCGGACCGGCGCTGACAGACCTCAAATCCAAACTGGAAATCAGCGAAAACAGCGCCCGGCAGCAGCGTAATCTGATCGCAGCCTTGGAAAAGGCCCTGGCGGGCCAACAATCGCAAATGAACAACGCACTCGAACAGTCTCAGCAAGAGACTGCGCAACAACGCCAACAGGCAGCAACCTTGCGTCGCCGACTCGACGAGACCAACCAACAATTATCGAGTGAAAAAACGTCATTGGCCGCGACGGAGGCAAAACTCACCACACTTCAATCGGAAGTGAATCGGCGGGAGAAGCTGTCCAAGGTTTCGAGGGACAAGGCATTAACGACCCTGCAAGCCCAACTGACTGAGCAAGAACAGGCGGTGCTCACCCAGCAACGTAAGATCGTCACACTTGAATCCTCTCTCACCTCGCAACAGTCGAAGATGAGCGAGGCATTGCGTTTGTCGGCACAGGAAAACGCTCAATTGCAGGAGGAGCTCAAAGTCCAGACCAGCAGGGCGAGTCAACTCAAGCAAAAGCTCGACCAGGCGCAAACCGAACTCTCACTGGCCGGCCAGGAGATTGAAAAGAACCAACCGGTACTTGCCGAGCAACGTAAACAACTGGAACTGGCGCAGAAATCGCTACATGAGGCAACCAATAGCAGCATCACCCTTGAACAGGAAGTGGTGCGTCTACAGCGCGATTTGGAGAGCCGCGAAAGCAGCATGGGTCAACAGGGCCTGGCAGCCACCAAACTCAGACAAGAGTTGCATGAGTATCAGCAGCGCTTACAGCGTATCGAACAGGAAAAGAGCCGTGAACAATCGGCGCTGAAGACAGATGTGGCGAAGCGAGAACGCCAAATCGCGGATCTACGTCGGAAACTGCAAGAGACCCAGCAACAACTCGATAAAAATCAACAACAGCTCGGTAAACTCAACCCCGATCTGGCGCATCAGCAGGCGTTGCTGAAGCAGACACAGAAAGAGCTGGTATCGACCAAGACGGCCGCCGCGAGAAAAGAGTTGGAGGTCAGGCGGCTACGCCAGGCTGAGCAAAACTACCTGGATGAGATCCAGAAACAGCAGATAAAGCTAGACCGCTATCAGGCTGAAGCCCTGCGATACAGAACCCAACTGGCCGATTTACGCGCCCGCAAGCAGACCGTTTCGATAGCGGGCCCGAGTATTGAAATCATCGATCCCCCGGTAGCCCTCACCCGGGGTATTCCCAGCATCCGTTTGAGGTCCGCCGCAAAGGAGCGCCTGATAACCGGCAAAGTCGTAGCCCCGGCAGGCCTGCTCTCGTTCACCGTCAACGATAAATCGGAGAAGCCCGATAAACTGGGTATCTTCGCAACCAACGTCGCCGTCGAAGAGGAGCAGACGCCGGTGAAGATGGTCGCTGTCGATAAGATGGGGCAGCATACCAGTCTGGAATTTCTGCTGATTCCGAAATTGCGCTATGTAAAAAGAGCGGAAGAGCAACCCGAATCACAGGATGTGCGCCAGACCTCGACAAAGAGAATCGCCGGTCAAGTGGACTTCGGCAACTATCATGCATTGGTTATCGGCAACAATCAGTATAAACACTTCCCGAACCTGGTCAGCGCCAGCGTCGATGCCCAGAAGACCGCTGAATTGCTGAGCAACAAATACGGCTTTCAAACGACCACACTGGTCGACGCCACCCGTTATGACATGCTCTCAGCGCTCAACCGACTGCGGGAACAGATGACGGACCAGGACAATCTGCTCATCTACTATGCCGGACACGGAGAGCTGGACCGGGTGAACCTGCGAGGCTATTGGCTGCCGGTGGATGCCGAACCGAACAGCACCGCCAACTGGATCTCGAATATCGCCATCACCGATATCCTGAATGCGATGTCGGCCAAGCATATTCTGGTGGTGGCGGATTCCTGCTACTCCGGTTCCCTGACACGCTCATCCATGGCGCGATTGGAAGCTGGCATGTCCGATGAAGTTAAGACAAAATGGTTGAAGGTCATGGCCAAGACCCGATCACGGACTGTACTGACATCCGGCGGTCTTAAGCCTGTACTCGACCAGGGAGGCGGACAGCACTCCGTATTCGCCAACTCTTTTCTCAAAACCCTGTCCGAGAATGAGGCCATTCTGGAGGCCTATAAGCTGTATCGCGGCCTGGCGAAAGAGGTCCAGCAGACAGCTTCAAAATTCGGTATCGATCAAATCCCGGAGTATGCGCCTATCAAGCATGGGGGGCATGAAGCGGGTGAGTTTTTCTTCGTACCGCAGGGTTGATCTGCCCGCCGGCAGACAATCAACAATAAAATCATATAAATCGGGGAGAATAACCAATGGTTCACTGTAGTAAAGCCGTTCAACTGATCAGGCTGGCTTCTAAATCGTGGCGCTATTTTTCTACTCTGATGTTGATGCTCTTTTCGGCGAACGCCTCTGCCGTGTTCAGCGTATCGCCAGGCAGCGCAGACTTTGGCGGCATCGGGGTCGGCAACACCAGTGGCGTCATCACAGTAACGTTCAATAACGACAACTCCACGGACGTTATCGATTTTTCCTCTATAACAGCCAGCGGCGATTTCAACATTACCAATAACTGTCCGGCCATCCTCGATGAACTCAGCAGTTGCACGATCGACGTAAGATTCTCACCGCTCTCTGCTGGTGCAGCAGCCGGCACACTGACGATCGCCGGCCACGACCATTCAATTGTCTTGGGAGCCGGTTTTCTCCCTTTTACAACAACGGTATCGCTAACCGGAACCGGCCAAACCGGTGACCTGCTTTTTGAATCCAACGGGGTGGATTTAGGCTCCATACACTTAGGCGCTACCAGCAATTCCGTACCAGTCACCCTCTCCAATGCCGGTAACGCAACGGTAAATATCACCTCAATCGCCACCAGCGCCCCTTTTTCGCAAACCAATAATTGCCCGACCACTCTCAACGCCGCCGGCAGCTGCACCATTATGGTCAGCGCCACGCCCGCTTCATTGGGGGCGCTCTCAGGATCATTGACCGCCCAAGGCACAGGCCCTCAAGGCGCTACCAATCAAAGCGTGCCTCTCAGCGCAACCGCAGTGGCTGGCGTACTGAACGCTTCACCCACCAGCCTGAGTTTTCCGGATACGCCTGTTGGCTCCACCAGCAGTCCGCAAACGATAACCGTAAGCAATCAGGGGAATTTGGCCCTTCAAGCGCTATCGGTATCGACGACCGGTGATTTCACACAAACCAATGATTGTCCCACCACACTCGATCCGAATTCGAGCTGTGCCATCTCGGTCATCGCTTCGCCTTCAGCCTCGGGCGATATCACAGGCTCTGTGGAGATAAACAGCTCCAGTGGCGGCCAAACGCTTACCAATACCATCCCGCTCAATGTGTTAGCCACCGCAGGAGACCTGCTCACATCCGAGACCCAACTCGCCTTTACAGAATCGCCGGTCAACACATCCAGCCAGCCGCAAGTCGTAACTGTCACCAATCAGGGTAATGCGCCACTACTGATCAACGCTATTACAACGGAAGGTGATTTCACCCAAACCAATGATTGCGGCACAGAGATTGCCGCAGGAGGCAATTGTGATATCCAGGTGGTTTTTGCCCCCCAGACCGAGGGATCAGCGACAGGCGCCTTGAACATCGATACCAATAGCGGCATGACCACGGTCCCCCTGTCAGGTACTGCTGCAGCCTCAGGCGGCGCGACGAGCACGATTGCCGACCTTCTCAGGCCTTTCACCAACGGCAACCCCAATGTGATCTCCACCAGTGAGGTTATTGCCGAGGCATGCCCGAGCGGCAGGATCACACAGCGCATGCAGGAAGATTGCAACGCGGTCGTGGAGGCCGCTACCCTGGATGACGCCAACACCACCATGGCCCTGTTTCAGGTAACCCCTGAATCCGCCACCAAGGCAAATAACACGACCCGCCAGGGTGGCGAGGCCCAGACAAGGAATCTCGGATCACGCATCTCCGCCCTGCGTTCAGGCGTCAGAGGCCTCTCTTTCAAGGGCCTCGATCTGCAGATCGATGAGCAGAACCTGCCTGTCGAGTTGATCGCACAAGCCTACAACAACAGCGGTCGCGGCGGTGGGGCGAGCGCCGACAACCCCCTGTTGGCGTCGCGGCTCGGCGTCTTCATCACAGGTGATATATCGACCGGCAGCAAGGATGAGACGGATCTGGAGTCAGGCCTGGATTTTGACACCTACGGCCTTACCGTCGGCGCCGACTACCGGATCACCAACCAGTTCATTCTCGGTGGCGCCGTGGGCTATATCGACACTGAGGCCGAGCTGGAGCGTAACGCCGGTGATCTCGACGCCCAGGGATACAGCCTGAGCCTGTACGGAACCTACTACAGCGAACAGAACTATTTCGTAGACTTCTCAGCCACCTACGGAAAGAATGATTTCGATCAGCAGCGCAGCATCATCTACCAGTTGGGTGGACTCGACGTCAATCAGGAGCTCACGGCAGACTATGACGGCGACATGTTCAGCCTGTTCATCGGCTCCGGCTACGATTTCAATCGCGGCGCCTGGACCTTCGGGCCCCGCGCCGATCTTGAATATATCAAATCGGACGTGGACGGATTCACGGAAGAGACTTCCGATCCGACCGCCCCCGGCGGCGGTTGGGCCACCCGCATCGGTGAAACCGATCAACGTTGGTTGACCCTGAACGTTGGCGGTCGGGCCTCATACACACATGGCACGGATTGGGGGGTGCTCATCCCCTATGCCCGACTCGACTGGCTGCATGAATTCAAGGACGACGCCCAAATCATCACTGCGCACTTTGTCAGTGATCCGGGCGGCAATGCCATCAACATAGAGACGGACGATCCTGACCGGGACTACCTGCGCCTGAGAATCGGCACATCCGCCCAATTCCAGAACGGGGTCGTTGGGTTTATCGACTATGGGACCATCCTTGCCCAAAGCGACTGGAGCGTCCATACAATCAGCGCGGGATTGCGGATGGAGTTCTAAGCTGAAGAAATATTAACCCGGCAACCTATTAACCCGGCGACCCGATATATTAGGTCGCCGGGTTAATAATAATGCTTGGTTAGATAAATTCGTGGGTATCCTTGAATGATAAATACCACTAACCTATTGAAATATATTCATAATACTGGGTTTATTAGGCGCATTTTTTTCGAGGGCCAGTTCTGAATACAGGACGCCGCCTGAGTAACAGACCCATTGATATCGTGTGACTACGTCATTCCGGCGAATGCCGGAATCCAGAGAATATGGCAGGGAGGCGGGGTATGGAACGACAGCCGTGCGTGTACCTATTAGCCAGCAAACGAAATGGAAGGAAAAGACGATTGAAGTGCTGAACCCACGCTGGCGGGATTTGTATCCGGAGCTAATCTAACGAGAAGTGTTTTTTTGCATGACAAACGGTCGATAATCACGGAGCATCTGGATTCCATCCTTAGGTCCGTAAACGGTGCATCCATGCACCACTTCTCCGGCATCCGCCGGAATGACGGGATCAGGGAAGTTTGCCCACGAATTTTCCTGAAGAGCCATAATAATGATTTCGACTACCCCTGAATGGGTAATCGAGGGGAGAGTCGATAGCTTTGAGTTTAGGCCCTATCGTTATCTATGGATCGTGTAGAATACTCAGAAATCAACAATCGTTTGAGCTAGTGTACCTTGTCATAGATACTGTAACATTCAGCGAGCCAGGGAGGGGTTAGCCACGCCCCGCAGGAAGTGCCCTTGGGGTGCAAGGCATGCCTCGCCGGGAATGGCCAGAGCTCGAACAACAACAATATAACGACCGGGGAGAGCGAAAAATGTTTCATACTTGGAATGCCGCACAGTCGGCCAGGGCAAGCCTAAAGTCTGTCTTATGCATGGCAGCCCCCTTATTCCTGCTGTTTTCGAACAGTGCCTTTGCCTTGTTGACCATTTCGCCAAGCACCATCGATTTCGGTGAGGTTGTAGTCGGCTCCACCAGTGGCGCTAGAACAGTAACCCTCACAAATACCGAAATCGACCTCACCGTCACACTTTCCCCGATTACCACAACCGGTGACTTTAACAGTATTACAGACTGCCAATCGACCCTCGGACCACAACAAAACTGTAGTGTCACAGTCACCTTTTCGCCCCAGTCATCGGGCCCCCTGACCGGGAGCCTGAATATATCCGGAGACGACCCTTCCCTCGATCAAGTACCCACCACTCCCGTCTTTTTCAGGCCCGTTAGCTTTTCAGTATCGCTTAACGGCATAGGCCAGGCAGGCAAGTTATCAACTAATACCACAGAAGTGGATTTTGGATCTGTTCCGGTAAATAGTTCGAGTAATTCGGTGCCGGTCATGTTGACAAATTCAGGGAACTTACCCGCTGATATCAGCACTATCACTGCCAGCAGTCCATTTGCACAAACCAATGATTGTCCGGCGATGCTTGATGCCGGAGGCAGTTGCACCATCCAGGTCAACGTTACACCTTCGTCCCCCGGTTCAGTCACCGGGTCCATTGATATCAGCGGGTCCAGCCTTGCCGGGCCTATCAATGAATCGATACCACTCATTGCCACCGCCACGACTGCCGTCATTGCCGTATCTCCCAGCAGTTTGAGTTTCCCGCAGATACCGGTCAATACAACCAGCGATCCCCAGGTGGTAACCGTGCAAAATCAAGGTACTGCTCCCCTCCAGGCCATATCGATCACTACCGAAGGCGAGTTCACGCAAACCAATGATTGTGGCACGCAACTCCCGGTTGGGGGCAGTTGCACCGCCGAGGTAACCTTCGCCCCTCAAACGTCGGGTTCGCAGACAGGCGCATTGATTGTCGAAACCGCTAACGGTACGACATCCGTCCAGCTGTCAGGCGCCGGGGATCCCACTGAAGAGCTTATTTCCGCACTTCTCAGGCCCTTCACCGGCAACAACCCCAATGTCATCTCTACCAGTGAAGCCATTGCCAATGCCTGTCTGAGCGGCAGAATCACACAGCGCATGCAGGAAGATTGCAATGCGGTCGTGGGGGCCGCGAACCAGGGTGATGCCGCTACCACCATGGCCCTGTTTCAGATAACGCCTGAATCCGCCACCAAGGCAAACAATACAACCCGTCAGGGTGGAGAGGCCCAGACAAGGAATCTCGGATCACGGATCTCCGCCCTGCGTTCAGGTGTTAGAGGCCTCTCCTTCAAAGGCCTCGATCTGCGGATCGATGATCAGAACCTGCCCATTGAACTGCTTGCGCAGACCTACAAGAACAGCGGTCGCCACGGTGGCGGCGCGAGTGCCGACAATCCCCTGTTGGCGTCAAGGCTCGGTGTATTCATCACCGGTGATATATCAACCGGCAGTAAGGATGAGACGGATCTTGAGTCAGGTGTGGATTTTGATACCTATGGCATTACCGTCGGCGCCGACTACAGGATTACCAACCACTTTATCCTTGGCGGCGCCGTGGGCTACATCGACACCGATGCCGAGCTGGAGCATAACGCCGGCGACCTCGATACCCAGGGATATAGCCTGAGCCTGTACGGAACCTACTACAGTGAACAGAACTATTTCGTAGATTTTTCAGCCACATACGGGAAAAATGATTTTGATCAGAAGCGCAGTATCATCTACCCGTTAGGCGGACTCAATATCAACCAGAGCCTCAAAGCCGACTATGACGGCGATATCTACAGCCTCTTCATCGGTTCCGGCTATGATTTCAATCGTGGCGCCTGGACCTTCGGGCCCCGCGCCGATGTTGAATATATCAAGTCGGATGTGGACGGATTCACGGAAGAGATTTCCGATCCAACCGCCCCCGGCGGTGGTTGGGCCACCCGCATCGGTGAAACCGATCAGCGTTGGCTGACCCTGAATGTGGGCGGCAGGGCCTCGTACACCCAGGGTATGGATTGGGGGGTGCTCATTCCCTATGCCCGGCTGGATTGGCTGCATGAGTTCGAGGACGACGCTCAGATCATCACTGCGCACTTTGTCAGTGATCCGGCCGGCAACGCCATTAATATTGAGACAGACGATCCTGATCGAGACTATCTGCGCCTGAGAATCGGTACATCCGCCCAGTTCCAGAACGGGGTTGTAGGGTTTATCGACTATGGGACCATTCTCGCCCATAGCGACTGGAGTAGCCATACCATAAGCGCCGGATTGCGAATGGAGTTCTAACCCGCATGGAAAAGAGAATCAATTTCTCTCGCAAAGACGCAAAGATCGCCAAGGAAGGATATGGTTCTTCACCACATCGAGTGGGTGGGAAAAACTAAACATCCGGGTTCAAAGAACCCGGAATTGCCTTATGCCCCCTAAAAGGGGGCTATTGAGCCAGCCTTCTGAGAAGGCTGGCTAGA
>JAHXHS010000051.1 GCA_025656455.1 Candidatus Thiodiazotropha sp. (ex Epidulcina cf. delphinae) | reverse complement strand
CCAGAAACAGCAAAAAGAAAAACGCTGTCCCGCCGTAAAAGATGTTCCTCGACATCTCCTTCGTGAATGCCTGTGCCATCGCTCCCCTCCCATTCTTGGTAGTTGTTCGGTGTGTATTAGAAAAGGGTAGGATTCAATAGGCCTTGATTTTAATCAAATGACAAGGCACCGATTTCGTGCAATATTGTAGCAAACCGGCGCTGGCGTTAACCCAGGCAGCACCTAGTACTCCTTCAACATGATAATGGCGGGTTCAGTTGGTCTGTCAGTGTTCAGGAGAAGGCGTGCCTCGCAGTGAATGGCTGAGTCCTTTACAAGAGGCGCAACGCGGTCATGGACGCTGACAGACCAACCCTTCGGGCGCTCCTGTGGTGTCCCGCGACGGCGTTGCAGTGCTTGACAAGGACTCAGGCCATTGCCTACGCACTGCGCCTTGCCGCGAAACACCACAGGAGCGCTGAACCCGTCATTATCATGTTGAAGGAGTACTAGGGTGAATGTCAAAGACAAACAACTCATGGCTCCATCGCAATGAATATCGACATACGTATGGCTCACCTGTTTTCCACCCTGGATGACACTCAAGTCAGACAGGTCATGGAGAGCAGTCACGTCAGTACGCTGCAGGACGGAGAATCGCTTTTTGAAACCGGCGATGAGGCAAATCGCTTCTTCTTGGTGGTCGGCGGGCAAATCAAGCTGTTCCGCGTCTCTTCCAACGGCGATCAGAAAATCATCGACATCATTCAACAGGGCAATACCTTTGCTGAAGCCCTGATGTTCATGGAGCATCCAATCTATCCGGTGAGCGCAGAGGCGTTAGGGCCAGCGAAAATAATCTCCTTCGACAGCAAGCGCTTCCTGCAAATTCTCAGCCAATCCTTTTCCGTCTGCTTCAGAATCATGGGCACCATGAGCCAGCGATTGCGTGGACTCATCAAAGAGATCGACGATCTCACGCTACAGAGCGCCACCACCAGGATGTGCGCCATGCTGTTGCGCAGGATGGAAGAGGTGGGGCGGTCTCATTTTACCCTGCCCGCTGCAAAAGGGGTTCTGGCGGCGCGCCTCTCCATGAAGCCCGAGACCTTCTCGAGAATTCTGCAAAATCTCTCATCCAAGCATGTCCTCAAGACAAAGGGGAATGAAATCCAGGTGACCGACCAAGAACTGTTGAGATCTCTCGCACACCTCGAATCCGTACTCGGCCTTGAACCGGAGCAGCCTTGTGTCCTCAGTGGCGCCAAGTCGCTCCAGATAGATGCCTGAGAAGAAAACGGATACGCCATAAAGTCATTTGCGTTAACCCGCTCGATCAGGGGATGAAAAAAAAGGGAGGCCAAGGCCTCCCATCCAATATCTATACTATATCGGAAGATTCAAGACTTCTTGGTTTTCCTCAACCGGCTCGCACCCAATCCCACAAGACCAACACCCATCAGAAGGAGCGATGAAGGCTCGGGGATGGAAGGAGGAGGATCCGGGTTAGGATTGGAGTCGTTAAAACTATAATTGAAGGCTTCGCTGGTTTCGTCTGCATACTCAATCGTCCCTGTCAGATTTGTCACACTGCTAGCGCTTGAAAAAGAGAACTGCAGCAAATCGTCAAGGTTAATATCAGCGATATAAAAATCCACGCCCGCATTAACGCCGTCGTCCGTTCCAATCACGGTCCCAAAGATATTATTGGCCACCAAATTCGCTAAATCCGTTGTCAAATCTCCTCTATCATCAACAGTTATCTGATAATTTCCCAGTCCATCGGTGGTATGGCTGAAAATCGGCACTGCTGCTGCGGAACCGCTAAATCCCAACATCACAGCTAGAACCACGCCTATAACTCTCTTCATTTCAAACTCCTGATTTATAACTGCCATTCCATGTATGCAATTTCTTACACTCAAGGTGTAGTTGGCTACCCCACACATAATTTAGCAACAACTATGCCATGCCTTTCAAATCAAGCAGTTAGCAATATCCCACTATTTCACTTTGTAAATTAATCCGACACAACGACACGCCTGCCTTGCTCAACGACAACCACTACTATTAACCCGGCATCCTAATAGGCCATGTTCAGGGCTTCAAGCATGCCCCTCACCCATTGGTTTAAAGAAAGATAGGCTGTCGTGTGCCGGGTTAATAAAAAGACAAGAACCTAATTGCAGCCAGACTCTAAAATAGTTCCATTTGCTGACTTGCTTGGGTTTGAGTCTTTTTCTTAACGGCATGGCGCCTTATTTCCAATAACCTTTGTTCTATGTCCTCTAAGAACGGCGAAGGGCTTTGCTCTTGAACCCGGCCCCACCTTAGGCGCATATGCGCATGGGATAAAAACAATCGATCTTTTGCTCTTGTCATGCCGACATAAAACAGACGTCTCTCCTCCGCCAATTCGTTATCGCTAACAGCTTGGGCCTGACCCCACTTAAGCGGCAAAATGCCGTCTTCGCAGCCAACAATAAACACCACGGGAAATTCTAAGCCTTTAGCCGCATGCAAGGTCAGCAGCAAGCACCGGTCCGCACGTTCATCCCACAGTTCAATGTCCTGTCCCATATGGATATCAGTGAGGAAGCGCTCCCAATTGTCTGCACAGCGTTCGGCGAGTTGTTGTAATTTTTTCATGGCAGGCGCAACTGCACTGTTCTGTTGCTGACCTTCCTGCCAACCCAGTTCGGCCTGCGCTTGCCGAAAACGCTCGATGACCGGGCTATGCGAATCCAGTTTATGCATCAGTTTGAGCAATTCCTGTACCTGGGGCTGATCACCCAAGCAGTGATGGCCATGACGCTGATAGGGTATACCCGAGCGTGAAAACGCCTCTTCGAGCAACGCAGCCTGAGCCTCTGTTCGATACAGCACCGCGATATCCGCAAATGAAAATGCATGGTCCTGCATGCCGTCCGATCGGCCGCTATCGACTGAAAAAAAGGATGTGCCACCAAGCAATTGTTCAATGGTTTGAATAATATATTCCGCTTCGGCTTTATCACTTGGGGCCTTATGCATCACGACTTTACCCGTATCTTCCAACAAGGCGTGTACGACACGGTCCTGTACCAGCGTGGCTGGCGCGATCATTTGATATGACGCGGAAACAATCGATTCGCCCGAGCGGTAATTCCTGGTTAGCTGGATCTTTCTCGCCTTGGGGAAATCCTGTTCGTAACGCAAGAAGAAACCGACATCAGCACCCCGGAAACCGTAGATGGCCTGATCCGGGTCACCGATGGCGCAGATATTGCCATGGTCAGGGACAAGCTGTCGCAGCAAACAATATTGTAATTCATCGATATCCTGGTACTCATCAACCGAGACCCAGACATATTGGTTCTGGTAATCTATGCGTAAGCCTGGATCTGACCGCAACAATGCCAATGACAGCAGCATTAAGTCATCATAATCCAGCCAACCCTCGATTTCACGCTGCTGCTCCAATCGCCTCCACGCTTGAAATATTTCGCTATCCGCATCCGGTTTCAACCGCCGGCGCTTTAACGCGGATATTTTATTCAGCATTTTTCCGGCTTTATGCGCAGAGAGAGCGAGTGATTCCACCAGCAGGGCTTGCCTTTCGGCTTCGCCAGTGACCCGAAAACCAGGCTGTAAACCAGCGGCCACACGGTTGTCCTGCAACAAATGGTAGCCTAATGCATGAAACGTCATGACCGGAATTTGCCGCCACTGCTGCGGCAATAGGACACTAAGCCGGTTCTTCATCTCTATCGCAGCGCGCCGGGTAAAGGTAATCGTCAGACAAGCTTCGGGGTTTACACCCTGGTCAGTAATCAGATGGGCAACACGATGGGTTAACACGCGTGTTTTGCCCGAACCCGGTCCGGCGATAATCAACAACGGGCCGGCAACAATGTCCAGCGCCTTGTTTTGATCTGAATCCAGTGCCTGATCCAGATCCACGGATAGGTTTGAACCAGTCACATCATCTGGAACCAACTGCGGCGTGGCAGGTATACCCGGAGCGGAACGGCTTTCTGGCTTTTGCCCCGCGGGCTGCTGCTTTGCCGGTGCTCTTTCCGTTGCTGGGCTTTGTACAGGCTCATCCTCAAAATCAAACAAAAAACCAACCGGGTGCCGACGTTTAAGCTCCTGCTCGGTAAACAATTTGATCCGACCATACTCGCCGTCATAACCTGCCTCACGTATCACTTGCCCAGCACGCATACGTGAAATCGCCTCGGGTAGCAGGGAGGATGACGCTGCGTTATTCAGCGCTTCTAAAGGAATATTGTTGAGTATCTCCAACTCGGGACCTAACTTTATCAGCAAGGCCTCATACGCTTTTTTCACCTTTTGGCTCGCCGGTCCAACGCCTTCGATTTCGGATATCACTTCAGACAAAGGAACCAAACTGGCAAAATCGTTCGCACCGGCAGGCTTTTCAGATTCTGACCGGTCAGCCAATTCCTGCACGCGATGCATCACACCCAAGGTGAGCGGCTTTTTACAAATCGGACAGATACCGTTATGGGCTTGGCTCTCCTGCGGCGTCAAACGCACACCGCATTTGCGATGCCCGTCTAAATGATATTTACCCTCTTCCGGAAAAAATTCAATGGTGCCCCCATAGCCCTGACCCGACGCCAACGCACGTTTCATTGCAAAATAATCTATGTCGGTTTCAAATACGCAGGCCTCACGGCCCAACTTGGCCGGCGAGTGGGCATCGGAATTCGACACCATGCGGTAGCGGTCCAGGCTGGAAATCAACCAATTCATAGCCGGATCTGAAGAAAGACCGGTTTCCACGGCAAAAACATGCTCGGCCAAATCGCCGTAACATTCGCTAATGGAGTCAAAGCCAGATTTAGAACCGAGCACGGCAAACCAAGGCGTCCAGATATGGGCGGGCACTAAGTAGCAGTCATCACCGGCTTCTAAGACAATCTCCAGCAAATGGCGGGAATCCAAACCCAGGATAGGGCGGCCATCGGAATGAAGGTTGCCGATTTTCTCAAGCGCTCGATTGATACGTTCGGCTTTTTCAATTGTCGGCGCATAAAGCAGATGATGAATTTTCCGGGTCTTATCGCCTTTCTTATAAATCGTCGAAATTTCCACCGACAGCATAAAACGCGTGGTCCCGTGGCAAGCGGCCGGCAACCTCGCGGAAACTTGTTTTTCAAGCTCATCTCGCAGTCGGAACAGACCCGGTTCGGCGGGAACGAGCCTGTCTTTTATTTCGCCGATCCAGGCGGGATGGGTAAAATCGCCTGTGCCAATGACGGTAATACCCTTTTTACGGCCCCATAAGGTAAGATTTTCCAGATCACAGTCTCTGCTGGTGGCCCGGGAATATTTAGAGTGAATATGCAAATCCGCATAGAAAGACATACTTTATCCTTGTTAATGGTGGAAACCCGCCTCCTGTTTAATCCAACCCTATGATAACATCAAGCCTGCCACGCATCGATCACGCTCGCTGCCCTTGCCATGGTTCACGCCTCTATCAAAAGGCGAAATTGAGGCCAGGGGTACGGCCTTCCGCCTCCAGGTTCAATAGAAAGGCCTTGGTCTCGATACCGCCACCAAATCCGGTAAGTTTGCCGTTACAGCCGACTACTCTATGGCAGGGAATGATTACCGGAATCGGATTAAGCCCATTAGCGGCACCGACCGCGCGAGAGGCCTTGGGCCGGCCGATATATTTCGCCAACTGCCCATAACTCCAGGTCTCACCGTAAGGAATATCACACAATGCCTGCCAAACTTGCCGTTGGAAGTCTGTCCCCTGGGGAGCCAGGGACAAATCGAATTGTTCACGGTCACCAGCAAAATATTCATCGAGTTGTTGGATCGCGGCGCGGAACGGGGCTAGGCTTTTCTGCCAGCGGGGTTCGTGGCGTCGTGCCCTAGAGCCATTGGGGAAGCCCAGCAACTTCAGATGCTCTTCGTTCCCTGCCAGCAGTAATTTACCAATCGGAGTTGCGTGGTAGTGATAATAAGTTGTCATGGCTGACCGTCCTTCGATTGAGTTGACTGACGGAATTGGTAGAGACGCCACAACAGAATAGCGGCATAGGCACGCCAGGGTTGCCAGGATTTGGCCCGGGCTACAAGTTGCTTCGGCGTTAGCTTCCCTCCGGGCGCTGCTGCCCGCCGCAGAATAAGATCAGAATAGGGAAAGGCGTTAGGATCGTTCAAGGCCCGCATGGCGATATACTGCGCCGTCCATTCCCCAATGCCCCTGACTTGGCAGATCTGTGAAATGAACTGCTCCGTCTCCATACTACGGTCGATGCGTAATTCATCTTCCTCAATCAGGCTGGCTACGGCCTGAATCGTGCTGATGCGCCGCCCTACGATACCGAGCCCGGTCAGGTCGGCATCCGCTAGTATTTCAGTGCCGGGAAAGGTATAAGCCAGTTCTGAATCAGCCCCGGCATAGGCCATGCCATGCCGCTCCACAATGCGAGCCACGAGAGTAGAAGCCCCCTTCACTGTCACCTGTTGGCCCAGGATTGCTCGTATAGCAACTTCGAATCCATCCCAGCACCCAGGCACGTGAGTGCCGGGAAATTTCTTCACCGCTTTTGCCAACAATTTATCTTTAGTAAAAAACTGATCGATTTGAGCGCTGTCGGCACGCAAATCCAGCAGAGAGCGAATACGATCTACAATGAGGTGCAAGTGACACGATTTAGGGTAGTTGATAGCTACCTTAATCGCATTGTTGTCCGGTTCAAAGTCTGCACGCAGATCCCCAGCTATGCCATCGAGTATAAAAGTGCGGGCATAGCTTGTGTCACCAACCGACTCCACACCAGGGATCGCACGGTAGGCCAGAAAGGCCAACACAGCGCGCCGGTCATAAGGGGGGCGGTAGCTAAGCCTAAGCTCGATCGCACCCTTGGCGCTGCGCTTCGCACCTCGTTTTCCCCTGAGCTGTTTGGGTGAGCGGCCATAGGTTTTCTGGAACACGGCGTTGAATCGCCGAATGCTACCGAAGCCTGCAGCGAAGCAGATTTCCGATAGCTTCATATCGGTTTCGTCAATGAGTTTCTTCGCGAAATGCAACCTTCGTGTCTGCGCCACTTCCACGGGCGACGCACCGAGGTGTTCGTTAAACAAACGGCCTAGCTGACGGGCTCCAATGCCAAGTTGATCCGCCAAGTCTCCTACCGAGCGATCATCTAGAAACCCCTGGTCCACGAGTTGCAGGGCACGGGAGACTTTCCAGGACGAGCCACTCCAGGTCGACGTACCTGGAGAAGATTCAGGACGGCAGCGCAAACAAGGGCGAAACCCCGCAGCCGCAGCGGCAGCAGCGGATTTGTACAATTGCACGTTTTCTTTTTTGGGAATCCGAACCGGACACACGGGGCGACAGTATATACCGGTAGTTAGTACGCCTACGAAAAAGCGCCCGTCGAAGCGCGGATCACGCGCCTGTCGGGCTTCTTCAAAGTCAGCGGGGTTGAGTAACATGGCCTGCGCACTGAAACACGAAACAATGGCTGGCATTATACGCCTTTTCAGAGGGAAAACTGGCCGTTTTCGGACCTCATCACTGATAGCGACGAGGTGCAATCCCCAACCTCCACCATCTAAGGTGTAGGCAAAACAGACGCTGTATCAAACATTGCAGGCTAGCGCAATCGCTGAGTTCATACGCCCAGCTTAGCGATGGAGACAGATCAGATAGAGCGGCTAACGTAACGCTGCGAGATATTATCAGCCGCTAGCGCTTTCCGAGGTAAGGTTCTGCCGGGCATTTACCGCAAAAACAACGCCATTGGAAAACCACCGACACGAACCATTAGTATTATAGCATCGTGATTTTCATAATATTTTCTTGAAAATGGCGTCCCCAAGGGGAGTCGAACCCCTGTTACCGGCGTGAAAGGCCAGTGTCCTAGGCCTCTAGACGATGGGGACAGGTCTTTGCGACAACACCTTTTTAGGAACCGCACGCAAAGTGGAGCGCGAAATCTACGGTACTTTCCCTATTGTGTCAAGCGGTTGGCTGGCCTGAAACAGGCTGATATGCTGCGCCGGCTCAACCGGCGCCTCGGCATGCTGGGGAAAGCCAACGAGATAGCCCTGGATATAGTCACAGTCCTGCTGCTGCAGAAAAGCCAGTTGATCTTCACTTTCGACCCCTTCCGCCACCACCTTAATTCTGAACGCATGCGCCAATTGCACCATCGCCTGCACCAGGCTGGCATCGTTCGCATCCGCATTGACGTTGCGGATAAAGTCC
This sequence comes from Candidatus Thiodiazotropha sp. (ex Epidulcina cf. delphinae), assembly GCA_025656455.1. GTDB lineage: Bacteria > Pseudomonadota > Gammaproteobacteria > Chromatiales > Chromatiaceae > Thiodiazotropha. Next base: position 29,298 of record JAHXHS010000051.1, on the reverse strand, counting down.
CTGTCGATCTTCAGCAGATCGAAAGGAAACTGACGCAGATGGCTGAGTGACGCCTGCCCGGTGCCGAAATCATCCAATGCGATCCTCGCCCCCAGTGACTTAGCCTGTTGCAAAAAAATATCCGCCTCGGCCAGCTCCTGGGTCAATATGTCTTCGGTTATCTCAAGGATCAGGCTGCCAGGTGAAATCTCCCCGGAAAGCAAACTCTGTAACAAACCGCGGCAAAAGGCGGGATCGTTCAACGGCCTGGCCGAAAGGTTGATGGAGATAGCCACCCTCTCTTGGCGCAGCCTGCTCTGTTCCCGCTGAAAGGCTATCGCATGCCTCAGCATCGGCTCGAACAGGGTGGTGATCTGACCGGTTTCATCCAGCACCGAGAGAAAGGTGTCGGGTGAGAGTATGCCGCGCTCGGGGTGCTGCCATCGCAACAAGGCCTCAAAACAGAAAAGCGCGCCTGTCTGGGCATCGACGATAGGTTGAAAGTGGAAAGTGAACTCGCCGGCCTCCACGGCATGACGAATCTCATTTTCCCGCTGCAGCCCTTCGGTGGCTCGTGAGGTCATCTCGCCACTGAAGAAGCAATAGGCTGACCGCCCATGCCGTTTGGCTTCGTACATGGCGGCGTCCGCATCGCGTAATAAATACTCCACGGAGACGTCGTCCTGGGGCGCCATGGCGATCCCGATGGAGGTCGAGACTCGCAGTTCATGCCCGGCGACCACTGCTGGCTGTTCGACGGCGTGCAATATCTTCTCAGCCAGGGGCACCATCGCCTCCCGGCTTGTGACACCCTCGATCAGAATGGCGAATTCGTCTCCGCTCAACCTGGCCACGGTATCGGAACTGCGCATCAAGGCTGTCAAACGCTCTGCGATGAGTTTGAGCAGTTCGTCGCCGACCAGGTGTCCCAGGCTGTCATTCACCTGTTTGAATCGGTCGAGGTCGAGAAACATCAACCCAACCAGGCCATCGCCCCTGAGGGCGATCGCCAGGGCATGCTCCAAACGATCGCGAAACAGGATCCGGTTCGGCAGTTGGGTCAGGGCGTCATGATGGGCCATGTGGTCAAGATGCCGCTGGCGGCTACGCACCTGCCGGCGCATTTCACTGAAGGCATCGACCAGATCCTGGGTCTCACGCAGATTACCCATCGGCTGCGAGGTCAAATCCAGCATCCCGCTTGCCTCCTGTTTCAGGGCCATGGCGGTTTGCGCGATCGGCCGGAGCAGATTGCGATTGATGAACAGATAGGCGATGAAAAGCATCAACAGCCCCAACATGACCGCCCCGAAAATTGCTACAGACAGCTGTTTTGCAGTCTCCCTGAGTTGGGCGATGTCATCCTTGGACTGGGTATCCAGATCGAGATCGATGCTGGAGAAGCGCCGGCGCATACGTTCGAGTATGGGAGCCACCGTCTCACCCATGACATGCAGGTCCATACGCCAGGTGGGTTTGTCCATGAAGGCCCTGACTTGTGAGAAACTGCTCATCCATGACCTATAGTGGATCTCCATCTTTAGCAGGCTTTCGGAGGAGACGAACTGCATACCCTCTGAACTGAAGTGACTCTCCAGGACACGCAGACGCTCGATGAACCGCTTGGCGTAGTCAAAGACATTGACATGGTGCCTTTGCGACTCTGGCTCCAGGCTAGTGGAGAAGATACCGAAACGGTTCGCCACCATCAGCCGCAACTCGCCGGTCATACCCAGCCAGAGGCGTTGCAGGGCTGCGATCTGGACGACCACTTCGACCTGTTCATCGAGGGGGAGTCCCACCTCCACTTCCTGAAGCAGGATCTGAAGTTCGCCCAACATCTGCTGATTGTGGGGATACATCTCCTCCAGCATCAGTTTCATGGCCGGAAACCAGCTCTGAACATCCCGGCGCACCCCGATCAGATGCTGAACCTCCCTATCCAGAAGGCGCTGATCCTCCAGCAAAACCTCCGTGAATTCCGTCCGTCCCGCGGCAAGGCGCCTGATGGAGGCCACCAGGTCATACAAAACGAGCCGCAACTGTTCCAGCATATACCCGGTATCATCCAATCGCTTCTGTTTGGGCTCGATGAGGATACTCTGTAGATGGCTTTCCAAGAGATTCAGTTGGGTCTGGGCATCCACCAGTAAACCGGCCGCCAGGGTGCGGGAGGTAATATTCTCGATCTGGGTCTGAGTGGTTGTCTTGACAAGACTCCAGCCCAGATAGGAAAAGGTCATCAAGGCCACGCCGGCCAACAAGGCAAAATAGGTGTAGCGCCCGCGATAGGAATCAAGGTCGGGAAGCAGAGATTTAACATCCTGCCTAAGCATTGCCAACTTTTTCACTTTATTACAATGCCTTATAACTCTATCCCAGACTCAGACATAATAAATGCGTTGAGTATTCCTCCTAGGGCCTGTTAACACTAATTTGATAGCCACTTTGCCCAGCAAGGCAGAAGGAGCGCCGTATAGCTGGACCTACATAAGCGACTGATAACGCCGCTGGGCGAAAACAGGGCCTTGGCCCTTCGGGTTGCGCCTGAAAAAGTGCCACTCGGCGTTACTCGTCGCTCATTTGGCGTGGCCAAACTACGCTTCTCATGCCTTGATTGGCGCTTTTTCAGGCACAACAGTGGCTATCAAATTAGTGTTAACAGGCCCTAGTACACAGAGGCTACAAGCTACGACCGCAGACTATAAGAGTATGCCATAACCCCACCTTTAAACTAGTGTAGTGTCCTATACTAAAATTCTCGATTAAACAGCGTGAACGGTGCAGCAAATTGGGACAAACCGGAGATTCCTGGTTTAAAAACTTAAAGAAAGCAGGGAAATTGACGGCTTTTGCGTTGATCCGCGTTCATTTGCGAACAGATACGGCTTGATGCGCTTGACTTTCTCACCCACCCGAATCAGGGAGGCGCCGGGACCAACTCACGATTGATCCCAGGCAAATAACTTTGTTTCAGATTTCCGTCAGGCTACCTTCGAAAACAATCTCATCACTCGGCGCATCCGTCGGTAAGCGATCCGTCTGTTCGACAGAGACCTTGAACCGATTCCCGGCGTTCAGCGCAGTCGGCAAACGCATCTGGCGACTGCCGTCATGCGGCAATAAGCCGACAGGAATCAGGTGGCCCTGCTCATCCTCCATCCAGAGTTGGCAGACCTTGCCTTGCGGTAACTCGGTGGGTTCCACCGCGCTGACATTGAGAAATCCGTCTCGTGCACGTGCACCCACGACCCAACCTGCCCGGGCATGGTCGTTTAACACCACCATCACGCTGTCCATCTCCAGACCTTGCTGACGGGCAGTCATCAAAGTCAGGCCCAATGCAATCACCAGGGTGGCCGCCACCATACCGAGATTGCGCCAGAAACTCAGACTGTTCCAAAAACCGCCCGGCGCCTGTCGCGCACTGCGGTCCGGCTCGATTCGATGAGAAATTCGTTCCCATACGGTATCGGGAGGCGCCACAGGATCGACACCATCCAGCAGTGGCGCTAACCGCTGCTGCCAGGCATCGACTTCGCTCTGCAGGCGTAAATCGGCATTCAGCCGCTGCTCAAAATCGACCCGTTCCTGTCCCTGCAGGGTGCCGAGTACATACTCGCCCGCCAGGGTGTTGCTATCGAGTTGTTCATTTTCAGGTATCATGGCTCCAGACACCTCCGTAGTTGTTCGAGACCACGACGTATCCATGTCTTGATTGTGCCCAACGGCGTATCGGTATAGGCCGCCAGCTCATCATGGGTCAATCCTTTGAAGTAGGCCAGGGCGATGACCTGTCGTTGCTGCTCCTTCAGCTGCCCCAGACAGTTGTCAAGGCGCCTGCCCTGCTCACTTTGGGACAGCCCGTCCTGCGGCAACAGAGCCCCATCCACCTGTTCCGGAAATCCCTTGTCATCGCTCTCCGCCACTTCCCGTTTCCGCTTGCGAATCAGATCAAGCGCCTGATTGCGGGCAATGGTGCTCATCCAAGTCAATGGGGCCGCCATGTATGAACGATAGCTGCCCGCATTGTTCCAGACCTTGATGTAGGCATCCTGCAAACAGTCCTGCGCCCACTCGTCCCTGTTTAATATACGTAGCACCACGCCATATAGTTTCGCCGATGTCAGACTATATAATCGGGCGAAGGCCTTTCGATCGTTCAGCGCACAGGCAGCCAGCAATGACTCAAGCTCCTGGTTACGCAGCCGTATCGCCTCCTGTGGATCGATCTCCCCACTCGCCATGAATTCCCCCCTCAAGGGATATAAACCAGTCTCAAGGGTACTTTCCAAGCGCCAAGGCGGCAAGCGGAAACGATCAAACCAGGGGTTATCGATCAATCCTTATTCAGCGGCTCCCCCATAAATCCGGAAAACCTCAAGCACTGCTTCCCGTTGATCTCGACGATCTGCACAGTCTCCCCCCTGCCCCGGCCGAATCCCTGAATCACCGCCTCTGTGGAGGAGACCGGCTGCAGTGGCAGGCGGATCAGATCCTGACTCAGGTGGGGAACCCGATACTGCAGACAGAGCACACCGCCCTCTTCACTCAAATGAAGGTCTTTGACCGAATAATCGCCATCCGGATTGATGGTACGATAGCTTCCAAGCCGTTTTCGCCACACCGACTCCCAGGGATCGGCCTCGATCCGGTTACCCAGCATGATCTCCTTCCCGTCCCGGTCCGCCACCAGCACATCCATACCATTGACTTCACGGGAGCGTAATCGCAAATCACCCAGCACCCGGTAACCATCCGGCAGGTCGTCGATACTCTCTTGCGTCAGCCCCAGACTCCCATCCTCAAACCGCACCAGATCGAGTATGCGCTCAATAATGCAGGCACAAAGCCGTGGATGTTCCGGGTCCACCATCAACAGACCGAGATCAGTGGCGTAACCGCCGGAAGGCGTCGAGTAACCCGAGGGTTCACCCTCTGTGAGACGGGTTTTCGGTTGGTTTTGCATACCCCCCTTGGCCGATATGGCAATAGACAGAATGGCGCCCGCCAACTCTCTGGCGAGTCGATTACTCCCGGCGCCGTTGGCCAGCACGGCAACACCCAATCCTTGGGCCGGCAGCAAGACCATTTCCGCGCCGAATAACAGGGTGCTGCCGCCATGACGCACTCTCTGGCCCACCTGTGGGTGATTTTCAATAAACCAACCCAATCCCGGCGACACACCCAATGAGATTTGGCCATCGACAGTCTGGGGTAGCCACATCTGCTTCAGCAGTGGCGCAGGAACCTCTGGAATCTCATGGCTCAATAAGGCCGTCATCAATCTTCCGAGATCGACCGCGGTGGAATAAAGGCCCAGAGCGGGTGTATCCCTAAGAGGCGGGGGGGGCCTGACCTGGCCGTCCAGATGACCGGCGGACATCCTCTCCGACATCACCGGTGAGAGACCAAAACCGCTACTATGCATAGCCAATGGGCCGAACAACCTCTTATCGAGCTGATCGGCGAACATAGCGCCCGATCGCTGTTGAATAAGATGCCCAAGCAGATCGTAGCCCAGGTTGGAGTAGCTGTAGACCATATCGGGGTGATAAGCCGCATATTCATCGTGCAACAAGGATGTCACTTGGGTAAAGGGTGTATTGGTATACATACCCTTGCGCAGATCGCTGGGCAGGCCGCTACGATGACTCAACAACTGTCGCGGGGTTACCGGCATCGGGTCATTGTCATGATGGCGGATCGAGAAACCCACTAGCTGTCCCTTCAGCGGTGCATCCAGATCGATTCGCCCCGCCTGCACAAGTTGCATGACGGCAAGCGCAGTAACCGGCTTGCTCAGGGAACCGGTGCGAAACAGGGTTTCCGCATCGGCCTTGTCACCGGTCTGATTATTTGCCATGCCAAACCCTTCCAGCCAGACAGGACCCTGATCATCGACAAGCGCCACACTCAAACCAGGCACCATATCCTCGTCGAGAAACCGCTCGATCAGCTTCATTGACTCTGTGCGTACAACCGCCATGGTTGCATTCGGTAACAACCGACTGATCATTTCCGAATCATGGAGAGACGCACACGAAGACAACATCAGGAGGAGAAGCCCTCCCGATGCAGTCGATAGACAGGCTGGTATCCTATACCTCACGAAAGCAATTCGGAGCGGGGACAAACCCCGCCCAGATGCTTCATGCACTTACCAGTTAACCTTTGCGCCGACATCGATCAGGATACTGCCATAACCTTCATCGATACCGTTTTGAACGGTATGGCGTGAATCGGCATATCCACCTGAATGCAGGATGGAACTGCCGTAAGAATCCCCGATACCCGGTTGTACGGCCGTCGGCAGTTGTGTCGAATCAGGCAAACCCGCATACAGATCATGGTTTTGGCCTGTAACATCAAAGGCGCTGGCATACAGGTTGGTAGACAGAATCATGGCTGCGGTGATAATGATCTTTTTCATTGTATTAATCCTCTCTTTGTGAAATCTAAACCGTAAAAACGTTGCTTTCAATTACCTATACGCTGAGTGATGCCGACTGGATTCAATTTTTTGGTTCTTCATCACATCGAGTGGAAGGGAAAGACTATTGACCCGGCGACCAAATAGGTTGTGTTCAGCCGCTGTGTGCCAGCCTACAGACAGCGACCTGTCGTTTAAATATCAATCGGTAAGGGGAAGAGCCAATACTATGTTCGAGCACACCGACGGAGTGAAAACCGCTTAATGCGTGCCATTGGGCCGTTGCAGTAGATAGGGTGCGAGAAATGCGGGCTAGCCAGAAGAAACCACTCAGGCCGCCAAGGAGATGGAAAAATATATATTTTTCAGCCAGTTACCAATCCGAAGGGTGACTGGGCGGCATTCGGAGTCGTACCATTATTGTTTGAGCATAGAAAAGCACTGCCGGCGGAGGGAGACCAGGTCGGTAATCAGTTTGATTGCCGGGTTAATAAAGAGGGAGGCGCTACGCGCCTCCCTCTATTTTTATGCTATTACCAATTGAGTGATGAACCCACATCAATCAAGATACTGCCGTAGCCTTCATCGATACCACCATGGAAAGTATGCTTGGTATCGGCATATCCGCCGGAATGAAGAATGGAACTGCCGTATGAGTCTCCGATTCCAGGCTGTACGGCTGTCGGCAATTTGGTTGAACCGGCAAATCCATCATATAAATCATGGTTGTTGCCTGTAACATCAAATGCGCTGGCATACAGGTTAGTGGAAAGAATCATGGCTGCGGTGACTATAACTTTTTTCATCATCGTTCTCCTGAGGTTTTGAATAATGAGTCGTAAACTCTGTTTTCAATTACCTATACGGAGGACTCGGCCAATCGGATTCAATCTCAGGCTTCCCCTGATCAAATAAGCAGGAAAAAGCAAGGCACAATCATCTTCCGAGCCATCAGGCGTAATGGGTCCGCAAATGAACGCAAATGCGATACGCCTTTTGAAACAACAACCGCAGCCACGCTTGGATTGGCCTGCAATATAAAATGAGGCCCAGGGATTTGATACAGCACTATATGTTTAAAGAGCTGTTGAAACTCCAGCCATTTCTTTCGATTAATGAGTTTATCCTCCCTGGCCTGAATGTAGATTGCCGGAACTTCCAGTTTTTCGGCCGGCGCTCTCATATCGGCCATTGCTTTTATGCGCCGTTTGAGTATCTGTTCAGGCATCGACCTCAAGACCTGTATGAATCTATCTGAGAATTCGTCGGATGCGTTCATACCCAAAAACATCGCTTTATGAAAATATTTTGAAAATGGCAATCCGGCCAGAAGCTGCAATGGTAATCGTCTTGCCATTTGCAGTAGCAATCTGTTGGGCGGACTAAGAAAACTTGCCACGAATATTACACCTTTGATGCGATCTGATGCATGTTTCAGCAGGTACTGCACTATCCCGCCCGAAAACGATTCGGCGAGAAGAATAAACTCCTCGTTGGGCAAATCCTTAATCAAGGATCCGGCCAATGCGGCATACTCCTGCCTACCCGCCATTGGCAAAGGAATCACCTTTGCATCTCCCTCGTAGTATTCGAGAAACCCTTTAAAAAGCTCACCAGTCCCATCCATACCCGGCAAAAGCACCAGCTTCATCACGCTTCCTTCCATAATAAATTATTCATAAAACGTTCATGATGTTGAAATATAGCTCTGCGACACCAGCCCACATTTCTCGCCAGGATTTGGATTTTTGGGACAAGCTGGCGGCCGTCGTTATGGTTCAAGTCGTAGGTCAGGTTGGCGCGGAGCGACTACCTGACATAACGGTGATGTCACGTAGCAGCGCAACGTTGACCTACGGGCTGGACTCCTAATACAGGCATGCAACAGCTGGGTATTCAACCCCATGTAACTCGACATAAAAAAAGGGGCCAAAGGCCCCTTTTTTTATTACAGGTCATCGATCAGGCTTCTTCAACCGCCTTCATGCTGAGGCGAATACGTCCCTGTTTGTCGACTTCCAACACCTTGACCTTGACCACATCACCCTCGGAAAGCTTGTCGCTGACCTTCTCCACCCGTTCGTTGGAGATCTGGGAGATATGCACCAGACCATCCTTTCCGGGAAGGATGGTGACGAAGGCGCCGAAGTCCATCAGCTTTGCAACCTTACCCTCGTAAATGGTCCCGACCTCCACATCCGCGGTGATCAGTTCGACACGTTTGCGCGCCTCTTCGCCCGCAGACTTATCGACGGAGAAGATCTTTACCACCCCGTCGTCAGTGATATCCACGGTGGCACCGGTCTCCTCGGTGATGGAGCGGATTGTGACGCCGCCCTTACCGATGACGTCACGGATCTTGTCGGGGTTGATCTTGAACTCGATGATGCGCGGGGCATGCTCTGACATCTGATCGCGATGGGTGTCGATGACACTGTTCATCTCGCCAAGGATATGCAGACGGCCCTCTTTAGCCTGCTCCAGGGCGATCTCCATGATCTCCTTGGTGATGCCGTTGATCTTGATGTCCATCTGCAAGGCATTGATGCCCTCGTGAGTACCGGCCACCTTGAAGTCCATGTCGCCGAGATGATCCTCGTCGCCCATGATGTCGGTCAGCACGGCAAACTTGTCGCCATCTTTGATCAGACCCATGGCGACACCGGCGACCGGGGCCTTGATCGGCACACCGGCATCCATCAGCGCCAGACTGGTGCCACACACCGAGGCCATGGATGAAGAGCCGTTGGACTCGGTGATCTCGGAAACCACCCGGATCGCGTACGGGAATTCGGCAATGGTCGGCATACAGGCCAACACGCCGCGTTTGGCGAGACGGCCATGACCGATCTCGCGGCGCTTCGGGCTGCCCACGCGACCGGTTTCACCCACGCAGAAGGGGGGGAAGTTGTAGTGCAGCATGAAGTGTTCACGACGTGAACCTTCCAGGGCGTCGATGATTTGCGAATCCCGCTCGGTGCCCAGGGTGGCGACCACCAGCGCCTGGGTCTCGCCCCGGGTGAACAGGGAAGATCCATGGGTACGCGGCAAGACGCCGGTGCGCACGCTGATAGGGCGCACGGTGCGGGTATCGCGACCATCGATACGTGGCTCACCGTCCAGGATACGCCCGCGTACGGTACGCTTCTTCAGCTTATCCAGGGCGGCCTTGACTTGATCAGCGCTCCAGCGGGGTTCACTCCCCTCTTCCGCAGCACACAGCTTCTCAACAGTGGCGGCGACCACGGCATCGGTCGCGGCGTAGCGATCCAGCTTGTCGGCGATCCGGTAGGCATCACCGATACCCTGAGCAGCCTCTGCTTCAACCGCTGCGGTCAATTCGTTGTCTTCAACCGGCGGATTGAATTCGGCAACACTCTTGTTGACCTCGGCAGCCAACTCTTTGATAACCTGGATGACAATCTGGGACTTTTCGTGTCCGAACAATACCGCACCCAGCATGATATCCTCGCTGAGTTGGTTGGCCTCGGACTCCACCATCAACACCGCCTCTTCGGTGCCGGCTACCACCAGGTCCAGGTCTGTATCGGGATTCAGCCCCGTGGTGGCGGCATTAAGGATGTATTCGCCATCCTTGTAGCCAACCCGCGCGGCGCCGACCGGACCCTGAAATGGGAGACCGGAGATGGCCAGTGCGGCGGAAGTGCCGATCAGTGACGGGATCTCCGGGTCCACGGCCGGATTCAAGGACATCACGGTGATGATGACTTGAACTTCACTGATGAAACCTTTCGGGAAAAGCGGACGAATAGGGCGGTCAATGAGTCGTGCGGTCAAGATCTCTTTTTCGCTCGGACGGCCTTCGCGGCGAAAAAAACCGCCGGGGATCATGCCGGCGGCATAGGTTTTCTCTTGATAGTCAACGGTGAGCGGGAAGAAGTCACGCTGAATGCTGCTCTTGGCCTCGACCACGGTCACCTGGACCACGGTATCGTCCATGTTGACCATGACAGCACCATCCGCCTGCCTTGCTATCTCACCGGTTTCGATGGAGACTTTATTGTCTCCCCACTGAAATTCTTTCTTTATTAATGTCACTGTTGAATCCTTGGATATTATCGTGTTGGCAGGGAAGGTTTAGCGACGCAGACCCAGACGGCCGATCAGGTCTTTATAACGCTGCTGGTCTTTGCCCTTCAGGTAGTCCAACAACTTGCGGCGGGAGTTAACCAGGCGCACCAGACCCTGGCGGGAGTGGTGATCCTGTTTGTGATCTTTGAAATGCTCGGTCAGCTGGGTGATGCGGCTGGTCATCAGGGCCACCTGCACCTCGGGGGAGCCGGTATCTCCAGGCGCGCGCTGGTACGCCTCGATGACGGATTTCTTTTCTGTCGCACTCATTGACATGACGTGTCTCCTCTAGAATTAGGTCGTTACACATTGGCCCATTGACAAGATCGACCCGACAATGAGTTCAGGCCGACCGGACCGGTTAAATAATACCTGAACCCGCGGGTCCAGACAGTCTATCCGGGCAGCACCCGGAAAGACCGCGTAGTATGCGCGTTCCGGGCCGCCACAGCAACCCGAATCCCTCTATCCGTGAAGGAATTTTATCTGCAATTCAGTTCGTTACCTGCATCAGCCTTTTGGGCGCCACACGCCCGTCATCGAGGATCTGGCCCACCCCGAGAAAATCGGTCTTATTGGCATACAACCTGACCCAACCGCTGGTTGGCGCATTGGGCACCAGGATCGGCTGACCCTGTTTCATATAGAAGGCGGCATCCGCCGACAGCGCCACTTCAGGCCATTCGGCCAAGGCGCTCTCCAAAGGCAGCAGCCACTCATCCATCTCTGCAAAACGCTTTTCAGCAAAGGCCTGTTGCACACGCTCCAAAGTCACCATCGACCGGTCATCATAGGGCCCGACCCCGCTGCGCCTCAGACCGCTGACATAGGCGCCGCAGCCCAAACGCTTACCGATATCCTCGGCCAGGGTGCGCACGTAAGTCCCTTTCGAACAATGCACATCCATTTCAAATTCGGGCAATGTGAAGCTGAGCAGGTCCAGGGAATGGATGTGGATGGGGCGCGTTTCACGTTCCACTTCGACCCCTTGACGGGCCAGTTTGTAAAGGCGCTCACCCTGGTGTTTGATAGCGGAATACATAGGCGGCAGTTGCTGCTGCTCCCCCAGGAACTCACCCAATACCTCGGCCAACGCCGCCTCGGTGACACCGCTTGGATCGGCGCGTTCGATCACCTCACCCTCCGCATCGGCGGTGGTGGTGGTCTCTCCGAGCTTGACCCGCACCTGGTAGTGCTTGTCCGCATCGAGTAAAAAGGCCGAAAGCTTGGTGGCCTCGCCGAAGCAGATCGGCAGCAGGCCTGTGGCCAATGGATCGAGGCTGCCGGTATGCCCGGCCTTGGCGGCCTTGTAGAGGAATTTGACCTCCTGCAGGGCCTTGTTGGAAGTCATGCCTTCCGGTTTGTCGAGCAGCAATACACCACTGATATTGCGCCCTCTTTTGCGACGACGTCCCATGCTTATACTCTAAAATAGTGCTTAATGTGAGAAGGGATTAATCCGGTTCGGAGTGTTTTTCCGTCACGGCCTGTTCTATCAAAGTGGATAGATGCTCTCCCTGCTCCACCGAGTTGTCATAGACGAACTGCAGCTTCGGCACCGTACGTAACTTCATCTGTTGCCCCAGTTGCCAGCGCAGATGACCGGCCAGCTGATTCAGGTGCTCGGCGCTCGCCTTGTGAGAAAGCGTGGAGGCCATGGCGGTGAAGAACACCTTGGCCTGGGAGAGATCCCTGACCACCCGAACCTCCTGAATGGTCACCATTCCCAAGGCCGGGTCCTTGACTTCTTCCCGAATCAACTCCGCCAATGCCCGTTGCAATTCAGCGCCTATCCGATCAGTGCGTTTGAAATCCCGCGACACTGATTAAACCGTACGAGCTACTTCGGTGCGCTCGAAGACCTCGATCTGGTCACCCACCTGGACATCGTTGTAGTTTTTCACGCCGATCCCACACTCCATGCCGTTTTTCACTTCGTTGGCGTCGTCCTTGAAGCGGCGCAGTGATTCCAACGAACCTTCGTAGATCACCACATTGTCACGCAGTACGCGGATAGGGTTATTGCGCTTCACCATCCCCTCGACCACCATGCAACCTGCAATCGCACCCAGCTTGGAGTTGCGGAATACATCGCGCACTTCGGCCAAACCGATGATCTCTTCGCGTATCTCCGGGGAGAGCATGCCTGAAATGGCCTGCTTCACATCATCGATAATCTCGTAGATGATGCTGTAGTAGCGCATATCGATACCCTGCTCCTCGACCACCCGGCGCGCACCAGAGTCGGCGCGGACATTGAAGCCGATGATGATGGCGTTGGAAGTCACCGCCAGATTGGCGTCGGACTCATTGATTCCGCCGACACCCGAAGCGACGACACGCACCTTCACCTCATCGGTGGAGGTCTTGGTCAGGGCATCCTTCAAGGCCTCGACACTGCCCTGGACATCGGCCTTGACGATGACATTCAGGGTCTGGCTCTCGCCCTCGGCCATCTGAGTGAACATCTCATCCAGCTTGGCTGCCTTCTGTGCGGCCAGCCGGGTATCACGCTGCTTGTCATGCCGCAGTTCAGCGATCTCCCGGGCACGCCGTTCATCGCTCACGACGCGCACGTCGTCACCCGCCTCAGGGGTGGCGGAAAGACCCAGCACCACCACTGGGATCGAAGGCCCGGCGCTCTTGATGGAACGACCGTTCTCATCGAACATGGCGCGCACACGGCCATACTCCTTGCCTGAAACAATGACATCGCCGCGGTTCAAGGTGCCGGACTGCACCAGTACGGTCGCCACGGGACCACGCCCCTTATCGAGAGACGACTCCACGATCGAACCCGTGGCCGGACCATCCTCGACGGCCTGCAGCTCCAAGACCTCAGCCTGCAGGAGGATGGCGTCGAGCAGATCGTCGATACCCTCGCCCGACTTGGCGGATACCCTGACGAACATGGTGTCGCCCCCCCACTCCTCGGGAATGACCTCCTCTTGGGAAAGCTCCTGGATGACGCGATCCGGATTGGCCTCCTCCTTGTCGATCTTATTGATCGCCACAATCAACGGCACACCGGCCGCCCTAGCGTGCTGGATCGCCTCCTTGGTCTGCGGCATCACACCGTCGTCGGCCGCCACCACCAGGATAACCAAGTCGGTCACCTTGGCGCCACGGGCGCGCATGGCGGTAAAGGCCGCATGGCCCGGAGTGTCGAGGAAAGAGACAGTCCCCTTATCGGTATCCACATGATAGGCGCCGATATGCTGGGTGATGCCACCCGCCTCACCAGCAGCCACACGGCTGGTGCGGATATGGTCGAGCAGCGAGGTCTTACCGTGGTCGACATGCCCCATGATGGTCACCACCGGTGGGCGTGTAACCAGGTCGCCCGTGGCCTGAGCCTCGTCCTCAAGGCTAAGCAGGTCGGCCTCGACATCCTCATCCTGTTGCCGCACAGGTACGTGGCCCATCTCCTCCACGACCAAGATAGCGCTATCCCTGTCCAGCGGCTGATTGATCGTCACCATCATGCCCATCTTCATCAGCACCTTGATCACCTCAGCGGCCTTGATGGTCATCCGTTGCGCCAGCTCGGCAACCGTGATGTTCTCGGGGATCTTCACCTCATGAACGACCGGTGCGGTAGGACGCTGAAAACCGTGTTGGGCCTCGCTGGGCGTCGAGGCGAGCCTGCGTTGTTTGGCGGGTTTTTTCTTGCGCCGGCCGCGCAGACCTTCCGCAACGTGAAGTTCTTTGCGCTCCAGGCGTTGTTCGCCTTCGAGCTCCTTACCTTCACGTTTGGTCTCCTTACGCCCCTTCTTGCCACGACTGGGTTGTTCAGGCTTGGAAGCCTTCTCCTGCTGCGGAGCCTCCCCCTGCTTGGTCGTTTCACGTAGCTGTTCTTCCACTGCCTTGCGTGCAGCCTCTTCCTCAGCCTGACGCTTGACGGCCTCCTCCTCGGCCTGCCTGGCGGCCTCCTCCTCAGCGCGCTTTGCCGCTTCAGCAGCCTTGCGCGCCTCGATTTCAGCCTCGATGGCGGCTCTCTCCTTAGCCTGTTCGTCCAGCGCCTTGCGGGCCTCCTCGGCCTCTTTCGCCTTGCGCTCGTCGGACCCCACCGACGCCCGTTTGACATAGGTGCGCTTCTTGCGCACCTCGACACTCACGGTCTTGGCCGGGGCCGTCGAGACGCGACTCGGGGTGCTGCGCCCCGAAGCCGTAGGCTGGCGCAGTTCGCTGACGGTTTTTCGCCGCAGGGTTACCTTGCTGGGAGCGGTGACACTGGCGGTCTTCTTCTTGCCGTGACTCTCGCGCAGGTGCAGCAGCAACTTTGCCTTTTCTTCATCGGAAATCCTGTCATCGGGACTCTTGGCCTGGATTCCGGCATCCGCCAACTGTTCCATCAACCGATCGGCAGGAATGCCAACGACGTTTGCAAGTTGTGTTACCGTTACTTCACTCATACATCAGGCCTCTCGAGTTTGCCTTATCCATCTATTGCTGTGCTTGGTTTCATGTCTGATCCACGCCTGGCCCAAGGGGCTATTTCGCCTCTTCAAACCAGGGTGCGCGGGCAGTCATGATCAACTGACCGGCTCGCTCTTCATCCATGTCATCGATCTCCATCAGATCATCGATAGACTGCTCGGCAAGATCTTCCATGGTCACAACGCCTCGACCGGCGAGGGTAAAGGCCAACTCCTGATCCATACCCTGCATCTTCAAAAGATCCGCGGCAGGTTCCCGGAACGCCTCTTCATTGGCGATCGCCCGGGTCAGAAGGAAGTCCTTGGCCCGGTTGCGCAACTCATTTACCAGATCCTCGTCGAACTCCTCAATGGTGAGCATCTCCTCGATGGGGACATAAGCGACCTCATCGACACTGGTAAAACCCTCCTGCACCAGAATCGCGGCCACGTCCTCGTCCACATCCAACTGTTCCATGAAGGCATCCATGAACCCCTTGGCTTCCGACTCGCTCTTCTCGGCAGCCTGGGCCTCATCCATCACGTTCAATTCCCAGCCGCTCAACTGGCTCGCCAGGCGCACATTCTGCCCCCCACGGCCGATGGCCTGGGAGAGATTCTCCTCATTCACCGCCACATCCATGGTGTGAGTATCCTCATCCACCACAATGGAGACCACGTCCGCTGGGGACATGGCATTGATCACATATTGCGCCGGATTGTCGTTCCACAGAATGATATCGACCCGTTCGCCGTTCAATTCGTTGGAGACCGCCTGCACGCGGGAGCCCCGCATGCCGACACAGGCGCCCACCGGATCGATACGCTGATCCAGCGCCTTCACGGCAATCTTTGCCCGCAGTCCCGGATCACGGGCGGCGCTCTTGATATCGATCAGCCCCTCACCGACCTCCGGCACCTCCAACTTGAACAATTCGATCAGCAGTTCCGGCATGGTGCGGCTGATGAACAGTTGCGGCCCCCGGGGTTCGGAGCGAATTTCATAGAGATAGCCTCGCAGACGGTCGCCCACCCTGATGGACTCCTTGGGGATCATGTGCTCGCGACCGATGAAGGCCTCGGCATTGCCGCCCAGATCGAGGAAGATGTTTCCCCGGTCGATGCGCTTGACCACCCCGGTAACCAACTCACCCTCCCGGCCCTTGAACGCCTCGACCACCTTGGCCCGTTCGGCTTCCCGCACTTTCTGCACGATGACCTGCTTGGCGGCCTGGGCGGCGATACGACCGAACTCGATGGATTCGATCGGCTCCTCGACGAAATCACCGACCTGAATGTCGGGATCCTCCTCCCTGGCGGCATCCAGGATGATCTGTCGCAAGGGGGCGTCCGGCTCATCCTCGGCATACGTCTCGACAACTTCCCAACGGCGGAAAGTGTCGTAGTCACCGGTGGCCCGATCGATGGCCACACGCACCAGAATATCATCGCCGTTCCGCTTGCGCGTGGCGGATGCCAAAGCAGCCTCGATGGCTTCAAAGATGATCGTTTTTTCGACATCCTTCTCATTGGAAACCGCATCCACGACCAGCAATATTTCTTTACTCATCAATTGTTTCCCAATTCAAAATTCCGGTACCACTCGGGCCGAATCGATCAGGTCGATCGGTATTCTATAGAGCGTCCCGTCTTCTTCGACTAATACCTGATTCTCTTCCACGCCACCCAGCACACCGGTAAAACGGTGACGATTTCCGATCTTCGTGTGGGTCTTGACCCGCACACGACTCCCTTGAAACCGCTCAAAATGCGCCGGCTCGAACAGCGGCCTGTCCATGCCGGGTGAGGAGACCTCAAGCTGGTACTTCTCCTTGATGGGATCCTCCACATCCAACACCCCGCTGACTTGGTGACTGACCTGCACACAGTCATCAAGGGTAACGCCGTCCGCATGATCGATATAGATCCTCAGCAGAGACCCTCCCTTTCCCTGTCCGGTCATTTCCACCCCGACCAGTTCATAACCCAGCAGCTCGACCTCTTGGCGAACGAGTGACTTCAGTTTTTCCGGAGCAGACCGCATTTCTTCACCGCAATAAAAAATGGGCGCATGGCCCATCCCGATGTCCCCGAACCCGAGACCAGAAAGACGATGCAAAATCCCATCGGCAAAACAGCCTCGATTTTCGAAAACAAAAAAACCCCGCTAACGGGGTTTTATTATAATTCGCTCGCTGCGGCGTATCGCCGACCGTCCGGCATGATAGATACAAATCCGCAAATTCGGCGCGAAGGATAACACAGGCGCCCACCCTGCGCAATTCCGGGATTTCAGAAGTTAGGAATCGCTCTCCCCTCCCACCGCGACAGCAAATTTACTGGCGCCGGGGCCCATCCGACGGGCGAATTGGGACAGCGGCATTCGGATCTGAGATAACGACGCGATAGATGTCTGATTGCCGATGGAGACCGCCAGATCGACCGCTGTATCCGGCAGCGCCGAGGCCCCCGCCGGGTGATCACCTGATCCGCCGGCACCGTATCGCCGGGAATGGCGCCTGTGCACCCCGAGGGCGCTTCCCGCGGGGCGTTCAGGCGCATTTGTGGGCCTCCCTTCGGGCGCGACGAGAAGCCATCATCCGCGTTGTTGCGTTGCTTGGAAAGGGCGCGCCATTCCCGGCGCAACGCGCCTAGCACCCCAAGGGCACTTCCCGCGGGGCGCGGCTAATGGCTTCTCGTCACGCTGAAAACGTCAAACAGTATAGGACACTACAGTAACGTATCCCCCGGCAAAGCCGGGGGCTTTAATTGTGAACCGCTCAAAGCGGTCTGTTACGGAGCCGCAAACGGCTCCTTGAGCCCCCAAAGGGGGCGACTACATCAACTTTAACTGATCAACGCGACGATCTTCGGCTTCTTGATGCCTTATGTAGTCTCTTATGACCTGTTCGTCTCGACCGACTGTCGACGCGAAGTACCCTCGCGCCCAGAAGTGCTGGTCAACGTAGTTAGTGTCCGTCCGGAAAGAAAAACTCTCGCAAAGACGCCAAGATCGCAAAGTTATAACTTATTATCTTTTTATTGTATTTATTTTTCCTTGGCGATCTTGGCGTCTTTGCGAGAGAAATTGTCTTGCGAAATACTTCTCCCAACTCATATCGAACCTGCCCGAATATCATCTTTTTCCGATACTTCGGGATGAACACAACGTGCTACTTACTCTCCCAACGTGTGTGACTTAAACTGCCTATTGATCTCATGGTTTCTCCTGTGCGTGGCGCTTGGCGCCTCACGCAGGGGCGTTACTGTGAGATTTCCGGAACTGTCAAACTGAGAATACCTCCCCAGCAGAGCTGGGGGGTCTCCTATATTTGTCTAGGCTGCCCGACTGCCCGACCTGATATCGACAACGGTGCTGACCGGCGCTTTCGGCTTCAACAAGATAGTCAGTTCAGCGCGGTCATCAAATAGTTTGGCAAAAGAGATATTGAGATTTTCATTATGATACCAACTATTCTCAGTCGCCTGGGACAGTAGATTAGCCCTCTCCTCAGGACTGCCGTCACTTATCAAGGCAAACGCCTCGCCACCGTCAAGCTTCATATTTTCAAGCGGATTCGATCCCTCGTCAGGGGCATGGAGGATGGCGACAAAATAGTAATGGCCATCACCACTCAGACCCTGCATCGGATCGAAGTTATCATGGCCCCGTTTGATCGTGACTTCCCGTTGGCTCTGTTCATTATAACGGTGCATGATCTTTACCTCCCGATACTCGCCTCTTGCGATAGGGTCGCAGCCCTCATCGAGTGAATGTTCCGGCGCCGAAGAGCGGCTGATGCCATCGTCCAGGTACAGGGTGTATTGACCCTTCCGACCCGGATAGATGTTGAGCGTAATGGGATTCAATTGCCCTCGGCTTTGATACTCCCCGACAAACTGTTCTTGTTCAAGGGTGGGGATAATAGCGCCGGATCGAATGAAAACCGGGGCCGTGAACGGAATGTGGCCACTATCGGTAGTGATGCTGGCGTCGAAATTGCGGAAGGTCATGCCCCCTACCATCTTATCGGAAAGCGGTTGCCGGTTGTCCTTGTAGCAAAACCAGTCACTACCCGCAGGGATGTAGATATCCCTGATGCCTGTGTTCCCTTCATACTGCTTGAACAGTATCGGCGCAACCAATACATCGTTGCCAACCAAGAACTGTGAATCGAGGAACGCCTGTTTGTCATTGAATAAGGCGGCATCGGTTTTGTCGGACAAAAATAGCGGCCGGCTGATAGGCAAGCCGTTCAGCGTGTTTTCGAACATGGCGTCGTAAAACAGCTGCATCAGTCGATAACGGAGACTGATGTAGTGACGACAGATGGGCAACACGGCCTCATACATATAGCGGTAGTCCTGTGGGACCTGGTCGATCACGTCTTGAAAAGCGTACACCTCCTGAAAGTCTTTGACACCTTTGGCGATGTAATGATTACGGAACCAAGGCAGGAAGGCGCCAACCTGGGTCCAGCGAATAATCAGTTCAGGATCGGCCCATTTACCACCCCCGGGCGCCTGTTCAAAGCCACCGATATCCTGGCCTGACAGCGGTTGCCCTGAGATACCCAATGCCAGAATCTGCGAGATATTGATTTTCAGAAAATTCCAGGTCGAGGCGTTATCTCCCGTCCACAGGGCGGCAAAACGATGCATGCCCGTGAAACCGCCGCGTCCGACGATGAAATTCCGGTTGTTGCCGCGTTTGACCTCAAGTCTCTGGCACAGGCGCAGCACCTCCAATATGGCGTTGTTATATTGCTCATAGCCGGCCTCGAGCGGCAGTTGAATCGCACCATTGAGATCCTTGTCCCGCGGGACTTTATAGATTTTTCGTTCAGCGCTGCTGAGGTCGGTAAGATATCCACTGTCACTGAGTTGCTGCAATATCCGTTCGGCATCCTCTCGGCCAATGTGAACCTCATCCACAGGCATAATGGAAAATGGCGTAACCGAACCCAGATTATTGAGTCCGTGATAGGTGGCCTTATGAAGGTTGTAGGCATACAGATTGCGAATAGCCGCCGCCGGCGAGGTCTCATCATCGCTTTGACGCGCCTTGACCTCGTCCGATTCGGCCTCATATTTTCGTAAGAAGTTGTCGGTCAACTTTAATGCGAAAGGAAACGACTTCATGTCGCCCCGGGTGTCGCGTATGGCGGGTGTGGTCATATCCTGCCACACCATTTCCAAACCCAGGTCGTAGAGATAGCGATACTGCTCACCCCAAAAGGTGCGGGCATCGGACTTACCGAAATCCAAATAACAGCCTGTAGTACCGCGGCCTCCGCCATAATAGACCTCACCCACATAGGGCTCTCCAGTACGAACATCGCTGAGATTGCCCCAACGATAAGACTCATAGCCGTCACCGTAGTTTTGGTATTCACCGATTTCATTCAGGTTGCGGTTTTCATCGACCAACAGATTATGCTGTCTGGCAACACTGTATGTCTTATAAGGAACGCCTTCCCACAAGTTGACGTTACTGATAATCGGTGTGATGTTGGTCGCGCATTTGACACCGAGCGACTTCAGATAACCGAACATGCCGGCAGGATCGGCAAACGGAGCATGGGGATCACCGTAGCGGTCATCATCCACGGTAAAGGTCTGGTAGCGGTGTTGTATATCCACGTCGATGTGAATACCATCCAGCGGGATCTGGTGATGGCGATGTTTAAGCGCGGCCTGAATAACCTTCTCTCTGTTATCGTAACCGTAGCATCCTTGTTGGTAGCCCAGAGCGTAGCGCGGTTTCAGTCGGGTATGGCCGACGATATTGGCATACCCCTCCATAACCTCGATGCTGTTATCGCCGAAGAACATATAAAAATCCAGTTCGCCATACAGACTGCCTAACTCATATCGCCTTGAATCCTGATTGCCGACATCAATAAATGTTTGGGAGGCATTATCGATAAAAATCGCGTAACAGCTGTTATTGCCAGCGCTGCCGCCAAACTCGAAGAAGAACGGGGAGGTATGGTACAAGGGTTCACTGTCGCACAACGGACCGTGATTGTAGATTTGCTTATAACGCATGTTGTCATAGTTGAAATAGGTCAATTGCGTCATATTTTTAATCAGACTGATGCCGCCCTTTTCGCCAAAGCCAATATATTTTGCCGCCGCCGATTTACAGAAAGATTGTATGACCGAGTATTCATCATCGAGCAACCCCTGAATATCCCGTCGGCAATAGCGAATCGGGGCATCCCAGTCGGTGAGAACCGGATAGGCTTGTCCCTTGCTATCATATTTGTAGACAACCACCCGGAACGGAGCCCGCTGTATCTCCAGCAACAGGCTCTCTTTATTATCGGCCGTCAAGGTCTTGATCGTCGCCCCCGCCTCGCTTGGGGTGAAGCTTATCTGGAATTCACCAAAAGTCCCGGCCAATTGATCAATACTGTCCATGACCACGGTGCGCTTGTTGCCGAGAGGATAGTCCGCGGCCGTCGCCCTGCCGGGATAAAACCGTTTACGAATGATGTTGTGACTCAGAAAGCAAAGCAGCAGCGTACAGGCTTGACCTTCTGTGTTGGTGAATACCACCTCAAGTTGCTTTTTCGCTGTATTGAAATGGATATCATCGGCATCCCCAAGCGTATGCCATTGACGATTTTCGCTGTCATTAAAAAACTGCTGTACCTTGAGGAACCTGAAGGATTCCGGCTGCCCAGTGGCGGAATTTATGTCCATGCGTCTACGCTCCTGATTGAATGAAGGGACAGGGAAATGGGATCAGGAAGAAAGGGGTAGTGATTTGCCTTCAGCGGCTACCGATTGGACAGCCGCCTGCGACACAGACAACATGCCCGCGCCGCCGGGCGTGACAGATCGATGACGCGAATTTGCCATTTGCTTCCCTTCGTTCTCCCTTGACACGCCGATAACCGGCCGGCGATTGACCACGAAACGACCATCCGAGGCAATTATAGACCCTTACCCCACCTTGACAAGCTGAGCGCAGATCAAAAATCAGGCAAGTGCCGGCAACGACCCGCAGCGCGACCGCCAGGATCGATACGATAGTATTAAAATGTAAATTAACCTTTTGATTTAAAATACAATCCTCGTACCGATCACCACGTTCCCGGGGGAAACATCCGGGTTAAATCCCTTGGCAAATGTCATTAAGGAAAGTTACTCATGCAAAGCATTTTAGTCGTCGATCCATAAACATAGTTTTGTCCGTAGTGGTTTGCAGGACAGCTCTCATCATGAAAGACCTCAGCCCCCTCCTGTGGATCGCAAGAACCAGAAGAATTAGGTTTCCAGCCGTGCGGACAAGCGTCGTCTTTGTATTCATAAGCCGAACCTGTAGCCTTGCCCCAGTCTTGAAAGTAGGTATTGTTTAGTTTGTATACACCTGTGTAGAACCAGTTCTCCTTCACATTCGGGCTAAAGGCGTCGTTACAGGCCGTTATCCAATGATTTCGATCAGCCGGCCCTTTAGTGATATTGCTTGAGGGGAGCTGATACCAACGCGACAGCCTGAGTTCGCCGTTTCTGAACCAATTTTTCACTGCCTGAGAGTCAGGCGCTGCGCTGGATAAAGGCTGGTCGTAACCCGATACGTAGACCACGGCCTCACAGCCTATGACGGCGCTGCCGCCACCCGCACTTTCGCCGCCCCATACATACACCTGAAACAGGGTATCGACCAGTGGAGCGTTTAGACAAATCTGATAGGCGATATCCGCGCTGGTCGGGTCTTCTATCTGATAGCGATGCGGATAAGGTCTTTTAAAGTAATCCGTGCAATAGTCTACCCTTGACTCGTAATAGGGAGCTTGTCCATTTCCATTGCGAAAACGGTATATGCCGATGAAACCACCCCCATTGGCGTTAATCATATCATTACCGCTGCTTTGATACTCCGGACGGCAGCCGTTATTGAATGGATAGCCATCAGGACCAGGATCCTTCACCGAAATAGGAACGAAATTGAAGTTTTGCCCAGGATCAAGATTGGGATAGACATACCCGGGGTTGTTTCCTCCTTCACAACCCGCCTGGCTTGAGTAGATCCAATGCGAAACAGAAGGCGTTCGCCCAGCATACTGAAAATTAGTCGCCGATTTGGGATTGAACCAATCGTAAGTCCAATATTCCCACTCAAAATCATTCCATTCGATACATGAATTGTTTGCGTAGCAGTCAGGCGAATTACCCTTGGGGGATGAGTAGTGCACATCCCTCTCATTTGCCTCAGGCGGCTTGTTGTTTCTACCGCTCCAAGCCCACATGATACTATGTTCGACATTGTTTACAGTATGAGGGGCATAGCGATCGACAGGCTTGCGAACACCAGCCTTGAAGCGTTTGGCTGTCCACGAATAGTGCCCGTTGCTGGTTGTCAGAGGCCACAAACTTGGATGGGTGCGCAACGTATCGTGCGCCCCGCCCGCCAATGCGGCAGTTGCAGCGACACTCAAGTAGAGTAGGGTCACAAATGCTATCCCGACGTTAAGCGGATGGCTGGTTTTCATTATTGCAATCTCCTTATAAACAAATAAATCGTAAAGCCCGTGACACAATCACTAAATGCTCCTTGCCGTAACAGATCCACATCAATATCGAATGTTTACAGCGTAAACTTTGGCACATTATGTAATCACTGTCAACATTCTAATTGAAGATTTTCAAACAATAGCGGACAGCATCATGGCCCAAACAGATAAGAGCACCTACCACCACGGAAATTTAAAGCAAGATCTCATGGAATCAGCGGTGAAGCGTCTTGCAAAAGGTGGTATTGAAAACCTCAGCCTGAGGTCCATCTCAAGAGAGATCGGTGTCTCACAGACCGCGCCCTACCGACATTTTTCTAATAAGAACGAACTCCTGGTCGCACTCGCGATCAGAGGATTTGAAGAACTGACGCATGAAATGGTTCGCGCTGACAGGGATGAGGATATTTGCATACGCCTGCAGCAGATCAGCATTGCCTACATAAGCTATGCGCGAAAAAATCCCGAAATATACCGCCTGCTGTTTGGCACAGGGATTGTGGACCGAGACGATTATCAGTCCCTGTGCGTCGCCGGTGATGAAACCTACTTCGTACTGGTTAACCTCATTGATGAGGGCATCAAGTCCGGCGCATTTCGCAATATGCCAACCATGTATCTGGCCAATTCCGTATGGAGCCTGGTGCATGGCCTTGCGACTTTGATAATTGATGATAATTTTAGCGCCCTGGGAGAAGCGCTGATCGCAGAGCAGCTTGATGCTTCTGTAGCATTCCTCGTCGCCGGAGCCACAAGTAAGCAGGATTAGCCCATACAGTCCGTTTTTATGGCCGCGTGGTCGTTATTAACCCAGCAACTAAGTATGTCGGGTTAATATCAGCGTCTGATTGTGTCACATAAAACCAGAATGCCCCTAGCCCAGGCGAAACATCCGGGCTTGCAAGCCGGGGCGATTCATTGCTTTTCTAACAAGCACAGCCAGGAAAAATGATTTGACATCTTCAAATTTCTTTACTATTTTCTGTAATAACAGAAATTACTGAATTTTATGACATAAAGCTCGCGAGTCTGTGCTGGATGGCGATCAGGACAACCAGCCCCCGACAGAGGTTAGTTAAGGCACGTATGCGCGAGGTATTAGAACTCAAGTTTCGGAGTTCAAATTTAACGCGTTCCCATGTTCTATGTGGGACCGCACAATGTGAACAGGGCGTAGGGTGCGGCCCTGCCGCACCATGCTGGGTTGCGCTCCTGTTTGCTATGACGGATTTCTTCACTTCGCGGCCCCCTGACCCAATATCTTGGGTTCCAGGGCTTCAAGTTACGGTGCGGCAGGGCCGCACCCTACGAAACTCGTAGAACATGGGAACAAGATGAACTCCGAAACTTGAGTTAGAACTTATAGAGACGCTGAACAACTGGCGCGGTCAGATTTAAGAATCTGCCAAAACCAACCCTTCTAAAGCTGATCAAACTTGGGGCTAAGGAAGAAGCATTACTTAACGCCAAATAAGGCGTTTTTTATCAAGCAATTTCAGTAAATACAGAAATTACTGGCAACACAATAGGGAATCCTGAAATGCGAATAATGTTGATCAATCCAAATTATAGAGCGACCTCAATACATGGAATGGGGCCACAAGTACCGCTTGGATTGTTAGCGGTCGGCGGCCCACTGATCGATAGCGGGCACGACGTTAAGCTGATCAATGCCGAAGAACAACAGTTATCAGATGCTGATATTGTCAGACTCGTTGATTCGTTTACACCTCGGATTGTTATGATAGGCCACAGTGCATCAACACCCGCACACTCGATTTGTCTACAAACCCTAGCAGCAATTAAAAACTCAATCCCTAGTATTGTAACTGTATATGGCGGCGTACATCCCACTTATCATGCTAAAGAAATTTTGGCTACTGCTCGTTTTGTCGATGTTATCGTCAGAGGAGAAGGCGAGGCGATCACTAAAAATCTGGTAGATATCATAGCCGATAAAGGAACGTTGCAATCTGTTACCGGCATCAGCTATCGCAAGGAGGGTAAAATAGTTGAAACTGATCCAGCACCGCTCATTAAGGATTTCACGCCATATCGTGTGGGGTGGGAACTGATTGAAAACTGGGATAATTTCCAATGCTGGGGGCTTGGTCGCGCAAGTATTATTCAATTCTCAAGAGGATGCCCGCACCAATGCAGCTATTGCGGGCAACGTGGATTTTGGAAAAAGTGGCGGCACAGAACTCCCGAGGCGTTGGCTACAGAAATTGCGTGGCTTTACCGACACCACGGTGTTCGATTCTTTACCTTTGCCGATGAAAACCCAACCACTTCTCCGAGGCAATGGCGGAATTTTCTGGAAGCCATGATTGCACAAAATATTCCAGTTTCCTTGACTGCCGCAATTCGTACAACAGACATATGTCGCGACGAGAATATACTCCCTCTTTACAAAAAGGCTGGATTTTGCGCAGTAATGCTTGGCATAGAGACCACTAACCAGGAAACCATCAAGAAAATCAAAAAGGGTTCAACGGAAGAGATCGATGCAAAGGCCATCCGATTACTCCGTAAGAATGGTATTTTGTCCATTGCGGGACAGGTTGCCGGATTAGAGCACGATAGCTGGAAAACAGGAATTCATAATTTTCGTAAGCTGCTAGCCTACGATCCTGATTTCCTCAACGCCATGTATGCCACCCCATTTGACTGGACGGACTTCTGGACAGAAAGTATTGGCCGTGAAGTAGTGGAGCATGACCCGACAAACTGGGATTTTCGACATCAGGTACTTGGCACGCGTTACCTGAAACCATGGCAACTTTTCTCGATGATTAAAATAATTGAACTGGCGTTTCACCTGCGCCCGAAACACCTACTACGGATGTTCGTTCATAGTGATAGCGAAATAAGAAGGCAATTACGCTGGTGCACGTTCCACGCCGGACTTGTGTGGCTGGCTGAAATTAGCGATTTTCTCAACTCGAACAAACGATCAGAGAAAAAAGCAGGGACCAAAGGTAAAGTCCTTGAGGGTGTTCATTATTCTGTGTCAGCTAAGTTTCACAGAGCCAGGTGCTCATCGAGCCTTCCCTGACGCTTGAGGATGATGCCCATTCCTTCGACCAGGCGTTGGAGAGAGACTTCCTGTTTCAACCGTTCGATCTGCTCATCCGGTATGCGGGCCATGGGCGGGTTCCTCCAGAATCCTGTCAAGATTTAAGTTGACTCTTATAGGGAGCCATTATTATACTTAATAGGACTAATCGTCAAGTCGTTTCCGGAACATGCCCATATACTTTGGAGGTCATCACATGAATTTGTGATCTATTGCTAATCATGCAAAACGAAGACTTCCGCAAAGCATTTGGGGGACGACTGAAGAACCTGCGCAAGCAGAAACGTTGGTCGCAAAAGGAACTGGCCGCTAAAGTGGCGATCCGCTTTCAGCAGCTCAACAAGTACGAGAGCGGCCTCAACCTGCCTCCGGCGGAGATGTTGATTAAACTGGCCGACGCCTTGGGCACCACCATCGACTTTCTGCTCACCGGCAACCCTGCCGAGGAGATGCCCCTGGGCAACACCCGGCTGTACAAACGATTTAAGGCGGTGGAAGATTTCGACGGGGCCGACCAGGAGACAGTGATCAGCCTTATCGATGCCATGATCGCCAAACGCCAGATGCAGACCACCTTGGTCTCATTGGACGATCAGGCCGCCGCCAGCCACTGATTTTTGGGAGAAACACCATGCATGCTGTCAAGCAAGAGGTACTGGAGACCATCGGCAAACTGCCGGAGGATACGGACATGGATGAGATCATGTACCGGCTTTATGTGCTGGACAAGATCAGGAAGGGACAAGAGGCCGTAGAACAGGGCCAGACCCTCACCAGCGAGGAGCTGAAACGGGAAATCGATTCATGGTGACCTGGTCGCAGCCGGCCAAGGCCGATCTGCGCGCTATCCATGATTTTATTGCCCATGACTCCCCCCACTATGCCAAGAAGGTCGTCCAGGATATCCGGGAGAAGACCGATATCCTGGAACGACTGCCTAAGACCGGAAAGAAGGTGGCGGAACTCAATGATGAGCAGGTCAGAGAGCTGGCCCTCTACTCTTACCGGATCCTCTATAAGCTCAAGGATAAGGGGATCTTCGTACTGGCCGTCGTGCATAAACGGCGGGATTTAAAGGCTGACGATATCGAACGATAGAAGTTTTACAGATTTACAAAAACGCTGACCCAGGGTGCGCCAACACCCCGAGCCAGCTCACCACAACAACCTACTGTGGAGGTTATCATGGCTGCCAACAAGCTTACGCCAGATCGGCGCTCACCTAAAGACAAGACCTATCAGACCCGGGCCATCAAGGTTCGGCAGACCCTCTATTCCCGCATCATCAAAGACAAGCACCACCCCCACTTTGATCGAACCCTCGAGACCACTGTGCCCTGGATCACGATGAAGGGTCAGTGGCTGGAACAGGCTGGCTTTGCCATTCATGCGCCGATCAAGGTCCGGGTTATGGAGGGATGCTTGGTGTTGACCGTGGAGAACAGACCTACCACTTAACTGACGGGATATAACAAAGGGGCCGATGGCCCCTTCCTTTTTTGTGGATGTCTCTGTATTTCGAACAAGAAAACCCCGCTCAACTCTGAGCGGGGCTTTTTTGAAGGAGCAAAAATGATGAGTGTCCCCGTTTACCCCCTTTGGGTGGGTGTCCGGCTAAGACTCTGTTTATCCTTTCGGCTAAGACGTTTACCGCTGCATTGCAAAATTTTCTAGTTTTTCTCTCTCTGCTTTATTCATAGTACTCCATATCAGATATATTCCACTTTTACTCTTCAAGATATATATATAACTTAAAATAGATCGCAAAGAACTAATATCATCTAAATTCAATTCAACTTCCTTCCCTAATAAAGTTGATAATTTCAGAAAGCCATCAATGCGCCTTACCCTGTACCCAAAGAATGCAATCGCAGAATTAATATATAAATAGATGTAGCAAATAATCAAGATCACTGGATATTCAAAATCCACGAAAACATCGTCCGCAACAATAAGATAGACACCTGCAGAATTTACTAAAACAAATAGTAAAGATGAGGAAAAAATATCAAAAAAAAACTTTTGGCTCACACTTGCCTCCAAACAACCACTATCAGTAGCGGATGTATCGAATAATACGGCATTTGATTTAATTACATTGGCAACCTAAGCCCATTGTACTTGTAGCAGCAGCACCAACAGCTTCACCAGCGACTGCTGCAGAACCTGCGGTAATATCATCAGCAAAAGTACTGACACGCCCACCAATCACACCTGCAGCACCACCAACTGCTGCCCCTACAATAACTGAATTGACTACTTGACTTGTACTGCTTCCAGGAGAATTATTTGCATTCATTCCACTAGTGACTCCACCTGCAGTTGCCCCAATTATAAACGGATTGAAAGTAAAGCCAGCTGCAAAACCACCTGCAAAGCCACCTGCAAATCCCGCCAAAAAATGATCACCAAATGGGACACATTCATTATTTGCATTGACTAGGATATTTACTATACCCGCCACAACTCCAGTAACAGCACCTGTAACAACACCAGATACAACATTGGCAATAATTTCGCCAGTCGGGTCAACCCATAAAATAGGATTACCACGCACATAAACATATGTATTTAGACCACCTATCAACCCTATAGGATCAGATTGCAGGTATCTTCCTGTGGTGGGGTCGTAGTCTCTGAAGTAGTTCTGATAGTTCCCCGTCTCCTCGTCAAAGATCTGCCCGGCAAACCTCAGCCGATTCTCCCAATCTCCTGTCTGAGCTACAACTTCTCCAAACGCCCTGAACTCCCCTTCCCATACCTTAGCACCAT
>JAHXHS010000050.1 GCA_025656455.1 Candidatus Thiodiazotropha sp. (ex Epidulcina cf. delphinae) | reverse complement strand
GCAATGGCTTCTAACTCTTTTTTGTTCATCTTGCTTATCTCCCATTGAAGAACTAATGATAAGCAGATACACAATCTAATTTACAGTCCCAGGATTTGGATTTCTGCAATAATATCACCAGCACTCCCAGCATAAAGGTCGCCTGCTATTGACAATAATTCTCAAGCTCTAGCAATATTACCCGCATCTTTGGCTTCTTCAGCCAATCGCAGCATTGTATCATTTACTTTTAACGCCATACTAATTTCTCCTTATCATTCTATCCTTTAATCAGCTTTTGTATCTTCTCAAGGATTGTCTGCCACTGAGGCAAATATTTTCTGTTAAATGATGCTTCTAAATAGATAGCATCCGAGTAATCCCACAACATATCACACCCGGGATAAGGTACCTTCATCACTTTACTTCTGCACGATATGTATATTCTTGATTCACCATTAGGTCTGTACAGGTAGTCATCTGGTGCATACTTAGTTGCGTAATACGCTTCCAAATCGTATTTCATCTCATCAGGACTACCAAGTCTGCCTGAAAATTGCATGCCACCACCAGCTTTCTTATTTGCTTCAACTATTTTTGGAACAGAAACATGAGGAATACGTTTTAGTCTGAGTTGAAATTGCAATTTACTTCCCCACCCTTTTACATCAAAAAAATCTGAGTGGTTTGTTAATTTGTCGTAGACCTTAAAATCAGGGAGTAAAGCCCAGAATTTCATATTCGTGAGTGTACCCCATGGGGTATTACCACTACCTTTGAAATAGCCCTTCTGAATTTTGAACTTCTCGCCGCCCAGCTCAAAACGGATATAATCACCCTGCTGAACGAAGTTCTTCTTTTTTGACTTTTTCGCCTGGCTATCGGAACAACCGACACTGAATAATGCGAAAGAAAACAATAGCAGCCAAAACAGGCAATGATGCAGTCGATTTTGCATTGCCATGTGTCGTTTATCCTTTTCCATTGCGTTCACCATAGCCTTTTTACAAGCTCATTACTTGGCATTACAAATACGGTGCGCCCGATCTCGCCCCGAGCGAGAAACGCAGGCAAAACCGATGGCAGCCGTGTGAATGAGTAGGCGCCTGGAACGATTAGATAGTCCAGTTTGGCTAGGGGTGCCGATATCTGCTGATTTGAATGGGATATGTCCGTTATCATCATTCTTCCATGTGAGGATGAAACATTATACAAAACTTCCGCCACACTGCAAATACCGTTTTCTGCGCCGATGTTTCGATCATTTCTGCCATTTCCGTAACATCGTCTGTCATGCGCCTTCTTAACTTGGCGCCCTTTGCGAGCTTGGCGAGAGAATTTTCAACATATCTTCAACCTCGCACCGTTGCCGCATAGTCACGCCCACCCAGCCAAGGACTTTTCTGATATTTCGGTAGAGTTGTTTTCTCGCAAATATCGCTAAGCACGCAAAGTCGTAGGTCAGGTTGACGCGGAGCGGCTACCTGACTCAATGGGATTGTCACGTAGCTGCGCAACGTGACCTACGGGTTTCTAAACAGACGTCCACTCAAAATTAGCTGAGACACGTTCAGTCTTGAGAGGGTGGTTTAGAGAGGATTTCCTGTCCTGGAAACACGGCAGTTCCGGCTGAGGGTAAAACCATCAGCCGACTTGAGCCGCTTTGAATTTCTGGTTATAGGGAGAGTGTTCGTCCTACTTTTTGAGTTTGATCACCAGGCTGGTGATGCCGTCTTCCTTGACGCGCCGGCGTGCGGCACTCAATTGCCTTTGCGAATGGTAGGGTCCACTCCGCACCCGGTGGTATGTATCCCGGTTGTTGATGCTGACCTTCTGGATCTCTGCCTCGATGCCGATCAGGGCGAGTCTTGCCTTGAGGCGATCCGCGTCCTGGTATTTGCGAAAAGAGCCCATTTGAAGGATATAGCGCTCTTGCGCCTGCAGCGAGGCGGGTGGCGGCGCTTCATGGGTCGGGACGCTTGTTGTCCCTTCCGGCGTGACGATCTCCTCGTCCGGGATGACCACCTCCATCTCAGGGAGGATGGTGTAGAACTCAAAGGTCGGCTTCGGCGCGGACGGGTCCTCGCCGTGGGTGGGTCTCGGTTGCGGCTTGGCGACTCCCGGCACCCGGGCGTTGGAGAGGTCCGCTCCCAGGTTCAGCCACGCCAGTCCCACCAGGAAGGCGCCGGCCAGCAAGCCGCCGAAGAAGTAGACGCCGCAACTGCCCTGGCCTTGGCGTCTCTTCTTCCTGCTGCCGGCGCGATGCTTATAGTCTGCCATGGGCTACATCTTCTCGGGCGCGGTGACGCCCAGCAGATTGAGGCCGTTGCGCACCACCTGACGGGTGGCCAGGATCAGATGGAGTCGAGCGTCACGCAGCCGCGTATCGTCGATGAGAAACTTGTGGGCGTTGTAATAGGTGTGGAAGTCGTTGGCCAGTTCACGCAGGTAGTGGGTGAGCTGGTGGGGCTCCTCGTTGAGCGCCGCCGATTCGATGATTTCCGGGTATTTTGCAAGACTGGTGAGCAGGGACTGCTCATGGGGTTCGCTCAGTCGACCATAGTCGACCGCGTTCGGCTCGCTTTCGAAACGAATCTGCTGCTCTGCCGCCTGCTGGAAGACGCTGCAGATGCGAGCATGGGCGTATTGTACATAGTAGACTGGGTTATCGCTGGATTCCGACTTGGCCAGGTCGAGGTCGAAATCCATGTGCTGTTCGCATTTGCGCATCACATAGAAGAAACGGGCGGCATCCGCGCCGACCTCTTTGCGTAACTCCCGCAAGGTGACGAATTGGCCGGAGCGGGTGGACATCTGTACCTTTTCTCCGCCCCGGTAGAGAATCGCGAACTGCACCAGCAGGACATCCAGTTTGGAGGGGTCGTCCCCCAGGGCCTGGAGGGCCGCCTTCACCCGTGGCACATAGCCGTGATGATCGGCGCCCCAGACATCGATGACGCGATCGAAGCCTCGCTCCAGTTTGTCCATGTGGTAGGCGATGTCGGAGGCGAAATAGGTGGTCTGGCCATTGTCGCGCACCACCACCCGGTCCTTTTCGTCGCCAAAGTCGGTGGAGCGGAACCACAGGGCGCCCTCCTTTTCATACAACCGGTTGCTTGCGCGCAGGCGTTCAATGGCCTTATTGACCGCACCGCTTTCGGTCAGGCTGCGCTCCGAATACCACTCATCATAATTGACGCCGAACAGGGAGAGATCGTCGCGGATATCGTCGAGAATGGTGTTCAGGCCCAGTTCGAAGACAAACCGGTAGCGGTTATCGCCCAATAGCCGCTTGCTCCGATCGATGAGTGCGTCGATATGGTTTTCCTTATCGCCGCCGTCAGGCTCGTCGGCGGGTATCCCGTCGAAAACGGCTTCGGCTGCCTGCTTGTAGGCCTCCCTGTGGTCCCGGTGCAGGGTGGC
The DNA here is from genome assembly GCA_025656455.1 of Candidatus Thiodiazotropha sp. (ex Epidulcina cf. delphinae). Lineage (GTDB taxonomy): Bacteria > Pseudomonadota > Gammaproteobacteria > Chromatiales > Chromatiaceae > Thiodiazotropha. The sequence continues at coordinate 35,083 of JAHXHS010000050.1, read as the reverse complement.
GGCGATATCCCAGACATAGTCGCCCTTATAGCCGTTGGCGGGGAATGTCAGGGTTTCGTCGCACAGCTCCAGGTAGCGCAGCCAGACCGAGGTGGCGAGGATGTCCATCTGCCGGCCCGCATCGTTGACATAGTACTCCCGGTGGACATCGAAGCCGATTGCCTCCAGCAGGTCAGCGACGACCGAACCGTAGGCCGCTCCCCGTCCATGACCGACATGCAGCGGGCCGGTGGGGTTGGCGGAGACGAATTCCACCTGTACCCGCTTGCCCTTACCCAGGTCACTGCGGCCATAGTCGTGGCCCTGGGCGAGGATGGTGGGGACCAGACGGTGGTGGGCGGCGGCGGACAGGGTGAAGTTGATGAAGCCCGGGCCGGCGATATCGCAACGTTCCAGCAGATCGGATGCCGGCAGGGCGTCGAGCAGGGCCTGGGCCAGCTCCCTGGGAGGCTTACGGGCGGGCTTAGCCAGCACCATGGCGGTATTGGTGGCGAAATCACCATGCTTGGGGTCTCGAGTCCGCTCGATTTTCGGCGTATGGATCGCTTGTTGCGGGATGACACCATCCGCGGCGAGCCGTTGCAGCGCCGTCAATACCAGTTGCTCGATCTGCTTCTTCATCGTGATTGTCGGAATACTTGTTACGAGGGCGGCAAGGATACCAGGAATCGTGCGTCGCGGGGGAGGGGTGGGTGGGAATTTCGGTCAGAAATGATTCATTTCCCTGTCACGCCGATGTGATGGCCGGTTTTTAGACTCTTGAGGGCGAAAAAAGCAGAAGGAACCGTCCGCTAATGAACGCAAATCAACACAAATGACGGCGCTAATGCTGAAAGCGACAACATTGGGATCAAGCTGCCGGGCCTGATCCAAGTTGTCCTGACCCGGCGGCATGAGCGTTGGGAGTGAAATCTATTAGGGCCTGTTAACACTAATCGGATTGCCACTGCCAGGGGCCATTTTTTACCCAGCAAGGCAGAACGAGCGTGGTGTAGCCCAGCTACATGAGCGAGTGATAACGCCGCTGGGTGAAAAATGGCCCCTGGCCCTTCGGGTTGCGCCTGAAAAAGCCCCACTCGGCGTTGCTCGTCGCTTGTTTGGAACGACCAAACCGCGCTCCTCGCGCCTTGATTGGGGCTTTTTCAGGCACAACAGTGGCAATCCGATTAGTGTTAACAGGCCCTAGGTTGTTTTGAGTTAACTGATGTTAGCTATAGAATCACTAACCTTAGAAACGCGCCCCAATAGTCAGCATGAAGTCACTGGCAAGGATATCCTCTTGCGAGGGCCGTCTGGCGAAATATTCATTACTCTCCGCAGTTGAAAAAGTCACCTCGGTACTATCATAAGAAGCCTCCATAAAAAAGTTAACCGAGTCGTTTGGTTCACCGAGTTCAAAGCCGATTGCGCCGATAACGCCAGCATTGGTCTCATCTACCAGATAGTCTCCGTCATTGATATGAAAACTGGCGCCGACCCGCGCATATGGGCGAAAGGAGGATGAGGAGAAGAAACCATAGCCTATAGAGAATTGGATAGGAACGTCATAATATTCCACATCGCCGATGATTAGAACGAGAGGCCCTACACCGGCATCCAGGCGAAAACCGGAATCGAACAGCCCGGCGAATCGGTAGGAGAGTCCGATAGGCACGCCGCTTAGTTCATCGTCCAGAAACAGGTTGTCTTCATGCCAGTCCCATACGTTCCTTGCTCCTGATACATAGGAGAATCCAATGTGGTGCGCGGAGCTGGCGGACAGTAAGGCCCCGGAATATGCAGTAAGGGCGATAGTTATTGCAAGGGCCGGAATTAATCTCCTGGAATACTTCATCACGTTCATATGTTTTCCTTTAACAGACAGTCTCAAATAAAGTCGTACGCAGAATTGCTGCGAGACGGAGTGTATGGGCTTCATTGATGGCTATCAAATCACACCATTGAAGATATATCCTGATCCACGCCGTTTTGTTTAGGATTGGGTGTCATCTGCTTGGGAACGGAGTGAGTGAAGTAGACTAGCCTGGGTGGAACATCCGGGTTAAAGCATCTCCTGCGGATCCACGTCGATCGACCAGCGTACGCGACGCGAGGCGGGTAAGGCTGTGATGCCGGGAACCCATTTCTCTAGCCAATGATGCAATGCCTGACGTTGTGCTGATTGAATCAGCAGATGAGCGCGGGTCTTGCCCGCTCTTCGCTCCATCGGCGCGGGAACGGGTCCCCAGAACTCCACGGCGGCCGCGCCGGTCGTCTCTCTGCCAACCTGTATCGCCTGAGTAAGAAACGTTTCCGGGTCGGATGCCTTGGTCGATTCGGCGCGTAACAATACCTGGTGAGAGTAGGGGGGGAGTGCCGCCATCCTGCGCTCCTCGAGCGCCTCCTTGGCAAAGGCCGTGTAACCCTTGGTGGTCAGGAGTTGCATCAAGGGGTGATCCGGGTGGCGTGTCTGTATCAGCACCTTGCCTGGGCGTTCGGCCCTGCCGGCCCTGCCGGCGACCTGCAGAACCAGTTGCGCCATCCGCTCGGATGCGCGGAAATCGGCGCCGAACAGGCCCTGATCCACATCCAGGATGGCGACCAAGGTGATCGAGGGGAAATGGTGGCCCTTTGCCAGCATCTGAGTACCCAGCAGCAGGGGGTAGCGCCCCGTCTTGGCCTCGCCGAGGAGTTTCTCGAGTGTGCCCTTGCGGCTGGTGGAGTCACGGTCGATCCTAGCCAGTGGCGTCTCGGGGAAGTGGCGCTGCAGCGTCTCCTCGATACGTTCGGTGCCCTGGCCCAGTGGGCGCAGATCGGGACTGCCGCAATCAGGGCAGTGCGTCGGCACCTGGCGTTGATGTCCACAGTGATGACACCACAGCAGGCGCTGTTGCCGGTGGTGGGTCATGCGCGCATCGCAGCGGGGGCAGTCGGTGAGCCAGCCGCAGGCATGGCAGGTGATCATCGGCGCGTAGCCGCGGCGATTGAGAAACAGCATCGCCTGTTCACCCGTTGCAAGGGTCTGCCTGAGTTGCTTGAGCAGTGCCGGTGAGAGACCGCCGTCGAGGTGTACGCTGCGGATATCCAACAGTCGGAGTTGGGGCATGCGCGCCCCCGCCACGCGCCGGGGGAGACGCAACCGATGGTAGCGGCCCTCTTCTGCATTTCGCAGGGACTCCAGGGATGGGGTGGCGGAACCGAGCACCACCGGGCAGTCGTACTGTTGCGCACGCACCAGTGAGAGGTCTCTTGCGGAATAACGGAAACCCTCCTGCTGTTTGTAAGAGAGGTCGTGTTCCTCGTCGACGATGATCAGGCCAAGCGCGGGCATGGGGGTGAAAACCGCGGAACGGGTCCCGACGACGACCTTTTTTTCCGATCGGCCCATGGCCTGCCAGACCCGCTCCCGCTCACCGTCCGAGAGCCCGGAGTGCAGGACCGCCACCGCTGCGCCGATCTGCTCCTTGAAACGTTGCAGCAGTTGCGGCGTCAGTCCGATTTCCGGCACCAACACCAGGGCTTGTTGCCGGCGTGCCAGGACGGCTTCGATCAGTTGCAGGTAGACCTCTGTCTTACCGCTACCCGTGACGCCGTGAAGCAGGAAGGGCCTGAATCGCCCCAGATGGGCGCATGTTTCATCCACTGCATTCTGTTGGTCTGGATTGAGTCTGTGCCTTGGCGGTGCCGGCGGAACCGGCTCGGCCATCGCTTCGAGGTGGCAGGATTCGATCCAGCCTTTGTCCGATAAGCGACGCAGTACGGCGGGAGATGCCTCGCAGCCGGCGGCAAGGGCTGATCGGGTTATGCCCTCGGGTGTTTCCGCCAGGGCCTGAATGACCGCGAGCTGTTTCGGGGCGCGGTGCAGGGTTTTGAGGTTTACTGCCCGGCCTGCCTGTGTCAGGCGAAGGCCGGAGGGTTTGTCGGCGGATGACGAGCGGCCCTTCCTCAGGTTGCCGGGAAGGGCGAGAAAGATGACATCACCCAACGGGTGTTGATAGTAGTCCGCGGCCCAGCATAGCAAACGGAGGTCCCTTTCCCGGAGCAGGGGAGCCGGGTCGAGTTGTTCCAGCACCCGTTTCAAACGCGTTGCGGGGATTGCGCTCTGGGCGGTGAGCCTGATCAGCAGACCCGTGCGGCTGCCGTGCCCGAAAGGGACTCGGTAACGACCGCCAGGCAGCAGGGGATAGGCAAGATGCTTGGGTGGAAGGTAGTCGAAGAGTGTCCGCAAAGGGCCGGGCAGGGCGATCTGAAGAATGGGTTCCACAACCATGGACAGACTGTATCATGTGCGTATGGATTTGGTGTTAAATTCTGTAACCGTTTGATGCGTCCTGCAAAATTTTTTTGTCCACAACATCTGTGGATAACTTTGTGGGTGATTTTTGAATATCAAGCTTAAGGCCTTGTGACTACAGGGTTCTCATTAATTTGGCCAATTTTTCACCAGTTAGACTAACTCTAGATTTAACAAGGAGTTATGCTATATAACCTTCTGCTAATGAATCTGCAAAGCCGATCCCTGGGATGCTGTATTGCAACAATTTCGGGAATGTGAATAAGACGCGGTTATTAGGGTCAGTGACCGCTTACGTCGACATTGCACAAAGGTGGTGGATGACTGTGGCGCAAATGAGACAGGGTGTCTGTCGAAGGACAAAAAGGGGTGGAGAGGCATCCCGGAAAATTGATACTCTGACGTGTGGCAAGCGGCTGGGAGAGATGCCGTCGTGAATCAATGGCAAATCATAGCGGAACATGTTGCACAGACTACCGGGACACCGTTCTATCCTCTGGAGCCTAGACACATAAGCGGTGGGTGCATCAATACGGGCGTGCGCCTGACGGATGGCGAGCGGGTCTATTTCGTCAAGCTCAATGGCGCTGCATTGTTGGATATGTTCGAGGCGGAGTCGGAGGGGCTCAAGGAGATGGCCGATTCAAGCGCTATCCGGGTGCCGAGACCCCTATGCTGCGGACTGAGTGACGGCCAATCCTATCTGGTGATGGAATTTATCGAGATGGGGCATGTGGGCCGCAACGGCGGTGAATTGGCCGGCCGGCAGCTGGCTGTCATGCACCGTGTCGGTCAACCCCGTTTCGGCTGGCGGCGGGACAATACCATCGGCTCAACACATCAACCGAATCAGCAGTGCGACAATTGGATCGACTTTTGGCGCGAACAACGCCTGGGGTTTCAACTGCAACTGGCGGCGCGCAACGGTTACCGCGGCAGCCTGCAGCGTCAGGGAGAGCGGTTGCTGGAGCGGTTTCACGTGTTGATCGAGCACCAGCCGAATCCCTCGTTACTGCATGGCGATCTCTGGGGAGGCAATCTGGCCTACGACCGAGAGGGCAACCCGGTCATTTTCGACCCAGCGGTCTATTACGGCGACCGGGAAGCGGACCTGGCCATGACGGAGCTGTTCGGCGGTTTCGGCAATCGCTTTTATGATGCCTACCGGGAGAGTTGGCCGCTATCGCCGGGCTACTCGACCCGCAAGACCCTCTATAACCTCTACCATATCCTCAACCACTTGAATCTCTTCGGTGGCGGCTATCTGGGGCAGGCGACGTCGATGATCGATCGGTTGTTGGCGGAAGTGTAGTAGGCGCGGATGTGGTTTTTACGCATCAAACCATTTCCTTCAGTATTGCTAGGAGACTTTCGTTCTGATGCGGCGCGCCGACGGTGATTCTTAGAAACCGGTCGATTCCCGGTTGCTTGAAGTGACGCACGATCACCCCCTCCCTGCGCAGTTTCGCGGCTATCGCCAGGGCGTCCCATTCGGGGTGACGGGCAAACACAAAATTGGCGGCGGAGGGTAACACTTGGAAACCTAGCGCCTGTAACTCAGTCGTCAGCCGTTGACGTGAGTCGATCACCTGCTGGCAGGTCTGTCTGAAGTAGGCGTCGTCCTCGAATGAGGCAATGGCTGCGGCCGAGGCGAGCCGGTCGATCGGGTAGGAGTTGAAGCTATCCTTGACCCGCTCCAGCCCCTCGATCAGGGCGGCGTCACCGAGGGCCAGTCCAATGCGTAAACCAGCCAGTGAGCGGGATTTTGAGAGTGTCTGTGTCACCAGCAGATTGGGATGACCGTCGATCAACGCAATAGCGCTTTTACCGCCGAAGTCGATATAGGCTTCATCGATGACCACAACCGAATCCCTGTTTGCCGTGAGCAGTTGCTCAATTTCAGCCAGTGTCAGCAGACACCCGGTCGGCGCGTTCGGATTAGGGAAAATGATGCCACCATTTGGCTGCTCATAGCGGCTGACATCGAGTGAAAAGTCCTCTGCCAGGGGGACCGTCTCATAGTCGATGCGGTAAAGCGCGCAATAGACTGGATAGAAACTGTAGGTGATATCCGGAAACAGCAACGGCCGAGCGTGTTGGAAGAGCGCGAAAAAGGTGTGCGCCAATACCTCGTCAGAACCGTTGCCGACAAACACCTGCTCCGGTGTGACGCCGTAGTAGTCGGCCACCACTTGGCGCAGGGCCATTGAGGTGGGTTCAGGATAGAGTCGCAGATCGTCGCTCAGTTCACGCTGTATCGCCTCGATGACCCGGGGGGAAGGGCCATAGGGGTTCTCATTCGTATTCAGTTTGATCAGGTTGTCAATCTCTGGCTGTTCGCCTGGCACATAGGGTGAGAGCTGATTGACGATTGGGCTCCAGTAGCGGCTCATGAATGGATAGTCCTATTTTTCCTTATAACGGTACTCCGCGGAGCGGGCGTGGGCGGTCAGGCCTTCGCCGCGGGCCAGCACCGAAGCGGTCCTCGCCAGGGTGTCAGCCCCTTCAGGCGAGGCCATGATCAGGCTGGAGCGTTTCTGGAAATCATACACCCCCAAAGGCGAAGAGAAACGAGCGGTGCGAGAGGTCGGCAGCACGTGGTTGGGACCGGCGCAGTAGTCCCCCATGGCCTCAGCGGTGTATCTGCCCATGAATATGGCGCCCGCATGGCGGATGCGCTTAGCCATTGACTGGGGATTTGCCACGGAGAGTTCGAGGTGTTCGGGTGCGATGTGGTTGGCCAGTTCGATGGCCTCATCCATATCCTTGACATGGATCAGTGCGCCGCGCACCCGCAGGGCGGTGGCCATGATCTCCCGGCGCTCCAGGGTCGGCAGGAGTTTGTCGATACTGGCATTCACCTGGCCGATGAAGGCTGCATCGGGACACAGCAGGATCGACTGGGCGTCTTCATCGTGTTCCGCCTGGGAGAAGAGATCCATGGCGATCCAGTCGGGATCGGTCTCGCCGTCACAGACAATCAGGATCTCCGACGGTCCCGCGACCATATCGATACCGACCTGGCCGAATACAGCCCGCTTGGCGGTTGCGACGTAGATATTGCCGGGTCCGACGATCTTGTCCACCGGCGGCACGCTGTCGGTGCCGTAAGCCAAGGCCGCTACGGCCTGGGCGCCACCGACGGCGAACACTCTGTCGATCCCCGAAACATGGGCCGCGGCCAGCACCAGTTCGTTGCGTTCACCGCCCGGCGTCGGGACCACCATGATCAGTTCAGCGACACCCGCAACCTTGGCGGGGATGGCGTTCATCAGCACCGATGAGGGATAGGCCGCCTTGCCGCCGGGCACATAGAGACCGACCCTGTCGAGCGGAGTGATCTGCTGTCCCAGCAGGGTGCCGTCCGGTTCGCTATATGACCAGGCATCGGTGATCTGGTGCTCCGCATAGGCGCGGATGCGGTTGGCCGAGACCTCCAGGGCTTGCTGTTGATCGGCCGGTATGGCATGCCAGGCCTGCTCGAGACGGTGCAGCGGGATCTCCAGGTCTGCCGCGGTTTCGGCCTGCCAACCATCGAAACGGTTGGTGAAGTCGACCAGGGCTGTATCCCCTTTGTCTCTGATATCGTCAATGATCTGGTTGACCGTGTCGTTGACGGCGGTGTCCGAGACCGATTCCCAGGCAAGCAGGGTGTCGAGTTTTTGTTGAAAATCCCTGTCGCTGGTCGATAGTTGGCGGATTTCGCTCATGGTAACTATTCCGTTGATTGATTGACTGCTTCCCGAAAGGCGTCGATCAACTGAGTGACCAATGCATGCTTCATTTTCCAGGAGGCCTTGTTGACCACCAGACGGGAACTGATGTCGGCAATATGTTCGATGGGCACCAGGCCGTTGGCCTTGAGGGTATTGCCGCTCTCCACCAGATCCACGATCAAATCGGCCAGGCCGACGATAGGGGCCAGCTCCATGGATCCATAGAGCTTGATGATCTCCACCTGTTCGCCCTTGGCGGCAAAAAAGCGCTGCGCGCTTTTTACATATTTAGTGGCGACCCGTAACCGTCCCTTGGCTTCGCCGGCGCCTGTGTTTGGATAGCCCGCCGTCATCATGCGGCAACGGGCGATTTTCAGGTCCAGGGGCTCGTATAGACCCTCACCACCGTGTTCCATTAACACGTCTTTACCCGCGATGCCCAGGTCTGCCGCGCCGTACTGGACATAGGTGGGGACATCCGTGGCCCGGATGATCACCAGTTTCACCTGTTGGTGATTGGTATCGAGGATCAGCTTGCGGCTGGTCTCTGGATCATCCGACGGTTCAATGCCGGCGTGGGCCAACAGTGGCAGGCTCTGTTCGAAGATACGCCCTTTGGAAAGCGCGATGGTAATGGGTGCGTCAAATTTCATGGGTCGGTTTGCGTTTCGCACAGTTTCGGAGGTGAAAGGATAACAAATGATAGGGATTACTGGGCGGACACTACACTAGTGTCCGTCTGGAAAGAAAAACTCTCGCAAAGACGCGAAGATCGCAAAGTTATAACATATTGTTTTTTTGACGTATTTATTTTTTCCTTGGCGGTCTTTGCGTCTTTGTGAGAGAAATTGTCTTGTTTTAGGGCCTGTTAACACTAATCGGATTGCCACTGTTGTGCCTGAAAAAGCCCCAATCAAGGCGCGAGGAGCGCGGTTTGGTCGCTCCAAATAAGCGACGAGCAACGCCGAGTGGGGCTTTTTCAGGCGCAACCCGAAGGGCCAGGGGCCATTTTTCACCCAGCGGCGTTATCACTCGCTCATGTAGCCGGGCTACACCACGCTCGTTCTGCCTTGCTGGGTAAAAAATGGCCCCTGGCAGTGGCAATCCGATTAGTGTTAACAGGCCCTAGCTAGGCAGGCGGCGGATTTCGCCGCCCAGTCCGGCCAGTTTCTCCTCGATATTCTGATAGCCCCGGTCGATATGGTAGATACGGTCGACCAGGGTTTCGCCATCCGCCACCAGTCCGGCCAGCACCAGGCTTGCGGAGGCGCGCAGATCGGTCGCCATGACTGGCGCGCCCGTTAATTTATCCGCGCCGGTACAGATGGCGGTGTTTCCCTCAAGCCTGATCCTGGCGCCCATCCGTTGCAACTCCTGGACATGCATGAAACGGTTTTCGAAAATCGTCTCGGTAACGATGCCGACGCCTTCGGCAACCGAGTTCAAGGCCGTGAATTGGGCCTGCATATCGGTGGGGAATGCCGGATAGGGCGCGGTGTAGACATCTACCGCCTGGGGGCGCCGGCCCTGCATGTCGAGGGAGATCCAGTCGTCGCCGGTTTCGATAATCGCTCCTGCCTCGCGAAGCTTCTGCAGCACAGAGTCGACCAGTTCCGGGCGAGTGTCCCGCACCTTGATATTGCCCTGGGTGATGGCCGCCGCCACCAGAAAGGTGCCGGTCTCGATACGATCCGGCAGGACCTCGTACTCTGTGCCTTTCAGGTTATCCACCCCCTCGATGGCGATGACCGGAGAGCCGGCCCCGGTGATTTTCGCCCCCATGCTGTTGAGACACTCAGCGAGGTCGACCACTTCGGGTTCCCGCGCTGCATTTTCGATCAGGCTGGGACCTTGGGCGAGGGCGGCCGCCATCATCAGGTTTTCCGTGCCGGTCACCGTGACCATGTCCATTACGATTCGAGCCCCATGGAGCCGTTTGCAGCGGGAGCGAATATAGCCGTTTTCCACATCGATATCGGCGCCCATGGCTCGCAGGCCGTCGATGTGCAGATTGACGGGACGGGAGCCGATGGCGCAACCGCCGGGCAGCGAGACATCGGCGCGTCCGAAGCGGGCCAGCATGGGCCCCAGCACCAGTATCGAGGCACGCATGGTCTTGACCAGTTCATAGGGGGCATTGAATTCCCTGATGCTGTTTGAATCCACCTCTATGCCCATTTTTTCATCCACCATCAGGGTGACGCCCATGCCGCCCAGTAGTTCCATGGTGGTGGTGATGTCGTGCAAGTGAGGCACGTTGCCTACCCGCATGGGGCCGTCGGATAGCAACGTTGCCGCGAGGATCGGCAGGGCGGCGTTTTTGGCGCCGGCGATGCGTACCTCGCCTGACAGGGGCGCGCCCCCTCGAATGATCAGTTTATCCATGGCGTTCCCGGGTAGCCGCTCAGGCGATCTGTGGTTAATTGAACGAAAAAGACGAAAAATGATAACGAAATCGGGAGGAAAACGGGAGTTTTTATACTTGAATCATGAAATATCTGGGCTAGCCAGGGCTAGCTGGTGCTCTGAGAGGTGTCAATGACGGCCTATCGCCTGGTCGATGTAGCGCTTGATCGTGGCCTGGCCCGCATCGTCGATTCCGGTGAATTCCATCCGGCTCAGCCAGTTGTCTTCATGTTTTTCGCTGTCGAGGATCTTTGCATAGATGTGGCTGCTGCATTCACTCATCAGCGACGTGTAGAGGGTGATGCGGATATCGGAAAGCACCTGTAATTCAAACGGCAGACAGGCCTGCAGGCCATTATAGCTGAGATCGACGGCCCGGCCGGAAAAATGGCGTGCCGAAATCGCGTTGTCTTGCAAAGTGTGGAAGGTGATCGGGAAATCCACTGCGACACGCGGGCTGCGGCGTGATTCCACCCGGGGGACCTCCAGGTAGCGCGGGCGTTTTGTCGAAAGCAACTCATAGAGCGAGACCGGTAACTGCTTGCCCTTTACCTGTATCTGGTTAGGCGGCCCGCACTCGGTATAGTCCTTGGCTAGCTTGTGTGAGCGTTCACTCAGCAGGATCTGCCCGCGCAGGCTGTAGGCCTCTATGCGTGAGGCCAGGTTTACCTCGTCTCCGATCACCGTGTACTCATGATGCAGCTCAGAGCCGAGCTGTCCCGCCACCACCCGGCCGGTATTGATGCCGATGCCCATGAAAAGCCTTGGGTGCCCATGTTTGTTATTCTCAGCGTTGATCTCCAGCATGGCGCGTTGCATCTCGACCGCACAGGCGATGGCCCGCTCCAGGTCGTCCTGTTTTTGCTCGGCAAGCCCGAACAGGGCCAGGATCGAATCGCCCATGAACTTGTCGATAGCACCGCCGAAGCGGAAGATGATTTCGCACATCCGCGAGAAGTAGAAGTTGAGAATCCCGATGATGACATTCGGCTGGTAGCGCTCCGCAAGCGCTGTGAAACCGCGCAGGTCGGAGAGCAGGATGGTGATCTGCTTGCTCTGTGGCTTTTCACCGCCTTGCGGGGTCTCATCCAGGGATTTGATCAAGGCCTGGTGCAGGCGGCTTCGTTGTATCGGCAAGAGCCGGATCTCAAGGGATTTGCTGACGGTATCGATGATCCTATCGATCTCTTCGGCTTGCCTCATTTAGAGCTCCCCTGTGCTGATAGACTCAAGTATAGCTAGTGTAGGACACTACACTATCCAGGGGAGGGCTACTTTTCCAAGGGCGGGCGCTCTCCGGAAACGGTGTCGAAATTGAACGAGTCGCTTCCGCGCCAGCCACTGATTTGCAGCCGGGTGCCTGGCGGTTGGCTGGCAATGAGTTGCATCAGTTGCTGAGAGTTTTCCAACAGGGTCTCATTGATGCTGGTGATGACATCTCCAGGACGCAGGCCTGCCTGACTTGCCGGGCCGTTTTCCAGGACGCCGGTTACGAGGATGCCGTCTTCGCTATGCAGTCCGAAGGCCTCCGCCAGTTTCTTGGTGACGTCTTGGCCCTGAATGCCCAACCAACCTCTCACCACGTGTCCGGTCTCGATCAGTTGGCGCATGATGCCGTCCGCCAGATCGAAGGGAATGGCAAAGCCGATGCCATGGGAGCCGCCGGTTTTGGAAAAGATGGCGGTATTGATGCCGATCAACTCTCCCTGGGCATTCACCAGGGCGCCGCCTGAATTACCGGGATTGATGGCGGCATCGGTCTGGATAAAGTTCTCGAAGGTGCTGATGCCCAGGTGGGAGCGACCGGTGGCGCTGATGATTCCCATGGTAACCGTCTGGCCGACCCCGAAAGGATTGCCGATCGCCAGTACCACATCCCCCACCTGCTGGTCGCCGGATTTGCCCACCGGAATTGGCTGCAGCCGGCTTTCGGTATCTATTTTCAACACCGCAACATCCGATTCCGCATCGCTGCCCACTATGCTGACGCCAACGCTCTGTCCATCGGCCAGTACGACCTTGATCTCGTCCGCTCCCTTGATGACATGGTGGTTGGTCAGCAGATAGCCGTCCTCGGAGACGATAACCCCGGAGCCCAGACTGGTTTCGAGTCGTCGACGGGTCTGTTCCGGCAGCATATTGCCGAACAGGTGTTGAAGCAGCGGATCCTTGAAGCGCATCGCATGGGATTCGGTGGTGATCTTGGCGGTGAAGATATTCACCACTGACGGCGCGGCCTTTTCAACCGCGTCCGCATAGGAAAAGGGGCCGCTCTCACGGGGTAACGCGACTACCGGGGCGCCACTCCTCGGCAGCGCAGCCCTGTCAGGCGCGCTTACCCGTTCAGGAGTCATGAAAATCACCACAAACGCCCCTGCCAGTCCGGCTGTCAGGGCTGTAAGCAGCAGGGAAAGTAGTTTTCGCATACGCATGGGATTGAGTAATCTAGCCCGGACATTTCACCCGGCCGCTGATATTATGAATTAACCTTTTGATTTAAATTGTACTATTCATTAACCCGGCACCTTAATAGGCCATATTCAGGTGCCGGGTTAATAGAATATTAGCAAAGCGCGAAGTGTTACCCGGCAACGCTGAACGCGCCCTTGCACCGATCTCGTCGCTCAGGGGCGGTATTTCCTCAATCATCAATAGCTTCGGCTATTGATTCAATCAGAAATCCGCCCCTGAACAACGAGCTCGGCACGATCATCACGTTCCCGGGTGAAATATCCAGGCTAGCAATTCGGACTTAATTTTCAGGCAAACATAGCATGATTGATATTTTATCGCTCGAAACCTATTGCAACGAGCTGCTGTCGGTCGATGACTTTGACGATTACTGCCCAAACGGTCTGCAGGTCGAGGCCACGGAGCAGGTGACGAGACTGATGGTGGGTGTAACGGCCTGTCAGGCGCTGATCAAGGAGGCTGAGCATTGGGGGGCGGATGCCCTGCTGGTCCATCATGGCTACTTCTGGCGTGGCGAGAGACTGCCGCTGCGCGGCCTCAAGGGCAAGCGAATCGGAGCCCTGTTTCAACAACATACCAGTCTGCTGGCCTACCATCTGCCATTGGATGCCCACCCGGTCTACGGCAACAACAGGCAGCTTGGGAACCGTTTGGGCTTTGCGGGTGCAAAGGCCTCCCCGGCGGGGCAATCCCTGATTTGGCAAATGCGTCTGCCCCAACCCCTTTCCGCCGGGGATCTCGCGCAACGTCTGACCGACAGCCTGGGACGCAAGCCGCTGCATATCGGGTCGAACCCTGGTCTGCTGAAGCGCATCGGCTGGTGTACGGGCGCCGCCCAGGGCGCTATCGAAGAGGCGTCTGCCCTGGGTCTGGATGCCTTTATCTCAGGAGAGATTTCCGAGCCCACGGTACATCTGGCCAGGGAGTTGGGTATCCACTATTTCGCTGCCGGACATCATGCCACCGAACGCTATGGCGTACAGGCCCTGGGGCGCCATTTGGCGGAGCGATTCGACCTGGAATACCGCTTCGTCGATATCGAAAATCCGGTATGAGCGACCCCGGTCATTGACCGAAGCGGGAAGCCCGGTCGACGGTTGAAAATCGAAATGCACCTTGACCGATAAGGCCGCATTGTGGAGAATGCGCGGTTAATTTTCGCGGTCCATTAAGAATTCTGATGTCCTGATAGGGGTGGGACTGAGGAAGGATCCTAACAGGCCCGCAACAGCTCAGATACAGTACTGAGGGAGTCCTTGAGATATGAGCGCAGATGGCGTTGATTTAAAAAAGCGGCGTAGCCTTACGCTTGCAACCAGTGCGGTCGGGGCAGTTGGTACCGGTTTCGTGATCTATCCGTTCCTGGCGGCCTGGGGGCCCAGTGAAAAAGCCAAGGCAGCGGGCGCGCCGGTCGAGGCGGATATCGGTAAACTCGAGCCAGGTCAGCTGATGCGGGTCAAATGGCGTGGCAAACCGGTCTGGGTCGTCCACCGCACCGAGCAGAATCTGCAGGATCTGCCGACCCTGGACGGCGTGCTGCTCGATCCAGCCTCGGACGATACCGGGCAGCAGCCCGAATACTGCAAAAACACCAATCGTTCTATAAAGGGTAAGTATCTGGTTGCGGTCGGTATCTGCACCCATTTGGGCTGCTCGCCCACCTATCGCCCGGAAGTGGCTCCTGAGGATCTCGGTCCCGAGTGGAAGGGTGGATTCTTCTGTCCCTGTCACGGCTCCCGATTCGACCTGGCGGGTCGGGTCTACTCTAGTGTGCCGGCGCCGAAGAATTTGGAAATCCCCCCCTACCAGTATCTGTCCGAGACCAAGATCCTGGTCGGCGCCGATGGAGGAGCAGCCTGATGAGTATGATGAAGAATGTAGTCGGTTGGTTTGACGATCGCTATCCGCTGACCAAGGTATGGAACGAGCATCTGGCCGAATACTATGCTCCCAAGAATTTCAACACCTGGTACCTTATGGGATCCCTGGCGTTGTTGGTGCTGGTGATCCAAATCCTTACCGGTGTCTGGCTGGCGATGAGTTACAAGCCCGATGCGGAGCTGGCGTTTGGCTCGGTGGAATACATCATGCGTGATGTGGAATGGGGTTGGCTGATCCGCTATCTGCATTCCACCGGCTCCTCGGCCTTCTTCGTCTTGATCTACCTGCACATGTTCCGTGGCCTGATGTACGGCTCTTACCGCAAGCCGCGTGAATTGCTGTGGATCATCGGTGTGATTATCTATCTGGCGATGATGGCAACGGCCTTTTTCGGTTACCTGCTGCCCTGGGGGCAGATGTCCTTCTGGGGTGCGCAGGTTATTGTCAATCTCTTCTCCGCCGTACCGGTGATCGGTCCCGACCTGGGGGTCTGGGTGCGTGGCGACTATGTCATTTCCGACGCCACCCTGAACCGTTTTTTCGCCCTTCATTTTCTGCTGCCTTTCGTGCTGGCGGCGTTGGTGTTCATTCACATCATTGCTTTGCACAAGGTGGGCTCCAACAATCCGGACGGTGTTGAGATCAAGAAAGGTCCGAAGGGCAACCGTTGGAGCGACAGCGCTCCGGCTGACGGCATCCCCTTCCATCCCTACTATTCGGTGAAGGATATCGCCGGGGTGGCCGGTTTCCTGTTTCTGTTTGCCGCCGTGGTCTTTTTTGCCCCAGAGATGGGCGGCTACTTCATTGAACACCCCAACTTCGAGCCGGCCAATCCGTTGAAGACCCCCGAGCATATCGCCCCGGTCTGGTACTTCACCCCCTTCTACGCCATCTTGCGCGCCGTGCCCTCGGTGGCTGGTTCCGCCTTCCCAGGCGTGGTGGCGATGTTCGCCTCGATCCTGGTGCTGTTCTTTCTGCCCTGGTTGGACCGCAGTCCGGTGAAGTCGATTCGCTATAAGGGTTCGTTAACCAAGATTCTCCTTTGGTTGTTCGTGATCGACTTCATCGTGCTCGGTTATCTCGGCACCCAGCCGACCACTGACCTGTACACGCTGATGGCGCAGATCGGCACCATATATTACTTTGCCTTCTTCCTGCTGATGCCGATCTACAGCAAAATGGACAAGACCAAACCAGTGCCTGAGAGGGTGACCGAATGAATAAGCTGATTTTTGCACTCCTACTAGCCCTGGCCCCCATGCTCGGACTGGCCGCGGGAGGCGGTGCGCATCTGGATGATGCCGATATCGATTTGAGCGATAAGGCGTCGCTGCAACGTGGCGCCAAATTTTTCATGAACTACTGCCTGAGCTGCCATTCAGCCAAGTTCCAGCGCTACAACCGGATGGGGAAGGATCTCGGTCTGACGGACGAGGAGGTCATCGATAATCTTATGTTCACCACCGACAAAATCGGTGACACCATGAACATAGCGATGACGGAAGCGAAAGCCACCGAGTGGTTCGGTAGTCCTCCACCGGATCTGAGCGTCATCTCACGCGCCCGAGGCGTGGACTGGATCTACACCTATTTGCGCAGCTTCTACCTGGATGACAAGCGCCCCTTCGGCGTCAACAATATCGTCTTTCCGGATGTGGCTATGCCCCATGTGCTGTGGGAACTGCAGGGTGCGCAGAAGGCTGTATTCAAGATCGAAAAGGGTTCGAGCGGCAATGATGTCCAGGTGTTCGACCATTTCGAACCTGTGACCCAGGGAACCTTGAGCCTTGAGGAGTATGACCAGGTGGCCCGCGATCTGACCGCATTTCTCAGCTACATAGGTGAACCGATTCAGATGGAGCGCAAGCGTCTCGGTGTCTGGGTGCTGCTGTTCATTGCGGTCTTCTTTGTGTTGGCCTACCTGCTCAAAAAGGAGTATTGGAAGGACGTACACTAAAGGCTTTTAGCTTGACCTGACAAAAAGGCGCACAGTTGCGGTATACTGTGCGCCTTTTTTCGTGTCATATCTTTATTTTTTGTCTACAGTTGATCAGGATCCGGCCTGAACTGTCGGACATCTTGGGGAGAGGCTATAAATGGCGGCAGTTGCGAACAAACGCTCAGTGATGACCCTCTATTCGGATCCGACGGATCCCTACTGTCATCGCGTCAGACTGGTGCTGGCGGAAAAGAACATTACCTACGAGGTCGAGGATATCGATCCTCTGAATGTGCCCGAGGAGGTGATGGAACTCAACCCATACGGCACCCTTCCCACCCTGGTGGACAGGGATTTGAAGCTCTACGAGTCGCGTATCATCATGGAGTATCTGGATGAGCGTTTCCCCCATCCCCCGTTACTGCCGGTTGATCCGGTCTCGCGTTCCACGTCGCGTCTGCTGATGTATCGTGTGGACAATGACTGGTATAGCCAGATGGATATAATTCTCAGTGGCAAGAAAGAGGCCTCTAAAGCGCGCAAGGAGTTGCGAGAGAGCCTGATTTCCACCGCGCCGGTTTTCAATGCAAAGCACTTTTTCATGAGCGATGAGTTCACCCTGGTCGATTGCGCGATCGCCCCCTTGTTATGGCGCCTCCAGGAGTTGGGCGTAGACATTCCCACAAGCGCCAAAGGGTTGCATGAATATGCCAAACGCTTGTTCGAAAAGGCGTCGTTCATTAAAAGCCTTTCTGAAGCAGAACAGGAAATGCGTGGTTGAGCGATGGCGGAGATGTCGTCCAATCGTCCCTATCTGATCCGGGCGCTCTATGAGTGGTTGGTGGATAACGATAGGACACCCTATTTGATGGTGAATGCCGAATATGAGGGGGCTGTCGTGCCCAGGCGGTTCGTTGACGATGGGCGTATTATTTTGAATGTCGATCCCTCGGCTGTTTCGGGGCTTGAATTGGGTAATGAGTGGATCAGTTTCAGCGCCCGGTTCGGTGGCGCCGCTGAGGATATCCTCATTCCCCCGGGCGCGGTGATGGGCGTCTATGCCAAGGAGAATGGCCAGGGAATGCTGTTTCCCGATGAAGAAGTGACCTCGGATGAGGATCCTGGGGATGAACCCGATCCCTCGAAACCGGGTAAACGCCCAGCACTCAAGGTGGTGAAATAGATACGTTACCCCACACTTGTTTCGATGTGATGAGGCGGTTTGATTCATCGCACGATCATGCGGGCAGCGTGTTTCTCAATGCCTATTTCGTCAATCAACGCCGGGTTCCACTCTCTGTTCCGGCAGGTCAATATGAAGACTGACATTCTGCGTTCCCATCATCACCACATAGCCGGTTCGACGACCTGAGCCTTCCAGGCTATAGTCGAATTCATAGACACGACGCAGTTTCAGGCCGCTACGAACCCAACGCAGTCCCAGTCGATGCAGGGCCACGGTCTGGTCGAGAAACTGCACGCCGTGACTTTGACAAGCGCTACGACTGACACGGATCGCATTCTCGCGTACACGCAGGCTGTCGCGCCAAAACCAGATCAGCAACATAAGAATCAGCAGTAGATTGAGGGTTGAATATGACATGCAGGCGATATCTAGTGTAGTGTCCTATACTGTTTGACGTTTTCAGCGTGGCGAGAAGCCATCAGCCGCGCCCCGTAGGAAGTGCCCTTGGGGTGCTAGGCGCGTTGTGCAGGGAATGGCGCGCCCTTTCCAAGCAACGCAACAACGCGGATGATGGCTTCTCGCCGCGCCCGAAGGGAGGCCCGCAAATGACTCAATCCTGCGTTGCAGCCCTTGTTAATGGGGCAACCATTGACTGCGGTCTGCGCCTTGCACCCCAAGGGCACTTCCTGCGGGGCGTCTTGAGTCATTTGTGGGCCTCTGAAAACGTCAAACAGTATAGGACACTACACTATGAGTCGTATATGTATTGTAACGGCAGACATTACCCGACTGGAAGTGGATGTGATCGTGAATGCCGCCAATTCCTCCCTGTTGGGCGGGGGTGGTGTCGACGGCGCCATCCACCATGCGGCCGGGCCTGAATTGCTTGACTATTGCAGGACGTTGGGTGGATGCCCCACCGGCGAGGTCAGGCTGACCCCTGGATTCAATCTGTCAGCGAAATGGATCATCCACACGGTGGGGCCGGTCTGGCATGGGGGTGAACATGGCGAGTCCGGGCTATTGCGCGCCTGTTATGAAAACAGCCTTAGCTTGGCGGCGGAAAAGGGTTTTCGCTCGATAGCCTTTCCAGCAATCAGTACCGGTGTCTATGGCTATCCAAAACGGCGGGCCACCGAAGTAGCCCTGGCCGTCATGCGAAACTGGAATGATAGGTTTGAGGAGATTATCGCTTGCTGTTTCAGCCGGGATGACGCTGAGCTGTATCATACTCTCTGTCCCGAGTGCCTAGCGGATATGTGACCATGTTTTCCTGGCTCGATAGAATCCCTTTGCACATTATCGCTCTGGCCGCGGTCGTGTTGGCGTTGGCGCCGTTCGTCCCTGAACCTCACCTGTGGGAAAAGCTTAAGATGTTGGCCAGTGGCGCACTGCACCGACCCATGGATATCTTCGACCTGTTTATGCATGGTGCGCCTGTGATCCTGCTGATCATCAAACTGATTCGTGGTGCGCGAGAGGTCTCCTGACTGAGAGCCCCTTTTTACGACTGTCTGAAAACGGCTGTGGATGTGTTTACTCCTTGGGTGGGCTGAGACGGTCGAGGCGTAATCGCTCGCGTTCGTCAAACAGATGTTTGGAGCCGATCCAGACCGCCGCCGTGGCGCCGAATCCGGTCCCTGCCGCGATCAGCAGCATGATCAGGATTTGATACTTGCTCGCTTCGAAGGGAGGGGCGCCGGCGAGGATCTGGCCGGTCATCATACCCGGTAGACTGACCACGCCAGCCGCAGCCATGGCGTTGATGATCGGTATCAGTCCGCTGCGCAACGCAGTGCG
This sequence comes from Candidatus Thiodiazotropha sp. (ex Epidulcina cf. delphinae), assembly GCA_025656455.1. GTDB lineage: Bacteria > Pseudomonadota > Gammaproteobacteria > Chromatiales > Chromatiaceae > Thiodiazotropha. The sequence goes on along the minus strand of JAHXHS010000050.1, from coordinate 15,410 downwards.
GCGGATTTCACGGATAGCCTCGTCCCAGAGATGGCCCAACAACAGACGCGCCTCGATCTCGTGCCGTTGCTGCCAGGCGTTGTGGGTCAGGTTATCCAGGGCGATGGCAACCCCGGACATGGTGTTGCCCAGCAACATGCCGAGCAGAGGGATCAGGTACTGCACCGAATACCAGGGTTCGGCCTGGATGATGACGGTCAATGCCAGCAAGGTAACCGTGAAAGAAGAGATGAACATGGAGAGGGTGCCGACCCCCATGCCCCAGAAGCCGATGAAGCGCCGCTGCTGCCGCGCCATTACCTCGTAGCCGGCCACCAGCAGCATAAACAGCGCCAGCAAGGCGATCAGCAAGGGGTGGGATTGAACGAACAGGAACTTCAGCACCAGACCCAGCAGGCTTAGCTGGATCACCGTGCGCAGGGCCGCGATCAGCAGCTGGCGCTCTATGCCGAGGGAGAGTCGAAACGAAAGCAGGGCCAGGGCCAGCACCAGGACAGCGGCTAGGAAGAGGTCCAGGGGGGTGAGTAGAATCAGTGTCATCAAAGTTCTCTCAGTTGCCCCGATTCGATCTGCCGGTGGTGCTCGCCTATGCGTTTTTGCTGGGCCGTGTCATGGGTGATCCAGAGCACCGCTGTTTGGTGTTTTTTGCGCCATGATTCGATAAGCTGCTCGACCTTTCCAATGTTGCTTGCATCCAGGTTGGCGGTGGGTTCATCCAGGAGCAGTACCTGGGGGCGGTTGGTGAGTAGCCTGATCAGTGCAAGTCGCTGTCTTTCTCCGCTTGAGAGCCGGCTGATCTCCCACGCTGTTGATTCGACCGGCAGGTCCAGGTCCGTTAACAGGTCCTGGTCTATGGTATTGAAATGGTCTCCTACCCGTTCGCTCCACCATGCGCTCTCTGCCAATAGCAGTCCGACGTGGTGGCGCCATTCGGGACCTGAGAATGTCTGCTTCTCCCGCTCATCCAACCAAGCCTCGCCTTGATGCGGATCGAGATCCGCCACTGCCCGGAGCAGGCGGGTTTTACCACATCCGGACGGGCCGCTGAGGGTGGTGCATTCCCCGGCGGGGAGATGAAGATCGAACGGCGCCAGCAAAGGGGAGTGGAATTGTTTGAGCGTCAGGCTGCTCATAAGCCCTTTCGCTCGAACAAGAGATCCCATACGCCATGTCCCAGTCGTTCCCCTCGCTGTTCAAATTTTGTCAGCGGACGACTCTCCGGGCGGGGTGAGAATTTTCCGCTGCCTGCCTGGTTGATAAAGCCTGGATGGCCTGAGAGCACGGCCATCATCTGTTTGGCGTAGTCCTGCCAATCGGTGGCCATGTGCAGGAGACCGCCGGGGCCGAGGGTTTGGTAGGCCAGTTCGGCAAATTCAGCCTGAACGATTCGGCGCTTGTGGTGTTTTCTTTTATGCCACGGGTCGGGAAAGTAGAGCAGGATGCGGCAGAGGCTGGCGACATCCAAGTGGCGCCGCAGCAGCTCCATGGCATCGGTTTGCAGGATTTTGACATTATGACTCTGTTGCTCGGCCAGCTTGATCATCAAGTGGCCGACCCCGGGGCGATGCACTTCGATACCGAGAAAGTTCTGTTCGGGGTGTTCCGCCGCCATCAGGTTCAGCGCCTCACCGTTACCGAAGCCGATCTCCAGGGTGACAGGATTGTGGTTGCCGAACAGCTGGTAAAGCTTGAGTCGTTCGGCGCCCAGATTCAATCCATATCGAGGCCAGAGTTCATCAAAGGCGCGTTGCTGTCCTTCAGTCATACGTCCCTGTCGCAGGACATAGCTGCGAATGGGGCGATGTGGTTTGTGGTGGAGCTGGGTCATGGGGATAATTTTGAATTATGAATGTTGAATTTTGAATGGTATGTGTGTGCTGCGCACAGGGTTTTTGAATCTATATCGTGTTCAGCCGCCGTGTACCTGCCTACGGCAAGGCATCAACCGCAAGTTTTGATAACGCCGTCTGTAGGCAGGCACACGGCGGCCTATCCTTGAAAATATCAAAATGTTAGTGAAACCCTGAACACGATATAGTTGGTTGCCAGGTTAAAAAATAGCCGTGAGCGATGCGAACACCGAAATTCATAATTCATAATTAAAAATTGGCCGTTAGAAGAATAGTCCCTCTATGGGCGATGAGGCTGAGGCAAAGCGCTTGGCCGGCATTCGGCCGGCAAGATAGGCCTCCCGGCCGGCCTGGATCGCCTTTTTCATCGCCGAGGCCATCAGAAGCGGGTTCTGGGCGGCGGCGATGGCGGTATTCATGAGCACCCCGTCGCAGCCCAGCTCCATTGCCACGGCGGCGTCCGATGCGGTGCCCACGCCGGCATCCACCAGGATCGGCACCTTGGCGTTTTCAACGATGGTGCGGATGTTGAGACGGTTGCGAATGCCCAGGCCGGAACCGATCGGGGCTGCCAAGGGCATCACCGCAACACAGCCCGTCTCCTCCAGGCGTTTGGCCATGATCGGGTCATCATTGGTGTAGACCATGACATCGAAACCGTCCTTGATCAGTGTTTCGGCCGCTTCCAGGGTCTGCACCACGTCCGGGAACAGGGTCTTCTCGTCACCCAGCACTTCCAGTTTAACCAGGTTATGGCCATCCAATAGCTCCCTTGCCAGACGGCAGGTGCGCACAGCGGTCTTGGCGTCATAGCAGCCGGCGGTGTTGGGCAGGTAGGTATACTCGTCAGGCGGCAGGACCTCGAGGATATTGGGTTGATCCTGGTCCTGGCCGATATTGGTGCGGCGCACCGCGATGGTGACGATCTCAGCGCCGCTGGCGTCGATCGCCTGGCGGGTCTCCCGCATGTCCTTGTATTTTCCGGTGCCCACCAGCAGGCGGGAGGTGAATTCGTGTCCAGCGATACTGAAGCTGTCTTTCTGCGTGTCGTTTGGCATAGGTTTAGGCCTTGAAATAGCGGTTGGAAAGATAATCAGCGATTGGCGACGATCAGCCTCCGCCTACGGCCTGAATGATTTCAATGCGGTCTCGTTCCCGCAGGCAGTGTCCGCCAAAGGTGCTGCGCGGGACGAGCGCCTCATTGACCTCCACCGCAATCCGCTCTCCAGTCAGGTCGAGCAGCTCGATCAGGCCCGCCATGTCCAGGGTGTCGGGAATTTGCTTTTCCTCGCCGTTTAAGTAAATCTGCATCTGTGTCTGATCTCGGTTAGGTGTTTGAGCAAGGTTAAACCCTGGATTCTACCTCAACTGGAGGTGACAAAGTACGTAGTGCGAAGAATCTAAGAAGTCCTGTGTCGGCAGCACCACAGGCGGCTGAAATGCCCCGGAGGGGAGATGTGAAGTGGAGTGAAGATTTAATACCTTTGGAGCAGGCGGGTACCCTCGATGGCCTGTTTTTTCAGCGGGTGCGCCGTACACCGGATGCCCTGGCCTACCGCCACTATCATCGACTCGACAAGCAGTGGCATGAACTAACCTGGGCCGACATGGAGCGCCAGGTTTCCCGCTGGCGCCAGGCCCTTTCCGGGGAGGACCTGGAGCCGGGCGACCGGGTCGCCATCCTGTTGCGCAACAGCCCGGAATGGGTGATGTTCGATCAGGCGGCGCTCTCTTTGGGGCTGGTGGTGGTGCCCCTGTACACGGACGATCGCGCCGACGCCATTGCCTACATATTGCGCGATGCGGCGGTAAAGCTGTTGCTGGTGCAGGATACCGGCCGCTGGAACCGGATGGCGGAGGCAGTGGAGGAGCTGCCCCAACTGCAGCGGGTGGTGGTATTGGAGACACAGAAGCAACCGAGTCCGCGGGAAGACGATCTAGTGCGCGAGGCGAACAGCTGGCTGCCGGCGCGGGGCGAACCCTTGAAGAAACGTCAGGCCGACCCGAACAGCCTGGCTTCCATTGTCTACACCTCCGGCACCACCGGGCGTCCGAAAGGGGTGATGCTGAGCCACATGAATATGCTCTCCATTGCGCATGGCTCATTGACGGTGGTGGATTGTTATCAGCAGGACAGCTTTCTGTCGTTTCTTCCACTCTCCCATACGCTTGAGCGGACGGCCGGCTACTATCTGCCGATGATGGCCGGTTCCTGCGTCTCTTTTGCCCGTTCGATTCCCCAGCTCGCGGAGGATCTGCAACAGGTGAGGCCGACCGCCATCATTGCCGTGCCGCGCATCTTCGAGCGGGTCTATGCGCGGGTGCAGGAGCAGTTGAAAAACAAGCCGGCCTTTGCCCGCTTGCTCTTCGATCTGGCCCTCAAGGTCGGTTTCAGGGAGTTTGAATATCGCATGGGTCGCCGGCGATGGTTTCCCGGTCTATTGATTCATCCGCTGCTGCGCAGACTGGTTTCCGGCAGGATACTCGACAAATTAGGCGGTCGTTTGCGTGTGGCGGTCAGTGGCGGGGCGGCTATTTCCCCTGAGATCGCGCGGGTCTTTCTCGGTCTGGGGCTGCCCATGCTGCAGGGTTACGGGCTGACGGAGACCAGTCCGGTGATCAGTGTCAATCCGATGCACAATGTCAAGCCGGAGAGCGTCGGCGTACCGTTGCGCGGGGTCAGCGTGAAGATCGGCGAGGACGACGAGCTGTTGGTGAAGACCCCCGGCATGATGTTGGGCTATTGGAACAACCATGCCGCCACCGCAGAGATGATCGATCCCCAGGGTTGGCTGCACACCGGCGATCAGGCGCGTATCGATGAGGATGGGCATATTCATATCACCGGGCGGATCAAGGATATCCTGGTGCTGTCGAATGGCGAAAAGATCCCCCCGTCGGATATGGAAATGGCCATTGCGCTCGATCCGCTGGTCGAGCAGGTGATGGTAGTGGGCGAGGGCAAGCCCTATCTCGGCGCCTTGGTCGTGCTCAATCCCGATCTCTGGAACGGCCTTGCCGAGGAGTTCGATCTCGATCCCTCGCAGTCGGAGAGCGTGGGTGACGAGCGTCTGCAGAATGCCGTGCTGAAACGCATCAGGATGGCCCTAAGGGATTTTCCGGGGTATGCCAAGATCCGCCGGGTAGCCCTGTTGTTGGAACCCTGGACTATCGACAACGGGCTGATGACCCCAACCATGAAGATCAAGCGCCAGAAGGTGTTGGACTACTGCAGGGAGACGGTCGATTCGCTCTATGGCGACGGATTGGTATGAAGATTCGGGGAGTGCTTGCGCGTCTGGGTGAAGCTAGTGTACCTTTCCACCCTGTTCAGCGATCTCAATCTACACGCGGGTGTAGTTCAATGGTAGAACTGTAGCTTCCCAAGCTACTAACGTGGGTTCGATTCCCATCACCCGCTCCACACGCAATCAGGGCCTGTCGGTACAGGTCAGACGATACCGCTCCAAGGCCGCGTGCCTGCGTTGCGGTTTACCTTTCAGGGACTCTATACGCTTTGCCAGTTGCCGGCACTCCTCACCGGGTTCCTTGGTCTCCTGTGGGAGATGAGTGAATGGATGCTGTTTCGGCTCGAACATCACGGATTCCCCTTTTTCCGCGAATGCGCCGCTGACAGGAAGGAGCGCCATGAACAGTACGAGGGTGATAGGGTGAATTGGCATCTTGAGTTCCTCTTTCGGCTCTTTCCCTATTCGAGTGGATAAAAAGGCTGGAATCCGGTCAGTCGTTGAACCCACCAGGGGCATGCGCTGAAAAGCGATTTTTCCCATACCCGAGAAGAAGTCTACCGACTCAGGCCAGGCATGCGCCCCTCGGTTTTATATGGAATTACACCCAGGCAATCCGGGCTTGAGGATATACTCTATGTATTAGTGGATCTATATTATCGAGGAGCCAACAGATGAAAAGACGACATCTTGCCCTGATCCCGTTATCGTTTTTGATGGCGGCGACCGGCGTCCAGGCGCTTGGGTTGCGGTTGCTGGAATTCTCCCCGGTAAAGTACTTCACGGCCGAAGATTGGGCGTCGGCCAAGGCGACTGCCGCTAAAGCGCTCAAACAGGGCAAGGATGGCGAAAAATTCGCATGGAAAAATCCTGCCACGGGACACAAGGGCGCCTATACCGTTCTCAATACCCTGCAACTGGAGGGCCAAGACTGCCGGGATTTGCGAATCAAGCATTTCGCCGGTGGGGTCAACGGTGGCGGGACCTACCGATTTTGTCAGACGGCTGATGGAAAATGGCAGACCCAGGGCAGTGTGCAGGTGAAATAATAAGTTCACAAATAGGGAATGAACCCGCTCAACTCGTGTGGTGTAACCTATAGCGGGCGGCTCTTTAGGGGATGAGATCGGATGTTAGAGCTATATCAGGCGGCCGATCGGGTCGAAGCACAGATGTTGAAGGACTATCTGGATCAACAGGGTATTGCGTCGGTTATTCTGGGTGACTTTCTGAGTGGCGCAATGGGGGAGTTGCCCGCTAATATCTATCCCACCCTCTGGGTGGTGGAGGATTCAGATCTGGCAAGGGCGAAGCGGCTCACCGAGCAATTCTTTAACGCATCCACCACTACGGGAGAGCCCTGGCGCTGTCCTGTCTGCGGTGCGAGTGTCGATTCCGGGTTCGAGATATGTTGGAATTGTGCTACCCCCGGTCCGAACGATAACGAATAAGGAGTAGATGATGGGCAAGACCTTCAAGGTGCTTGGCTGGTTGGTCGGGATGCTGATAGTGCTGTTGATTGCGGCCATTATCCTGATTCCCCTGTTTGTGGACCCGAACGACCACAAGGAGAGGATCGTTGCCGAGGTCAAGAAAGCGACCGGAAGGGATCTGGGCATCACTGGCGATATCGGACTTTCGATCTTCCCCAGGCTGGCCCTGGAGCTCAACGGTTTGACCCTCAGCAATGCCCCGGGCTTCGATTCAGGGGACTTCGCCTCGGTGAAGCATGCCGAAGTGCGAGTGAACCTGATGCCGTTGTTGTTCAAACAGTTGCTGGAGGTGGATACGGTGCAGATAGAGGGAGTGGCCCTCAATCTGGCCAAGTCGAAGAGCGGCGTCACCAATTGGGAAGATATGACGGGGCGGAAACCGGCCGATGAGTCTCCCGATGTGCCACCGGAATTGCCTGGCGAGGGGATGGGATTATTGGCCTTCACCATCGGTGGCTTGAGCATCAAGGAGGCGAGCCTGGTCTGGGATGACCAGGTCACGGGTGAACGCTATGAGGTGGAGGGCCTTCACCTGGAGACCGGGGAGCTGGCGCCAGGCAAGGAGGTGGAGCTGAGCTTCGGCCTGGCCCTGTCGAGTAGGAAACCAGCCTTGAAGGGGACAGTGGAACTCACTTCGCAACTGCTGGTTCTCCCCAAACAGGAGCGGCTGAGCCTGGATGGGCTGAATTTGCAGGTCAAGGCATCCGGCGAGGGTTTGCCGGAAAATGGGATCGAAGCTTTGTTGCAAACCGATTTGAGGCTCAATCTGGAGAAAAACACCCTGGATCTCCAGGACTTCAGCTTAGCGTCGGGGGCAATCAATCTCACCGGCCGTATGGAGGGCGAGGACATTCAGACCACTCCGGTATTTAAAGGTGAATTCAAACTGGCCAAATTCAGTCCCCGCGAATGGCTGACCCGGTTTGGCATACCGCTGCCGGAAACGGCGGATCCTGAAGTGCTGCAGGCGCTATCGCTGTCATCGGGATTCACAGCCAGTTCCGGCCATGTGGTGTTGGAGGCGTTGATCGTCACCCTGGATCAGACCCTGGTCAGGGGCGATATGGAAATCCTCGATTTCACCAGGCCAACCTATCTGTTCAATCTCGATGTGGACAGCATCAACCTCGATCGCTATCTGCCACCGACAGCCGAGCAAGCGAGGCCCGTGCGCAGACCGGAAAAACCGGGTTCGTCGCAAGAGCCGCTCTTTCCCACCGAGGCGTTGAGTCAGCTAAAACTCGATGGAACCCTGCGGGTCGGCAACCTGACAGTCAACAATCTGCATGCCGAGGCGATACAGATCAAGGTCCGTGGCCGGGAGGGAAAAATCGATCTCGATCACGACATAGGTCGTTTCTATGACGGTCTGTTGAAGGGCAGTGTGCAATTGGATGTCAGCGGGGAGAGGCCGCGGTTGAAGATGAGCCAGCAGGCATCGAGAATCCTGGCCAGCCCTCTGCTGTTGGATCTGACGGGGGAGGACAAACTGTCTGGCAGCGGCGATCTCGATCTGCAACTCACCAGTCAGGGCGACAGCGTCAAGCAGATGAAGCGGACCCTGAACGGTCAGCTCTCCTTCGACTTCCGAGATGGAGCGGTAAAGGGATTCAATCTGGCAAAGATGATTCGTGACACCAAGGCCAGGCTGAAGGGTGAGAGTCTGATGGTGCTGAACGAGCCTGAGCAGACCGATTTTTCCGAGCTCTCAGGGCGCGCGGTTATCGAGAACGGGGTGGTGAACAACCAGGCCCTGCTTGCCAAATCCCCCTATCTGCGTCTTGAGGGGAGCGGTAAGGCCTATCTGTTGGAGGAGCGATTGAACTACTCCATCCGGCCGGTGATCGTGAATACCCCGTCCGGGCAGGGTGGCGAGGCGCTGGAGGAGCTGGTGGGTATCCCCATTCCGGTGAAAATCAAGGGTCCCTGGAGTGATCCCGCGTTTTCCATTCAATTGTCAAAGATCCTGGAGGAGCAGCAAAAGGCCAGGTTGAAAGAGAAATTCGACGACAAGGTAGACGAGAAGATCGGAGAGAAACTGGATGAGAAGATCCCCGATGAACTGCAGGACAAGCTCAAGGACAAGTTGAAAAGACTCTTCTGACCATGTCATCCCAAGCCCCGGACTCCCAGGCGACAGCGGTTGAGGAACCGCTCAGGGATGAGCACTTCTCAGACCGGATATTGGCCTGGTTCGACCGGCACGGCCGCAAGCATCTGCCCTGGCAGCAGCCCCCGGCCCCTTACCGCGTTTGGGTGTCTGAGATCATGTTGCAACAGACCCAGGTAAACACGGTCATCGGCTATTTCGAGCGCTTCATGGACGCCTTTCCCGATATCGCCAGTCTGGCTCAGGCCGACCCGGACCAGGTTATGCATCACTGGTCGGGCCTGGGGTACTACGCCCGGGCCAGAAACCTGCACCGCAGCGCCGGGTTGGTCATGGAGCGGCATCACGGCGAGTTGCCAGATGATATGGAGGCCCTTCAGGCCCTGCCGGGGATCGGCCGGTCCACCGCCGGGGCCATCCGTTCCCTAGCCTTCGGAAAATACGCCCCCATCCTCGATGGCAACGTGAAACGGGTGCTGGCGCGCCATTTCACCATCGAAGGCTGGCCGGGCCAGAGCCGTGTGCTGAGGCATCTGTGGCGACTCAGCGATGCGCTGACGCCCCGTCAGCGCATCGCTGACTACAATCAGGCGATGATGGATCTGGGCGCCATGGTCTGCGCGCGTGGTAAACCGGCATGCGGCGTCTGTCCCCTGGTTAAAAGCTGCCAGGCCCATGCCCAGGGCGATGTTTCACGATACCCGTTGCCAAAGCCCAGACAAAAGCTGCCGGTGCGTGAGACCAGGCTGTTGATCCTGGTCGACGCCGACGGTGCGATTCTGCTCGAACAGCGGCCGCCGACAGGGATCTGGGGAGGGTTATGGAGTCTGCCCGAGTGCCCGCCTGAACGGCCGCTAGGGGAGTGGTGCCGGCGCGAGCTGGGCTATGAGACGGGCAAGGCGCTGTCTCTGCCCCCCCGGCGCCATAGTTTTTCCCATTTCCACCTCGATATAACGCCGGTCGTGCTGCCTGTGAACAAACCTGCAAAAGGCCTCATGGATGCCGGGGCAAGGGTCTGGTATAACCTGTCACGACCCGATGACCGGGGGTTGGCCGCACCGGTTTCCCGTATCCTGCAGGAGATAAAATCCTCGGATACGGATCAATAACAACCAAACAGGAGAGGGCTGATGAGCCGTACCGTTCAATGTGTCAGACTGAAACGCGAGGCCGAGGGACTGGACCGTGCAACCTATCCCGGTGATTTGGGGCAGCGCATCTATGAGCATGTCTCAAAAGAGGCCTGGCAGGAGTGGTTGAGACACCAGACCATGCTGATCAATGAAAACCGCCTCAGTCCGGTCGATCCCAGGGCGCGGAAATTCCTCGAAGAGCAGATGGAGCAGTTTTTTTTCGGCGAGGGTTCGGAGCTGCCGCCGGACTATAAACCTCAGTAAGGCGCCAGGGGCGGCGAGACTTGACTCAATAGGGTATCCCCGGTTTAATACGCCCTCCTCTCAATATGGCCAGGTAGCTCAGTCGGTAGAGCAGGGGACTGAAAATCCCCGTGTCGGCAGTTCGATTCTGTCCCTGGCCACCATATAAAACAATAAGTTACTTGCTTGCATTTGTTTCATGCGCTTCTTTATGGAAGCGATGTGGAAGCATGGTGGTATACATTGACAGCTTGATTTTATATACCCACCACCTCAGATTGAATCCTGCTGGGCTCATCAATCACGACAAGCAACTATTTTCTGCTTACTTCCTCCCAGCATTCAATGTAAATGCTATTTACTGCCTATTCTAAATATTGATTACATTATTCGAAATATCTGATCTGTTGGCATCCATCCAAATAATCTGTTTTAGGACTTGGGATTGTCGAGGTGGGTAGGAATAGTGAGATATGATATTTATGTGTAGCTTACATTGATGAATATTCCAGCAGACTGCTGCTATAACTTGATCAAGCTGGTTTGGCCCTTTCTTCACAAGGAGTGGTCCTTTGCACTTTGTACCCGTCGAACTGCCTAAACCAAAAAACGAAGCTGATTTTGAGCACATGTGTGCTCAGATCTACGGGGTGGTGTTCAAAGACCCAGTTCCAAAAATAAATGGCAGAAAAGGGCAGGCACAAGGAGGCGTGGACATTTTCGTTCAGGCTGAGGGTATTGGTCGCATCGGAATTCAGTGCAAGAAATATGTTCAGATTCCACTTGAATGGAGGCATGTAGACAAAGAGGTTAAAGAGGCAGATAAATTTGGTGCACCAATCAATCGTCTACTTATTGCCACGACATCCCCGAACAATGCTGCACTACTCAAAAAGGTTCAGAACTTGTCTGATGAGAGGAAGAAGGTGGGCAAGTTCGAGGTTGAAATTGAGTTTTGGGGTGATATAGAACAACGCATCAATTCCCATGCGGTCTTACAGGAAAGTTACAATCCTCAGGCACCTGGTGCGGTCTTCCATCGCCAAGACGAGGGTTTTACTCAGATAAAGACATATATGGTGGAGATGCGCGACATGTTGTCGGCTTTAAATGCGCTCCCATCAGGACGGGTGGATTCGGCGAATAAGATCATTACAGCGCAACTTGATCGAACGAATGTGCTTATCAAGGAGGGTAGGTACAGGGATGCCCTCGAACATGTTAACTCTGTGGGCGGTGATCTAGCCCCTTTCGATGTCCACCAAAAAGCAAGGTGGTATCTGCAGCGCGGACTTTGCATTTGGTTCTTACAGGGTGGCGACAAGGAAGCAGCTGAGTTGTTCCTGATAGCCGCTGAAACCTATCCTGATGACGAAAGGATGGCTGCCGCTGAAGTACGTGGGCTGATGTTGAAAAATGACATTGAGGGTGCTCTTAATGCGGGTAAGAAGGCGAGCAGTCGATTTCCCGCATCCTTACAGGTCTGGTTAGTAAATGCGAATGTGAGGATGCTGGCAGGGGAGCAGATCGGCTTGGGAGGCGTCCCGGCAGAGTTTAGAGACGAGCCCGATGTCCTACAGTTCGTTTCTGTATCGGCCTGGCAGTGGGGTAATTTCGATGAGGCGGTGGCACTCGCAGAAAAGGCGTCGATAAGTTCTGAGGCTGGTTTCTTCACCAGAGCCGTATTTCTTTCTTTCGCCGTGGCGTATTACACACACGAACCCGTCTTAGCTCAATTCCGAATTGTTCCTAATGATCGAGCCGGTTATCTTGTAAAAGCTATAGAAACCTTTGAACCTCGCGGTGATCGTCTCTGGTGCGTTCAGTCCGATGCGGTAGCAGATACAGCGGTGCATCTCGGGTTTGCCTACCTTCTTCTTGAGGAACCGGAAAAGGCTCTTGAGGTCGTTACTGAGGCCCGTGACAGGGGGGTATATTCTAAAAAATTCCTACGTGTTGAGATACAGGCACTTGATGAAGCTGGGGAAGATGCTTTATCGGCCGCAAAGGCGGCTATTGCAGATCTACCCCCTGAGGTTTTATCTGCGTCGTGCGAAATTGCGGCAGGTCGAGGAGATATCAAATATATAGATCAAGCAACAGCTGAAGTGGCGAGCCGATTTCCTGAGAACCAGGAAGTTGCTGACTTCATCAAAGGAATGCGTTGGGTAGCGATGGATAGAGCAGGTAAAAGGGATGAAGCAATAGTCGAGATACTTGAAGAAGTGCCAGAGCGGATGGTGCCACTATGTGTTGCAGCAAGACTCCTCAGGCGGGCACACCGACCGATAGAGGCAACTGAGATTGTCGACAGGGTGATGGCACTCATTGAGTCTGAAACTGAGTCGGCAGACAGGATGTTGGCCGCTGATCTTTTGATTAATTTCGAACGCTGGGGTGATGCTGCACTTCTTTTCGAGGGGCTCCTCGCCAATTCAGGTTCAGGACCGTCGGAAATCCATGCAAAGTTGCTTGAATGCTATGTTGAGTCAGATAAACGAACAAAGGCCCTAACATTGCTTCAAGGCTTGCCTGATGGATGGGCTGAAAATGACGATATGAGAAGTGCCGCTATTGGTCTCGGCCAGAAGGTAGGTGATTGGAAATTCCTATATCCGCTAGCAAAACGTCAAGTGAAAAAGGCGCCGATTGAAGCGGTATCCTGGTTGTTTCTATTGAATGTTATGAGTCATATGGCTGATCCAGCAGCTTTCCAAGGGGAAGTGAGAAGTGTTCCAGAGGAGGTTTCAGGGTCAATACACAACGTGGCCATGCTTGCTGGCTTAGAACTGCGCTACGATGAAGAAAAAAAGGGTTTGAGAAGGCTCTATCGTTTAGTGAGAAGGAACCAGGATGAGCCGGAGGCTTTTTCATTATATCTGCTTAATATTCTGACGAATAGACTGTCGACGCTAAGTGAGTTTCCCGGACATGTAATGCCGGGCTCCTCGGTGGAAGTCGAAGAGGTTAACGGAAACCAGAAGGAAACACTGATTGTGGATCCTTCAGGTATCGGGTCGCTGCCGAAACGTGATGGTTTTTATTCGCCAGATGATCCCGAGGCTGCTGCACTCATGGGAGCGGTTCCTGGAGAAATTGTGGAAATACCGATGAGGGCAGGTGGAACAAGGCTGGTGAAAGTTCTTGTTGTGGGTTTGGCCTATCTGGCTATGGCAGAACTCGCTAAAGAAAAATCTAAGCGTTTAAGCGGTTTGCCGCACATGTGGTCAGTAGAGATTGAGAATACTGGTGATCCAGAAAAGGACCTGGCCCATGTGCACGAGGAAATAAGGAGGCTAGCTGACGAATCCCGGCAATTGCTGGAAATTTACGCTAGAGGTGGGTTAACCCTATCACGGCTCTCCGCTGCACTAGGTCGTTCCCCTATTGAAGTTTGTTGTGGGTGGCCGCAGGATGCCCCACCCTTGTTTGTTGGCACAGGCTTAGCACGGGAACGAGATGCCGCGCTCTCTATGCTAAGAGAGCCTGAAGCAGTATATGTGGTTGATTCGACTGCGCTAGCTGAGTTGGCGTTTTACGGTGTCGGTCATGCTCTTAATGTGCTGCGAAAAGTTCTAGTGTCTGCAGCGACCAAGGAAGTCGTGGATGCTTTTTTGACTAAAGTGAAAGAAGACCAGTCAATAGGTACTGCATATGATGATACCGGTCACCTTCGATTCATTGAGTTCGATGACAAAATGCGGGAAGCTCAGATAAAGTTTGCCGAAAAACTCACGGAATCCATTGCCCTATGTGAGGTGTTACCAGCCTATGGCGATCTAGGAGATTCTGATAACGCTATAGGTCTTGCGCAAGTTATGGGATCCGAAGAAAAAGATATGGTTTTTCTCGCGAGAGAGCATGGTGCCATTGCGCTTACCCTCGACGGAAGAATAAGAATGCTTGCTGGTCATGCGTATGAGGTGAAAGGAGTCTGGCCACAGGTTTTAGTAATGAGGGCGCTTGAGGCTGGTATCGTGACACCTCGGGAGGCGTCATCTTTCACAATCCGTGAGTTCCTTTCAAATAGGAGCTTTGTTTCGTTGCGGTCTGAGGATGTAGTATGGATGGTTTCACAGGGTGATTCCTGGTTGCAGCCGGGTATATCGGCGCTGAAGCGCTATATAGCGGCACCTGAAACTGACATGGGCTCGACCTTCGAGATGTGTCTAGGCTTCATGCAGGAGATGGTGGATCAGCTGCATATTCAACTGGGGGCTTTCGGGGAGATCCTGTTTCATGTTGCAGAAGCGATGCACAGGCGAGCAGATTGTCCTGATGGCTGGGACCGGCGTCTTGCTTGGTTTGCCAAGAAAATCATATTACAAGACAACTCGCAGGGATATATCTTACCTGAGATGGATAACAACGATCAGCGCATAAAGATACAGCTTCTACTGCGTAGAATTCATGAGGCAGTAATGCGTGCCAAGGAACCGCCATCGATGGACCCTGTTAGGGTTCGTTTGCTGCACTGCGCTATGAAACCTTGGCTGGTAATTGATCGAAGCTCACAGTCGGCCGGTGATGTAGGTGAAGTTACTACATCTGGGGGTATCACATCAGATAAGACTGAGCAGCAGACGTCGGCATCTAAAAGGATAGCTTGATGTAACATATTGAAGTAAAAATCATTTCTTTCGGGACTGTAAATTAGATTGTGTATCTGCTTATCATTAGTTCTTCAATGGGAGATAAGCAAGATGAACAAAAAAGAGGTAGTGTTCAGAATTCTGTGTCATTTCTTTAAACTATCACAAAAAGAGATGACACATGAAAGACAAAATCAACTTCGATATGGAAAGCGCTATCCAAGCACTGCGTGAGGGTAAAGACCTCAGCGGGAAGGATGGCATCTTCACGCCTCTGATCAAACAGCTCACCGAAGCGGCCATGCAGGCCGAGCTGGAAGAGCACCTTGCTAGCGAGGAAAATCCCAATCGCAAGAATGGCAGCACCAGCAAAACCATGAAATCCCCTGCCGGTGAGTTTGACCTGAAAACGCCACGCGATCGAGCTAACATCTTTGAACCCCAGATCGTCAAGAAGCATCAAACGCATCTGACCGATGAGCTGGAACGTAAAGTTATCGCGCTGTTTGCGCTGGGCAACAGCTATCAGGATTTTCGCTCTCATATTGTCGATATGTATGACATATCTCTGTCCAACGGCACCATCAACGCGGTCACAGATAAGCTCCTGCCTGAGCTACAGGCCTGGCGTGAGCGTGATTTGGATGCGATCTATCCCATCGTTTATCTGGACTGTATCGTAGTCAAAGTGCGCCAAGACAAGCGGGTCATCAACAAATCCATCTACTTGGCGCTGGGCGT
>JAHXHS010000049.1 GCA_025656455.1 Candidatus Thiodiazotropha sp. (ex Epidulcina cf. delphinae) | reverse complement strand
TCAAATCTTTAACAGCCTCTCGCGGACCCTCGATCACGGTGAGCTGACCGTTGGTGTAGGCGAGCCGGGTGGTCCGCTCGATAGGCGTGTAACCGCCGTCCGCGTCGGGGCGGTAGCCCCGCTCGGTGATCTGGGTGGTTTGGCCCTGGGGGTTGTAACGATAGTCGATGCGGCGCTCGCCCTGGGGGTTGACGCTGGGGCGAATGATGGCGCTGGGTTTCAGGGCTGTCTCGTCGGCGTAGTCGTAGCGTGCTAGCGGTTGGGGCTCGGCATCGAGGGTTTGTCGGGTGACGGCGGTGGTCCGGCCCTGCTCGTCGTAGCTGTAACGCTTGGTAATGCCGTCCCGGGTGGCGATCTCGGTCAGTTGCAGGCGGGCGTTGTAGCGGTAGCTGACATCGCCCTGGCCACAACGGGAACAGCCGGGGCCGTGGATGGCGGTGACGAGGGCGACACCGTTACGGACTTCGGTGGTGTAGGCGCTGACCTTGCCCTGGCTGTCGGTGACCCGGGTCTCGCCTTCTGTCGAGAAGTCGAGGCTGACCTGACCGACCTGGTCGGCATGGGTGCTGAGGATGGCCCGGTCCTGATCATCATAGGCCCAAGTGGCGTAGCGCACGCCCCGTTCGTCGGTGATGCCGGTGAGGTTGTGCCTGTCATGCGAGTCGTCGTAGTGGTAGATTCGTTGGCTGCCGTCCGGGCGGGTGACCTGATGGAGGTTGCCCACCGCGTCATAGCGGTAGCGAGCCGCCTGGCCGGTGGGGTCGTAGAGGGCCTTGATGCGGCCGTTGGGGTAGTGGTCGAGGCCGAGTGTCCGCCCTTGGGGGTCGCGCACCAGGAACAGTTCGTCCTGGGGGTTGTAGTAAAGGCTCAGGATCTGGCCGGTGGGGTGGACGATGTATCGCAGTTGGCCCTGGGGGTTGAACTGCAGTTGTTGGCCGTTACGCCAGTGCCAGGTCAGTTGTGCGTCGTTGACCCGCAGCCAGCCGTCGCTGAGCCGGGGGGCGGTGTAGTGGCCTGGCGTTTCGGTGGCCTGGAAGCGGATCACCCGGCCGTCGCTTTGGCGCAGGCGGTAGCCCTCGGCCTCGGCCTGGAGGTGAACATCGTAGCTGTGGCGCCAGCCATGGCCGAGGGGACCGGCATAGTCGCTGTGGCTGTTGTAGTGGCGGCTGAAGACCAGGCCGAGGGTCCCCGGCAGGGCCGGCAGGTCTGTCTCTTGCTGGTATTTGTTGCCGGTGACGACGTGAATGGGGTTGCCGGTGTGGCTGCCGGCGATGCCGCTGGGCCGGGCGGTGGGGCTGGCGGTCTCGTCGGCGGTTGTGGCGGGGTTGTCGCAGGTGGGGGCGCCTTGATCGTCGCCGTCGCTGATCGACGGCAGGTCGTCATCGTCCGCCGGATCGTTGTCCGAAGCGGCGTCTTCATCCGTCTCATTGTCGCCTGTGTTGTTTTCTCCTTCGCCGCCGGCTCCGTTGTCATCTTCACTGCCCTCCTGGCCGTTTTCTTCGTAGGGGGGCAGGTCAATTTGCCCTGCCGCTTCCTCTACCGGCGGGGTGGCGCCGCCCCCATGCCCTTCGGCATGGATGTTGCCCTCGTCCCGCCAGGCGGCCGATTGCATGCGCACCGTGGCAACCGAGGTGATCGGGATGCGGCCGACGGTGTAAAAGATGAAGTTTTGCGGATCGATCCGGCTCATCAGGGCGGGGATGAGCCGGTCCATCAGCGGCACCCTGAGCTTATAGCCGTAGGTGACCTTGATCTTGAGCAGGTTGGCGTCCTGGATGTTGACCCCGCTGCTGCCGATACTACGGCTGCGCCAGCGCAGGTGGCCGTTGGGGATGCCGAAACGGACCTCGTCGGTCTGGGGATCGTAGAGGTCGCGCCCGAAGTCGTCGAAGGCTTCGATGGTGGGGTTGATGATCTCGATCTTGGTGAAGCCCTTGTTCCGCACGTCGAGACTGGAGCGGGTGATGGCGGCCATCGCCTTGCGCACGCTGCCGTCGCCGCCGAACAGGGGGGCGAGGCGCAGCCCGAGTTCCTCGCGCATGGCGTCGCTCTGGGCGTGCGATACGGCGCCGGTGCGGGCCGCTTCGAAGGTGGCGTAGTTGAGGGTGGTCTTGGCGTCGTAGAGCAGCGCGGTCTGCAGGCCGCCGAGGCCCAGCAGCAATAACAGGGGCAGGGAGACCAGCAACTCGGTCATCGCTGTGCCATGCTGTCGGCCGGTCCAATGGCTCAAGCTCCTTTTGAGGGTCATCCTTGTTTCCTAACTCAGTCCTTTTCCTAGATGAATACGCTTATCCCAGTCCAATTTCATTGAAGTCCCTTTACCGTTGCCATGATTAATCCGTAATGTCAGTTGCAATAATGTACGTCTGACAATGCCGGATAATTCTATTTATGTCCTTGCCCGGAAGCAACCTTACATTTGTAAAATCAAGTCCGTAAACAAACGCCAATCACCGCAAAGAGCCGTTAATTTCTTTATGCGCCAGAGATGTCGACTGAGGATGCGGTGGCGAGCGAAAAGTCTGCGTTTCCAGACGAATACTGATTAGCCTCTAATCGGTTATGTCGATGCGGAATGGATTTAACGGGACAGCAGTGATATTTACCCGCTCTGCGGGTGCGCTTTAACCTGCCTTGGAAACAGTGGTTTTGATGTCAGTGGATCTCAGCGCCAGGAAGATCAGCACTAAGCCGGTGGCGATGAAGGGGAGGCTCAGAATCTGTCCCGTACTCATCCAGAGGTCAGTGGCATAGGCCGCCTGCTTGCTTTTGACAAACTCGATAGCGAATCTGGCGCTGAATACGGCGATCAGGAACAGGCCGAAAATAAAGCCGGGTTTCGAGCGCGCAGCGCTATTACGGTAGAGGGCGAACAGGAGGATGAATATCAGTGCGTAGGCGGCTGCCTCATAGAGCTGCGCCGGATGTCTCGGCAGGGCGTCCACGCGTTGGAAGACAATCGCCCAGGGCACTGAGGTGGGGATGCCGTAGATCTCGGAATTGAACAGGTTGCCAAGCCGGATGAAGGCGCCTGCCAGGGCGGTGGGTATGGCGAACCTGTCCAGCAGCCAGAGATAGGACTCCCCCGACTGCCGCTTATAGAGATAGAGCGCGAGCAAGATGCCCAACCCGCCGCCGTGGCTCGCCAGGCCACCCTCCCAGAATGCCAGGATCTTCAGCGGGTGGCTCAAATAGTAGCCGGGATCATAGAAGAGGCAGTGGGCCAGCCTGGCGCCGACAATGGTGCCGATAATCAGATAGACGGATAGGCGTTCCAGGTGTTGGGTGTCCCGTCCCTCGCGCTGGTAGATCCAGTGCATGATCTGGTAACCCAGCAGGTAGGCGACGGCAAACAGGGCGCCATACCAGCGTATATCCAGGCCCGCGAAGGCGATCAGTGTCGGATCTGTGTTCCAGACGATGAAATCTGCAGGCTGATGCCCCATGATTTGTCCCATTAACATTTCTTAACAATTCGCTAGTGTCGCGGCGGAGTCTGGTTGACCCGTTTTCGCCAAGCGGAATATTACAGGTTTTTTGCAGGGTCTGTTAGCAATACCTTGACTTCGCGGGATGGAACTTCTAGCCTTTCTGATTAAAAAGATCAGGGAGATAGGGATGGACGTGATCGACTTTTCCTTTTCGGACACCATTGCCGGTTACGTCGAGGATTTCGAAAAAGAAAAAGACTGCTTTCGGATAAAGACCTCGGATGATCGGGAATTCACTATCCGGTTCGGGCCTAACACCTACGCGTGGATAGCGAACAATCTGAACGAGCCTCGCCAGTGGTGCACGGATCAGATGCGGAGCATGCTGTTGCCGAGGCGATACCTGTTTGTCTATGGCACCTTCTACAACGAATGCGGCGGCTTCAATTTCGTAGCCCAGTATCTGGTGTTCCCCGGACGCCGGCCGGATGAGTACGCCTTTGAGAAACAGGACTGGTGGGTGAGGCAGATCCGAGCATTGGGCGAGTTTTATCTGCGTGCTCAGTTCGGCGAGGATGAAATCGACTATGACAACTACCGCACCACCATCAACATAACCGGGGAAAAGCCTAAAGACCATTATCGCCAGGAAACTGACACGCTCTCGCGCCTGGTTTACGGTTTTGCAACCGCCTACATGATGACAGGCGACGAACGCTTCCTAGAGGGCGCCGAAAAAGGCACCGAGTACTTGCACGAGCACATGCGGTTCTACGATCTCGATGAGAACATCGTCTATTGGTACCACGGCATCGATGTAGATGGCCGTCGTGAGACGAAGATCTTCGCCTCGGAGTTCGGTGACGACTATGACGGCATTCCGGCCTACGAGCAGATCTACGCACTGGCCGGCCCCATCCAGACCTATCGCATTACCGGTGCCCCAAGAATCCTCAAGGACGCCGAGATGACGATTGACCTGTTCGATCGCTATTTCCTGGACGAGAAACTGGGTGGGTATTTTTCCCATATCGATCCGATCACCCTGGATCCGCGTTGCGAATCCCTGGGTGAAAACCGGGCCAAGAAAAACTGGAATTCTGTGGGCGACCATGCGCCAGCGTATCTGATCAATCTCTACCTTGCCACGGGTGAAGAGCGCTACAATCGAATGTTGGAATACACCTTCGATACCATCACCGAGCACTTCCCGGACTACGACAACAGCCCCTTCGTCCAGGAGAAGTTCTTCGAGGACTGGAGCCACGATTACACCCACATGTGGCAGCAGAACCGCGGCGTGATCGGCCACAATCTCAAGATTGCGTGGAACCTGATGCGCATGTACGGCGAGAAACCGAAGCCTGAGTACGAGACCTTCGCGCGCAAGATCGCCGAGCTCATGCCCACCATCGGCGGAGACCCGCAGCGCGGAGGTTGGTATGACGTGATGGAGCGTATGTTGGGTCCGGACGAAGAAAAACACCGCTTTGCCTTCCACGACCGCAAGGCATGGTGGCAGCAGGAACAGGGAATTCTTGCCTTTCTCATCCTGTGCGGGGTACTCGGCGACGAGCAGTACCTGAAGGTGGCGCGGGAATCGGCGGCCTACTACAACAGCTTCTTCCTCGACCAGGACGATGGGGCTGCGTACTTCAATGTGCTGGCGAACGGCGTACCCTATCTGATGGGTACGGAGCGCCTGAAGGGCAGCCACTCCATGAGCGGTTACCACTCCTTCGAACTCTGTTACCTTGCACAGGTCTATACCAACCTGCTGATCACCCGACAGCCCCTCGAGCTGTACTTCAAACCCATACCCGGTGGCTTCAAAGACAACATCCTGCGGGTGGCGCCGGACATCCTGCCGCCGGGACGCGTACGGTTGCAGCAGGTCTGGGTGGACGACGAACCCTATGATGATTTTGATCCCGATAGAATGACCGTCACCCTCCCGCGGAGCGATGAGCGCGTGCGAGTCAAGGTGTTGCTGCAACCGCAAGGAACGCCGTGATGCAGGTTGATATGCGTACCGAAGACGGTATCCTGCTGCTCGAGCCGGTGGGCGACATAGACGGTAAGACGGCGCCGGACTTCCAGCAGCAGGTCCTCGCTGTGATGGAACCCCGGGCTCATGTGGTCTTGAATCTCGAGCGGGTGGCCTTCATGTCTAGTGCCGGGTTGCGGTCGATGTTGCTGATCTACCGGGAGGCGCAGACCAAGAACGCAAAGGTGGTATTGGCGGAGGTCAACAAGAACATCCGGAACAGCATGTCCGCGACCGGATTCCTTTCGTTCTTCGTTGTCTATGACACAGTGCGGGACGGTATTCAGAGCGCGAACTGAAGATGCAACGTATCGACATACATGCCACCCACCAATACCAGGGCTACAAGATACGGCCCGGTAAGCCTTATCCCTTCGGCGCCTCACTGGTGCCGGGTGGGATTAACTTCTCGGTGTTCTCTCGCCATGCCGACTATTGTGTCCTGGTGATCTTCGAGAAGGGCGACAAAGAGCCATTGGTCGAGATCCCCTTCCGGGGACTGTTTCAGAAGGTGTTTACTGAAGAGCCGGTGTGGGGAGAGTTTCGCGTAGGTAATGTCTTCACCATGACCATCTTGGAATTGGATCACGAGGCCATCGAATACGGTTTCCGCATGGACAGCGGATTCCCCAAGGCTCAGACAGGGCAGCCTGCCTTTCACCGCTTCGATTCAACCGTGGTATTGATGGACCCCTATGCCCGCGCCATTGGTGGTCGTGATGTGTGGGGACAGACTCCGAACTGGGATGCCCCTTTTCAACATCGCTCTCGGGTCGTTTTCGACGACTTCGACTGGGAAGGCGATCGTGCGCTGGAGATCCCTTTGGAGGACCTCGTCGTATACGAGATGCATGTCCGAGGTTTCACTCGCCATTCGTCTTCCGAACTCGATGCCGTGAAGGCTGGAACATTCTCGGGCATACGGGAGAAGATCCCCTACCTGAAGGAGTTAGGCGTCAATTGCGTCGAGCTGATGCCGCTATTCGAGTTCGATGAATTCGAGCACAGCCGATGGGATGAGGAACAGAACCGCTGGGCCAAGATGAACTACTGGGGTTACAGCACCGTTGGTTTCTTCAGTCCCAAGGCAGGATATGCCGCCACCGGCGGGATGCATGACGGCACCATGGTTGCGGACGAATTGAAGAACCTGGTAAAGGAACTGCACCGCAACGGCATCGAGGTCATCCTGGATGTTGTATTCAACCACACAGCCGAGGGCAATGAACAGGGACCCACCATCTCCTATCGGGGCATAGACAACGTCACTTACTACATGCTCACTCCGGAAGGGTATTACTACAACTTCAGCGGTACCGGCAACACGCTCAACTGCAACAATCCGATCGTGCGTGACATGGTGCTCGACGCACTACGTTACTGGGCATCCCAGTACCACATCGACGGTTTTCGCTTCGATCTGGCATCGATCCTCGGCAGGGACACCTGGGGCGCACCTATGGCAAACCCGCCCCTTCTGGAAGCGCTGGCCTTTGACCCGATACTGGGCAAGTGCAAGCTGATCGCAGAAGCGTGGGATGCCGGTGGGCTGTACCAAGTGGGCTCCTTCCCGGCCTATGGACGCTGGGCGGAATGGAACGGCAGGTATCGCGACACTCTGCGCCGGTTCCTCAAGGGCGACGCCGGCCAAACCGGCGCCATGAGTCTGGCGATTCAAGGTTCGCCCGACTTGTATCAGGGGCGCGGGTCAACGGCATCGATCAATTTCGTCACCTGTCACGACGGCTTCAACCTGGCCGACCTGGTCTCCTACAACGACAAGCACAACGAGGCCAACGGCGAGTACAACCGAGACGGCGCCAACGACAACGCCAGCTGGAACTGCGGATGGGAAGGTCCCACCGACGATGCCGCCATTCTCACCTTACGCCAAAGGCAGATGAAGAACGCGATGGCGATGCTACTGGTCAGTCAGGGCGTACCCATGATCCTGATGGGAGACGAATTAGGTCAGAGCAAGCTCGGGAACAACAACACCTATTGCCTGGACAACGAGATCAATTGGCTGGACTGGTCCCTGCAGGAGCGCAATGAGGACTACCTCCGTTTCGTATCGTACATGATCGCCTTTCGCAGGGCTCACCCTGTGCTGCGAAGCAAGGACCACTTCCACAACACCGATTATGTGGGTAGCGGCTACAGCGACATTTCCTGGCACGGTACTCAGGCCTGGCAACCAGATCAGGGCGGGAGGGTTTTGGCCTTCATGCTGTGCGGCCGTCATGCCAAGGGTGGATCGGCCACGGACGATTACATCTATGTCGCTATGAATATGTATTGGGAGGCGCTCCCTTTCGAATTGCCACGTTTGCCGACAGGGATGAGGTGGCTGGGTTTTGCCAACACCAGCATGCCGTCACCGGAAGATGTCTTTGAGCCCGGCAGTGAGCCTGAGCTTGAGGATCAGTCCGGTTACCTGGTCGGGGGTCGTGCGGTGGTGGTATTGGTAGGCCGCTCCACCCCGGAGAGTGGGAATCCTCCGATTGCCGTGGAGTAAATTCTAATGTGAATGGCGCGGCCAACAGCAGAACCAGGCCCGAGCGCCTGGCCAGTAAACGCCGCTGAACGCTTGAAAGGAGATTGCCGTGGGGTTTGATATTTCAGTCGAAGAAGGCCAAGACGAGGCCACCATAAAGCTGTCCGGGGAACTGGACGCTGCCGTAGCGCCCCAGTTCAAGGATGCGATTGAGAAGGTGGCAAAGAATAAGCCTGGCAGGTTGGTATTGCTCATGCACGAACTCGAATTCATGGCCAGCGCGGGGTTGCGTGTACTGATCTTTGCCCGTCAGAAGATGGGCTCCGGGGTATCGCTGTATGTGGTAGGCAGCCGCGGACCGGTCCTGAACACCCTGAAGATGAGCGGCTTCCATCATAGTGTCTATCTTCAGGACACCTATGCGCCAGAGTAGCCGGCGGCGTCATGGACAAGCTCTCAGTACCAGCTGTGCTGAATTCCCTTGAGGAGATTCGCCGATACGTTAGCAAAGCGGCCGTGCGCGCCGGAATCGGCGAGGCCCAGGCCTACCAATTGCAATTGGCGGTGGATGAGATCGCCACCAACATCATTTCTTACGGGTACGGGGAGATTGCTGCATCGGCCGACATCTCGATAAACGGTGAGATCGGCCCGGACTCGCTGGTCATCACGCTCGAGGACCATGGGGTGGCATTCGATCCTCGCAACATGGAGATGCCCAGCGCGGAAGATCTCAGCAAACCTCTGGAGGAGAGACCGATCGGCGGGCTTGGGATCTTCCTTGCCCTCCAGGGGGTGGATCGCTTTGACTACCGTCGTGAAGGAGACCTGAATCTCAACATCTTCGAAACCAAGATTCGACATGACTGATCTGCGCCAATACGCATCCCCGCGGTGCCGACAAAAAGCATTAATCACCCTTTGGGTTAGTAACTTTATCAGGAGTCTTGCGGCATGTCCTCAAATCAGTGAGTAGCTGAATAGGCGCGGTCATGCCGATGTTTCAGCCCAACTGCCTGCGATTCCGGGGGGCTCAAGTAACAACATATCAGTCAACTTTACAGTTCGAGCAATAATGAATCTCCGATCCATCAAGGCCAAGGTCTTAGTTGCGTTCCTGGCATTGTCACTGTTGCCACTGATCCTTTTTGTTGTGATCAGCCGCTTCGGCATGATAGATGTTCGAGAGCGAGTGGATGCAGAGTTGATACAAGACGCCAAGAAGAACTTCACCCGGTTGGCGATGGATCAGGCGGAGATTGCCAATGCCATGCTCGATAAGATCGAAGTGGAAACGAGAATGCTCGCCTTCTCCACCGAGGCGTTATTGCGTAACCCCTCCGTATTCGATCGGGGACCATCCTCATCCTCCCTGGGCGAACCGGGCGATCGACGCGCCGTCTCCGGCACTACCCTTGCCCCCGGTGTATCCATGGCTGCAGCCAAACCTGATTTGGATCTGTTCGGCAATTTGGACGAGGTATTTGCACTGATTCAAGAGGGCGATCCGCATGTAGATGCAATCTATATTGGCACCGAGTCGGGCGTCTACCGGGAATACCCTTGGGTCGGTGAGTCGACTGATCCGCTACTATTCACTCTCGAGTCGACATTTGAGCGAGAATTTAACAATAAAGGCACTATTCCTGGGCAGTTGAGGGAGATGTTCAGTAAAAACAGCGTGAGCATGTCCCAACATGCTGAAATTTCGATCGACAAACCAGGGAAGAAGTGGTTTATACGAGATGCCGAAAACTCACAGGTCTTCTCCGTGCGGCAAGGAAAGTCAGGCCTGGACATATACCACGGGTTCGATCCGAGATTACGTCCGTGGTACAAAGAAGCTGTAAATATGAGTAACCAGGACGCTGCTAATCGCAACCGCGTTGTCTGGACCAAATATGCCGACTGGAGCCAAGGAGCGTTCCTGTTCGACCTAGAAGCTGAATTCGAGCATCAAATGACCAACAAGAAGGTCTCCCCCGACCTTGCACGGATATTCAAGCGCAAACGACAGGTCATACTCAAGAAAGACAGCCCGATTTTGACCAAACAGGACGCTAGCTGGTTACTAGAGGACGAGGACGGCAAGAAGTACACGATAATAAAGAAGAAAGACAAACTACACGTCTACAGCTTGGATATCCTGACCTGTTCCAAGGCGGTGTGGAATCCGGAAGATCGCTTGGCGGGCGTGGTCGGGTTGGACATCAGCATGTCCTCCATCAGCACGGGAATCATAAACACCCCTGAAGAGATACCGGGTTATGCCTTTCTGTTAAACGGGAAAGGTGAACTCATCGAGCAGGAAAAGGCCGATATGTTCATCCCGAAAACCAGCAGTGGCATCCGACAGAAAATGACCGATGGCGGTAATGGCTTCGAATTCGATGCCGAAAGCGCCACCTATGTATTCTATGCCCCAATCCGTTCCATAGGATCGCTCGATGAAAAATCGGCTTGGAGGGCCTGGAGTGTCGGGATATCCATGCCGGAAAGTGAGATCACACGGCTCGCCGGCGACATTCAGCAAAAAATGAACTTGGTCTTCAGGCTTCTCGTGGGCATCCTCGCACTTATGATTATCCTTGTCATATACGCCGCGCTTCGAATGTCCAAGGGGATCACCGAGCCCATTACTGTGCTCGAAAAGGGAGCCATACGCATTGGCAGCGGGGACCTGGAACACTACCTGGATGTCAGGACCGGTGACGAGCTTGAGAAGCTGGCCAACACTTTCAATGAGATGGCGAAGGACCTAAAGAGCTACCTCCGTATCGAGAGCGAGCTGGGTGCGGCTCATCACATCCAGATGAGCTTCCTCAAGAAGGAGTTCCCGCCCTACCCAGACCGAAGAGATTTCTCACTCTACGCAACCATAGAGTCGGCAAGGGAGGTCGGCGGTGATCTGTACGACTTCAGTCTCATGAATGAGAACCGATTGGTCTTCTATGTCGGCGACGTTTCAGACAAAGGTGTGCCGGCCGCGCTGGTGATGGCCAAAACCATGACACTGATGACGCGGGCGTTCCAGCAATCGTACATCTCCCCCGCCGAGATACTGCGCCAGGTGAATGTGGCCTTGTCGAAAGATAACGAAAGCGCCATGTTCGTGACGCTGTTCATCGGCGTCCTGGATGTGAGTACGGGCGAATTGCACTTTTCGAACGCCGGCCACAATCCACCTCTCATCCTGGACGTCGGTGGTGCGGCCAGCTACTTGACGCTACCCGATGGCCTGGTGCTGGGAGCCATGTCCGAGTCGGAATACCGTGACGATTCCCTTCTCCTTGGGCCAGGGGAGATGATCGTGACCTATACCGACGGGGTGACCGAGGCGATGAATCCCCAACGGGAGCTTTTTTCCGAGGCGCGGTTGCAGGAGACGCTGGCGAAGCTGGCAGGCCGCAGCGTCGAAGATACGGTCGGCGTGATTATCTCTTCCGTCACGGCCCACGCCGCCGGTGCGCCGCAGTCCGATGATATCGCCGTGCTCGCCCTGAGGCGAAACTGAGCTCGATGCGGATACCCACCCGCATTGGCTGGTTTTTCTCAGCTACACAATCGGGTTGAAGGCGGTCAGGCTGTCCAGCATGGTTGCGTTGCCGAGGTTGCTGCCGAACAGGGAACTGAACTGACCCTGCTCTCCATGCAATGCCATATAGTTGAGGGCGACCGTCTGCACCAGCTGGTTGACATTGTTCGCCGCCGGGCTGGAGCCGTTGTCCACCGCGCCGTCGGCGGTGAAATGACCGATCTGTTGAAAACGCAGCTGCTCATCGGCAGAGGCCCCGGCAAGCATGGGTTGTCCGCCCGGGTTGTAGACCAGGAAGAACGAGGCGGCGGTGGATTGGTTGTCACCGGTCCAGACGCCCTTGCCTCGACCGTCGGCCGAATTGTCCAGGGTGCCGTTGCTGGAGACCGAACCGTCACTGAACACATACAGCATCAGTGGGGTGCCGATGCGGGCCGCATACTCCAGGCAGGCGCCCATGCACCGGCCGGCGCGCAGATCGCGGATTTCACCCACCGACCGGTTGCCGGTGTGGTAGTCATAGCCGCCCATGGTGATGGTGCCGGCTCCGGCATAACCGTTGATCACCAGCTTCATCACCGAGGCGGTCTTGCGGAATTCGCTGTCGCCGTCGAACTCTTCTTGGGTGAAGATCGGGCCGATGATGTCGGTATCTGCCGCTACGTCGAGGGCGGCCGGGTCGCCGTAGCGGTCCACCAGGTCGGCGCTCTTCACATAGCCGCAACGCACCAGCTCCTTGACTACCAGGTCGGTGGATATGCCGGTGTTGACGCTGTCGAGTTTCATGTCCGAGATGCGTTGAATGGCCTCCATCACCGCCACCGCGTCGGATTGGTCCAGCATCCCCACCAGCTTGCCGGTATCCACCAGTCCCGTGGTGTCGCTCGGGCGGTCGACCTTGGTGGGACGGACCGAGGGGTCGATCTGGTCAGCGGGCGCCACCGAGTTGCCGCCGGAGTCTGAACTGCGCGAGCCGATAAGGGTCAGCAGCTCTCCGTCCGCGCCGCAGCGGTTGATGGCGTACATCGGGTTGTGGGGGTTGTTGCCAGTATCGTTTTCCGAACGGGCCGGGATCATGGCGCCATTGATATTCGCTCGGTTACCGGCCGAGACCCGCTCCAGAATCCCGCGCAGAAAGGCGCTGTCCGCATGAAAGGAGAGGCCGAGTTCGCTGTTGATGAAATCGTTCAGGCCGGTATCGGGATTGGTGATCGAGGGGATCATGTCACCGGGCAGACCGAGCCGGCTGTATCCGGCGGTGGTGAGAAAATCAAGTTGCCCACCCTGGCCCCCCACCAGCACATTGGATCCGGCAATACTGGCGCCGCCTGCCAGGTCAAAGCAGATGAAGGGGATCTTGCCGCCGCCAAGGGTATCGATGCCGCAACTGCTCTTCAGCGTTTCAAGATCGGAAGAGAGCGCCGCCCTGGCTTCGCCGGGATTGGCGAACAGGCCGAAGAGCGAGGGGGTGGTGACCGCGCCCAGGCCCGCCATCAGTCCCTGGCGAATGAAATCCCGGCGGGTGACGGGGCGGGGGTGGTCGGGATGCAGCAGGGGGGCATCCGGCGAGAGGTTGTTCACTTTTCTGCGCATGATCTGGTTTCCGTCTGGTATCTCTTCGGTCTCTATTACTGCAGCAAAACCACGGCGCTGCCGAGGAGTGAGGCGCAGGTGGCCTTGGTGGCCTTTGCGGTGCGGTCAGCCGCACAGGGACCACTGCACCGAGCCAAGCCGACGCTGCCGGTCAGAAGGTTCATCAGTTCGCCCTCGACCAGGGCCGGGGCGGGCTGAGTGGCAATGTTCTGTCCCATGAAACGGTCGAGCAACGGGGCCACGACCTGGTTTTGCCATGTCGATGTCGGGATGTCGTTGGCATTGGCGTTGAAATCAAAACCGGGAAACAAGCCGGCGCGCAGGCCGGTGTCGTCGACCAGGGCGCTGCAGTACTCTATGGCCAACTGGGATATCGCCACCTGATGAGAGGAGAGAAAGCCGTTGATATCCTCAGCCGAGGGGAGTTGCTGGCGGATCGTGGTATAGGTGGTTAGCACGGCGCTCTGGGTGGTGCTGACGCCGGTCAGGGACGACATGGTGGCGTTGATTTCATCGAAGGTGCGAAGGCCGACTTGAGAGACCGGTTCGGCGTCCGCCGGGGATCCCGGCGGCAGCACCGCCGGTTCGGTGTAGACATGGGTGTGGGTGCCCAGTCTTTCGAAGGTAAGGAAGAACTGGTCGCTCTCCACCCCCTTTTCAGTGGCGATGGTGGTGCCAATGGAAGAGAGCAGTTGACCGTTGAGAGTGTATTCGCTGTCGCTAATGGTTGTCGCCAAATGGTCGTATGCCTGGCCGATCGCCGCTTCCTTGCCATTGATGCCGATACGCATGCCTTCCAGGGGAATGGATCCCGGCGTGACCGTTTCGTCGAGGCTGATGAATTTCGGTTGGCGGAAAAGATAGCTGTAGTTATCGAACTGGCTGACCTCGAACATGATGTAGCTTTGGGGAAGGTCGACCAGCTCGCTGACATTGAACAGCAGGAAGTACTTCTCACCCACCCCGGCCTCGAAGTTCTGTTGTATCTGCTCCGGGGTCAGGGCGCGATTATGGATGGCCAATAGGCGGATCTTACCCTGCCAGGGACGGTCGCTGGAGGCTTCGTTGCCCAGCACCAGGGCATAGCTGTCGTCCCAGTCGTTGAGGTTGCCTGGCGCTGTCTCGTCCTGATCGTCGGTGAACACGCCGTTCACATACAGGCGGCGTCCATTGGTGGGATCGAAGGTGGCGACGACGTGCTGTTCAGTGGCTTGCAGATCCTCGTCATCGTCCGCCGTGGAGTGGGCCGGTTCGCCATTGCCGTCGGTGGTGCTGGAACGGTGCAGATAATTATAGTTATAGAGGGTCTGCCCGAGGGTGAAATTACGCACATCGGTGCCTGCCGAGTAGCTGATAATGCGCGCCGGACCCTCCTGGGTCACGTTGGCCGGCACCAGCCAGGCCTCGACGGTGTACTCGCCGGTGGCCTGAACCAGTTGTCCGAGCTTACGGCTGTCGCTGGTGCTGCCCTGGGCCTTGCCGTCTTTAAAGTCCAGGCCCCAGCCCTCGACCCAGGAGACATCGCCGCTCATGGTGAGGTTGATGGCGGGATCGACGCCGCTGGTGTCGTAAGCGATGCCGCCGCTGCCGGTCTTGAATTCATACAGCGCGACGATGTCGTTCTCCTGGCGGCTGCCGCCGCTGGCCACCGTCCCTTCCGGCAGGGTCAGGGCGCGGCTTACCACCAGGGCGGGATCGACCGGGGTGGGCGAGATGCCGCTGGCCATGTTGGCGATGGCGGTTTCCATCTCCTGGGCATCATCCGGGCAGTTGTCCCAGCAGTTGTGGAGTTCGATCAGACGTTGCACCAGTCGGGAGTTAAGCGGTGTGTCCAGGTCGATGGATGTCTGCACCATGGCATACGCGGCGCCCACGTCGGCGCCGGCGAAGTAGGGGGATTGGGGCGATACTGCCTCCTCCGTGTGGCATTCGGCGCAGTAGCGGGTGAGCAGTGGGTGGACATGGGTTGCGAACAGTGACGAATCTTCAGGGAATGCCTTGCTTTCGCCCACCACGTTCTCGGGCGGGGCCTCGAGCTCGATCTGCCTGCCGGTGCCGCTGCCGCCGCCGACCCAGGATTCGATATAGCTGGTGATGATGGTAGCGCAGGCGCTATCGCTGGCTTCCCAGCAGTTATGTCCATCCGCCACTTTGGTGACCAGGGTGGATTCGTCGGGTTCCTCCCGGTTCACATAGGGATTGGCCTCTTCATAGGCCTGGTTGACGTCGTCCTCGCGCACGAACAGCGGCGCCTGACCGCCGCTGTTGTGGCACGACCCGCAACGGTTCTGCGCCCGCAGGGGTTCCCACAGGCTGACCCGGAAGCCCTGAATGTCCGTGGTGCGGGCGGCCGGGCCGTTATAGGTGCTGGAGGTGACGTTGGTCTCCTGTTGAGATTCGGTGGAGACTCCGTCCTGGCAGGCCTGGAGACTCGCCAGTGCAATGACCGGTATGGCGGCTTTGATGAGGTGTTTCGCCCATCCTCGTTTGTTGTTGTCCCGTTTCAGCATGATCACTCTCTTGGCTCAATCCCCTGCGCAATAGACGGCTGTTTCAGCGAACACGCGCTTCATGTTGTAGCCGGATTTGAAATTTTCGGTGATTTCGGCGATGCGGGTGCGATCGGCGCTATCCACCGGTGGACGCAGACAGACCGCTTGGAAGGCCTTGCTGACCTGGCATTCGGCGAAGGCGTGGCTGTTGGCCAACTCCTCTCCCATCGATTTCGCCCCCATGCCCGAACCGGGCAGGTTAGGGTCCCAGCCGAGCAGGGAGTTGGGTCCCTCGCGCCAGTAGTTGTCCCAGCGATCGTCAGGGGTGGCGTAGCCGTCCTTGAAGACGCTGCTGTTGATCAGGTATTTCGGCTGAACGCTGCCCGGTGTGTAGACGAGTCGGCCGGTCTCCAGGTCATTAGCGTATTCGTAGTTATAGTAGGCATAGGCCTGGGCCAGTGGTTCCATACCGGCATGACAACCCACGCAGTTGTTGAAAAACACCCGGCTGTCGCCGCCGGGGCTGCGCGAGGCGTCCTGGCGCACCCGGTCGCTGGAGCGGGTCGGGTCCTTGATGAGTTCAAGATCCTTGCACAGATGGTTGAGCAAGGTGAAGCGAAACATGGAGCGGTTGGTGCCGTCGATGAAAAAGGCCCTGGCGGCGGCGCGGGTGGTGATGACTCCGGCTGTGCCTTCGGGAGGCAGGCCGGTCACGCTCGACTGGGTGGCCTGCTGCAATCCCTCCTTGAGATTCACGCCCTGGGTCTCCATCGTTTCATAGTGATCATTGTTGTCCCTGGAGTAGGCGGGTGCGTTGCTGCCGATATAGATGATGTCGGCTGAAAGGAGTTGGTTGAACGGCACATCGTCACGCACCATGCCGATCACCGTGGCGGAGTAGTCGTTCAGCGGCGCAAAGGGCGTCTGCTCCTCGTTGGTCCAGGGGGTGGCCCAGTTCTTCAGGGTGACAGTGTAGAAATCGGGATGCTCGATGGCGAGCATGGCGGCGGCCAAGGGGTCGCTGTTATCCTCGATTTCACTGACCATCTGCGCTAGGGTATCGGCGCTTGGCGGCACACCGGCAATCCGGTCGTGAATACGTTTGGCCTGTTCGCGCGGACCGGCCAGCGCGGCCGTGGCGCAGAGCAGCAGCAACATCAACGCAAGGACCTGCAGCGGGATGCCGCTACGCGAATGTTGCTGCGTGGATTGACTCTGTCCTGACATGGTGTATGCGCCCCTGATCCAAATCATCAACAAATCCCAGGTGTTTCAGGGATTGTATGCGGTTGTTGTTTTCTTAACCTTCTATGCCGGTTGGTCGTGTTGTCAATACGAAGTGACCAATCCGTGACTTCTGTCTATTCAGGTTGTGAACTCGAACACCGATTGGGGACTTTGTTACTGTAGACTCTCAAGTCCATGATTTTACAAGACGATAGCAACAGATAATCGCTAAAATACGATGCAACTCAAACCGAGCTTGTGCTATCGGATCGCCGGGGACCTGCCAGTTAATGAAACCAGCCAATCGCACGATATCCCTCAAGAATGCCTGCGCGGTCTTGTTCATCCTCGTTCTGACGGGGTGCGGCGGCGGCGACGGCCAAGACCCCGATCCGGTGGTGGTGGACTATCCCGTCGCCTATGTCAAACGGCCAGTGACCGAGACCGAAAGCACCGATATTCGGCTGAGCCAGACCTCGGTGATGGGTGGCGACCTCTATCTGAAAGCGTTCGCCTCCCCCGGCGCCGACGAGACCGATATCACTGGCTCGGTGACCGGTGGAGCCGGCGATGTGCGTGATGTCTCCGTCTCCTTCGATGGCGCGAAGTTGCTGTTTTCCTTACGCCTGCCTTTGATCGAGGATGCGGAGCCGGAAGACCAGCCGACCTGGAATATCTGGGAATATGATATCCAGGCAGGCTCACTGAAGCGGATCATCGTTTCGGACATCACCGCGGAAGACGGTCACGACCGCTTTCCCCACTACCTGCCGGACGGGCGCATCGTCTTCTCCTCCACCCGGCAGCGACTCGCCAAGGCGCGTCTGCTGGATGAGGGCAAACCGCAGTATCTAGCCATGGAGCGGTCTGTGGACGAGCCGGCGATGGTGCTGCATGTGATGAATGACGACGGCAGCGATATCACCCAGATATCGTTCAACCGCAGTCACGATTTCTCGCCCAGTGTGCTCGCTAACGGTCAAGTGGTGTTCAGCCGCTGGGACAATGCGGACGGCAACAACGCCATCCATCTCTATCGCATGAATCCGGACGGCACGGAGTTGGAGTTGCTGTATGGTCTGAACAGTCATGAAACAGGCACCTCGGGCAGCACGGTGCAGTTCATGCGCCCGCTAGAGATGCCGGATGGCCAAATCATGGCCCTGCTGCTGCCTTTCGACGGCACGGATGAGGGGGGCGATCTGATCGTTATCGATAGCGTCGATTATGTCGATAACGAGCAGCCCACCTGGGAGAATCTGGGGTTGAGCGGTCCCGCTCAAAGCAGCGCCACGGCGCATCAGATCAAC
The DNA here is from genome assembly GCA_025656455.1 of Candidatus Thiodiazotropha sp. (ex Epidulcina cf. delphinae). Lineage (GTDB taxonomy): Bacteria > Pseudomonadota > Gammaproteobacteria > Chromatiales > Chromatiaceae > Thiodiazotropha. The sequence goes on along the minus strand of JAHXHS010000049.1, from coordinate 20,452 downwards.
ACCGACGGCGCCCCTTCCATGGGGGGGCAGTTGCGTAGCGCCTATCCCCTGTATGACGGCACCGGCAGGTTGCTGATCAGTTGGAGTCAGTGCCGCCTGCTGGAGGACGGTCAAATTGTTCCCTGTACCGAGGAGCGTCTGACAAACCCCGATGCGGAGCCGGCGCCGCCCCTCTACAGTCTTTTTATTTATGACCGATCGGAACAGACCCAGCAACCCATCGTGAAGCCCCAGGAGGGTGTGATTTTTACCGATCTGGTGGTGGCTGTCGGTCGCTCCCTGCCGACCATTCGCCACGATAAAACGGCCGGCATCGATCTCGATCCCTCACTGGTGGCCGATAAGGCTGGGCTGTTGCATATCCGCAGCGTCTACGACCTGGATGGGGTGGATAGCGCCGATCCGGATATTGCGACCCTCGCGGATCCGGCCCAGACAGTAGCGGCGGATCGCCCGGCGCGATTTCTGCGCTTGATCAAGCAGGTCACCATTCCGGATGAGGATGTCCTCGATTTCTCCGCCAGCGCATTCGGGGTCACCGCTCAGTACGGCATGCGCGAGGTGATCGGCTATGCGCCGATCGAGCCCGATGGCTCGGTGCAGGTCAAGGTGCCGGCCAACGTGCCTGTCAGCTTCAGCGTACTGGACGCGAACGGGCGGCGGACCGGGCAGGCGCATAGCTTTTGGCTGCAGTTCCGGCCCGGTGAGGTGATTGAGTGCATCGGCTGTCACGAAGCCGACAACCCCCTCACCCACGGCCGCCTGAGCGCGGCGCCTCCCAGCGCCAACAGCGGCGGACCGGGTGGCGGTCAGCCCTTTCCCAACAGCAATCCCGAACTCTGGAGCGATGCCGGGGAGACCATGGCGGAGACCCGCAACAGGCTGCAATGCAGCGCGGCGGCCTGCGATCCGAGCATGGATCTGCTCTTCAGCGATGTCTGGACGGACCCCGTAGTAAGGGTCCCTGACCCGGAAATCGCCTATCGTTACGCTGACCTGAATAGTGCGGATCCCCTGAGCAACAGTCTCTGCGCAACCGATTGGAACGAACTCTGTCGCGCCATTATCCACTATGAGCAGCATATTCACCCGTTGTGGAGTCTGCCGCGTCCGGTATTCGATGCCATGCAGACCCAGATCGACGACCATACCTGTACAGAATGTCACGATACGGATGATGCAGGCGTTACCGTTATCCCGGACGCCCAGTTGGATCTGAGTGACGGCCCATCCGAAGATGAGCCGGAGCATTTCGCCGCCTACCGGGAGCTGCTGTCTGCCGATAATATGCAGGAGGTGGTGGACGGCATCCTGGTCGATGTGCTGGTGCCTGCGACGGATGCGAATGGCAATCAGCTCTATGAAGTGGATGAGAACGGTGAACTGGTGTTGGATGGGGATGGCAATCCGATCCCCCTTCCCGACGTGCCTGTTCCGGTTCCGGGCGGGGCTTCCATGCAGGCCGGTTCCGCCAACGGCAGTCGTTTCTTCGGGATTTTCGATGCAGGTGGGCTGCATGCGGGCTATTTGAGTGATGCTGAGATAAAATTGATCGCCGAATGGCTCGATATCGGCGCACAGTATTACAATGACCCCTTTCTTGCCCCCCTGGATAATTGAGTTTGAGATTTAAAAGGCTAATGCAGTACCTCCGAACCGGCTGGCTATTGATCTGGTTGGCGCCCGCAATCGGACATACGGAGGAGGTCTATCAGCGTGTCGAGGTGGCCGCGCCCTATATCGAAATGCATACCGGCCCAGGGGAATCCTATCCGATCGATCAAGTAGCGGAACGGGGCGAGTGGGTCGAGATCCGCAAGCGCCGCACCGACTGGTTCCAGGTGTATACCCGGCGCGGTCGGTCGGGCTGGGTCTATATTCGGCAGATGCGCCGAACCCTCACCGAGGACGGATCGCCGCTGCAGTTGCGCTCCTACACCCAGGATGATTTCCGGGAACGCAAATGGGAATTCAGCTTCTACGGGGGAGATATGGATGGAGCCGCTTTGCTGGGGCTCTACGGCGGCTACTCGTTCAATGAGAATCTCTCCACCGAGATAAGCTTCTCCCAGGCCCTGGGCGACTACTCCAGTGAGTACCTGTTTGATATCAATCTGCTCTCCCAACCCTTTCCCGAGTGGACCTACAGCCCGTTTTTCACCCTCGGGGGGGGGATGATTCGCACCAAGCCGAGTTCCACCCTGGTGCAGACGGAGGATCGCACCGACTCCACGGCGCATGTCGGGGTCGGATTGCGGGTCTATTTGACAAGACGTTTTTTCATGCGTGGGGAGTTCCGCCACTACGCCGTTTTCACCAGCCGTGACGACAATGAGGATTTTGACCAGTGGAAAATCGGACTCGGTTTCTTTTTTTGAGTACAGCAGCCCTGCTGGGGACAGTGACGCTCCTACCCTGCGAGGCGGCCGAGGCCCTTGGCGACAGCCTGCGCGAGGAGTTGCTGGTGGAGCCCGAAATCGCCCGGCGTGAGATTAAGGAGCCAGAGATCGACGCAGAGGATTTCGAAGTCGGCGCCTATGTCGGTCTCATGAATATCGAGGATTTCGGCACCGGCATCCTGTACGGCGCCCGCCTCGCCTATCACGGTACCGACGCCATCTTCCTGGAGGCCGCCATCGGCACAAGCAAGGCGGAGGAGACGAGCTACGAAGCGCTCAGCGGCGATGTGCAGTTGCTGACGGACAGCGAACGCAAGTTGACCTACTACAACCTCTCGGCCGGCTATAACATCCTCCCGGGGGAGGTGTTTTTGGCTGGTAAGTATGCCTACAACAGTCAGTTCTACCTGATCGGCGGAATCGGCAGCACCCGCTTCGCCGGCGACGATGAATTCACCATCAATCTGGGAGCCGGTTATCGACTGCTGATCAACGATTGGCTGACCCTGCATCTCGATGCCAGGGACCACATGTTCGAGTCGGACCTGCTGGGAGAGACCAAGACCACTCACAATTTCGAACTCCACGGCAGTCTGACCATTTTTTTCTGAGGGAAACAGCGATGATCAAATACCACCAATTCAAAAACCGGCTGAAATGCGGCTTGTTGGCAGGGCTGCTGCTGATCGGTTGCGGGCAACTGTCTGCGGCCGGATCAACCCAACCGGCGCCGGACTTCACCCTCAAGAGCCGAAGCGGTGAAAATATCAAGTTGAGTGAATTGCGCGGACAGGTGGTGATGGTCAATTTCTGGGCCTCCTGGTGTGGCCCCTGTCGCCAGGAGATGCCTCTGCTGCAGCAGCTTTACGAACGCTACCAATCCATGGGGTTTACGCTCCTGGGGGTCAATGTGGACGAGGAGCAGGCCGCCGCGGAGAAGATGCTGCGGGATATCCCGGTGAGCTTTCCGGTCCTCTATGATGACAAGAGCCGGGTGAGTAAGGCGTATCGGGTGAAAGCCATGCCGAGCACCTTCATGATCGACCGGGACGGGCAGGTAAGGTATCTGCACAAGGGTTATAAGCCCGGCTATGAAGCGGATTACCAGGAACAGATCCGGGAGTTGTTGCGCGAGTGAGGTCTAAGATGAAGCCTACCCAAGCGATGACCAGGATACTCCTGCTCGGTGTGTTGCCCCTGCTGGGCTCGGGTTGCAGTGTCGAACCCTGGGTGCAGCCCTATGAGCGAGCCCATCTGGCCGATCCCATCATGAGTTTTGAGCGGGATCCCATTGCGGGCGCCTATCGGCATCATGTCCACCAGACCCGGGAGGCGGCCCGTGGCTCCGAGGGGGGCGGGGGAGGTGGTTGTGGCTGTAATTAGGCCGGGACGGCTGATCCCGCCGCTCCTGCTGCTGTTGTTCAGTGTCGGTCTGCACGCCACGGTACTCCCTGAAGACCGGGCGGATGTGATGTATCACCGTTACGATGGCGGCGGCGTTGAAGTGGACGGCCCTTCGATCCTGGTGCGCAAATCGATCGGTCAGAGCGTGTCGTTGAACGCCAACTACTATGTGGATTCCATCTCCAGCGCCTCGGTGGATGTGGTCAGCACCGCTTCCGGCTATACCGAAGAGCGTACGGAAACCAGTCTGGCGATGGATTACCTGCACGACAAGACATTGATGAGCCTGTCGTTCACCAACAGCGACGAGAGCGACTATCAGGCGGAGACCGGCAGCTTCAACATCAGCCACGACATGTTCGGCGATCTCACCACGGTCTCTCTCGGGTATGCCGTGGGAAATGACGATATCAGCCGGAATGGGGATGATGAGTTCGCCGCATCGGTGAAGCGGCAGCACTACCGGATCGGACTCAGCCAGGTCCTGACCAAGGAGAGTATCCTGGGCGTCAACTGGGAGACGATTTCCGACGAGGGTTTTTTGAATAACCCCTACCGTTCCTATCGCTTTCTCGATCCGTTGAGTGAAAAGGGATTTGGCTACCTGCCCGAGAGGTATCCCCGCACTCGCACCAGCAACGCCCTGGCATTACGCCTGAAATACTATCTCCCCTACCGCGCCGCCCTGAGTGGCGAATATCGCTATTTCAACGACACCTGGGGCATTAGCGCGAACAACCTGGAATTCGCTTATACCCACCCGCTGGAAAAGGATTGGGTGTTCGACCTCCGCTACCGCTACTACACCCAGGAGGCGGCCGACTTCTACAGCGATCTCTTCTCTCGCCAGGATCAACAGAATTTTCTCGCCAGGGATAAGGAGTTGAGCAGTTTCGAGAGCCACAGTTTCGGGGTCGGCGTCAGCTATGCATTCAACCCTACCGGATGGGGGTTCATCGATCGCGGCAGCCTTAATTTCAAGCTCGACTATATCCGCTTTAACTATGACGATTTCCGGGATCTTACCCGTGGCGGGGTGGTTGGCCAGGAGCCTGTCTACTCCTTTTCCGCTCATGTCGTCAAGGCCTATCTCTCGGTTTGGTACTGAGCCGCTTTCGGGCCAGTAAATCCGGTGACGACACTATCGGTGCGGCAGGGCCGCACTCTACGCAATGTTTTTGGTAGGGTGCGGCCCTGCCGCACCGGACTGGTACTTCCGGGACAGATAATTGCCAACTGTGCCGCCGGACCCTGTTTCTTGCCGTCTTCTGTGTCATAATCGGCCGCTGATTTTTTTCAGCGGGCCAGGATCTGCCTGGCTGACTTATTCATGACCCGATTGAGAGGTTGATAGCAATGAGTTTTTTTATTTCTGAGGCATTGGCTGAGGCGCCGGAAGCGGCGGGACAGGCAGATGCGATTACCGGATTGCTGCCACTGGTGATCTTCGGCGCGGTGCTCTATTTCCTGATGATTCGCCCGCAGGTCAAACGCCAGAAGGAGCATAAAAAGATGGTTGAAGCCCTAGGCAAGGGGGATGAGATCATCACCTCGGGAGGGGTTGCCGGCAAAATCACCGATATGGGTGAGAACTTTATCCTGGTAGAGATTTCAGAGGGAATCGAGGTGAAGATGCGCCGCCAGGCGGTGGATACCGTATTGCCTAAAGGTTCCCTCAAAGAACTCTAGTGTACTGTCTCATACTAATGCGTGATATCAGAGGCACGCCAAGGCCTCAAGACAAGGCGCGCCGCGCAGGCAATGGCAGGCCCTTGTCAAGCGGAGCAACGCAGGATTGGGGCCTTGGCGGGCCTCCCTTCGGGCGCGACGCCAGGCCATCGTCCGCGTTGTTGCGTGGCTTGGAAAGGGCGCGCCATTCCCGGCGCCACGCGCCTAGCGGCCAATGGCCTGGCGTCACGCTGATATCACGCATTAGTATGAGACAGTACACTAGCAAGCCCAACCTGAATTGAAAGCACAATGAACCAATATCCTCTTTGGAAAAACCTGCTGGTCCTGGCGGTGGTCCTGATTGGCGGGCTGTTTGCCCTGCCCAATCTCTTCGATCAGGACCCCTCCATGGAAATATCCGCCTCCCGTGACGCCGTGATCGATCAGACCACACTGGCGCGTATCGAGCAGGCGCTGCAACAGGAGGGCCTGGCGGCGAAGGGTATGGCGATACGGAATAAAAAGTTGCTGGTGCGCTTCAAGAGTTCCGAGGATCAGTTGAGGGCGATGGATCTGATCACCGTTCTGCTCGGCGAAAACTACACTCCTGCCTTGACCCTGTCGCCGGACCTTCCCGATTGGTTGAGGGGTGTGGGCGCCGAACCCATGTACCTCGGTCTCGATCTGCGCGGCGGTATTCACGTGTTGATCGATGTGGATATGGAGGCGGCGATCGAGCAGGCGGCGGAGCGCTACAGCAGCGATATCCGTACCCTGTTGCGTGAGAAGCGGGTGCGCTATGTGCGTATCAGCCGCGACAACGACCTGGTGAATGTGAAGTTCAATACTGCGGACAAGCGTGATCAGGCAGCGGAAATGATCGGTAATGAATTTCGCTCCCTGAACCTGGAGAGTGTCGATGAAGCGGAGGCCTTTTTTGTCCGGGTCACCCTCTCGCCGACCGAGAAGCAGGAGGTGCGGAAATTCGCCCTGCAACAGAACATCACCACCCTGCGCAACCGGGTCAACGCCTTGGGCGTGTCTGAGCCCCTGATCCAGCAGCAGGGTGTGCGACGCATTGTAGTGCAACTGCCCGGCGCACAAGATCCAGCAAAGCTGAAAGAGATCCTGGGCGCCACCGCCACCCTGGAGTATCGCCTGGCGGATACCGAGCACAGTGTCGAGGATGCGGTGAACGGGCGTATCCCTCCCGGTTCCAACCTCTACTATGAACGAAACGGCGATCCGGTGTTGCTGAAGAAACGGGTGATCGTCACCGGCAATCAAATCGTCGATGCCTCCTCGGGTCTGGATCAGCGATCGGGGCAGCCGGCGGTCTTCGTCAGCCTGGACGGTGTAGGCGCCAAGCGCATGCGGCGCATGACCAACGAGAATGTGGGTAAGCCGATGGCGGTGGTCTTCATCGAAAACCGCACCACCACCCGCATGGTGGATGGCAAACCGGTGAAGGTGAAAAGGAAGGTGGAGGAGGTGATCTCCATCGCCAACATCCTGGAGCCCTTTGGGCGGCGCTTTCAGACCACCGGACTCGATACCACCGAAGAGGCCCGCGATCTGGCCCTGTTGCTGCGCGCCGGCGCCCTGGCGGCCCCTATCGAGATCGTCGAGGAGCGCACCATCGGACCCAGTCTGGGGCAGGATAATATCGATCAGGGCTTTATGTCGGTGATGATCGGTCTGGCCCTGGTGATGGTGTTCATGGCCTTCTACTACCGAGTATTCGGTCTGGTGGCCGACATGGCGCTGGTGATGAACCTGGTGCTGATCGTCTCCATCCTGTCGATGTTGCAGGCCACCCTGACCCTGCCGGGGATAGCCGGCATCGTCCTCACCGTGGGTATGGCGGTGGATGCGAATGTGTTGATTTTTCAGCGTATCCGCGAGGAGATCGCCAATGGCAACTCACCCCAGGCAAGTATTCAGGCCGGCTATGAGAAGGCCTTCTCCACCATCATCGACGCCAACATCACCACCCTGATCGCCGCTACCGTGTTGTTCAGCTTCGGCACCGGGCCGATCAAGGGTTTCGCCGTCACCCTGGCGATAGGTATTCTCACCTCCATGTTCACCGCCATTATCGGGACCCGCGCGGTGATCAACCTGATCTACGGCCGCAAGCGCGTCAAGGCGTTGGCAGTCTAGGAGCAGCCAAATCATGCAGATCATCAACAAAGACTCGTATTTCGATTTAATGGGAAAGCGCCATCTGGCGCTGATCTTCTCGGGCGTGCTGCTGTTGATCGCCCTCGGGGCGATCATCGTGCGCGGCCTCAATTTCGGCATCGACTTTACCGGCGGCACCCTGGTGGAGGTGGGTTATCCCCAGGCGGTGGAACTCTCCGAGGTGCGGGAGGCGCTGAGCCAGGACGGCTTCGGCGATGCCGTGGTGCAGCATTTCGGCACCTCCCGGGATGTGCTGGTCAGGCTGGCGCCGCGTGAGGATATGGAGAGCGCGGTGCTAAGCGATCGCGCCTTCAACGCCATGCAAGGGATCGATGCCGGGGTGGATCTGCGGCGGGTCGAATTTGTCGGCCCCCAGGTGGGCGACGAACTGACCGAGGATGGCGGACTGGCGATGCTGTATGCCCTGATCGGTATCCTCATCTATGTGGGATTGCGCTTTGAATACCGGTTTGCGGTGGGCTCGGTCATCGCCCTGGTGCATGACGTGTTGGTGACCATCGGCTTCTTCGCCCTGTTCCAGGTGGAATTCGATCTCCCGGTACTGGCCGCGGTGCTGGCGGTGATCGGTTATTCACTCAACGATACCATCGTGGTGTTCGACCGTATTCGAGAGAATTTTCGCAAGATCCGTACGGGAGAGAGTGTCGGCATCATCAATACTTCAATCAACCAGACACTCTCCCGGACCTTGATTACCTCGGGCACGACCCTGCTGGTATTGATCGCCCTGTTCCTGTTCGGTGGCGAGATCATCCACGGATTTGCCCTGGCGCTGATTGTCGGTGTGGTGATCGGCACCTACTCCTCCATCTATGTAGCGAGCACCTCGGTCATCTCGATGGGAGTAAGCCGGGCGGACATGATGCCGGTCAAAAAAGAGGAGGGAGGGCCGGACGATATGCCTTGAGGCCTGTTTAACAGGCCCTGGCGTGCTAGCTGCTTTTTTTCAGCCGCGGGATAGTGCTGTGGCCGCTGGAGAGCGAGGCATGAGCCTGCCCCCCTCCCGCCAGCGGTGAACCGGAGGCGGTCTCTACCTGCATACTGTTTTCCTGTAGCTGCAGGGAGAGATCCCTCAATCCATTCAGTACGTCGCGCATTACCAGTTCAAGGGCGCGGTCGCTCAATGCGTTGGGTTTACTATGGTTTTCCGACATGGGTGCTATCCGTTGTCTTATTGAGATGAATCGCTTCATTCGAACTAACGGTTGCCGGGCCGCTTTCTTGAGCCGCTTTGGCCGGGTATCCGGCAATCTGTGAACCGGGTTCGCAAGGTTGGGAATTAAGCGGTGAGTCTCTCGTCCAGGTGGCGGAGGATCTGTTTCAGCATCGCCTTGTGGACCTTGATACCGCCGGCGATGACATTGCCGGTGTCGAAAAAACGCTCCCCGCCGCCGATATCGGTCACCAGTCCGCCGGCCTCCCTGACCAGTAGCGCACCGGCGGCAAAATCCCACTCCTTCAGGCCCAGTTCCCAGAAACCGTCGATGCGACCGGCAGCCACATAGGCGAAGTCGAGTGCGGCGGAGCCGGGGCGGCGGACGCCGGCGCTCGTCTTGATCAGGTCTCTGAGCATGCCCATATAGTTGTCGGTATAGCTGAAGTCCCGATAGGGCAGGCCGGTGCCCAGTAGCGCACCCTCCAACCCTTTGCGACTGGAAACGCGGATCTTCCTGTCATTCAGCAGGGCGCCTTCGCCGCGACTGGCGGTGAACATCTCCTCTTTCAAGGGATCGTAGACCACGCCGATCTCCAGTCGCCCTTTCACCTTCAAGGCGATGGAGACGGCGAACTGGGGGAATCCGTGCAGGAAATTGGTCGTGCCGTCCAGGGGATCGATGATCCACAGGTAGTCGCTACCCGGGTGCCGGCCACTCTCTTCCGCCAGGATGGCGTGTTGGGGGTATTTATCGCGCAGCACATTGATGATGGCCTGCTCCGCATTGCGGTCCACCTCGGAGACGAAATCGTTGCTGCCTTTATCGGTGATGGTCAGCCGGTCGATACGGCCGAAGTTGCGGGTGATGATCCGCCCGGCCTCGCGGGCGGCGCGTACTGCAATGGTCAGCATTGGATTCATGGGCGGCGAGGATACAGCATGTGACGATGGGGATAAACTGTTTTCCCGCGTCTACTCAGGTAATTTTGAGTGGATGTCTGTTTAGAAGTTTAGAAACCTCATGTTTAGAAACCCGTAGGTCACGTTGCGCAGCTACGTGACACCCCCATTGAGTCAGGTAGCCGCTCCGCGTCAACCTGACCTACTCCTACAATCGGTTTATCTATTCAGGTAACCTAACCGCCCATGCTGAATAACATCCGTATCGTGTTGGTCGACACCAGTCATCCCGGGAATATCGGGGCGGCCGCGCGGGCGATGAAGAATATGTGTCTGCAACAGCTCTATCTGGTCGCTCCGCAACAATTTCCCCATCAAGAGGCCAGCTCGCGCGCCTCGGGGGCCGGCGATCTGCTGGATTGCGCCCGGGTCGTCGATTCTCTCGATGAGGCGTTGCAGGGTTGTCGTCTCGTGGTGGGCACCAGCGCCCGCGCACGCAGCGTCGCTTGGCCGGTCGTATCGCCGGCCGAAGCGGCCGTCAAGCTGGTGGCCGAGGCAGCGCAGGGCGATGTTGCCCTGGTGTTCGGACGAGAGCGGTCCGGTCTCAGCAACAGTGAGTTGGACCGCTGTACCTTTCTCGTGCATATTCCGACCAATCAGGCATACAGCTCGCTGAACCTGGGAGCAGCGGTGCAGGTGTTGGCCTATGAGATACATCTTGCCCATCTTCGGGGGCAGGACAAGGCATCCGAGCATCCCAGGGACCTGGCCACGGCGGAGATGCTTCAGGGCTTTCATGAGCACCTTGCCCAGGCGCTGGATGATGTCGGGTTTACCGATCCCAAGCAGTCTGATAAGTTGCTGCGCAGACTTCGCGGCCTGTTTCAGCGGGCGCGTCCGGATACGGACGAGATCAATATTCTGCGGGGTATTCTCAGCGCCATGCAGGGACGAAAATCGATGCGGCGCTGACTAAGGATTCTAAATCCCAAAACGGCAAGCGGAGAAGCCTTTGATATGTTATTTCCGCCCACTTTGAGGAGAGGAAGGCGCTGGGCGTTCTCAATCGATTAAAATACCCTAGTATTTTATGAGGTATTGTGGATAATCTGCTCTCCGCATGCCACCATTACCACTGTGGCGTCAATGATTTCACACTCAAATGCAGGTATACAGTTGGAAACTTCAGGTGTACAGAAGGTCTCTCGTTGGAAAGAGGATATCCAGAGCGTCTTTGAACGGGATCCTGCGGCTCGCAACGCCTTTGAGATCATTACCACTTACCCCGGCGTGCATGCTGTGGTCATCCACCGTCTCAGCCATACCTTATGGAATATAGGGTTGAAGTGGCTGGCCCGGGTGACATCAAATCTGGCCAGATTGTTCACCGGCATAGAGATCCATCCCGGGGCGGTGATTGGAAGGCGTTTCTTCATCGATCATGGGATGGGCGTGGTGATTGGAGAGACGGCTGTGATCGGTGACGATTGCACGCTCTACCACGGGGTTACCCTGGGCGGTACGAGTTGGGAGAAAGGAAAGCGTCATCCCACCCTTGCCGATAACGTGGTTGTCGGCGCGGGGGCGAAGGTGCTGGGGCCCATTTTGGTCGGTGAAGGGGCCAGGATAGGTTCGAACGCGGTGGTGGTGAAGGAGGTGCCGGCCGGAGCGACCGTCGTCGGCGTTCCCGGAAAACTGATTACGCCCAGCACGCTGGAGCAGAGCGTCCACCGGGAAGCGATCGCGAAAAAGATCGGTTTCGATGCCTACGGCGCCACCAAGGATGCTACAGATCCGGTGGCCCATGCCATCAATTGCATGCTTGACCATATCCATGTGATGGATAGGAGGATGGAGTCGATGTGTGAAGCGATGAAAAGTTTGGGTATGGAGGAGGATCAGTCCAGTCTGCCTACGCTCGATTCTTGTGAGATCATCTCTACCGCCGAGGAGTTGCAGAGACTTGACGAGCAGATCGTCGAGGAAGAGAAAACCCTCGAATGATTGGGGTGTCGAAATCTTGACTATTTTGCTTGGGAATGTATATTAGCAGTTGAACATATTCAGGGAGCCGATAACGTGAAGCTTACCACAAAAGGTCGATACGCGGTGACTGCCATGCTGGATCTATCTCTGCACTATGGGGAGGGGCCGATCACCCTGGCCGATATTGCCCAACGGCAGGGAATTTCGCTCTCCTACCTGGAGCAACTCTTCTCCCGGTTGCGCAAGAAGTCCCTGGTTGCCAGCGTACGCGGTCCAGGCGGGGGATACAGCCTGGGACGGGACGCCGATGAGATCTATGTAGGCGAAGTGATTTCCGCGGTTGATGAGAATATCGACACCACCCGCTGCAACGGAGCCTACAATTGCCATAACAACGAGCGTTGCCTAACGCACGAGCTATGGTCGGACCTCAGCAGTCAAATCTACAACTACCTCAACAAAATCAGTCTGCAGGATCTGATGGACCGCAAAACCGTGCGCGAGGTGGCGGCGCGTCAGGATCACTCCAATCAAGAGGAGGTATCGGGTTTGGAGGTCACCCTGGCGGATGAGCCCAGCGATTTGGCCGGTGCCTGATTCAGAATCGATATTTCGGAGTTTGAAATGAAGTTGCCAATCTACATGGACTATTCGGCCACGACGCCTGTCGATACACGCGTTGCGGAATTGATGTGTCGATATCTCACTCCGGATGGCGATTTCGGCAATCCCGCTTCACGCTCCCACGCCTTCGGCTGGACGGCGGATGACGCGATCAGCGCGGCCAGGCAGCAGGTAGCCGATCTGGTGAACGCCGATCCCAAGGAGATTGTCTGGACCTCCGGGGCCACTGAGTCGGATAACCTGGCCATCAAGGGGGTCGCTGAATTCCATGCCAAGAAGGGACGCCATATCGTCACCAGTAAAACCGAACACAAGGCGGTGCTCGATACCTGCCGTCAACTCGAGCGTCACGGTTTTGAGGTGACCTATCTCAATCCAGAACCGAACGGCCTGATCGATCTCGGCAAACTGGCGTCCGCCCTGCGGGATGACACCATCCTGGTCTCGATCATGCACGTCAATAACGAAATCGGGGTGATTCAGGACATTCAGGCGATCGGTGAGATCACCCGTGAACGCAAGATCCTGTTTCATGTGGATGCGGCTCAGAGCGTCGGCAAGACACCCATCGATCTGCAAAAGATGAAGGTCGATCTGATGTCGTTCTCGGCGCACAAGATCTATGGTCCCAAAGGCATCGGCGCCCTCTATGTGCGGCGCAAACCGAGGGTGAGGCTGGAGGCGCAGATGCATGGCGGGGGACATGAGCGCGGCATGCGTTCCGGGACCCTGGCGACGCACCAGATTGCCGGCATGGGGGAGGCCTTTCGTATTGCCAGGGTGGAGATGGCGTCGGAGAGCGAGCGGGTTCTCGGGCTGCGCAACAGGTTGTGGGACGGTATCAAGGACTTGGAAGAGGTCTATCTCAACGGTGATGAGAGCCAGCGAGTGGCCGGCAACCTCAATGTCAGCTTTGCCTTTGTCGAGGGCGAGTCCCTGATCATGGCGCTCAAGGACCTGGCGGTATCTTCCGGTTCCGCCTGCACGTCGGCGAGCCTGGAGCCGAGTTACGTGCTGCGCGCCCTGGGACGCGAGGATGAACTGGCGCACAGTTCCATCCGCTTTACCCTGGGCCGTTTCTCCACTGAGGAGGAGGTGGACTACGCAATCGACAAGATCCGTACCGAGGTGAAGCGATTGCGCGAGTTATCGCCTCTGTGGGAGATGTTCAAGGACGGTATCGACCTGAAATCAATTCAATGGGCCGCGCATTAATGCGCTTCATTCAGAGGTTTTAGAGTATGGCATACAGCGACAAGGTCCTGGACCACTATGAGAATCCACGCAACGTGGGCGCCTTCGACAATAGCGATACCAGTGTCGGCACCGGTATGGTGGGCGCGCCGGCTTGTGGCGATGTGATGCGACTGCAGATCAAGGTCAACGAAGAGGGCGTGATCGAAGACGCCCGCTTCAAGACCTATGGTTGCGGTTCGGCGATCGCTTCCAGCAGTCTCCTCACCGAATGGGTCAAGGGCAAGACCCTGGAGCAGGCGCAGGAGATCAAGAATTCCGAGATCGCGGAGGAGCTGGCATTACCGCCGGTGAAGGTGCATTGCTCCGTACTGGCCGAGGATGCCATCAAGGCAGCGATCAAGGATTTCTCCGAAAAGAACGGTAAATGAGTGCGGCGGCATCAATCGGTCTGATAGGGTTGTAAAACGATGGGTATCACAGTCACAGAAGCGGCGGCTAAACGGGTGTTGACCTTTCTTGCCAATCGGGGCAAGGGTTTGGGCATACGTCTTGGCGTGCGCACCTCGGGTTGCTCGGGCATGGCCTACGAGATGGAGTTCGTGGATGAGTTACAAGCAGGGGATCAGGTGTTCGAGGACCGCGGGGTGAAGGTGATTATCGATCCCAAGAGTCTGGTCTATCTGGATGGCACCGAGGTCGATTATGCGCGGGAGGGGCTCAACGAGGGCTTTAAATTCAACAATCCCAATGCCAAGAGCGAGTGCGGTTGCGGTGAGAGTTTCGGCATCTAAGGATATTTCGAATAAGGATCAGAGACGGCTGCCATAGGGTGGCCGTTTTTTCGCTATGCTGGATTTTTCAAAAAACTATTTTGACCTGTTCGGTCTGCCGGTCGATTATATGGTGGACGGTCGCTCGCTGGCGGAGCGTTACCGGGAACTGCAGCGGGTCGTGCATCCCGATCGCTATGCCAATGCCACCGAGCAGGAGAGGCGACTCTCGGTACAGGGCGCCTCCCTGATCAACGAAGCCTTCGAAACCCTTAAGGATCCGATCGCCCGCGCCGGCTACTTATTGACGCTCCACGGTACCGAGATAGAAGCCCAGAACGAGTCGACCCAGGATATGGCGTTCCTGATGCAGCAGATGGCGTTGCGCGAGACGTTGGAGGCGATCCCCAATCAGCCCGATCCCTACGAAGCGGTCATGGCCTTGCGCGGCACGATCAACAAGCAGATCAACGACCTGGTGGCGCAGATGGCGGTCCACTTCGAAACCCCGACAGAGGATCGGCTGGAGGCCGCCCGAGAGATCTTGCGAAAAATGCGCTTTCTACAGAGACTGCACGCTGAAGCAGAGCGTGTGGAAGCGACATTGGAAGATGAGCTGAATTGATTCATCGGTTGGAACAGAGATAGATGGCACTCCTTCAGATCGCAGAACCCGGTCAGGCCCAGGCGCCGCATCAACATCGACTTGCCGCCGGTATTGACCTGGGCACTACCAACTCCCTGGTGGCAACGGTGCGCAGCGGCCGTGCGCAGACCCTTCCCGACGACGAAGGACGCCATCTGCTGCCATCGATTGTGCGTTACCGGGATGGCGCTATCCTGGTGGGTCAAGATGCCAAGCGGGCCGAGACGGAAGATCCGCTCAATACCGTCTCTTCCGCGAAGCGTCTGATCGGACGTGGTATCGGCGATATCAAAACCCTCGGCAGCCGGCTTCCCTACCGTTTCGTAGAGGAACAGGGCAGGGCGCTGCGTATTCAGACAGTGGCGGGTGATGTGAGTCCGGTGGAGGTTTCCGCCGAGATCCTGAAAGTACTTGTACAACGGGCGGAGGATACCCTTGACGGCGAGTTGAGCGGGGTGGTGATCACCGTCCCCGCCTACTTTGACGAAGCCCAGCGCCAGGCCACCAAGGATGCCGCCAAGTTGGCGGGCTTGCACGTATTGCGTCTCCTCAACGAACCGACCGCCGCTGCCGTCGCCTATGGCCTGGACCAGGGCGCTGAGGGGGTTCACGCCATTTATGACCTGGGCGGGGGCACTTTCGATATCTCCATCCTTCGGTTGAATAAAGGCGTCTTCGAGGTAATGGCCACCGGTGGTGATTCAGCGCTTGGCGGTGACGATTTCGACCGGGTTCTGGCCGAGTGGATCATGCGGCAGGCCGGTATCGACGGCGATGCTGACCATGCCCAGCTGAAGCGTCTGATGCATGCAGGCTGCGCCGCCAAAGAGGCGCTTAGTGAGGCTGACGAGACAAGCATCCGTGTCGCCCTGGAGGATGGTGGTCACTGGGAGGGGCGGTTGTTGCGATCCGAGTTCAACGAGTTGGTCGAGCCATTGATCAAAAAGACCCTGATCGCCTGCCGGCGCACCCTGCGTGACGCCGGTGTTACGGCGGAAGCGGTGCAGGAGGTGGTGATGGTCGGCGGGTCCACTCGGGTGCCCAGGGTGCGCGAGAGGGTCGGGGAACTGTTCGGCGCGCAACCCCTGGTGGCTATGGATCCTGACCGGGTGGTTGCCGTGGGCGCGGCGATTCAAGCCGATATTCTGGCCGGCAACAAACCGGATGACGAGATGCTGCTGTTGGATGTGATCCCGCTTTCACTCGGCATCGAGACCATGGGCGGTCTCACTGAAAAGCTGGTCAATCGCAACACCACGATTCCTGTGGCCCGGGCCCAGGATTTCACCACCTTCAAGGATGGCCAGACCGCGATGGCCATCCATGTCGTCCAGGGCGAACGGGAGCTGGTCTCCGATTGCCGCTCCCTGGCGCGATTCGAACTGCGCGGCATACCGCCGATGGTGGCGGGCGCCGCACGGATTCGCGTGACCTTCGCCGTGGACGCCGACGGCCTGTTGAGCGTCAGCGCAATCGAACAGAGCAGCGGGGTGCAGGCCAGTATCGAGGTCAAACCCTCCTACGGCCTGACCGACAACGAGATCGAGACCATGCTGCGCGACTCAATCGCCCACGCCGGCGAGGACAAGCTCGCCCGTGACCTGCGTGAGCAGCAGGTGGAAGCGGATCGGGTTATCGAAGCGCTGGAAGCGGCATTGGCCGAGGATGGCGAGCGGCTGCTGGATCAGAAAGAGCGCCAGCGAGTGGAATCGGCCCTGGACGGGTTACGCGCAGTCGCCCGCGCAGATCAGCGGCAGGTCATCAAAGAGGCGATCGCGGCACTCGAAAAACGCTGCGGTTTCTACGTGGAGCGGCGTATGAATCAGAGTATTCAGCAGGCCATGTCAGGACACAAGGTCGACGAATTCGAATAAGGAATAGCATGCCACAAATCATCTTTCTACCTCACGAAGAGATCTGTCCGCAAGGCGCGGTCATCGATGTAGAGCCCGGCGTCACCATCTGCAACGCCGCCCTGCAACACGGCATCGAGATCGAGCATGCCTGCGAGAAATCCTGCGCCTGCACCACCTGCCATGTCATCATACGCGAAGGCTTCGATTCACTCGAAGAGGCGGAAGAGACAGAGGAGGATATGCTGGACAAGGCCTGGGGACTGGAGCCGGAATCGCGCCTCAGTTGTCAGGCGCTGGTGGGGGATGAGGATCTGGTGATCGAGATCCCCAAGTACACCATCAACATGGTCTCAGAGCATCACTGAACAGGAGGTTGTCATGGGATTGAAATGGACCGACACTCTGGACATCGCCATCGAGCTGGATGAAACCCGCCCGGACACGGACCCTCGCTATGTGAACTTTGTCGATCTGCGCGACTGGGTGGTCGCATTGGCCGATTTCGACGATGATCCCGAGCACTCAGGTGAAAAGATTCTCGAGGCCATACAGGCCGCATGGATCGAAGAGCGGGAGTGACGGCGGGTTCAGGCGGGGTGATCGAAACAGGGTCCTTGCGGAGATCATAAGAGGAAAAGCGATTCACGCCAAGCACGCAAAGTCCGCAAAGGATTCTCAGGAAATGTCTTGTTGGCCGTAGGGTGCGGCCCTGCCGCACCGTGTCAAAATAGGATCGATGTGGAAAGATTCCGGATTTCACCTAAACTTGTGACCGGCGGCAAGGGAAAGAGAAAATGGCATACATCAAAGAACTGAAATTAACGTATGAGCGTAAACGGGTCGATGATGACCTGTTGAATACGCCCGTGGAGTCAGCTAGCCATGTCTATCATTTATTTTTGGATATGCAAAATGATGCAAGAGAGAAAATAGTTTGCCTTCATCTGAATCCACGCCTGGAGATACTGTCGTATGAAGTGATCGCAATGGGTACGGATCATTATGTGATCAGCGACCCGATAGAAGTATTTCGAAGTGCAATTATCGTAAGGGCTTCAAAAATAATTGTTGTCCACAACCACCCCCTTGGTTCTTCAAGGCCATCGCAGACCGATATAGAAGGGGCAAATAGGATAAGAGAGCTTGGTGAGCTTCATCGAATAAGGCTTTTAGACTTTATTGTGATTGGAGATGACGGCTATTTCAGTCTTGATGAGAATGGTTTGATTGGTGGGGGTACAGAAGCATAACTCGTCGCTCTAGCCGACGACGGTGCTACCGCATCTTCTTGGCTGAGCTAGGTCATTACGTGTGAAAAGTTGGAAAGGGAAAAGCATGGAATACGAGACACGTCCAATTAAGATTACCGCATTGGAAGTTAATACGGAGAATCCACGCTTCGAAATGGTCGCCAATCAAAGAGAGGCCATAGCAGTAATGATCGAGGACCAAAAAAATAAATTGGTAAAATTGGCTCAAGATATTGTAGAAAATGGCCTTAATCCTTCAGATTTGGTAATAGTGACGCCGCATGAGAAACACAATGGTAAGTTTGGTGTTTTGGAAGGCAATAGAAGAGTTACCGCAATTAAATTGCTGAGCAATAACAATCTTATTCCAGAGAAGCACAAAGCGTTATTAAATAAGTTCCGACAGTTGTCATCAGAGTTTAAAAGGAACCCAGTGAAATTAGTGACGTGCGTCATATTTTCAGATGTTGACGAGGCTAACAAGTGGATAAAGCTTAAACACACCGGAGCAAATGATGGTATTGGAACTGTAACTTGGGATGCACAGCAAAAAGCGAGATTTGAAGAAAGATATGAAGGAAAATCAACATACGCATTGCAAATTATAGATTTTCTGAAAAAAGACAAAGAAATTGATGAGGGTATTAAGAAAACGCTGCAAGCTATTCCGTCCTCAAGCCTTCAGCGATTATTAGCAGATCCAGATGTAAGAGATGTTATTGGTATAATGATAGAAGACGGAAGGGTTGTTACAAGCCGTCCCCCGAGTGAAATCAGAAAGCCATTACTGAAGATAGTATCGGATCTTGCGAGAGACGATTTTACTGTGAAAGAAATCTATTATAAAGATGATAGGTTGAATTATCTGGAAACATTTAAGCTTAAGGATCTCCCTGACAATTCAATTACTACGCCAAAATGGGAAGTTATTACACCAAATCCACCAAAAGAAGCTCAAAAGAAAAGGGCAAAAAGTAGGCCTTTGTCGGTTTCTAGAAACACAGTCATTCCAAAGAGTTGCATAATTCACATCAATGCGCCGAGGATAAATAAGATCTATAGAGAGCTTAAAGATCTGGATTTGAAATATTTTGTGAACGCAGCCGCTATTACGTTCAGAGTCTTTGTAGAGCTCAGTGTAGATAATTTTGTGGAGTCGAATAATATTAAAGTTACAATTAACGAAAAGTTGAGTAACAAGATTTCAAAGGTAATTGACTATATGAAATCAGAGAAAATACTAACCAGAGATGAGCTAAAGCCAATCAATACAGCCATATCAAGTCCTAATTCGATATTTTCTATTAACACATTTAATGCATATGTGCACAATAAGCACTTTCATCCAATGGATAGTGATCTAAAAACAACATGGGATAATATTGAGCCGTTTATGCTTGCTCTGTGGGACTCAAAATGACTATATCCAGGGATTTTTCGCCACTTCGATATCCAGGCGGAAAGGGAAAGATCGCAAAGTACGTCAAACTATTATTTGAGGAGAATTACCTGCTTGATGGGCATTATGTAGAGCCTTATGCTGGGGGGGCGTCTATTGCAGTCGATCTTTTGTCTAACGAGTATGTATCGGAAATACATATCAATGATATCGATATAGCAATTTATGCTTTCTGGCACTCAGTGGTAAATGAGACAGATAAGTTGTGCGAAAAGATCCATAATGCGAAACTATCAATTGATGAATGGCTTGTTCAGAGAGAGATTCATCGCAACCGCGCTGGGCATTCGATGCTGAATGTTGGCTTTGCGGCATTTTATTTAAATAGGACAAATCGATCTGGGATATTGGGTGGTGGAGTTATTGGTGGAATTAAGCAAACAGGGGAGTGGAAGATCGGAGCTAGGTTTACGAAAGAGAACTTAATCGAAAGGATTAAAAACATAGCAGACTACAAAGATAGGATAAATCTTTATAACAGAGATGCTGTTGATCTTATTAATGACTTAGGCGAGAGATTACCAAGACGAACGATGTTTTATCTTGATCCTCCGTACTACGATAAAGGGAAGGATTTGTATATCAATTACTATAAACATGTTGATCATGTGAAAATAGCTAACACAATGAAGGCCTTTTCGGAAAGATACTGGTTGGTGTCTTATGATAATGTTGAAGTCATCAGAGATATGTACAGTGATTATAGGCAGCTCCAGTATGGGCTTAATTATAGTGCAGCAAAACCAAAAAAAGGTAGCGAGGTACTAGTATTTGGCGATTCTTTGGTTGTACCGGACATTCAAAATCCTACTAATAAGATGGAAATAAAAAAATACGCCGAGCCTGTAAATAATTCTGTGTAACTGCCATTGTTTAAACGAAGTCCGCCAGGCGGTCTTCGAACTCAATCATAAAACGGTTCAAGGCGG
>JAHXHS010000048.1 GCA_025656455.1 Candidatus Thiodiazotropha sp. (ex Epidulcina cf. delphinae) | reverse complement strand
GATACTGATTAAACTATTCTTCATGGTGGACACCCCGTTGCTTGTTGGTTGAACACACTTCACTTCAAGCTTGGCACATACGATGCCGGATCGCGGGGTGTCCATCTCAGCACCCACTCATAATGCTCATTTCAGATCATATTTTGAATGGGTGTCCACACAATCCACATTTTTTGAATGGGTGTCCACACAATCTCATGTCACACAATCTCACAATCTTTCCCACATAATCCCTATGGAGATTGCCTTCGATAAGTTCAGCGATGCTGTTTCTCATCGCTCCCACTTTACGAACCTCCCGGAAGAACGCCTTCTGGTGAGATCTCGCCTACCGCCGATTTCCTGTCGTCGCCGGGCTGCTGGTCTACCGCTTCCCCTGCCCGACGCATCATCATTTGACGATATCGCTTGGCCATGCGTCTGATTACGAGGATAACAGCCAGCACGACCGATATCAGCATCAGCATGACAATCCCAATCTGCGCGAGGTACCAGAACAGCGCCAGAAGGGGTGACTCGATCACCGCCCCCAGGGTCGTCACGGAAAGAGACACCATTATCATGGTGAGCAATATCATTGTGATGTTTCTTAATAAACCATCGTAGTTGTGCATATCATCCTCCTAAAGTCCAAGATCTATCCGATAATCGTTAATCCCAACAGATATCGGCACCGGGAAGATGGGGAGGCGAAACCATCTCATCCGCCTCTCATGCCGAACACCTGCAGGACACGCCCTCCATTGAGCATTCCAGACTGATTGCATCTGCATCCTTATTTTTTTACTAATACTCCGTCAACCTGACCTACGACTGAACCCGACAATATCACCTTGAAAGAGTACTCGGTACATGAGGTAAAACCAAGCTGAACACAGCCGCTATGCTCTACCCAGATGTCTGGTAGCTCTATCGACATCGTCACAAAACTTGCGTCTTCTCTGCCGATAGCGCTCGGATTGCAGGGCTCGACACAAAAATGGACTTCTCAAGGCGTAGGACCACGCACTGAACCTTACGGGCAAAGTCGGCCCGGCGCGAAAACACACTCAGGCCATCGGAGATGGTGTTTCGGAAG
Organism: Candidatus Thiodiazotropha sp. (ex Epidulcina cf. delphinae); assembly: GCA_025656455.1. GTDB lineage: Bacteria > Pseudomonadota > Gammaproteobacteria > Chromatiales > Chromatiaceae > Thiodiazotropha. The sequence continues at coordinate 37,769 of JAHXHS010000048.1, read as the reverse complement.
GGCCTGTCTCTTGCTCTCTATGGCGAGTTGGCCGGAATCCCGACATGACAGCAAAGCAGGACAAGCCTTAAAAAAGAACAGCATGGATAAAAAAACGGCCCGGGAAAGGCGTCGGTAATGACAATTTTCTCGAGCCGTCTATAGCGTTGGTAGCGGGGGCTGGATTTGAACCAACGACCTTCGGGTTATGAGCCCGACGAGCTACCAGACTGCTCCACCCCGCATCAAGGAGGGGGCATACTACCTGTCTTGCAATCGCTTGACAAGACCCTTGCGGAAAAAACTCAGCTACCGATGGCGCTGCTGCAGAGGGAGAGCAGGCCTGCCGGAAAAAGACCGAGAAACAGCATCGCCAGACCGTTCAGCGACAGCACCAGGCGGGTGTCCATCCCCACGGTCAGTGGGGTTTCGTCGATCGGCTGATCGAAATACATCAGCTTGATGATACGGATATAGTAGAAGGCGCCGATAATGGAGAAGAAGACACCGACCAGGGCCAGCCAGGTCAGCTCTACGGAGACCACGGCATCGAGAACGAACAGCTTGGCGAAGAAACCGACGGTGGGCGGCACCCCGGCCATGGAGAACATCAGTAACAGCATCATCCCGGCGAACCAGGGGCTGCGTTGATTGAGTCCCTTGTAGTCATCCAGATTCTCCGCTTCGAAGCCTTTGCGGCTGAGAGCGATGACGATACCGAAGCCGCCCGCGGACATCAGCGCATAGACCAGGGTATAGAACATCGCGGCGGTATAGCCCTCCTTGGTGCCCGCCAGTATGCCCAACAGGATAAAGCCCACATGGGAGATGGTGGAGTAGGCGAGCATACGCTTGATGTTGGTCTGGGCAATGGCGATCAGGTTGCCGATGGCCATGGAGAGTATCGCCAGGATGATCAGCATCCCCTGCCATCCCTCCCAGCCGCCGTGCAGATCGGCGAGACCGTCCACCAACAACCGCATCGCCAATGCGAAGGCGGCGATCTTCGGCGCACTGCCGAGAAACAGGGTGACTGGCGTGGGCGCGCCATGGTAGACGTCCGGCACCCACATGTGAAATGGGACCGCACCCAGCTTGAAGGCCAAACCGATGACCAGGAAGACGATACCGAAGACCATCACCAGCCGGTTCAGATCGCCCTTAGTCACCAGTTGCGCCAATTCATCGAAACGCAACGTGCCTGTGGCGCCGTAGATCATCGAGATGCCATACAGCAGCATGCCTGAGGCAAGGGCTCCCAGGACAAAATATTTCATCGCGGCTTCGGCGCCTTGGGTTGAGTCTTTGTTGAACGCTACCAGGGCATAGAGACAGAGCGCCAGCAGTTCCAGACCCAGGTAGATGGTGAGGAAGCTGTTGGCGGAGGTCATGATCAGCATGCCCAAGACGGCGAACAGCCCCAGGGTATAGAATTCGCCTTTAAACAGGCCCCGCTCACGCAGATAGTCCTTGGCGTAGAGGAAGGCGAGGAAGGTGATCAACAGGATACCCGCCTTCAGCAGGTCACTCATCGGATCCCTGATGTAGCTGCCGTCGAACAGGATCTGAGTGCCGGGCTGAGAGACGAGAATCGTAATCACCAAGGTCAGGATCAACCCCACCTGGCTGATGGCATAGCTGACGATACGCTGCTCATCGCGGATAAACAGATCGACCACGAGCACCACACAGGCCAGGGTCAGGAGGAAGATTTCCGGCAGTGCCGGGATCAATTGTGTTGAATCGAATTGCATTTGAACGCTACCGAGTCGGGCTCCGTCAGTTAAAGTTTCGACACTGCAACATGTTGCAGCAGGTTGTTGACGGAGGCATCCATCACCTCAACCAGGGGCGCCGGCCACAGGCCCAGCAGCAGGACTGCCGCCGCCAGGGTGCCGAGCACGATAAATTCACGATTGTTCATGTCCTGCAGCGCCGCCACATTGTCGTTGGCGATATCGCCGAAGATGACCCGCTTGACCATCCACAGGGTATAGGCTGCGCCGATGATCAGGGTGGTGGCGGCCAGGAAGGCGTACCAGAAGTCGGCGCGGAAGCTGGCCAGGATGACCATGAACTCACCCACGAAGCCTGACGTGCCGGGCAGTCCCGCATTGGCCATGGCAAAAAAGACCATGAAGGCGGCGAAGACCGGCATGGTGTTCACCACACCGCCGTAGTCGTTGATCTGTCGGCTGTGCAGACGGTCGTAGAGCACCCCGACACAGAGGAACAGCGCGGCCGAGATAAAGCCGTGGGAGACCATCTGCACCATCCCGCCCTGCACGCCCAAGGCGGCGCCGCTGCCGGCATTGTTCTGGCTGATGATGAAGACGATGAAGAAACCCAGGGTGACAAAACCCATGTGGGCGATCGACGAATAGGCGATCAGCTTCTTCATGTCCTGCTGAACCAGGGCGACGAAACCGATATAGACCACGGCGATCAATGACATGCCGATGATCAGCCAATCCAGGGAGTGACTGGCGTCCGGGGTGATCGGCAGGCTGAAACGGAGAAAGCCGTAACCGCCGATCTTCAGCATGATCGCCGCCAGGACAACCGAGCCGCCGGTGGGCGCCTCGACGTGGGCGTCGGGCAACCAGGTATGCACCGGCCACATCGGCACCTTGACCGCAAAGGCCATGAGAAAGGCGATAAAGATCAGGATCTGCTCAGTCAGGCCCAGCTTGAGGGTATGGAAGCCGAGGATATCGAAACTGCCTGACTGAAAGTACATGTAGATCAAGGCGACCAACATGAACACAGAGCCGAAAAAGGTATAGAGGAAGAACTTGATCGTGGCGTAGACCCGGTTCGCTCCGCCCCAGACACCGATGATAAGGAACATCGGAATCAGCATCGCTTCCCAGAAGACGTAGAAAAGCATCGCGTCCAGGGCAGAGAAGACACCGACCATCACCCCTTCCATGATGAGGAAGGCGGCCATGTATTGAGAGGGACGATACTTGATCACTTCCCAACCGGCGATCACCACCAGGGGGGTGATGAAGGTGGTCAGGATGATCAGCGGCATGGAGATACCGTCGATCCCCATGTAGTACTCGATATCGAAGGCCGGCACCCAGGGCACTCGCTCGACGAACTGCATCTGCGCGGTGGAGCTATCGAAGGCAAACCAGAGCGGCAGGCTGACGATGAATGTCAGCACCGAGACAATCAGGGCGGTCCATTTGGTTGCGTTCGCCTCCCGGTCGCCGCTGGCAAGCACCATGAGGCCACCGATGATCGGTAGCCAGACCGTGAGAGTGAGGATGGGCCAATCGGCAATCATGCTAGTGTACCTCGTCGTAGATTCTGTACCATTCAGCGGGCCAGGAAGGGGTTAGCCGCAAGGCATGCCTCGCAGAGAATGGCCCAGCCCTTGTCAAGAGGCATAACGCCGCGGATGGCCCCTTCCTGGCTCGCCCGAAGGGAGTCGCCCCAAAGCGCCAGTTCTGTGTTGTGGCCCTTGGAAAGGGTTTGCCATTCCCTGCGAGACACGCCTTGAACTGGTGCTTTGGGGCGGCTCTGAATGGTACAGAATCTATGACGAGGTACACTGGAGTTCCTTTAAACAAAAACGAACCAGGTCAGCAACAGCAGCAGACCCAGAATCATGGCAATAGCGTAGTGATAGAGATAGCCGGTCTGTACATGGCGCACCACAGCCGCCAACCAACCGACCGTATGGGCGGAGCCGTTAACCGCCAGGCCATCGATCAGCCCCCGGTCGCCCGCCAACCAAAGAAATTTGCCCAACCCGCGACTACCGCCGGCAAAGACCGCCTGATAGATCTCGTCGAACCAGTATTTTCTGTCCAACAGTTGGTAGAGGGGCAAAAGCGTGGTTTTCACCTTCTCGGCAATGGCCGGATTCTTCATATAGACATACCAGGCAACAAGGAGTCCTCCCATGGCCAGATAGAATGGCAGCCCCATCATCCCGTGCAGGATGAACCCGCCGGCCCCGTGGAAACCCTCGCCTATGGCGCCTAGGGTATCGTGCTCGGGCAACACATGAAGCACCCCTTTGAACCAATCGCCGAACAGCATCGGTCCGATGGTGAGATAACCGAGGAACACCGAGGGAATGGCCAGCAGCACCAACGGCACCGTCACCACCTTGGGTGTTTCGTGCAAATGCGCCTTGGCGTGTTCGTCTCGCGGCCCTTCCCCGTGGAAGACCAGAAAGAACATGCGGAAACTATACAGCGCGGTGACGAAAACACCGGCCACCACCAACACATAGGCATAGCCGGAACCGGCAATCGATGAGTGATGCACCGCCTCGATGATGGCGTCCTTGGAGAAGAAGCCGGAGAAGCCGGGAAAGCCGATCAGCGCCAGGGAACCGACCAGTGACGTCCAGTAGGTGATGGGCATGTACTTGCGGATGCCGCCCATGTTGCGAATATCCTGATCATGATGCATGCCGATAATGACCGAGCCGGCGGCGAGGAACAGCAGCGCCTTGAAAAAGGCATGGGTCATCAGATGGAAGATGCCGGCGGCATAGGCGGAGGCGCCCAGGGCGACCATCATGTAACCCAGCTGGGAGAGGGTCGAATAGGCCACCACCCGCTTGATGTCGTTCTGCACAATACCGATCAGGCCGGTGAAGAAGGCGGTCGTGGCGCCGATCACCAGCACGAAACTGAGGGCGGTCTCCGACAGCTCGTAGAGGGGCGACATACGCGCCACCATGAAGATACCGGCGGTGACCATGGTGGCGGCATGGATCAGGGCGGAGATGGGGGTCGGGCCCTCCATGGAGTCGGGCAGCCAGACGTGTAGCGGCACTTGGGCCGACTTACCCATGGCGCCGATAAACAGCAGGATGCCGATCACCGACATCAGCGACCAACCGGTGTCGCCCAAGATATGGATCTGGGTATCGGCCAGCCCCGGCGCCTTGGCGAAGACCTCGGCGTAATCGAGACTGTTGGTGTACATGGCAATGGCGGCGATACCCAGGATAAAACCGAAATCGCCGACCCGGTTGACCAGAAAGGCCTTCAGATTGGCGAAGATCGCCGTCGGTCGCACCGACCAGAAGCCGATCAGCAGATAGGAGACCAGGCCGACCGCTTCCCAACCGAAGAAAAGTTGCATGAAGTTGTTGGACATCACCAACATCAGCATCGAAAAGGTGAACAGTGAGATATAGCTGAAGAAGCGCTGGTAGCTGTTGCGCCCCGCCAGACTGGTCTTGGGCCAGTTGTGCTCATCGTCGGCCATGTAGCCGATGGTATAGATATGCACGCAGAAGGAGACAAAGGTGACCACGCTGATCATCACAGCGGTGAGCTGATCGACCAGAAAGCCCACTTCCATATTGAGGCCGTCGCTGACCATCCAGGTATAGACCGGGCCGTTGAAGACCGCCTCGCCGTCGAACATGAACCGCTTCAGAACGAACAGCGAAAGTAAGGTCGAAATACCCACACCGGTGCTGGTCACCCAATGGGCGCCCTTGCGCCCTATTGTGCCACCGAAGAAACCGGCGATGATGGCCCCGATCAGAGGCGCCAGTATGATTGTCAGATAGATATTGTCCATATCTCTCGCTACTTGATTCTCAGTCCGCGAATGAACGCGGATTTATGACTGTGTTCAGTCCGCTAATGAACGCAAATGAACGCGAATATCGACTATTCGTGTCCTACGCCATCCGTATGTTTAAACCTCATCTATACTGGCCCGCACCCACCAGCCACTCACAGCGAATAAAAAAACATTTGCGTTTATTCGCGTTCATTTGCGGACAAAAACTAACCCTTCAACACATCCATATCCTCAACGTTGATAGTGCGCTTACTACGGAACAGCACCACTAGGATGGCCAGGCCGATAGCGGCTTCCGCCGCGGCCACCGTGAGGATGAAGAAGACAAAGACCTGCCCGGCGCTATCCCCCAGAAAATGGGAAAAAGCGACAAAATTGATATTCACCGCCAGCAGCATCAACTCCACGCACATCAGCAACACGATGACGTTCTTACGATTGATGAAGATCCCCGCCACGCTAATGGCGAAGAGAATGGCGCCGAGGATGAGATAGTCGGAAAGTGCAATCATGTCAATGTCATCCTTTCTCGGCATCCATGGAGACCAGACGCACGCGCTCGTCCCGTTTCACCACCACCTGGCTGGCCGGATCGAGATACTTGGCGCCGGGGCGCTTACGCATGGTCAGTCCGATTGCGGCAATGATGGCGACCAGCAGTATCACCGCGGCAATCTCAAATGGGTACATGTAGACGGTATAGAGTACGCTGCCGATCTCCTCGGTGTTGCTGTAGTCCGCGGCATGCCTTGCCGGCGCGGCATACTCCTGCAGACCAAAATTCTCCGGGCCGACGATCAGTATCAGCTCAGCCGCCATGGCAATGGCCATGATGATCCCCAACGGCAACAGTTTGATGAACCCCGCCCTTAACACGGCGATATCGATATCCAGCATCATCAGTACGAACAGAAACAGCACCATCACCGCTCCCACGTAGACCAGCACCAGCACGATGGCCAGAAACTCGGCCTCGGCAAGCAGCCAGATGCCGCTGCAGGCGACAAAGGCGAGGATCAGGAACAGGGCTGAGTGAACCGGATTGCGTCGGCTTACAACCATTGTTGCCGAGAGAATCACCACCGCGGCCAGGACGTAGAAAATCAGCTTTTCAAGTGTCATGTATGGATTCCAGTTATTTCATCCAAATGCTTCATATGCATCAGCGATATCTCGCCTGCGCTTCGATATCCGCAGCGATTTGAGTCTCGTATTTTTCACCGATCGCCAACAGCTTCTCCTTAGTCATGATGTTCTCACCGCGATTCTCGAAGTGGTATTCGTAGATGCGGGTCTCCACAATCGCATCCACCGGACAGGCCTCCTGGCAATAGCCGCAGTAGATGCATTTGAACAGATCGATATCGTAGCGGGTGGTGCGGCGTGAACCGTCCTCCCTTGGCTCCGCTTCGATGGTGATCGCCAATGCCGGACAGGTCGCCTCACAGAGTTTACAGGCGATACAGCGCTCCTCGCCGTTTGGATAGCGGCGCAGGGCATGCAAACCGCGAAACCTCGGCGAGACCGGCGTCTTCTCCTCCGGATACATGACGGTGAACTTTTTCTTGAACAGGTAGCGGCCGGTAAGGCTCATCCCGCGAAACAGCTCCAGCAGGAAAAGGCTCTTAAAATAGTTTGAAAGCGCTTTCATGGGAGACCTCCTCAGTCGAACCACCAGGGCAGTTGATAGACCACTGCGAGACCTACCACGGCAATCCAGACAATCGTGATCGGGATGAGCACCTTCCAGCCGAGCCGCATGATCTGGTCATAGCGGTAACGGGGAAAGGTGGCGCGCAACCATAGAAAGAGAAACATAAAGAAGGCGGTCTTGATCACCAACCAGAAGAAACCCGGCACCCAGTCAAACAGGGGGCCCAGCACTGGCCAACCCTGAAATGGCGAGAGCCAGCCACCCAGAAACATCACCGCGGTCAACGCAGCGATCAGGATCATATTGGCGTACTCGGCCAGGAAGAAGACGGCGAACAGCATGCCGGAGTACTCCACATGGAAACCGGCCACGATCTCGGACTCGCCCTCCGCCACATCAAACGGTGCGCGGTTGGTTTCGGCGACGCCGGAAATCACATACACTCCGAACAGCGGCAGCAGGGGCAACCAGAACCAGGCAAAGAGACCGCCCTCCTGGGCCTTGATGATCTCGCCAAGATTCAGACTGCCCGCGGCCACCAGCACGCCTACCAGGGCAAAGCCCATGGCGATCTCGTAGGCGACGATCTGGGCCGCGGAACGCATCGCGCCGAGAAAGGCGTATTTCGAATTCGAGGCCCAACCGGCGATGATGACGCCATACACACCCATCGAGGTCAGCGCCAGGATATAGAGCAATCCGGCGTTGATATCGGCCAGCACCAGTTTTTCATCGAAGGGGAAGACCGCCCAGGCCGCCAGAGCGGGTCCCAGGGTGATGACCGGGGCGATGAGAAACAGCAGTTTGTTGGCGTTGGTCGGAATGATGATCTCTTTGAACATCAGTTTGACCGCATCCGCTATGGGCTGTAACCAGCCCTTGGGGCCTACCCTGTTAGGACCGATACGTACCTGTATGTAGCTGATAACCTTGCGCTCCGCATAGGTGTAATAGGCCACCACCAGCATCACCGGGGCAATGATCGCCACGATCTTGAGCAGGGTCCAGACCAGGTATTGGATGTCAGAGGGAAAGGCTTCCCAGAGGCTGATAAAGAGTTCCATCGGTTACGCCTTCTCCACTGTCACTTCGCCAAAGGGTTGGCCCAGCATCGCGGTATCTCTCAGACCGGCGGATACCCATACGCAACCCTCCGGTATCGCTTCATCGAGTTGCAGCGGAAGTTTCGCCTGGTAGCCATTCTGCTTGATCAGCGCATACTGCGCGGACTCCAAACCCTGACGCTTTGCCTCCTGCGGGTGCAACCGAATGGCGGCGACACCGGCGTCCTGGGTCTGTTGCAGGGCGGTTGCGCGGCGAACCAAGGGATCGGTTGCATAGAGCGGCGTATCACCGGTTCGCAGCAGGCCGTCGGCAGTCAGTTGCGGCTCCAGCGACGCCGGTTCAACGACCTTATTGTGCAACAGCGATTCATCACACAGGGCATGTAATTCGTCGCCTATCTGCTGTGGATCGGTATAGTCGAAGCCCTGCTGATTCAGCAGATTACCCAGCACCCGCAGGATCTTCCAACCCGGACGCGCTTCGCCCTGAGGCCTGACCGCCCCTCTGTTTTGCTGCCAAAGGCCCTCTGCGTTGACATAAGTGCCTGAGGTCTCTGTATAGAGGGCCATGGGAAGCAGGATATCGGCGCAGGCTTCGAGTTCCGGACTGCGATAGGCGCTCAAGGCCACCACGCTATCCGCGCTCTGCAGCGCGCTTTGGGACAAGGCGCCGTTCAAAAAATCCATCCCGGGTTCGACACCCAGCAACAGATAGCCCTTGCGAGGCTGCTTGAGCATCGCCAAGGCGTCCAATCCTTTCTCATCGGCTGGTTTGCCCCCTGCCTTCAGGTGAGGAACAGCACCGGCCAGTTGAGCCCCGACCGTATTCGCCGCGGATGGGACGAAACAGAGCCGGGAACCGGTCGCATCGGCCAACCCCGAGGCTAGCGCGCACAACAGCGAGAAATCGGGGTGGGCCTGTGCCAGCCCCCCCAGCATCACCACCGAGGCGTCTGAGTTTTTGAGGGCGTCAGCGGTCGTCTGGGCAAACTCATCGACCTCGGCCGACTTGAGCAGGGAGGCAACCGCGCCGCTGGCCTTAACGCCTGCGGCCTTGGCAACCGCCGCCAGTCGCCCGACCATCTCTCCCGGCGCGCAAAAAGAGTGCCGAGACTTATGGTTCAATGCCAACGGCAGTGGTGAGATATGGCTGACACTGGCGCCGGCCAATGCGGCCTTGCGCAGACGGTGCGCCAGGATGGGCTGCTCCTTGCGCAGGTTTCCACCCACAACCAGTGCGCCGTCGAGGGCATCGAGTTCACTGATCTTGATGCCGAGCCAGTTTGCCTGGGTCTGGGTTTCATCAAGGCGGAAATCACCCTGACGCAGGCGGCTGTCGATATTGTTACACCCCAGTCCGCGCATCAATTTCTGCGCCAGATAGAGTTCTTCCAGGGTGGCGGCTGGCGACAGCAGCGCGCCGACCTGGTCCCTCTCCTTGATCTCGCCGAGGACGGCGGCAGCCATCTCCAGGGCGATCTCCCAACTTACCTCGACCCACTCGCCGCTCTTCTTGATCATGGGAGCCGTCAGCCGGTCCGGGCTGTAGAGACCCTGGTAACTGAAACGGTCCCGGTCTGAGATCCAGGTCTCATTGATCGATTCGTTGTCCCTGGGGTGGACACGCATCACCTTATTGCCACGCAAATGCAGGTTGATGTTGGAGCCTAGACTGTCGTGAGGCGCCACCGCCTCCACCTGCGTCAGCTCCCAGGCGCGGGCATTGAATCGAAAGGGTTTCGAGGTCAGAGCGCCGACCGGGCAGAGGTCGATGACGTTGCCGGAGAGTTCAGACTCGATGCTCTGCTCGATATAGGTGCCGATAAGGGTATGTTCGCCACGGCCCGTTGCCCCCATCTCACGCATACCCGCGATCTCGTCGCCGAAACGCACACAGCGGGTGCAGTGGATACAGCGGGTCATGTCGGTGGCGATCAACGGACCGATATTCTTGTCGGCCACGACACGCTTGCCCTCGGCATAGCGGGAGATATCCTGGCCGTAACCGATCGCTACATCCTGCAGTTCGCACTCACCGCCCTGATCGCAGATCGGGCAATCGAGGGGATGATTGATGAGCAGGAACTCCATGGTCCCCTTCTGCGCCGCCAGCGCCCTGGGAGAGCGGGTATATACCTTCATGCCGTCGCTGACCGGGGTGGCGCAGGCCGGCAACGGCTTGGGCACCTTCTCCACCTCGACCAGACACATCCGGCAGTTGGCTGAAATGGAAAGTTTTTTGTGATAGCAGAAGCGAGGAATGCGAATACCCGCTGCATCGGTAGCCTCGATGAGCATGGTCCCTGGCTTCGCCTGCAGTTGTTGGCCGTCTACTTCAATGGTGACTGTGGAATCTGTCATCGTCGTGTCTGTCTCTCGTGATCTCAGCCGACCCCGACCATGCAACGCTGATGGTCGATGTGATACTGAAATTCATCGCGGAAATGGCGCAACATGCCCTGCACCGGCATCGCGGCCGCATCTCCCAGGGCGCAAATGGTCTTGCCGCTGATCTTGCCTGCCACATCATTCAGCAGATCCAGATCCTCCTGTCGGCCCTGGCCCGTTTCGATGCGATGCACCACGCGATAGAGCCAACCCGTGCCTTCCCGGCAAGGGGTGCACTGGCCACAGGACTCTTCGTGGTAGAAATAGGACATGCGCTCCAGCACCTTGACCATGCAATTGGTGTCGTCCAGGACAATCACCGCGCCGGAACCGAGCATCGAGCCCGCGCCGGCGATGGCGTCGTAGTCCATGTTGAGCGCCATCATCTGCTCCCCCGGAATGACCGGGGCGGAGGAACCGCCGGGTATCACCGCCTTGATGCGGCGCCCATCCTTAACCCCGCCGGCCATCTCCAGCAACGCGGAAAAGGGCGTACCCATGGGGATCTCGAAAACACCGGGATTGTTGATGTTGCCGGAAATGGAAAAGAGCTTGGAGCCACCGCTGTTCTTGACGCCGATATCGGCAAACCAGACCCCCCCTTTCTCCATAATCACCGGGATGGAGGCCAGGCTCTCAGTGTTGTTGATAATCGTCGGACGACCATAAAGACCGAAGTGAGCGGGAAACGGCGGCTTATAGCGTGGCTGACCTTTCTTGCCTTCGATGGACTCCAGCAGCGCCGTCTCTTCGCCGCAGATGTAGGCGCCGGCGCCGAGATGGGTGTATAGCTCGAAATCGAAACCGGAACCCAACAAGTCCTCGCCCAGGAATCCGGCGCTTCGCGCCTCTTCCAATGCCTGTTCGAAACGTTCGTAGGGTTCCCAGAACTCGCCCCGGATATAGTTGTAACCACGGGTCGCACCGATCGCATAGCCGGCGATGATCATGCCCTCTACCAGCTGGTGGGGGTTGTAGCGCAGGATGTCCCGGTCCTTAAAGGTGCCCGGTTCGCCCTCATCGGAGTTGCACACCACATATTTCTGTCCCGGCGCATTACGGGAGATGAAGCTCCATTTCAGACCGGTGGGGAAACCGGCGCCGCCCCGCCCTCTCAGGCCCGATGTCTTGACCTCTTCAATGATCGCTTCCGGCGGCATCTTCTCCGTGAGGATCTTTTTCAGCATCTTGTAACCGCCGCGACTCTGATACTGCTCCAACAGCCAGGGGCGTTCAAGATCCAGGGTTCGTAAGCAGACTTCGTTGGCCATCCGTTTTACTCCAGGCCTTCCAGGATCGCATCGACGATCTCAGGGGTCAGGTTCTCATAATATTGTTTACCGATCTGCATCATCGGCGCCCCGCCACACGCCCCCAGGCATTCGACCTCCTTGAGGGAGAAACGGCCATCCTCGGTGACCTGCCCGAAGCGGATGCCCAGCTTTTTCTCAAGGTGTTCGACGATGATGTCGGATTTATTCGTCATGCAGGAGACATTGGTGCAGACACAGATCTTATGCTTGCCGACCGGTTTCAACTCATACATGGAGTAGAAGGTCGCCACCTCATAGACCGCGATGGCCGGCATATCCAGATAGGCGGCGATATCGTCCATCAACTGAGTGGTCAACCAGCCGCCGTTGTCGTCCTGCAGGATCATTAAGGCGCCCATCACCGCGGACTGTTTCCATTCCGGCGGGTACTTGGCGATCCAGCGGTCAATCTCAGCCCTGATCTCGGGAGTGAAGCGCTTCGTTTTATCTTTTGCTGTCGTTGTCGTCATCGAAACTTTCTGTCGTTAGCGGTCTATCTCGCCAAACACTACGTCCATGGTGCCGATCACGGCCACCACGTCGGCCAGCATGTGCCCTTTCACCATTTCGTTCATGGCGGCAAGGTGGGGAAATCCGGGGGCGCGTATCTTTAAACGGTAAGGTTTGTTGGCGCCATCGGAGATGATGTAACAACCAAACTCCCCTTTTGGGGCCTCAACGGCGGCATAGGCCTCACCGACGGGAGGACAGTAGCCTTCAGTGAAGAGCTTGAAGTGATGAATCAGGCTCTCCATGTCGTCTTTCATCCCGTTGCGAGTAGGTACAGTGATCTTATGATCATCCAACATCACCGGACCCGGGTTGTTCCGCAACCAATCGATACACTGCTTGATGATACGGTTGGATTGGCGCAATTCTTCCATACGCACCAGGTACCGATCATAACAGTCACCGTTCTTGCCGACAGGAATATCGAAATCCATCTTGTCATAAGCGGCATAAGACTGTTTTTTGCGCAGATCCCAGGCAATCCCCGAACCACGCAGCATGGGACCGGTAAAACCCAACTGCATGGCGCGTTCAGGAGAAACCACGCCAATCCCGACGGTACGCTGCTTCCAGATGCGATTGTCCGTCAACAGGGTCTCGTACTCATCCACCAGGGCCGGAAAACGATTGCAAAAATCCTCAATGAAATCGAGCAAAGATCCTTGGCGAGCCTGGTTGCGTATCTCAACATCCCGACCCGTGACCCATTGGCTGGCCTGGTACTGGGTCATCCGATCCGGTAGATCCCGGTAGACACCGCCGGGACGATAATAGGCGGCATGCAGGCGCGCACCGGAAACCGCCTCATAGCAATCCATCAGATCCTCACGCTCACGAAAGGCATACAGAAAGACCGTCATCGCACCGATGTCGAGGGCATGCGCGCCCAACCACATCAGATGGTTGAGGATGCGGGTAATTTCGTCGAACAGGGTACGGATGTATTGGGCACGGATCGGCGCTTCGATACCCAACAATTTTTCGATCGCCCGCACATAACCATGCTCACTGCACATCATCGACACATAGTCGAGGCGGTCCATGTAGGGAATGCTCTGGTTGTAGGGCTTGCTCTCGGCCAACTTCTCGGTTGCACGATGCAACAAACCGATATGCGGATCAGCGCGCTCGATGACCTCCCCGTCCATCTCAAGCACCAAACGAAGAACACCGTGGGCGGCAGGATGCTGGGGGCCGAAGTTAATGGTGTAGTTACGAATTTCAGGCATCGCTGGCATCCTGAGCTGCGTTATCCTCGCTCAGATAACGGTTGTCGTCACGCGTCACACGCGGCACAAGGGTGCGTGGATCGATACTTACCGGTTCATAGACCACCCGGGCCTGGTGTGGGTCATAACGCATCTCCACCTGGCCGGTGAGCGGGAAATCCTTACGGAAGGGGTGGCCGATAAAACCGTAATCGGTGAGGATGCGGCGCAAATCGGGATGGCCGTCAAACAGGATGCCGTAGAGATCGAAGGCCTCCCGCTCAAACCAGTCAGCGCTCTGCCAGATCGAAATCACCGAGGCGATAATGGGCTGTTCGGTATCGACGAAGACTCGCAGCCGCAGGCGTATGTTGTTGCTGATAGAGAGCAGGTGATAGACCACGGCAAAGCGGTTGGATTGCTTCGATTCCAATTGACCGACGGGCTGTACGCCGCGTCCGAAACCTGTATCCGGAGCGCTGTCGGTCTGCCACTCGGATTGGCCATATACCGAATAGTCGACACCGCAAACATCGATCAATTCCTGAAAGAAAAATGGCTCATCATCCCGAAGGCGCGTCGCGACATCGGTAAGCCGCTCGGCCGGCACGACAAGCGTAACCTCGCCATTGCTGCGTTCGACCAGGCAGTCAAGATCCTTGAATGCCCGGGCAAGATCTTCTGCCAGCCCTTCCAACCGATCAGGCATTCCTTTCTGCGCATCGCTACTCATGACATCTTCACCGCTTATTCCCATTCCAGCGCTCCCTTCTTCCATTCGTAGATGAAACCAATCACCAGAATGCCGAGAAACACCATCATGGCAAGAAAGCCGACCATGCCGATCTGATCCAGCACCACGGCCCAGGGAAAGAGAAAGGCGATCTCAAGATCGAAGATGATAAAAAGGATGGCAACCAGATAGTAACGCACATCGAATTTCATGCGCGAGTTCTCGAATGCCTCGAAACCACATTCGAAGGGAGATAGCTTTTCGTCGTCCGGCTTACGGGTACCCAACAGAAAACCCAGGCCTACGACAACGCAACCCATCACGAAGGCTACGATGAGAAAAATCAGGATGGGCAAATAGTTTTCAAGCATTGGAATGCTGCCCCCTCGCGTCCTCTAATCATTATGTTTATTAAGTGAATTTTCAGGCAAGGCCCGCAGTCTATCCTTAGCCACCCGACCGTGTCAAGTAGGATGTAAAGTAATATTTCCAGAAAATTCAATAAGTTAAATAACCGCTTAACACACAAAAAAAAACGGCATTGCGTCCAAGGGGCACAACACCGTTTTTTTTTACATGGTGCCGATGGCCGGATTTGAACCGGCACGGCTTACGCCACTACCCCCTCAAGATAGCGTGTCTACCAATTCCACCACATCGGCAAAAAAGAGCGCTCCGTTCCCTACTCCTTGGCCGGTTCTGGCATATCCGTGACATCTGCGTCATCCGCACCCAACGGCGCCTCAGCCGGCATGGCGGTCTCCGCCTCCACCTCCGGCACAGCATCCGCGGATTCGGTAACGGGGGCGACTTCCGGCACATCGCCGCCGTCCATCGGAATCGGCGGTATGTCACTCTGGGGCGGCGCCTCGACCTCTACGGCCGGCGGCTGTGCAAACCCTTCCATGACGCCCTTTGGCTCATTTCCCTGGCTTGCGAAGTAGGCCATCACCATGCTAGTGACAAAAAACAGGGTTGCCAGCAGGGCCGTGGCCCGGGTCAAAAAGGAGGCCGATCCCTTAGCACCGAACACCGTACCCGACGCCCCGCTGCCGAAGGCCGCTCCCATATCGGCGCCCTTGCCGTGTTGTATCAGGATCAACCCGACCAAACCAATGGCCAGAAAGAGATGAAACACGGTCAATATCGTTTGCATTTGCCTAGTTACCTATGTCAGTCGGCCGCACTACAGATACCGAGAAAATCCTCGGCCTTGAGGGATGCCCCGCCGATCAGACCGCCATCGATATCGGGTTTCCCGATCAACTCCTTGGCATTGTCCGGTTTCATGGAACCGCCGTAGAGGATCCGCAGCCCCTCGGCCACATCCTGGTTACTCTCCGCCACCCTGGCGCGAATGAACGCATGCACCTCTTGCGCCTGCTCCGGCGTCGCGGTCCTGCCGGTGCCTATCGCCCACACCGGCTCATAGGCGATAACGCCACCGACCAGGGCGTCAACCCCTAGCAGCGTAATCACGGCATCGAGCTGACGCGCCACCACCTCATTGGTGATCCCCGCTTCCCGCTCCTCGAGCGTCTCTCCCACGCAGAGTATGGGCATCAAGCCCGCGGCGCGCGCCACGGCGAATTTCTTCGCCACCAGCTCGTCGCTCTCAGCATGGTAGCTGCGGCGCTCGGAATGGCCCACAATCACGTACTTGCAGCGAAAATCGTTAAGCATCGGCGCCGCGACCTCACCCGTATAGGCCCCTGAGGTCTCGGTGGAGAGATCCTGACCACCCCAGGCGATCTCACTGCCGGTAAGCTGCTTCCGGGTCTCGGGGAGATAGACATAGGGGGGACAGACAGCCACCTCAGCGCTCTTCACACGCCCGATACCGCTTTTGATGCCGTCCAATAAGCTGCGGACACTCTCGAGCGAGCCGTTCATCTTCCAGTTCCCGGCAACCAGTGGTCTACGCATGCCTTCACTCCTGAGGTAAAAGAAAGCGCGCTAGCTTAACGGCCTACGCGCGCGAAATCAATCTTCTTCGATCAAGCTGTGCCGACAGTCCCGGATCAGACCGGTTTTTCACTCAGCCTCCACGACCGCTTGAACCGCCGCGGCTATGCTGCCCGACAAATGCTCGACCTGAGCCCCGTCACTGCCTTCGACCATGACGCGAATCAGCGGTTCGGTGCCGGACGGCCGCAATAATACCCGTCCGGCGCTGCCCATCTCGAGCTCGGCTTCGCGCACCGACTTTTTCACTGCCGCTGACTCCATGATCTGTTGCGGCGTTCTGCCGCCCAAGTGGATATTGGTCAGTTTCTGGGGATACTTGCTCATCCCAGCGCTCAGCTCGCGCAACGATCGGCCGGTGGCATGCACCTCTGCCAAAACCTGCAGGGCCGACACAATGCCGTCACCGGTGGTCGTACGGTCCAGGCAGATGATGTGCCCCGACTGCTCACCACCGAGCACCCAGCCCTTTTTCGACAGGCGCTCCATGATATACCGATCACCCACCGGGGTTCGCTCAAACACTACCCCATGCTCCCGCAGGGCATGCTCCAGGCCGAGATTACTCATCAAGGTGCCCACCACGGCCCCTTTGAGCTCCCCAAGCCTCATTCTTGAACAGGCGATGATATAGAGGATCTGATCACCGTCCACTTCACTACCCTGATCGTCGACCATGATCAAACGGTCGCCATCGCCGTCCAGGGCAATGCCCAGGTCCGCGCCATGCTCCAGCACGGCCGCCTTGAGATGCTCCGGATAGGTTGAACCGACGCCATCGTTGATATTGAACCCGTTCGGTTGATTGGCAATGGCGATGACATCCGCCCCCATCTCGTCAAACACATGGGGCGCGATGTTGTAGGTGGCGCCGTTGGCGCAATCGACCACGATCTTCATGCCTTTGAAGCGTGTCTTGAGCGGAATCGTGCTTTTGCAGAACTCGATATAGCGGCCTTCAGCCGCCATCTTCTTGGCTCTGCCGAGATTGGAGGAGTCGACCGTCACCAAGGGTTTTTCCATCTCAGCCTCGATCGCGCTCTCCACCTCATCGGGAAGCTTGAGGCCTTCTGCTGAGAAGAATTTGATGCCGTTATCCTGATAGGGATTGTGGGAAGCGCTGATCACTATCCCCGCCTGGGCGTGCAGGGTGCGGGTCAGATAGGCGACACTGGGGGTCGGCATGGGGCCCAGCAAGGTGATGTCGACACCGGCCGCGGTCAGTCCCGCTTCGAGCGCTGATTCCAAAAGATAACCGGAGATTCGCGTATCCTTGCCGATCAACACCCGGCTTTTCGCTTCAGTACCGAGAACCCGGCCTATCGCCCAACCCAGCTTCAGGACAAATTCCGGGGTGATGGGTCCCTCGCCGAACCGGCCGCGGACGCCATCCGTTCCAAAATATTTTCGACTCACTAAACTGCCCTCGTTAGTGTGGTGTGACAGATCGAACCGAGGATACCACCTTCAAGGCCTCAACCGTTGCACGAACATCGTGCGACCTTATGATAGCGGCGCCTTCAATGACGGCAAGCACCGCCGCGGCGATACCCGCGAAAAGGCGTTCGTTCACCGGCGCATCCCCAACCAGCGACCCGAGCATCGATTTTCTTGAGATACCCACCAGCAGAGGGACATCGAGCGTGGTCAGCGCATGCAGCGCTTTAAGCAGTATCAGGTTGTGCTGCAGGGTTTTACCAAAGCCGAATCCGGGATCGATGACAAGCCTGCCGCGGGCAATGCCCGCGGCTTCACAGGCCGTCAGGCGCTGTTGCAAAAAAGAGCTGACCTCATCGACCACGTCGTCATATCGCGGCGCCTCCTGCATGGAGCGCGGCCTGCCCTGCATATGCATGAGGCAGACGGGAACGGCGGTTTCGGCGACGACCTGCAGCGCCCCGGGTTCACGCAATGCCAAGACATCATTGATCATCCCGGCGCCGGCGGATACCGACTCACGCATCACCACTGGCTTGCTGGTATCGATGGAGATGGGGACCGGAATCCGCTCCGCCAGGGTCTCTATCAGCGGAATGACCCGGTCCAGTTCCTCGTCGGCCGAGACCGGCCGGGAACCGGGACGGGTCGACTCGCCGCCGATATCGATGATTGCCGCCCCCTCCTCCACCATCCGCAAGGCATGCTTCAGCGCGGCATCAGGGCGCTGAAAGCGCCCGCCATCGGAAAAGGAGTCCGGCGTCAGATTGAGAATCCCCATCACCTGGGGCAAGCCCAGGTCAAGGGGTTTTCCGGCGCAATCGAGGATCAAAGAGGGTGTTGCTTGTCAGTGCTGACCGGCGGGACCGCCAATGGTGCCGGAGACATCATCCGAAGAAGGGGCCTCACCGGAAGGCCGGGTGTCGTCATCCGATCCCATATCGTCATCCGCCCAATCTTTCGGCGGACGAGGGGTTTTACCCTCCATGATGTCGTCGATCTGCTGGCTATCGATGGTCTCGTACTTCATCAACGCATCGGCCATCATGTGCAGTTTCTCGACATTTTCGTTGAGAATGGTCTGGGCGCACTCGTAATTCCTGTCGATAAAGCTTCGGATCTCCTCATCGATGGTATGCGCGGTGTCGTCCGAGACATTCTTGTGTTGCGTCACGGAACGGCCGAGAAAGACCTCCTCCTCTTCCTCGCTGTACATCAACGGACCCAAACGCTCTGAAAGCCCCCACTTGGTCACCATGTTGCGGGCGAGTTCAGTGGCGCGTTTGATATCGTTGGAGGCGCCGGTGGTCACCTTGTCGATGCCGAAGATCAACTCCTCGGCGATACGACCACCGAACAAGCTTGAAATCTGGCTTTCCAAATGTTGCTTGCTATAACTGTAGCGATCCCCCTCAGGCAAAAACATGGTGACGCCCAGGGCGCGGCCACGGGGAATGATGCTCACTTTGTAAACCGGATCGTGGGAGGGCACCAGACGGCCGACGATGGCATGGCCGGACTCGTGATAGGCGGTGAGTTTCTTCTCGTCCTCGCTCATCACCATGGTGCGGCGCTCCGTGCCCATCATGATCTTGTCCTTGGCCTTCTCCATCTCCTCCATGCTGACCAGGGTCTTGTTGGCGCGTGCAGCGAAAAGGGCTGCCTCGTTCACCAGATTCGCCAGGTCGGCGCCGGAGAAGCCCGGCGTACCGCGGGCGATGATGGCGGGCTTGACGTCATCGGCCGCCGCCACCTTGCGCAGATGGACCTTGAGAATCTGCTCCCGGCCACGCACATCCGGCAGCGGCACCACCACCTGGCGGTCGAAACGGCCGGGGCGCAACAGGGCGGGATCCAGCACGTCCGGGCGGTTGGTGGCGGCGATGACGATAACGCCCTCGTTGCCTTCAAAACCGTCCATCTCCACCAACAACTGATTCAGGGTCTGCTCGCGCTCGTCGTGACCGCCGCCCAGACCCGCGCCGCGGTGACGGCCCACCGCGTCGATCTCATCAATGAAGATAATGCAGGGGGCATGCTTTTTCGCCTGTTCGAACATGTCGCGCACCCGTGAGGCGCCGACGCCGACGAACATCTCCACGAAATCGGAACCGGAAATGGTAAAGAAGGGCACCTTGGCCTCACCGGCGATCGCCTTCGCCAGCAGGGTCTTACCGGTACCCGGCGACCCCACCATCAGCACCCCCTTGGGGATCTTGCCGCCGAGTTTCTGGAACTTGGAGGGATCGCGCAGGAAATCGACCATTTCGGTGACCTCCTCCTTGGCCTCCTCCACCCCGGCAACGTCATTGAAGGTGATCTTGACCTGATCTTCGCTCAGCATCCGCGCCTTGCTCTTGCCGAACGACATGGCGCCGCGGCCGGCGCCACCGCCCTGCATCTGGCGCATGAAGAATATCCACAGCCCGATCAGCACGAACAACGGAAACCAGTTGATCAGGATATTCATCAACAGGGAGGGTTTTTCCGGCGGGGTGGCGACGATCTCCACATTGCTGTTGAGCAGATCGCTGACCAGCATGTCGTCACCGGGACTGTAGGTGGAGAAACGCTGCCCCGAAGTCAGGGCGCCGTTGATGTCGCGGCCATTGCCGCTGAACTCGACCTCTTTCACCTGCCCCGACTTCACATTGGTGATGAACTCGGAGTAGCTCATCGGCTGGGCCTTGGGCTGGGTAGTGGAAAAATTGTTAAAGACCGTCATCAACACGATGGCGATCACCACCCAGAGAATCAAATTTTTTGCCATGTCGTTCAAAACGTAAAAACCTCTCATTTTAACCTCGGCATCCGCCGAGGCCTATTTTTTCCCGCAGTGGCATCTGCGTGTCGGGTTGTCGAATTCGATACCGTCCGCTCCAGGCCAGGGAATTCGTTTTCACCCTGAAAAAAACCCGATACTAGTTATGCAAATATCTGATTTATCGGGCTTACTGGTTGGTACGGTACACTATCTTAAAGTTCCCCGCTACCAGGTAGATCTCACGGCTTTTGGCCCGCGATGCATTGGGCTTGCGGCACACCACCCGGCCAAACGCACTGCGCAGGGTCCTCAGATACGCATCAAATCCCTCGCCTTGAAATACCTTAGCGACAAAACCGCCTCCAGGCTTTAGCACTTGTTGGGCAAAATCGAGCGCCAATTCGCAAAGATAGATGGCGCGGGGCTGATCAACGCTGGCCATACCCGTAACATTGGGCGACATATCAGAAATTACAAGGTCGACGGGCTCGCCGCCCAGCCGATCTTGCAACGTTTGCAGGGGCTGAGGCTCGCGGAAATCGCCTTGAATGAAGTCCACGCCGGCAATCGGGTCCATCGGCAAGATATCAAGAGCCACCACCTGGCCCTTCTCCCCCACCAGATTTCGCGCGATCTGGCTCCAACCGCCAGGTGCGGCGCCGAGATCCACGACCCGCATGCCTGGCCGGATAATCTTGTCTTTTTCCTGTATTTCCAATAACTTGAAGGCTGCACGGGAGCGGTAGCCAGCCTTTTGGGCTCGCTTCACATAGTCGTCGTTAAAATGGCGGTCGAGCCACTGCCGGCTGCTTTTGCTGTGTTTCACCAAAACCTCTGGGGTTAATTTTGAATGATGAATTGTGAATTTTGAATTTTGAATTTTGAATTGATGGAGTGTGCGCTGCGCGCACAGCTTTATCCTTTCTCATCCTGGGGGAGAGGGAGGCCATCCGTTTCATCATACCCCGAAAAGGGCTAGAATCCGCCTCCCCTGCCACAATCGGTAACCGTCATGTCCCTGACCTCCGCACAGATCCGCGAGTTGAAAAAACTGGCCCACCCGCTCAAGCCCGTGGTCATCGTCGGCCAGCACGGCCTGAGCGAGGGCGTAATGGCCGAGATCGACTCGACCCTCGATACCCATGAACTGATCAAGGTCAAACTGGCCGGCGCCGACAAGGCCGATCGGGAGACGCTGAGCCGGGAGATCGTTGAGCGGCTCTCCGCCTCGCTGGTGCAGCTCATCGGCCGGGTGGCGATCCTCTACCGGCCGAATCCGAAGAAGAAAAAGCGCATCCTGGTTTAAGAATGTAAGGGGCACTAAGGCACACCAGGGCTGGCCGAGCACGTGCGGGTGAGCGGTGGGGAGGCAACGATTTTTGAACTCGCCACCTCATGATGGTCTCGGTCTCATAAAAAATCACTCTTTCACAGATTGAAACAAACGTGCCGCTCTTGAGAAAGCACGCCTTTGTGTGTATGCTTTTTATAAACCATACACATTGGATATTATCATGCGAACCAACATTGTGATTGACGACCGCCTGATGGAAGACGCCCTCAAGCTCACCGGCCTCAAGACAAAAAAGGAAGCGGTTGAACTCGGCCTCAAGACGCTGATTCGATTGAAAAAACAGGAAAATATCCGGCGCTTTCGCGGCAAGTTGCAATGGGAAGGCGATTTGGACGAACTGAGAACCGCGAGATGACACTCGTTGATTCCAGCGTTTGGATCGACTACTTCAACGGCCGAACAACGCCTGAAACCGAACACCTCGACAAGTTGCTCGGGGTTGAACCGGTGGCCCTCGGCGATTTGATTCTGACTGAAGTGCTGCAAGGGTTTCGACCCGACAAGGACTACGAAACGGCCAAACAGCTACTCACTTCTCTTTCCGTCTTCGACCTTCTCGGCGCCGATATGGCCATTCGATGTGCTGAGAACTTTCGAGCGTTACGCAGGAAGGGTGTTACGATTCGAAAAACGATAGATGTGATTATCGCGACATATTGCATTGAAAACAGTCTCCCGTTACTTCACTGCGACAAGGACTTTGAGCCTTTTCACAAACACCTGCTGCTTCGTAATGCGCTTGCGAACAGATAATGTCCGGGCACAATGTGGGGCATCCATTGGATGTCAATGATGAGCATCTAGGTGGAGGACATCTGCAAAATGCAGGTATTTGGTGTTGGTCTTGAAGCAAAAATCCCGCTTGGGTTGAGCTGGGTATTTTTGAGGAAGCGAAAATGGGAAATGGTGGCTGTCCCCGTTTGCCGGGGGGTTTCTTCCAGGCAGATCTGGCTTTTGCGGGGTGTTGTCATGGGCCCTCTCCTTGGGTTTTGCTCTGTCCGTATGCAAGTTACTCTAAACTCATGATAAAGTTTATTTCAATTATTGGGTCCCGGTATTTCCAGGTTGTATAAATGACGGAAAGCGCACGCCTCAGATTACGACTTACCATATTGGCAATAGTTGGAGGACTTGCCCTATGGGTAGATCCGTGGGCTAAAGAAAATGCTCACACCTTCATTTCATTGGTATATTTGTTAAGTTATATGTTGTATATCGGAACTGATATTTCGGAGTATTTACAAGGTCAGTTAAAAGTCGGACCAGAAATTGCGGAAAGAGAAAGGGCAATAAATATGCCATTTTATAGGGTGCTTTCTTCCATTTACTTGCTTGTTGTTTCAGTGTATGTGTTTTTTTCTATAGCAGAAAATGAATCTGCCCACGAGTATCTAGAGAGCCCTTTGTGGGTATGGATGGCATCTCTCCCTCTAGCTCTTCTAGCATTCATAGCCGAGTACAGGGCAAATGAAAACTAACAGCCAACCTAACCAGTGGATCAAGTTCGCTCCCTGCGGTCGCTGGGACCTCCGCTTCGCTGCAAATAAATGAGAAATAAATCGAAATAAATGAGGACACCCATCGATTGAAACCCTGGGTGTCCCTGCATTTGGTCTGACTAAACACATACCAGACGATGATTTTCAGGCGTATATCAGCTAATATTAATTGTGGAGCCAATTTAATGAGTTACCAAAGAAAATGGCAATTTCCGAAGGAATCTTGAAAATCACTATTTACGAGGTTTTTCCACAGTCTCGTTAGGCACAGGAAAATCCGGAGAAATGGATAATACAGAAACACGATTGAACGATGTTTTCTTCTACGGTCTCTACATGGATCCTGAGTTACTGAAGGAGAAAGGAGTAGAGCCGAGAAATGCACGAAAAGCAGTTGCGAGAGGGTACCGTATGTGCGTCGGCAATATGGCTACGCTGTTACGAGAGCCAAACGCTGAAGCTTATGGACTCGTCTATAGCATAACGCACGATGAACTTGACAAGCTTTATTGGGGCGCTGGTCTCAATACTTATGTAGCGGAATCTTTGTTGGTGGAAACGGATGGTAATGAAAAAGTCGCAGCCCTCTGCTGCAACCTTCTTGTTCCGCCGAAAGAAGAGGAGAGAAATCCAGAGTACTTGGGCAAGCTCGTACAGTGCATGAACAAACTCGGCTTGCCAGCGCCAAGTGTCTAACAAAATACTAAAATTCGTTCGCTATCGCTCACTAGGACACCGTTAACGGTAAAAGAATATTACTGCAAGGAACATATTAAGAAAAATCCAAAAGAGGTATACGGGTATTGGTTTTTAGGAAAAGCATATTTTGACAAAAAAGAATATGGACATTAGCGAGGGATTGGAGTCGTTCATCAAAAGATCCGTAATCAAATCAAAAAGGGATCGCTATTTGGGTTTTCTTGCAAGTGTCAAAGGCCAGATAAAATTCGCTAAATCGCTTGATCATGATTTCGAAAAAGTATTGGATGATTCTAAATTCGTGCAAAAAATAGAAAGGAATGAGCTAGAACAACCCGGTGATTTGTTCTGTTCAAATGGTGTAACAAATAACACAGCTATATCAATGTATGATCTTTACGGCAAAGCCCCATGGGAGGGCGGCTGGTTGTTAATCAATAAGGAAGGTAATCTAGCCATTTATCGCCCAGAGGGAAGAATTGATGATGAATTATGCATCAGGCTCTAATCGGGAAAGTTTATCGGGACACCCATTATTTACCATCATTTATCGTTAAAACCATCTTTCATGAATTCGGGCCTAAATCGACGCGTTATTACGATGGCAATAAACAGCCAAACACAATTTTCACGACGCGTTCATTTTTGAAAAGAGGGATTAGAAGAATACAAGGACACATCATTTATCCTAGTAGTATCAATAGCGGCCTTATATGTAGCCTACACAAAGCCATAATCGAGCAAGGTCGGGGCTCTAACCCGAATTTGAGTTACACAACAATCCCTCAATTCACCACTACTTATTAATAATCAATAGCTTAAAAATTTTATGGGCCACGTTTTCCCACTCTGAACCACTATAAAATGGACAGGTTGTGGACACATATATTATATCTTGGCAGACTATATCATCAGATGATATAGTTAGGTATGGAAAGAGACACGGCAATGGACACCCTGCTTGACCTCAATGGCTCTATTTTCGACCAAGGTAACGGCTATTGGATCAAGTTGGAAGCATGGCAGGTAGATGCCAGCAAGGAGACTCCACACGGAATACGGTACTCCCTGACGCTGCATGAGCCATACGGTAAGCGTATCCTTGGCTATGACAACGCACATGCCGTCAAGCCACCCAAGAAGTTCAAATACGCTGGCCGCATACTGGCTTTTGACCATAAGCACCGCCACGCTTCTGACAAAGGGGCGCCCTATGCATTCAAGGACGCCCCGCAACTGCTGAACGACTTTTTCGCAGACGTTGATCGCGTTCTATCGGAGCTGAAGAAACGATGAAAGCTATAGTTATCGGCATTATGCCTCAGGAGAAAATCCGCGAGCGCGCTCTGGCAATCGCTCGTGGCGACTACAAGCCCAAGGCCAATGAGCCCAAAATTTGGTTTACTTCCATGAAATCACTGGCTGAAGTGCTGAGTGATGACAATCGCGCACTGCTGCACGTTATCACCGAGATGAAGCCAGAATCCATTTCGGCGCTTGCCGAAGCAACTGGACGCAAGCCAAGCAACCTATCTCGCACACTAAAAACGATGTCCAATTACGGAATCGTGGACTTGAAGCGAGAGAAAAACCACGTTCGCCCTATAGCGAAAGCCACTGAGTTTCGCATTGTTGCGGCGTAATAGCAGACAGTCTGTAAACACAAGCTATTCAGAATGATCTTTCATCTTTTGACGCGTATGTGTTCACGCTATTTACGGCCAAGCATATTCCAACAGCTTCAAACGATGGAGAATCCATATGATGGTTTACGTTTTAGTGGCGCTGAATATATTGAGCATATTTATCTGCCATTACATCGCTAAGAACCGGGGAGCCAAGCCAGTATTTTGGGGTGTAATGGGAGCGCTGTTCGGGCCATTTGCGATACCATTCGCCTTTGTCTCCAAGCCAGAGAAAACAGTGCCGGGTTAATAAAATGATCATAGGCCATCTTCCGGCAGGCTATGTTTTCGCTGAAATCCTGGCGCGTAAACTTTCGAACATCGGGGTCGACCATCGCCATCTCGTACTGATCGGCGTATTGGGCGCGATTGCGCCAGACTTGGACATGCTCTATTTTTATCTTGTAGATAACGGACAGCGCCATCATCATACATACTGGAGCCACTATCCCGTCGTATGGCTTGGCCTGTTGGCGGCATCCGTGGGTTGGCATCGATTAGCCCTCAATAAATCCAGGACAATCCTGGCAATCGTGTTTTCAGCAGGCGGCTTTATGCACCTGTTGCTTGATACCATTGTTGGCGATATATGGTGGTTGGCTCCCTTCCTTAATCAACCCTACGCCATGTTCACAGTCCCGGCGCTTTACACCCCTTGGTGGCTGAATTTTATCCTGCACTGGTCGTTTGCGCTGGAATTGCTGTTGACGCTATGGGCTATAGTACTTTGGCGAAGAAAAGCCGTGTTGCTCTAACGAGGCAAATGCACGCGGTAGGAGAGTTCCCAGGATTTACAGGTTCCGGCATTCAGATCAATTACAAACTGTGTGTCCAGGCGTCGTGCGTATGGATGGTAAAACCATTTGCGTTGAATTTGCGGCGACTGGCGTCCCTTGGCGGCCTATTCATATGCATTCCATTACCCGCATAATCAAGGAAAGAGCCTTTAATAATAAACCGTGCACGCAGTGCACACATTCAATTCAAAATTCAACATTCATAATTCAAAATTAACCCACCGTTTTCCAAACCGCCTCACCCGTTCCAGACCAGCCATTCGCTTACCAACGGGTTACTCATAACGTATGCCCAGTATCTCAAACTCCCTCGCACCACCCGGAGTAGTCAGAAACACATCATCCCCTTCCTGCTTGCCGATCAGGGCGCGAGCGATCGGTGAGCTGACCGAGACCAGGCCATGTTTGATATCGGCCTCGTCATCACCGACGATCTGATAGGTGAACTCCTCGTCATTGTCCAATTCCAATACCACCACCGTGGCGCCGAAAACGACCTTGCCACCAGCGTCCAGCTTGGTGATATCGATAACTTGCGCATGGGATAGCTTGCCTTCTATATCCTTGATACGGCCCTCGATGAAGCTCTGTTGCTCACGGGCCGCGTGATATTCCGCATTCTCCTTCAGATCGCCATGCTCTCTCGCTTGGGCGATGGCCTTGATAACCTTCGGCCGCTCGGTACTTTTTAGCTGCTGAAGCTCCTCTTGCAGCTTGGCTGCGCCTTTGGCCGTCAACGGTACCTTACTCATCGAATCTGTCCTCTATCTTCTGTGCTATCAGAAATTCCAGCCACTATTTAACCGCAAATAAACGCTAATCACCGCAAAATTAACGCAAATATTCAGATTGCGGCCTGCTTATCTCTTGTTGTTGCCCACCCGATCAGGAGATGAGCCATCAATAATCCCATCGAAGCATGGGACTATTGATGGAGATCCTGAAGCCGGTTGACGTTCAGTTTATCCAACTGTTTCAGCGCCAGACAGGTCGCTTCGGCGCCCGATATGGTGGTGGTGTAGTTGACCTTGTGCTGCAGCGCAGTCCGACGAATCTCCGAGGAATCGGCAATCGCTTGCGCGCCCTCGGTGGTGTTGACGATGAAGTTGATCTCCCTGTTCTTGATGGAATCGACAATGTGGGGTCGTCCCTCCATCACCTTATTGACCCGTGTGCATTCGAGACCGGCATCCTGAATCGCTTTACAGGTCCCCCCCGTGGCACGGAGGGTGAAGCCCAGGTCAAGCAGATCCTGCGCCACCTGGACCGCCCTGCCCTTATCTTCGTTGCGAACGCTCAACAGGGCCCTGCCGCCCTGAGGAAGCTCATAACCCGCTCCCATGATCGATTTATTATAGGCTTCGCCAAAGGTTCTGCCGACACCCATCACTTCGCCGGTGGATTTCATTTCGGGTCCGAGCACGGTATCCACGCCGGGGAATTTCACAAACGGGAAGACCGCCTCTTTGACAAAATAGTTTTCCGGTATCACCTCCTTGGTAATACCCTGCTCCTGCAGCGAGATCCCGGTCATGCATCGGGCGGCGACTTTCGCCAGTTGCACACCGGTCGCCTTGGAGACGAACGGAACCGTACGCGAAGCGCGGGGATTGACCTCCAGCAGATAGATCTGATTGTCCTTGATCGCGAACTGAGCATTCATCAGTCCAACCACCTTCAGTTCCAGGGCCAGTTTGCGCATCTGCTCGCGCATGCGATCCTGTACCGCCGCCGACAGGGTATAGGGCGGCAGGGAGCAGGCGGAGTCGCCTGAGTGCACACCGGCCTGTTCGATATGCTCCATGATACCGCCGATCAGTACATCCTTACCATCGCAAATGGCATCGATATCGACCTCGATGGCGTCGTCCAGAAACCGGTCCAGCAGGACCGGCGAGTCATTGGAGACACTGACGGCTTCACGCATGTAACGCCGCAGTTCACTCTCGTTATAGACGATCTCCATGGCGCGTCCGCCCAGCACATAGGAGGGACGCACAACCAGGGGATAACCGATCTCGTCGGCGAGCCGCACCGCGCTCTCGGCATCTCTCGCTGTCCTGTTGGGGGGCTGCCTGAGATTGAGTTTTTCCACCAACTGCTGGAAACGTTCGCGATCTTCAGCCAGATCGATGGAATCGGGGCTGGTGCCGATGATCGGCGCACCCGCCGCTTCCAGATCATTGGCCAGTTTGAGCGGTGTCTGGCCGCCATACTGAACGATCACCCCGGCGGGCTGCTCCTTGTGGATGACTTCGAGTACGTCTTCCAGGGTCAGGGGCTCGAAATAGAGCCGGTCCGAGGTGTCGTAATCGGTGGAGACGGTCTCGGGGTTACAGTTGACCATGATGGTCTCATAGCCGTCGTCACGCATCGCGAAGGCGGCGTGGACACAACAGTAGTCGAACTCGATACCCTGACCGATGCGGTTGGGACCGCCGCCGAGCACCATGATCTTGTTGCGCGCCGAAGGTTCGGCCTCGCACGCCTCCTCATAGGTGGAGTACATATAAGCGGTGCTGGTGGAAAATTCCGCGGCACAGGTATCGACCCGCTTGAAGACCGGACGGATACCGGCATCGTGACGGCGCTGACGGATCTCCGCTTCACTGGCATCCACCAACTCGGCGAGGCGTCTGTCGGCAAAACCCTTGCGCTTGAGGAAGCGCAGCCGTTCCCCGTCCAGCGCGTCCAGTCCCTGACCGGAGATCTCGCGCTCGATATTGACCAGCTCCTCGATCTGCACCAGGAACCAGGGATCGATGGCGCAGATCTCGAAAATCTCTTCCAGACTCATGCCGAAGCGGAAACACTCCGCCACATACCAGAGCCGCTCCGGGCCGGGCAGACGGATCTCCCTGACCAGGGTGTCGCGCACATCCTTCTCGCTGAGATCCAGGATCTCATTGAGACCGTATTTACCTGTCTCCAGGCCGCGCAATGCCTTTTGCAGCGACTCCTGAAAGGTGCGGCCGATCGCCATCACCTCGCCCACCGATTTCATCTGGGTGGTCAGGCGGTCATCCGCCTGGGGGAACTTCTCGAAGGCGAAACGGGGCACCTTGGTGACCACATAGTCGATACTGGGCTCGAACGATGCCGGGGTGGCGCCGCCGGTGATTTCGTTCTGCAGTTCGTCCAGGGTATAACCGACCGCCAGTTTCGCCGCCACTTTCGCAATCGGGAATCCGGTCGCCTTGGAGGCGAGGGCGGAGGAGCGGGAGACCCGGGGATTCATCTCGATGATGATCATCCGGCCGTTCTCCGGATTGATGGCGAACTGTACGTTCGAGCCACCGGTCTCCACGCCGATCTCGCGCAATACCGCCAGCGAGGCGTTGCGCATGATCTGGTACTCCTTGTCGGTCAGGGTCTGCGCCGGCGCCACGGTGATGGAGTCACCGGTATGCACGCCCATCGGATCGAAGTTCTCAATGGAGCAGATGATGATGCAGTTGTCGTTGCGATCCCGCACCACTTCCATCTCATACTCTTTCCAGCCGAGGATCGACTCCTCGATCAGCAGTTCGCTGGTCGGCGACAGATCGAGGCCGCGCTCGCAGATCTCGACGAACTCTTCCGGGTTGTAGGCGATGCCGCCGCCGCTGCCGCCCATGGTGAAGGAGGGACGGATGATGGTGGGGAAGCCGATCTGGGCCTGCACCTGCTGTGCCTCCTCCATGCTGTGGGCGATGGCGGAACGGGGCATGTCGAGGCCGATCTTACGCATCGCCTGGCGAAACAGGTCCCGATCCTCGGCCTTGTCGATGGCCTCGCGGGAGGCGCCGATCATCTCGATGCCATATTCCTCCAGGACCCCTTCGCGCACCAGATCGAGGGCGGAGTTGAGCGCTGTCTGCCCCCCCATGGTCGGCAGCAGCACATCCGGGCGCTCCTTTTCGATAATGCGTTCCAGGGTGCGCCAGGTGATCGGTTCGATATAGATCGCATCCGCCATGTCCGGATCGGTCATGATGGTCGCCGGATTGGAGTTCACCAGCACCACCCGGTAACCCTCTTCCCGCAGCGCCTTACAGGCCTGCGCACCGGAGTAGTCGAATTCACACGCCTGACCGATAACGATCGGACCGGCGCCTATGATCATAATGCTATGTATGTCTGTACGTTTTGGCATTTAATACATCAGTCCGCAAATGAACGCGAATGAACGCAAATAAAAAAATTAGATTATGGAAGCGTCATCGTGCTGCCACACGAGTCTGCGCACACCGAGTCGCGGCGCACCAAAGTTCAGCGGCAAGCCAACGCTCAATCCTGTTGCACGAAGATAATTCATCACCTGAGCATCATGCTCTTTCGTCAATGCCGACAATGCCTTGAGTTCCACCAGCAACCTGTTCTCCACAACGATATCCGCCACATAGTGACCAACAACTTGCCCCTTGTATCTGACCTTTAAACGCTTCTGCCTTTCAAAAGCCAACCCCTGATGCTTAAGCTCCAGACAGAGTGCATTCTCATAAACCGCCTCAAAAAAACCGACTCCCAACTCATTACTGACTTCAAAGCCACAACCAATGACTCTCTTTGAAACAGCCTCTCCCTGCCTGTCCATAGCAAATCCATTTGCGTTCATTTGCGTTCATTTGCGGACTTTTATCAGTTCAATGAAATGATCAAAGACCGGCGCCACGTCGTGAGGGCCCGGGCTGGCTTCGGGATGGCCCTGGAAGCTGAAAGCCGGTTTGTCACTGCGGTGGATGCCCTGCAGGGTGCCGTCGAACAGTGAACGGTGGGTGGCGGTCAGATGGTCGGGCAGGCTCTCCTCATCGACCGCGAAACCGTGGTTCTGGCTGCTGATCATCACCGTGCCGTTTTGCAGATCCTGCACCGGATGGTTGGCGCCGTGATGGCCGAATTTCATCTTCACCGTTTTCGCGCCGGATGCCAACGCAAGCAACTGGTGACCCAAACAGATACCAAAGACCGGCAGCCCGGTGTCGACAATCTTGCCGATCGATTCAATGGCATAGTCACAAGGCTCGGGATCGCCCGGCCCGTTGGAAAGAAACACCCCATCCGGCTGCATCGCCAGGACGTCGTCGGCAGGCATCTGCGCCGGCACCACGGTGAGACGGCAACCCCGGTCTGTCAGCATCCGCAGGATATTACGCTTGACCCCGTAGTCGTAGGCCACCACATGGTAGGGCAACGCCTCGTCCGAGTGCTTTTCCGCTTCCGGCAGTCCCTCCTCCAACGACCAGGTGCCCTGGACCCAGGGATAGCTCGTAGGCGTGGTCACCTCTTTCGCCAGATCCATGCCCTTCAGCCCGGGAAACACCTTAGCCTTCTCCAGGGCGGCCGCCTCATCGACGGCGTCACCGGCAACGATGCAGCCGTTCTGGGCGCCCTTCTCCCGCAGAATGCGGGTCAGTTTGCGGGTATCGATACCGGCGATGGCGACAATGCCGTTTCGCTGCAGATAGTGCTCCAGCGACTCCTCGGAGCGCCAGTTGCTGGTGATCTGTGGGAGGTCCCGTATCACCAGGCCGGCGGCGTGGATCTGCGCAGACTCCTCATCCTCCCGGTTGATGCCGGTGTTACCGATATGAGGATAGGTCAGGGTGACGATCTGCTGACGATAGGAGGGATCGGTCAGGATCTCCTGATAGCCCGACATGGCTGTATTGAAGACCACCTCGCCGACGGTCTCCCCCTCGGTGCCGATGGCTTCACCCCTGAATTGGCTGCCATCCTCCAGGACCAGAACTGCTGGTTTTCTCAAGAATCTCTCCGCTACAGGCGTGCAAAAAGGGGCAGGCCACAAGGTGCCTGCCCCAGAGAATGCGAAATTAGTTGGCTCCGGGCGTCGATCGTTGGGACCACCCAGAATAATTGAAGGGGTATTGTACTGATGAGGAAGGAAGCTGTCTATTAGGAAACTGACTTATCGAGGCTTTATCTACAGGCTGTCATTGTTGAACGACAGCCTAGGGCCTGTTAACACTAATTTGATAGCCACTGCCAAGACCCTGTTTTTGTCCAGCAAGGCAGAAGGAGCGCCGTGTAGCTGGGTCTACATAAGCGACTGATAACGCCGCTGGGCGAAAACAGGGCCTTGGCAGTGGCTATCAAATTAGTGTTAACAGGCCCTAAACGCCGAGTCGGTAAATCAGCCGCAAAAAATCATATGGCTATGAAATTCATTGTACGGCAGCTAAACGGACAGTTGCTGCCGGGTCCACTGCACAATCCCCCCCTGATCCATGGCCCCTGCCTGGCGGCCGACCTCTTTGCCCCCACGCATCAGCATCAGCGTCGGGATACTGCGAATAGCGTAGCGGGCGCCCAGTTGCTGGGCCTCCTCGGTATTGACCTTGACCAGACGGACTGCCGGCTCCAACTGAACGGCCGCCTGCTCGAAGGCCGGAGCCATCATGCGGCAGGGCCCGCACCAGGGAGCCCAAAAATCGATCAGCAGGGGGATGTCGCTGTTTTGCGCATGACGCAGGAACCGCCCTTCATCCAGCGCCAGGGGGTGGCCGGAAAAGAGGGGCTGGCGACACTTACCGCATTTCGCCCCATCCCGCAGTCGGTTGGCGGGGACCCGGTTGATGCCGTCGCACTGGGGACAGACGATATGTAAGGCTTCACTCATATTACTGTTTCCAACTTAATCCATCTGCCATCAAATGGGGTGTGGGGGCAGCTATTTCAAGTCCTTCATTTCGGCATGAATTCAGTATAATGGCGCACGTATCGGTTGACGCACAGGAGCATTGACACAATGGCGGACTCTTCCTTTGTCTTTGAGGTTACGGCAGAAAACTTTCAGCAGCTGGTCCTGGAAAACTCCATCCACGTCCCGGTCCTGGTCGACTTCTGGGCCGAGTGGTGCAACCCTTGCAAAACCCTGATGCCGCTGTTGGCGAAACTGGCCGATGATTACCAGGGCAAATTCCTGCTGGCGAAGGTCAACACCGAACAGCAGCAACAACTGGCCACCCATTTTCAGATCCGCAGCATCCCCAGCGTTAAGCTGTTCCATCAGGGTCAAGTGGTGGATGAGTTCATGGGGGTGCTGCCGGAACCGGAGATCCGCCGGTTTCTGGATAAGCATATTCCCCGCGAGTCGGACGCCTTGTTGGCGAAGGCCGATGCTCTACTGCTACAGGGGGATACCGAGGACGCCGGCGCCCTGCTCAAGCAGGCCAGTGACACGGATCCCGAGAACCCGCGGGTCAGACTCTCCTACGCCCGCTATATGGCTACCCTCGGCAAGCTGGATGAGGCCGAGAAGCTGCTCAAGGCCCTGCCCGATGAGGAGAAGAACAAGCCCGATGTGGCCTCTATGCTGGCAAGGATCGAGTTTGATCGCGCAACCACCGACAGCCCTCCGGCTGATGAACTCGAAAAACGGCTCCAGGACAATCCGGCCGACAGCGAGGCCCTGCATCTGTTGTCGTCCCATAAGGTCATGGAGAACGATTATGAAGGAGCGCTGGCGTTACTCCTGACACTGCTGCAGAAGGACCGCAGTTACGGTGACAATACTGCCCAGAAAGAGATGCTGCGGATATTTGAGTTACTGGGCGGTCAGGGTGATCTGGTTAAGCGCTATCGCAATAAGATGTTTAACTTCCTGCATTAGGTATAGGCCATATTTTAGGGAGCCCCTGTCCTGTCTGTCCGGCCCTGTATGGCCGTCGCTCATTGGATGACTTCCCATGCTTCCACATTTCCCTGGTATTGCTTGAATAACGGGTGTGTCTTTATCGCTGATACGCCTTTTAGCGCATGGTATTGATCTGGATCTCATTTTTCTAATTTCGCTAGCAAGTGCTGGAATTCATAGTTGACTTGGCCATCGGAAACCCATAATTGCATCTGAATCCTTTTATTGGGGATTTTATTTGTATCGAAAGCGATGTTTTATTACTGCCTGGTAGAATTGCATGCTAAAAAAAACATAGTGAGACGATTACATTAACCTACCCACCAGATTTAGGGAAGAGCCTGAAAGGTAATATTTCACATCAATAGACCATATTATTACGCAGTATTCCCTAGATAAGTCTTGTTACAGTGAGCATGGGATTAACGGCTGCAGGACTGACTACCCTGAAGTACAGCACCGTGTCGTCAGAAATACAGGGACCGTTACCCAAGTGTGCTCCATTTAGATAGGGATGGCGATCATGAAATCGATAGATCTTCACTTGTTCTAGATGAATGCACATTCTGCTAATTTTTTTGGGAGAATATGTGATGAAACTTGGATGCAAAATTATATATGGCAAGTGGTATTTATCATCAGTATTGGTTTTACCGTTAATGGCCTTTCTATTGTTTGCAAGCACCGGGGCCAATGCTGGTATGTGTGCGGTGGGGCAGGTAAAGGAGGTCGGTACCTGGGTAAATCCTGATGTAAACACCCGAGGCATTACCAAAGCGGTATTTGGAGAGGAGTGCCGGGATGATCAACAAGTTATTTGTAGCGGCGGCATCTGCAGAATTATTTATGCGGTTAAATTGGTATACACAGCCGAGCTATGGGGCAAATGCCACCCCACTGACTGTTACTGGGGTAAAGTTGATGGCGTCTACACCTCGGCAGATTGGCTACGCTTTGGATATGATCATGGCTTTGCCAAAAGGACCGTCTGGGGACAAATTTGGTCTGGCGGTGACAACTGGTTACGCCTGATCGTCGATACTGATTTCGTATCGCCATCGCGTGAAGACTACCGCTTCAGTGCCTGGATGAGAAGACAATAGATTGATCGGGCTGAGAATATTTTTCCCAGCCCGTTTTTAGCTACATCGATGAAACATCAGTTTGATGTGCAGCCATGAAAATACCAATCTGGGGTTTGTTTGTTATTGTGCTTGCAGTGCTAATCAATAACTTGGCTTGGTTTTATTCCGCTGAGGAAGAATCAGTGCCAGACAGTAAATGCTTAGAACGATTAAGTGGTCAGGCGCGTGGAGACTGTGAAGTGACTTCTTTGTCATTCAATAAGACGATTCGCCAGGAGATAGCGATTTCTGGTTCGGATGAATATCCGCAGAATAATATGAATATTGACACCGATGCTGAAAATACGTCTGTCAGTGAAGAGGGGGGTCTGCTGTTAAATCAGCCGTCTCCGGTCGTGTCAGACAATTTCGAAATCGATGTCCCAATAGAAGCAAGCCAGATGTACCTTTACGAACATGACATTGCTAGAGATCAGTTTCATGCGGCAGGATTCGAAGATAAATTAAATACGATTCAGTCGCTTTCCGCTCAAGGTGACGACTTGGAATTGATAAAGGAAATTATAGAAACAGAGGACAATGCCACCATTAAGGCGGCAGCTATTGTGAAATTAGCCAACAAACATAGTTTTGTTGCGACAAAGGTATTGATTGAAGCCTTGGATGATCCTGTAAAAGAAGTTACTTTGACGGCGTTGAATACGATTGTTGCTAACGGTGATCGAACCTTGGTTCCCCTGCTCCATGAAAAAATGATTCGTATGCCTGACGGTTCTATTCGTGATGAATTTGAAAAATCCATTCGTCGCTTGGAATTTAGCGTCACCATGGGTACGGATGAAATCCAAATAGAGTAATAACGACGGGCTTGATATTTGGGCTCCTCCCCTGATCGGGTGGGTAGATCCTACCAATCGCGACAATTCAGTTCGCCGACTCAGGATTGATTGTCCGCGAATAAACGCAAATTAACGCGAATGCGAATTTCCCGTCCTGCCCGATGCCTTGATGGTTTTCAATCACTGACCAGGCAGGCGCTATTTCTCTCGCCAAGCTCGCTAAGTGCGCCAAGAAGACATTGTCTGGGAATCCTTTGCGGGCTTTGTGATCTTTGCGAGAGTCTCTTTTCGTCATAAGGTCTCAGCGAGGCATCCGTTTCACGCTTCCCGCCCGGACCGGCCACCCGGCTGTACGCCGGCGCGCCGCAGTCGCTTCGTGTCACGCCGCCAAAGGCGGTGATTGACGGGGTTAGCAGCGTCCCTCTCATCACCCATTCAAATCCCAGGTAATTTTGCGTGGATGTCTGTTTAGAAACTGTTTAGAAACCCGTAGGTCACGTTGCGCAGCTACGTGACACCCCCCCCCATTGAGTCAGCTAGCCGCTCCGCGTCAACCTGACCTACGACTTTTTTCACCCACTCGAATTGGGGAGGAGCCGATATTTGAATAAATTGAAGAGAATGGGGTGGAGCAAATGAGACAGAAACCCCTGCCTGCAGATACCCACCTCAATGGTGCGGCAGGGCCGCACCCTACCACGGCTTGTCAGCGATTGTTGATGTAGCGGTTACGCATCCAGCTACGGTCAATACAGGGTAATCGGCTCAGGCTGAGGGCCGACTGCGCGTGCAGTTTCGCCATTTAGCCAAAAAACCTCAACCTCTCCGCATCATTTTCATATTCAAACGAATATCCGCCTTCATCAAAGCCCGTTGAGAATGCCGCGGTGTTTCTACATGCACGCTTTAGTCAGCCAATTCATTGGGTGTTATGACCGGGTGTCGTCGATGACGATTATCAAACATATAGTCCAGCGTGTGCTCAAATGCACCTTTGTGAATTTGATCTGCGAAGGAGACTGGAATGAGCTTTTGTTGGTGTTTATCGTAATCCTTATAGCGCGCCATCTAGGCTCCTTTTATATTAATTCCAACGAATAACGTTATATGGTGCCCACAGCTGCTTCGAACGAAACCCGTAACGAAATATTGCAACGTACTGCGGTATAAGAATAAGTGCCATAATGACTAAGGACAAAATTTCATACATAAGATCTTCACCCCCAATCCATTCATCCCGAAGCACTGTAAAGCTTATGTCCCAAAGAATTATAAACAGCAGGTAGACCTTCCACACACTTTGGTTTAATACAGCTTTTTTAAAAGCGTATCCGAACACTCCCAATAAAGCCAACATAGCAAAACCTAAATCAATGTAATCTACTATCTCTAACCGCATTACTTCCGGGTACAAGATTGCAGCAGCTACATATATTGCATAAAGCAACAACAAAACAAAAAAGTATATCTTCCAAATCATTTGCAATTATTTTTGCTTAGCCACAGTCACAGTAGGGACACCGGTTGCCCGGCGCCCCCTGCACAGATCCCCGCATGAAGTTTTCCCTCACGGGGCTCCTCGGTTGTACTCG